>NZ_JBRBVB010000012.1:0-7574 GCF_052825805.1 Pseudaestuariivita sp. | reverse complement strand
GATGTGTTTGAATACATTGAGCCGTTCTATAACACCAAGCGCAAGCACACAAACAACGGCATGCTGTCGCCCGTTGACTTCGAAGAAAGACAGCTCAAACTCGAAAAGGCAGGTGTCTAGAAAACTAGGGGCACGTCAGTCCGATTGAAGACTAGTGGTTTCTTGTAAATTTCTAGGTGCCACCCATGAGCAATGTAGGTGAGCTTCAAAAGCTCCATGATTGACAGCACTCTTGCATCGTCCGCCGCGCGACGGACGAACCAATTCGCGACTGAGCGCGCATCGATGGGTAAAGCTCTTTCCATGTTCATGCGTATGTAGTGTGAGATTGAGAAATTGTTGAGCTGGTTTGCTTCTATCCGCCCCAGCCCCCACCTCCGGGTGTTTCCATGCCAAAGGCGGCGCCGGCGGGCAGGTCGATCTCGTCGTTGCCCGTGAGGTCCACGCGGGTGCCGTCCGGCATTTCCGCCCAGTTCACACCCACCGCGCCGGGTGCTCCGCCATCGACGCCAAAGGGCGGCACAACTCTGTGGGAACAGAGTGTGGTCACGGTCACCGGTTCGAGAAAGCGCATGACCCGCAGGCAGCCATGCCCGCCGCGCCACTTGCCGTGGCCGCCCGATCCGTCCCGCACGCCAAACGTCTCGAGCCGCACCGGGAACCTCTTTTCGAGGATCTCCGGGTCGGTCGAGCGGGTGTTCGTCATATGCGTTTGCACCGCGTCGCAGCCGTCGAACCCCGGCCCCGCGCCCGTCCCGCCGCAGATCGTCTCGTAGTTCTGGAAGTCCTCGTTGCCCCAGACAAAGTTGTTCATCGTCGCCTGAGACCCCGCAAGCACGCCCAAAGCGCCGTACAAGGCGTTGCATGCCGCCTGCGACACTTCGGTGTTCCCGGAGATCACCGCTGCCGGGTACTCCGGGTTCAGCATCGAGCCTTCCGGCACCACGATCTCCAGCGGCTTGAGGCACCCCTCGTTGAGCGGGATCGCGTTGCCGACCATCGTGCGGAAGACGTAGAGCACCACTGCGCGGCTGATCGACTTGGGCGCGTTGTAATTGCCGGTCTGCTGACCCGACGTGCCGGTAAAGTCGATCTTCGCGGTCCGTGCGCAGCGGTCCACGGTCACCGCAACTTTGATGTGCGCGCCCTCGTCCATCGGGTAGTCAAAGTGACCGTCCTTGAGCTGGTCGATCACCCGCCGCACGCTCTCTTCGGCGTTGTCCTGCACGTGGCCCATGTAGGCGCGCACGACGTCGAGGCCGTAGGTCTCCACCGTCTTGAGCAGGCCCTGCCGGCCGGTCTCGTTCGCTGCGACCTGCGCTTTGAGGTCGGCCAGGTTCTGCGGGATGTTGCGGCAGGGGTACTTGCCCGAGCCGAGCACCGCCACTGCTTCGTCTTCAAGCAGCGTGCCACGGTCGACGAGTTTGACGTTGTCGATGACGACGCCTTCCTCCTCGATATGCGTGCTATCGGGCGGGGCGGAGCCGGGGGTGCGTCCGCCGATGTCCGCGTGGTGCCCGCGCGAGCCGAGCCAGAAAACGGGTTTGCCGTCCACAAACACAGGCGTCACCACGGTCACGTCCGGCAAGTGGGTGCCACCTCGGAAGGGCGAGTTCAGCATAAAGGCATCGCCCTCGGCCACGTCGGGGTTGAGGCGCATCACGGTCTTGATCGAGTCGCTCATCGAGCCGAGGTGCACCGGGACGTGCGGGGCGTTCGCAACGAGGTCCCCTTCGGCGTCAAAGATTGCGCAGGAAAAATCGTAGCGCTCCTTGATGTTCACCGACCAGGAGGTGTTGGCCAGCGTCGCGCCCATCTGGTCGGCGACGGACATGAAGAGGTTGTTGAAGACTTCGAGCAGGATCGGATCGGCCTGCGTGCCCGCCGCCTCGCTGCGCGATTTGGCCTCGGTGCGGGTCAGGATGAGGTTGCCCATCGCGTCGACTTCGGCGCTCCAGCCGGGTTCGAGGATGTTGGTGCCGGTGCTTTCGGTGATGATCGCCGGGCCGGTTAGGGTCTGACCGGTCGCCATGTCATCGCGCTTGTAGAGCGGGACGGTGGCGGATGCGCCGTCAAAGGTCACCGGTACTTCGGCAGCGATGTCTGCGCCGGGTCCTGTTGCTTTGGCGGCGGGGGCTTCACCGGTGGCGCCGATGGCCTCGGCGCTGACCATATCAAAGAGAATCGCGCGTTCGGGGGAGGCAAAGCCGAACCGCGCGCGGTGCGCGTCCTCGAAGGCTTGCTGCATGTCGGAGGGGCTGCCCCAAGGCACTTCGAGCGCCTGGTGCGAGCCGTCGTAGCGCAGATGCGCGCGGGCCTCGATCTGCACGTCGTCGATGCCCTGGCTGCGCACTTCGTCCGCGGCAGCTGAGCTCACCAAATCGAGCGCTTCCTGCGCTGTGTCGATGTCCTCCAGAGGCGCGTCCACCTGCCGTTCGCGCAAGGCGCGGATGTCGGCGAGGCCCATGCCGTAGGCGGAGAGCACTCCGGCGTGCGGGTGGAGGAAGACCTTGGTCATCCCAAGCGCATCTGCCACGAGGCAGGCGTGCTGGCCGCCCGCGCCGCCAAAGCATTGCAGCGTGTAGCGGGTGACGTCGTGGCCGCGCTCGACGCTGATCTTCTTGATGGCGTTGGCCATGTTGTCGACGGCGATCTTGAGAAAGCCGCTGGCCATCTCTTCGGGCGACAGGGGTGGCTCGCCGGTCTCTTGAGCGACGGTTTCGGCCAGGGCGGCAAAGCCTTTGCGCACGGCGTCCACGTCGAGGGGCTGGTCGCCTTCGGGGCCAAAGACGGCAGGGAAGTGATCTGGGTTCAGCTTGCCCAACATAACGTTGCAATCGGTCACCGTGAGGGGGCCACCCCTGCGGTAGCAGGCAGGCCCCGGATCGGCACCGGCGCTTTCCGGTCCGACCTGGAACCGGCCATCGCGGAAGGTGCAGATCGACCCGCCGCCCGCCGCGACGGTGTGGATGTCCATCATTGGGGCGCGCATGCGGACGCCTGCAACTTCGGTCTCAAAGGACCGCTCGTAGTCCCCCGCATAGTGGGAGACGTCGGTGGAGGTGCCGCCCATGTCGAAGCCGATGAGCTTGTCGTGGCCTGCGGCCTCTGCCGTCTGGACCATGCCGACGATGCCGCCTGCGGGGCCGGAGAGGATCGCGTCCTTCCCCTGGAAGAGCTGTGCGTCGGTGAGCCCGCCGTTCGATTGCATGAAGTAGAGCGCCTTGGCCGCGCGCCCGAGGTCGAGAGCGCCCGCGACCTGGTCCACGTAGCGGCGGAGGATCGGGGAGAGGTAGGCGTCGACAACGGTGGTGTCGCCTCGGCCGACAAGTTTGGCGAGGCGCGAGACTTCGGCCGAGGTGGAGATCTGGGTGAACCCGATCTCGCGGGCGATTTCCGCGGCGCGGGTCTCGTGCGCGGGGTTGAGGTAGGCGTGCAGACCGGC
Source organism: Pseudaestuariivita sp. (assembly GCF_052825805.1). Classification (NCBI taxonomy): domain Bacteria; kingdom Pseudomonadati; phylum Pseudomonadota; class Alphaproteobacteria; order Rhodobacterales; family Paracoccaceae; genus Pseudaestuariivita; species Pseudaestuariivita sp. The sequence continues at coordinate 4,129 of NZ_JBRBVB010000012.1, read as the reverse complement.
GATGGCGACGGCGCGGATGCCGGCGTCAAAGGCGTCTTGCAGAGCGGCGCGCGTGCGGTCTTCGTCGAGCGCGGTTAGCACATTGCCATCGGCGTCAAGGCGCTCGGGCAGCGGTGCCACTTGTTCGTAGAGCAGGTCCGGGCGCTTGATCTCGAGGTCAAAGAGCTTGGGGCGCGTCTGGTAGCCGATCTTGAGCAGGTCGGTCAGCCCTTCGGTGATCAGCAGCAGCACCCGCTCGCCCTTGCGCTCGAGCAGCGCATTGGTGGCGACGGTCGTGCCCATCTTCACCGCGCCGATCAGGTCGTCAGCAAAGGCGTTGTCCGTCCCAGTCAACTCGCGAATGCCCTGCACGGCGGCGTCCTGATAGCGCTCGGGGTTCTCGCTGAGGAGCTTGTGCGTGTGGATCGCCCCCTCTGGATCGCGCGCCACGATGTCCGTGAACGTGCCGCCCCGGTCGATCCAAAAGTCCCAACGTCCGCTCATGCCGCGCGCTCCTTGCCTTGCAATAAGGGCGTTGTGGCATCAACGATGATAAAATGTCAACGTTTTGTCATCGTAATCTATCCCGGTGCTTTTCACCCGATCGAGACGTGGCGCGCCTCGGCGGTGATCTGGCGGACCCAGCGTCGGGCAAGGTCCGCGTCCTGCGCGCTGAGCGTATGGCCGGGCGGGGGCGCTTCGGTGCCGCAAAGCCAGCCGAGTGCCGCGTTGACGTGCTGGCCGCAGAGCCGGGCGTGCGCGGTCCCGGCGTCGCTGTCGACGGCCTCCACTGTGGCCGTCTGCCGCCAGACCGGGCGTTCGGCGCTTTCGGCCACAAGCGTCACCGACAGCACGATCCGGTCCCCGCCCGTCGCGGTGAGCGCGGTGTCGGTCGCAGCCTTGTCACCGGGCGGGGCGAGCGTGTCGATCTGCGAGAGCACCGGTCCCCAGGCCGCCGCCCAGCCCACCGGGCGCAGGATCGCCTGGTGCAACTCGGCGATGTGCCAGGTCGGATCAAAGCCCGCGTCCTCCAGAAGCATTGTCGCATCTCCGCGCGGGATCGCCTCGAACTCTTCGGCCTCGGGTGTCGGCAGGGTCACCGGGTAGGCGGCATCCCACGGCAAGTTGACGCGGCTCTCCTTGAACCGCGAGACGCTTTGCGCCGGCTCGCCGAGGGTGCGCAAAAGGCGGTGCGCCTCGGTCCCGAGCGTCGCGCGAAAGGGCTGGGGGTGCTGCGGCAGGCACCCGGCAAAGCTCGCCAGCGACAGGCGGTGGGTTGGATCGAACGCAGCGCTCGCCCGGTAGAGCGCGACGAGGTGCCGGATCAGCAGCAGGTCCAGCCCTGGGCTGACCCCGCATCCCGAGATCAGCGTCGTCTTCGTCAGGATAGCTTGCGCGTGCTGCGCCAACAGCTGCGGCGGCGCTGGGTGCGGCGTCACCAGATGCGCACCGCGGTTGGCCGCCATCGCCGCCAGTTCAGTGAGCCGCGTGCCGGTGACATGGGCGATGATGATGTCCCGCGGTTGCAGCACCGCGCTGAGGTCGGTGAGATCGAACGCGCGCGGCGTCGGTGCCGTGCGGGGCAGGGCAGGCCGCGCGAGGGTGGGGTTGTCCGACCAGACCTCCACCCGCTCGGGAAAAGCGGACAGGCACTGGAGCAGGCCCGGCAGCGCCTCGGCGCCCGTCCCACACCAGTGCATCCGCGCCGGCGCCGTCATGGTCAGACAAACGTCAGCGCATGGGCGCGGTCCGGCGTCTCGAGGTGCGGCACGGCGTTGAACTGATGCAAATGCCACTGTCCGCGAAACTTGCGAAAGCTGTGCATCGAGGCGTTGCGCGTCTGCAGCAGGACCGAGGTGAGCGCCGGGATCTCGAGGTCGAGCACCCGCGCGATCATCGAGGCGATCACTCCGCCGGAGGTCACCATCAGCACCCGCTGGTCCGTCCGGCAATGCGCATCGACCGCGGCGGCGATGCGTCCGTGAAACCCTTCCCACGTGTCCGGCACGCCGTGCAGCTGCCCGTCCTGCCAGGCGCGCATCGTGGGCGGCACGTGGTCGGCAAAGGCGTCGGCGTCCTCGGGGGGAGCCAGGCCGCAGTGCCGCTCCATCGCCTCGGCCATGGGAAAGTACTGCATCTCGTTGAGGCGCGCATCGGTCTCGGCGGAGCCCGTCGCCATGCCGGCGTGCGTCTCGCGGTGCCGCCTGAGCGCGCCGTGGACCTGGTGGTCGAACGTCATATGCGCGCCGCGCATCCACTCCCCCAGCCAGCCCGATTGGTCGTGGCCGAGAGGGCTGAGCCGGTCGTACTCTTCTTCGGTCTTGGCGCCCGAATTGGCCTGGCCGTGGCGGACAAGGACAAGCTCGGACATCAGGACACCTCTGCGATCGTACACATGGGCGGGATACTGGCACGATCCGCCCCGTCCGCAAGAGGCGTCTGCGGTACCGGATCGGAAACCTCGGAGGCGCTCCCGCGCCGCAAAACCGCTGCCCCGCGTCGGGAACGGTCTTAGCACGGTGTCCCGCGGCATGCTTTAACACCCTCCAGCAGGGAGGCGCGCCATGTCCGACACTATCCGATTCACGCTTGACGGCGAGCAGGTCGAGGCGCGCGCGGGCGAGACGATCTGGGAAGTCGCCAATGGCCGCGGCCTTGTGATCCCGCATCTTTGTCACAAACCTGCGCCGGGGTATCGCCCCGATGGCAACTGCCGTGCTTGCATGGTCGAGGTGGAGGGGGAGCGCACTTTGGTGGCCTCCTGCATCCGCGAGCCGTCCGAGGGGATGGTGGTGATGACCGATTCCGCTCGTGCCAAGAACGCGCGCAAGATGGTGGTCGAGATGCTCGTCGCCGACCAGCCCGAGCGGGCGGAGGCGCACGACCAATCCTCCCACCTTTGGGACATGGCGGAGGCGAATGGCGTGTCCGAGAGTCGCCTTCCCAAGCTCGAGGCGCCGCGCATCCCGCTGCTCGACGACAGCCATGTGGCGATGAAGGTCAACCTCGACGCCTGCATCCAGTGCGGGCTTTGCGTGCGGGCCTGCCGCGAAGTGCAGGTGAACGACGTGATCGGGATGGCGGGACGCGGTCACGACGCCTACCCCGTCTTCGACATGGGCGACCCGATGGGCGAGAGCACCTGCGTCGCCTGCGGCGAATGCGTGCAAGCCTGCCCGACGGGTGCCCTGATGCCCTCGAGCGTGGTGAACGAGGCGCAAGTGGGTGACAGCAAGGATTACGACCGCGAGGTCGAGAGCGTCTGCCCGTTCTGCGGCGTCGGCTGCCAGGTCTCGCTCAAGATCAAGGATGACAAGGTCAAGTATGTCGAGGGCATCAACGGTCCCGCGAACGAAGGACGGCTCTGCGTCAAGGGGCGGTTCGGCTTTGACTACATCCACCACCCGCACCGGCTGACCAAACCCTTGATCCGGCGGGAGGATGCGCCCGCGAAGGGGTTGAATGTGGATCCGGGCAACTGGCAAACGCACTTCCGGGAGGCCAGCTGGGACGAGGCGCTCGATGCCGCCGCAAACGGTCTCAAAGGGCGTGGTCGCGAAGTGGCGGGGTTCGGCAGCGCCAAATGCACGAACGAAGAAGCCTACCTCTTCCAGAAGTTCATCCGGCAGGGGTTCGGCCACAACAACGTCGACCACTGCACGCGGCTCTGCCACGCTTCCTCCGTTGCGGCGCTGATCGAGAACGTTGGCTCGGGCGCGGTCACCGCGACCTTCAACGAGATCGAGAATGCGGACGTGGCGATCGTGATCGGCGCCAATCCGATCGAGAACCACCCGGTTGCGGCCACCTACTTCAAGCAGTTCACCAAGCGCGGCGGCAAGCTCATCGTGATGGACCCGCGCGGCCAGGCTTTGAAGCGGTTCGCCTCCCACATGCTGCAGTTCCGCCCCGGCGCGGACGTGTCGATGCTGAACGCGATCATGCAGGTGATCGTCGAAGAGGGGCTCTACGACCAGCAGTACATCGACGCCTATACCGAGAACTGGGAGGCGGAGAAGGCGCATCTGGCGGACTTCACCCCCGAGGCCATGGCCGAGATCTGCGGGATCGACGCGGACGTGCTGCGCGACGTGGCACGCACCTTTGCCGGTGCGCAATCTGCGATGATCTTTTGGGGGATGGGTGTCAG
>NZ_JBRBVB010000011.1:0-70382 GCF_052825805.1 Pseudaestuariivita sp. | reverse complement strand
TGACCGAATATCCACGCTCCGTGACCTGCGCCACCGCGTCGATCTTGAACTCATCTGAGTAACGAATTTGCCCTGACATTTGCGTCGTCCTTTGCTTCCAAAATTACCAAGCAAAGCGTCTACAAATCTAGGGGCACCTCACTTTTGGCCTGCATGCGCCCCCCTATGCGCACGTCGAACTTCCAGATCGTCGCCTTTTTCGGTTTTCAGATCCTGAACAGTGCCGCGTCGTGCCGGTTTTCGTCAGCTATGGCTCGTTGCGTGGGAAATGGCGCTCGCGAGCTCCGACAAACCGACAGCCACCGTCAGTGAGATCAGGAATGAGATGGCAAACGGCCCGCCGACTTTGGGAAGACGCCGGACGATCGGCGCCAGCCGCTCAGACCGTCTGGTTGCGGACGCGTACAAGGGAATGGCACTGATGAAAGTCGCAAAGAAATACACCCCGGATATGTTGTCGAAGAGGGCTGACCGGGCCAGAGTTGGACCCATAACCTGAATGGCGGTGGCGCGATTGCCGCCGAACGATCCGTACCAGTCGGCTGAAGCCACATAGATCAAGCCATGAAGACCAACGAAAAGACCGAGTCTGAGGACAACATCGACGACGATGTAGGTTGCTGGATCGCGTCCCTGCTCGTGTCGTTCGCAAGAGAGTGCGAGTAGGAAGAAACCGACATAATTGACGGCACAGATTACCGGCAGGCCATTTGTCACAACCTGCCTCAGAAAACGCTCCAGCGACGGCCCTCCGTCACCCAAGGCGGACGTAAATCCAGGTGAAAGCGCAACATAAAGCAGCAGAACTGGCAACAACCCCGCCAAACTGAAGAGTAGAACGTTCCGGAGGAAATGCGTTCCCGGCATCTTGGTTGAGAAGTAACGTTCCAGACTTCAAGCCTCGGGTCCCTTTCCTTTCTAGTTTAGGCGGGAACGAAGCAGGATGGCCATGGAGCGACGGAGCGCTTTATCACCTTGGCCAGTGCGCCGTGGCCTTTAGACATCCGGCTCGTATGCATGCGCATCGAACGACCGCAAGTCGGTGTGAAATGGAACGCCAGTACTTTACGTTCGATTGACCCCAAGCCCGCATTTCATCGGCTTGAGACCCGTTGAACGAACAACCGCAAACAGGCGTCGACCCAAGCACAGGCCGCGCCGCAGAAGCGCGCCTGCTTGACATGGCAAATGAGCTCTCACCAAGCCCAATTCGCCGCTATTTCTGCGCAAAAGCTGATCGAGAAACAGAACGTTACTCGACATCAGATCGATGCCGATACTGGTTTCCCATATCGAGCCCTGGTCACCACTTTACGCCTCGATGGTTTGCTGCGCTGGCAGTCTTGCGGCGCTACGGCACCACCACGATGTTGCCGGTGTGCTTTTTGCTGATGAAGGCGGTCTGCGCGTCGCGCAGCTCTGCGAGCGGGTAGGTGGCGGCGAGGGCGGGTTTGATTTCACCGCGCTCGATGTAGCCGATGAGGTTCGGCATGATTTCGGGGCTGATGACCGTCGAGCCGGTGAAGGTGAGGTCGCGCAGGTAGAACGTGCGCAGGTCGAGCTCAACCATCGGGCCGGCGATGGCGCCTGAACAGGTGTAGCGTCCGCCGCGTACGATGATGTCGATGAATGCCCCGAACGACGGCCCGCCGACGATGTCGGCCACCACGGTGATCTTGTCATCTCCGAGCGCTCGGCGGAGGTCTTGAGGCGCGCGGGGCAGAACCACGTCGGCGCCGAGGGCTGTCACGTCGGGATGCTTGGCTTTCGAGGCCAGCGCGATGACCCGTGCGCCGCGACGTTTGGCAAGTTGCACCAGCGCGCCGCCAACGCCCCCTGACGCGCCCGGCACCAGCACGGTGTCGTCGGAGGTAACCTCTGCCCGGCTCAGCATCCCTTCGGCGGTGGAGTAGGAGCAGGAGAACGTCGCAAGCTCGGCGTCTGAGAGATCCGACGTGACGGTAAGCGCGTTGCGGGCGGGGATCGTGGCGTATTCGGCAAACCCGCCGTCTCGCTCCGAGCCGTAATAGCCGGTCTTGTTGAGATCCTCGGGCGTGCCCGGGTCGCGCAGCCAGTTGTCCGTGATGACCCGTTCGCCGATCCGTGCCGCGTCCACGCCCGCGCCCACGGCGACGATCCTGCCACACACATCCGCGCCTTGGATGCGCGGGAAGGAGATTGGCGCCGCGCCCCACGTCGGGTCCTCGTCATGCACCGTCTCGTAGGCGCCGCCGGTCGTCGCCTCGGTCACCGCCTTGGAGTACCAGCCGGTGCGCGTGTTCACGTCCGTGTTGTTGAGCCCGCAGGCGCCGACCTCAATGAGCACCTCGCCCGCAGCCGGCTCCGGGCGTGGCCAGTCGGTGTGAAAGACCATCTGGTCGAGGTCGCCGTGACCCATCGTGACCATGGCCTGCATCGTCGGGGGAAGGGTCATGGTGCGATCTCCAAGCCTGTTGCTGTGCAGAGTTTGCGGCCACAGGGCGTTGACAGCAAGCAAGTGTCGGGCAGGCGAATTCGAAAAATCGCGACGTCACCGGGCAGGGAGGCTCGGCGCAGATTTCTCCAAGTTTGAGTGCCGCTGGACAAGGTCGGCGCCAAGGCTTGCCTCAGGCCGGGTCCCAGACCACCGGCAGGCGGGTCGGGCCTCGAAACACCCAGCCGCGCTCTTCGATTTCTGCGTCGGGATCGAGGCGCAGGTTGCGGAGCCGGTCGAACAGCATCGGAACGGCAATCGCGCCGACCATCTGACGGGCGACCCACGTGCCTGCGCAAAAATGCGGGCCTGCGCCAAAGCCGAGGTGTCCCTGCCGGGGGCGGTGGATGTCGAAGACCTCCGGCGCCTCGAAGCGGGACGGGTCGCGGTTGGCGGCGCCGACGCAGAGCCCGATTTGCTCGCCGGCTTCGAGCTCGGTATCGCCCAGCACGGTGTCCTCGGTCACGAGGCGCGGATACATCCCGATGGGGGAGACCCAGCGCACGGCCTCCTCGAAGGCGGTCATCCAGAGCTTGGGATTGGCGCGCACCTCCGCCAGTTGGTCCGGGTTCTGCAGGAGCGCCATCGTCAGCGTCAGGATCGCATCGCGCGGCTCGTTGAGACCGCCGCCGATGGTCACGTTGATGTTGGCGCGCAGCTGATCGAGCGAGTGCGGATGCTCGGCGTGCAGGATGCTGGAGACGAGCGAGAGGTTCTGCTCGGTGCCGTGTGCCTCTTTGACCCGGTCGATCTCGACTGCGATCGCCTTGTTGGCGGCCTGTCCCAGCGCGGTGATCTCCGGGTCGCGGCTGTAATTGCCCACCCCGTCCATCAGCGACTGCGACCAGTGGCAGAGGTCCTGCCAGGGCACGTCGTCCTTGAACCCCAGCACCTCGAGCAGGCCAAGCGAGGCCATGGGCGCAGCAAACGCGTTGAAGAGGTCTGCCCTCCCATCCGCCTCGAACTCGGAAATCAGCCGGTCCGCGAGCGCCTCGAACGCTGGGTTCCACTGCTCCTTGACCGTGCGGGCGGCAAAGGCCGGCTCCATCGCCTTGCGCTCGATCTGGTGGGGTTCGTCGTCCTTGCGCATCAGGCAGACGCCCATCACCTCGTTCATCAGCGAGGCGGGGTTGGTGGAGGAGAAGGTGGCATGGTTGCGCTCGACGAACATGATGTCGTCGAACCGGGTGACCAGCTTGATCCGCGCGGCCTCGACCCAGACGGCAGACCCCATGGGCCGGATGCGGTCGAACGTGGGGTAGGGGTCGGCCAGAAGCGTGTCGAACGCCACATCGTCGATGCGGGGGGCGGGCTGAGCCATGGTCTCTCCTCCGTGAGTCTTTGCCATCTGAGGGCGTGGTGGGGCTAGGATAGACCGACCCTCGGCACAGCAGAAGGACTAAGACGCGCTCGAAAGGTGGGTAGCTGTGCGTAACGTATGCGCAGATGCTTTCGCCCGGTAAACGGTGGTCTCCCGCGCTAAACCGCCTCCGCCGCCGTCAGACCTGCGTCCAGCGCCGCGAGGATAGCGCTTGCGTCCGCCTCCGACAGGATCAGCGCAGGCGAGAGGATCAGGTTCGGTCCCGACACGCGCACCATCGCGCCTGACTGGTAGGCGACCTCCTGCACGATGCCCGCGCGTTTCGCGTCCAAAGGCGTCTTGGTGGCGCGGTCCGAAACCATCTCGATCGCCGTCATCAGCCCATGCCCGCCGCGCACGTCCCCGACGAGCGGGTGCTTTCGCTGCAGCGCCAGACACCCTTCGTAAAGCTGCGTCCCGCGCGCCGCCGCATTTTCGATGACGTTGAGCCGCTGCGTCTCAGCAAGACAGGCGAGCGCCGCCGCCGCGCCGACCGGGTGACCCGAATACGTGTACCCGTGTCCGATCTTCGCCGCCGGGTTGTCCTCGAACGCCTCCACCATCCGCTCCCCCAGCATCACCGCGCCAAAGGGGAAGTAGCCGTTGGTGATCGCCTTGGCCGTCGCCATCATGTCCGGCTGAACGCCCCAGAGCCGCGCACCCGACCACGCGCCCGTGCGCCCGTAGGCGGTGATGACCTCGTCGGTGATGAGCAGGATGCCATGCCGGTTGCAGATCTCCTGCACCGCCGGCGCAAAGGAGGCGTGCGGCGGGATCACCCCGCCCGCGCCCAGGATCGGCTCCATGATCATCGCGGCAATCGTGTTCGCCCCCTGAAAGGCGATCTCGTCCTCGAGCGCCTGCAGGCACAGCTGGGCCAGCCGCTCTGGGTCACTCTCGCCAAACGGATTGCGGTAGGTGTAGGGCGCCGGGATGTGAAAGCACCCGGGCAGGAGCGGCTCGTATGCGCTGCGGAAATTCGCGTTCCCGTTCACCGAAGCGCCACCGATATGTGTGCCGTGATAGCCCTTCTTGAGGCTCAGGAACTTGGTCCGTCCCGCCTCTCCGCGCAGCTTGTGGTACTGGCGGGCCAGGCGCAGCGTCGTCTCCACCGAGTCCGACCCGCCCGAGGTAAAGAACGCCCGCCGCATCCCGTCGGGCGCAAAGAATTGCTGCAGCTCGTAGCTCAGCTCGATCACCGCGTCGTTCGAGGTCCCCCGGAACGTCGAGTAATACGGCAGCACATCGAGCTGCGCCGCGATGGCGTCTTTGACCGGCTGGCAGGAATAGCCGAGGTTCACGTTCCACAGCCCGCCGACCGCGTCGATCACCTCGTGCCCGTCGATGTCGGTGATCCGCACGCCCTGCGCGGCGGTGATGATCTTGGGCGGGGTGTGCTGGCTGTCCTGCGGCGAGGTCATCGGGTGCCACATCAGGCGCCCGTTGTGTTCCTTGAGGAAGTTAGAATCCTTCATCCCATGACTATGCCTGCGCTGCGCGCACGAGACAATCACACCCCTTGCACCGCGTCCGCGTTTGCGACGAACCTTTGCGGACCAGCAGGAGCGCCCAGCATGACCGCAAAGACCATCCTCGTGATCGGCACCTTTGACACCAAGGATGACGAGCTGTCGTTCCTCGCGGACGTCATCCAAGCGAATGGCGGAAAGGTCCTGACCATGGACGTGTCGGTGCTCGGAGAGCCTTCCCGGCCTTGCGATCACTCAAAACATACCGTGGCGGAGGCAGGCGGCAGCTCCATCGAAAAGGCCACCCAAGGCGGCGACGAGAACACCGCGATGCAGATCATGGCGTCGGGTGCAGCCACGCTCGCGGCACGGCTCTACGCCCAAGGTGCCTTCGACGGGATGATCGCGCTGGGCGGCTCGATGGGGACAGACCTGGCGCTCGACGTGGCGCAAGCGCTGCCGCTCGGCGTGCCGAAGTACATCGTGTCGACCATCGCCTTCTCCCCGCTGATCCCGACCGCGAGGGTGGCGCCAGATGTGCAGATGATCCTTTGGGCGGGCGGGCTCTACGGCCTCAACGCGGTCTGCAAGGCATCGCTCAGCCAGGCGGCGGGCGCGGTGCTGGGCGCGGCCAAGGCCGTGCAAAGGCCGAACCGAGACAAACCGCTCATCGGCATGACCTCCCTCGGCACATCCGCCCTGAAATACGTCGTCTCGCTCAAACCCGCGCTCGAGGCGCGCGGCTTCGAGGTTGCCGTCTTCCACGCCACTGGCATGGGCGGCCGCGCCTTCGAGAGCCTCGCCGCCGATGGCGCCTTTGCCTGCGTCTTCGACTTCTGCACGCAAGAGCTTGGCAACCACATTCACGGCTCGAATATCTCAGCTGGCCCTGATCGCCTCAAATCTGCCGGCGCGCAAGGCGTGCCGCAAATCGTGGCGCCAGGATGCTACGACCTCGTCGACATCATCGGCTGGGAGGACATCCCGGCAAAGTGGTCCGGCCACCTCAGCCACGCGCACAACCGGCTCCTCACCTCCATCGTCCTGAACGCCGAGGAACGCCGCGCCGTCGCCCGCGCCCATGCCAATCAACTCGCAACCGCCAAAGGCCCCGTCGCGATGCTCATGCCGCTGCACGGGCTGTGCGAGTGGGACCGTGCAGGCGCTGACCTCCACGATGCCGCAGGGCTCGCCGCGTTCTATGAGGCCCTGCAAGCGGACCTGCCGCCAAACGTCACCCAGCATCCGCTCGACTGCCACATCAACGACGCCGCCTTCGCTGAAAAGGCGCTCGAGATTTTCGATGGCTGGTGCGCGGATGGAGTCGTGACGGCGCCTTGACGGCGACGCCCGCCGCTCCGTACGCTCCTTCCAGATCAAACGGTCAGGACCCCGCGTGCCGCATTTCCACATCGAGTATTCGGCCAACCTCGAGGAGGTGTTCGACATGGGCGCGCTCTGCGAGGCGATCCGCGCCGAAGCGGCCAGGATCGACACTTTTCCCATGCCGGGCATCCGCGTGCGCGCCACCCGCGTGGATCACTATGCGATTGCCGACGGCGACCCCAAGCACGGCTTCATCGACCTCTCGATCCGTCTCCGCGCGGGCCGTCCGCACGCGGTCAAGGAGGTCGCCGTCGAGCAAATCTTCGACGCGCTCAAGGCATTTGTAGCCCCGGTGATGAAGTCCCGTTCCATCGCCCTCTCCGCAGAAATGCGCGACATCGACCCGGACCTTGCGCCCAAGCACGGCACGATCCGCGACCACTTGAAGGCTTCCGCATGAGCAAGCTCGACGACAACCTCGCGGCTCTGGACGGCCACCTCGCCCGCTTCCGCGAGACCGGCATCCTGCACCGCATCGCGGGCGCGGATCACGCGAACGCCGCAACCTTCGACACCCTCTCCCCCGTCGACGAAAGCGTGATCTGCCAGGTCGCCCGCGGCACAGCCGCCGACGTGGACAAGGCCGCCACAGCCGCCCACGATGCCTTCCCCGGCTGGCGCGACATGCCCGCCACCGAGCGCCGCGCAATCCTCATCCGCATAGCCGAAGGGATCGAGGGCCGCGCCGAAGAGATCGCCCTTTGCGAGTGCTGGGACACGGGCCAGGCCTACAAGTTCATGTCCAAAGCCGCCCTGCGCGGCGCCGAAAACTTCCGCTACTTCGCCGATCAGGTGATCCAGGCGCGCGACGGCCAACACCTCAAATCGCCCACGCTGATGAACATCACCGCCCGCGTGCCCATCGGCCCGGTCGGGGTGATCACGCCGTGGAACACGCCTTTCATGCTGTCGACGTGGAAGATCGCGCCCGCCCTCGCCGCCGGCTGCACGGTGGTTCACAAGCCCGCCGAGGCGTCGCCCCTGACCGCCCGCCTGCTCGTGGAAATCGCCGAGGAGGCCGGCCTGCCGCCGGGCGTGCTCAACACGGTGAACGGCTTTGGCGAGGAGGCGGGCAAGGCCCTCTGCGAGCACCCAAAGCTCAAGGCGATCGCCTTTGTCGGGGAGTCGCGCACCGGCTCGCAGATCGTCAAACAGGGCGCCGACACGCTCAAGCGCAACCACCTCGAGCTCGGCGGAAAGAACCCGGTGATCGTCTTCGACGACGCCGATCTCGACCGCGCCCTGGATGCGGTCATCTTCATGATCTACTCGATCAACGGCGAGCGCTGTACGTCCTCCTCGCGCCTGCTGGTGCAGGACACGATCCGCGCCGAGTTCGAGGCAAAGCTCGTGGAAAGGGTGAACCGGATCAAGGTCGGGCACCCCCTCGATCCCGCCACCGAAGTCGGCCCGCTTATCTCCGCCGAGCATTTTGCCAAGGTCACGTCCTACTTCGACATTGCCCGAGAGGACGGCGCGACCATCGCCGCAGGCGGCGCCCGGCACGGCGAGGCTGGCTACTTCGTCCAGCCCACACTCTTTACGGGGGCCACCAACGATATGCGTATCGCGCAGGAGGAGATCTTTGGCCCCGTCCTTACTTCCATCCCCTTCGGCACCGAAAAGGAGGCGCTTACCCTCGCCAACGACACCGCCTACGGGCTCACCGGCTATGTCTGGACCAACGATCTGACCCGCGCGCTGCGCTTCACCGACCGGCTCGAGGCGGGCATGATCTGGGTCAACTCCGAAAACGTCCGCCACCTGCCGACACCTTTCGGTGGGGTCAAAGCCAGTGGCATCGGCCGCGACGGCGGCGACTGGTCGTTCGAGTTCTACATGGAGCAAAAGCACATCGGCTTCGCCACCGGCCAGCACAGGATCACAAAATTGGGGGCGGCATGAGACCCCAAAGCGCTATCGGCGAGCCGCAGTACGTCGATCTCACAGAATTTCTTAGCGCCTTAATAGTTGCCAAGTCCGGGCTTCAAAAGAGCGAGGCGCTCGGGTCAGACGTATCGACGTGCCGTCACGCCAAAGGCGTGCCATTTATGCTTGGCGCACCTTTGGTGCGACGGGGCGGCCCGTCGATGGCGCGGCGGCTGCCCCTTGATTCCGCGCCGGTGCGAAACCTCACAGGTGGGTGCGACATGAGACCTCCGAACAACCCCGTCCCGGGCCTGACCCGGGACCTCGCCACACCCCAAGAGGCCCCGGATCAAGTCCGGGGCGCGTGTTTCTGATGCCCGTCCCAGCCTCCAACCTCTACCCGCCGTTCAACACCATCAGGCTCAGCCACGCCTGCCTCAATGTCGCCGACCTCGCCGCGTCAAAGGCGTTCTACGTCAATACTCTCGGCCTTCAGATCACGGATGAGACTGCGACCCACGTGTACCTGCGCGCGATGGAGGAGCGGGGGCATCACTCCCTGATCCTGCAGACATCGGACCAGCCCGGTACGGTCGAGGTGATGGGCTTCAAGACCTTCGACGAAGAGGACCTCGACAAGGCCAAGACCTACTTCGAAGCGCACGGGCGCCGCACCGAATGGATCGAACGCCACTATCAAGGCCGTACGCTCCTGACGTCCGACAACTTTGGCATGCCGCTCGAGTTCTATCACAAGATGGACCGCCTCCCGCCGATCCATCAGACCTACGCGCTTTACAAAGGCGTCAAGCCGCTGCGGATCGACCACTTCAATTGCTTTTCGCCGGACGTGGATGCGTCGGTCGCGTTTTACTCGGATTTCGGGTTTCGCGTGACGGAGTACACCGAGGACGAGAAGAGCAAACGGCTCTGGGCGGCGTGGATGCACCGCAAGGGAGGGGTGCATGACATGGCGTTTACCAACGGCACCGGGCCGCGCCTGCACCATGTGGCCTTCTGGGTGCCGACGCCGCTCAACATCATCGACCTGCTCGATCTGATGGCGACGACTGGCTACGTGAAAAACATCGAGCGTGGGCCAGGGCGGCACGGGATCTCGAACGCGTTCTTTCTCTATATCCTCGATCCAGACGGCCACAGGATCGAGATTTATTGCTCGGATTATCAGACGGTTGACCCGGACCTCGAGCCGATCAAGTGGGACCTGACGGACCCGCAGCGCCAAACGCTCTGGGGTGCCGCCGCGCCACGCAGCTGGTTCGAGAATGGCTCACCCTTTGTCGGGGTCGACACGCAAGAGTCGGGTCTCGGCGCCAGCCCGATTATCGCGCCATGAACTGGGACGACTTTGCCCGCTGGGGACGCCGCTTTGCCGATTGGGGCGCGGATTTTCACAAGACGATCGGCGACCGCCCCGTCCGTGCGCAGACCAAACCGGGAGAAATCGCGGCGCAGATCGCGCCCTCTCCGCCTGAGACGGGCGAGGAGATGGAGGCGATCTTTGCCGATTTCGAGCGGATCGTGATGCCGGGGATGACCCATTGGCAGCATCCGCGCTTCTTCGCGTACTTTCCCGCCAATGCCACGGCGCCTTCGATGTTGGCCGAGCAGCTCGTGAACACGATCGCGGCGCAGTGCATGCTCTGGCAGACCTCGCCTGCCGCGACCGAGCTTGAAGGCGTGATGGTCGACTGGCTGCGTCAAGCGCTTGGTTTGCCGGAGGGTATGACCGGAGTGATCCAAGACAGCGCGTCTTCGGCCACCCTGTCGGCGGTCCTGACGATGCGTGAACGCGCGACGGGCTACACCGGCAACCGCGAAGGGCTGAACGGCAAGGGTCATTTGCGCATCTATTGCTCGCAGGAGGTGCATTCCTCCATCGACCGGGCCTGCTGGGTGGCTGGGATCGGGCAGGACAACCTCGTGAAGCTGCCAACCCACGGTCCAAGGCATGCGATGGACCCAAGAGCCTTGGCCAAAGCGATCGCTGAGGACCGCGCCGCGGGGCATGTGCCAGCCGGTGTGATCCTTGTGACTGGGGGTACAGGGATCGGGGCCAGCGATGACTTGGAACCAGTTCTAAAAGTCGCGGCTGACGAAGACCTGTATACTCATCTCGACGCGGCTTGGGCGGGGACAGCGATGATCTGCCCGGAATATCACGATAATTTCTGGAGCGGAGTCCAGAATTGCGACAGCATAGTCTTTAACCCGCACAAATGGCTCGGGGCGCAGTTTGATTGCTCGGTGCAGTTCCTGCGTGACGCGACTCCGCAGCTGAACACGCTCAAGATCGAGCCGGAGTACCTCAAGACAACCGGTGATGCGGTCACCAATTACTCGGAATGGACAATTCCGCTAGGCCGGCGTTTCCGAGCGCTCAAGCTGTGGTTTCTGTTGCGGTCGTATGGGCTGGAAGAGCTGCGCCGGCGCATTCGCAACCATGTCACCTGGGCCGAGGAGCTGTGTGAAAAGTTGCACCAGACGCCCGGGTTTGAGATCGCAAGCGATCCGATCCTGAGCCTCTTTTCCTTTCGCGGACCGGGGGATGACGCGGCGCAGCAGAGGCTCGTGGACGCGATCAACGACGATGGGCGGATTTACCTGACGCAGGGGAGTTTCCAGGGCCGTAAGGTGATCCGCTTTCAAGTCGGCCAGTTCGAGACGACGCGCGAGGACGTGATGATGGCTTATGACGTGATCCGCGAGATTTCGGAGCGATTGCGATGAAGTTTGCGACCTTTTCAGCGGATGGCGCGCAGCACTACGGCGCGGTGACGGAGAATGGCTTTATCGCGCTCGACGGCACCTTTCCGCAGTGGCCAACGCTCTTTGACGCGGTTTGTGCGGGTGGATTGGACGCGTTGGCGGAGGCCGCCACCGGACGCGAGGTCACCCACACCGAAGCGAGCTATGACATGGTGCTGCCGAATGCCCGGCGGATCTTGTGCGTCGGCGTGAACTTTCCTGACCGCAATGCGGAGTACAAGGATGGGAGCGATCAGCCGAAGTACATGTCTCTTTTCCCACGGTTCGCGAGCGGCTTCACGGGGCATGACCAACCTCTGATCCGTCCGCCTGAGAGCCACATGCTCGACTATGAAGGCGAGGTCGCGGTGGTGATCGGCAAGCCCGGGCGGAGGATCGCAGAGGCGGATGCCTATGACCACATCGCGGCGCTGACGATCTGCAACGAGGGCACGATCCGCGACTGGGTGCGGCACGCCAAATTCAACGTCACGCAGGGGAAGAACTGGGATCGTTCGGGGGCAATGGGGCCTTGGCTGGTGCCGTTTACGGACCATGGCCTGCTCGATGAGGCGCGGATCGTGACGCGGGTCAACGGCGAGGTGCGGCAGGACGATGTGCTGGCGCGGATGATGCACCCGGTGCGGAAGGAGATCGCGTACATCTCGACTTTTATGACGCTGCAGCCGGGGGACATCATTGTGACCGGGACGCCAACGGGCTCGGGTGCGCGGCTCGATCCGCCTCAGTTCCTGAAGCCCGGTGACGTGGTGGAGGTGGAGGTGAGCACGCTCGGCACCCTGCGCAACACGGTGGAGGACGAGGCATGACGCCGGACGATCACGCGGCGGCGGCGGCGGCGCTGTTCGAGGCGGAGCTTTCGGGCGCGCAGATCGGGCTCTTGTCGCTCAAGCATCCCGAAATGACGATGGACGATGCCTACGCGGTGCAGACGGCGCTGGTGCGGGCGAAGGTCTCGGCGGGTCGCAGTATCGTCGGGTGGAAGATCGGGCTCACCTCGCGCGCGATGCAGGATGCGCTGGGGATCGATATCCCGGACAGTGGTGTGCTTTTCGACGACATGATCTTCGAGACGGGCGGCGTAGTGCCGAAGGGGCGCTTTATCCAGCCGCGGGTCGAGACGGAGATCGCCTTTGTGATGAAGGATGTCCTCGGCGGGGAGGGTGTCACGCGGGCGGATGTGCTGGCGGCGACGGAGTATGTCGCGCCGTCGCTGGAGATCCTCGACACGCGGATTTTGCGCACGGATCCCGAGACGGGGCAGGCGCGCAAGGTGTTCGACACGATCAGCGACAATGCGGCGAATGCGGGCGTGGTGCTGGGGGATCAGCGGCACGCGGTGGATGCGTTTGATTTGCGCTGGGTCGGGGCGGTCACGACGCGCGATCGCGTGGTCGAGGAGACGGGCCTTGGGGCGGGTGTGCTGAACGATCCGGTGGAGAGCGTTGTCTGGCTGGCGCGGAGGATGGCGCAATACGGCCAGCAGATCGCGCCAGGTCAGATTGTGCTGTCGGGGAGCTTTATTCGGCCGGTGGAGTGTCCGCCAGGGAGTGAGATCGTGGCGGACTTTGGGGCGTTTGGGCGGGTCGATATCTCGTTTGATTAGACCATCCGCCTGACGGGAACCGTCAGGCCGCTCCGCCCCGCCCCCATGGGGCGGCGCGATGCGCCACACCTCGGGTCGGCGCGTGAACCTCTGTTTCTCAGTATTCTTGTGGATGAGCGCTTGCCCTCACCCCATCGAATTCGGCAAGAACAGCACCAGCGCGGGGAAGGCGACGAGCAGGATCAGGCGCAGGATGTCGACCACCCAGAACGGGGTCACGCCGCGAAAGATCGTGCCTGTGGAGACGTTGCCGACCACGCCCTTGAGCACGAACACGTTGAGCCCGACGGGCGGGGTGATAAGCGAGATTTCCACCACGACCACCACCACGATGCCGAACCACACCGGGTCGAACCCAAGGCTCGTGACCAGCGGGAAGAAGATCGGCACCGTCAAAAGCAGCATCGACAGCGACTCGAAGACGCAGCCGAGCAGGATGTAGATCAAGAGGATCATCACCATCACGGTCATGGGCGAGAGACCGGCGGCGGTCACGGCGGCACGGAGCGCTTCGGGCAGGCCGGCGAGGTTGACGAAGTTCGAGAAGATCCACGCCCCGATCAGCACCGCAAAGAGGCCCGCCGTCGTCTGCGCCGTCTCGACCAGCACTTGCATCGTGCCCTGCAATGTCAGCGTGCCGCGCGCCAGCGCGATCAGGAAGGCGCCTGCCGCGCCCATGCCCGCGGCTTCGGTGGGTGAGAATGTCAGGTAGATCGGCCAGATGTTGAGGGCTCCGTAGAGCCCGCCGATCACGAGGAAGAAGAGCAGCAGCACCGCCCAGACGGATTTGAGCGCGAGAAGACGGCCCTTGAGGTCGGTCTTTTCCCCCGCCGGGCCGGCATCGGGGTTGCGGGCCACGGTGTAGCGCACGGCGGCGAGGTAGAAGAAAACGCCCAAGAGGCCGGGGATGATGCCCGCGATGAAGAGCTGCCCGATCGAGGTTTCAGTCAAAAGCCCGTAGATCACGAGGATTACCGAGGGCGGGATCAGGATGCCGAGCGTGCCGCCCGCCGCGATGGAGGCGGTCGAGAGGCTGTCGGAATAGTTGTACTTGCGCATCTGCGGCAGGGCGACCTTGGACATGGTCGCGGCAGTTGCCAAGGACGAGCCGCAAATCGCGGCAAAGCCGCTGCACGCCACGATGGTCGCCATTGCGAGCCCGCCGCGCAGATGGCCGAGAAAGGCGTTCGAGACCTGGTAGAGCTCGCGGCTGAGGCCGCCCTTGTTCACGAAGAGCCCCATCAGGATAAAGAGCGGGACCACCGACAGGCCGTAGTCCTGAGCCGTGTCGATCAGGAGGCGCCCGACCATCGAGATGGCGGCGCGAAAGTTCCGCAGCTCCATGAAGCCGACAAAGCCGACGATCCCCATGGCAATCGCGATCGGCATCCTGAGGAACACCAGAACCAGCACTGCGCCGAGGCCGATCAGCGATTCAGTCATCGTGTGATCCCTTCGGGGTCAGCCGGTGGGGCGCAAAGATACGCACCAGCCCGCGCGCGAGAAAGACGAGCGCGGTGATGGCGGTAAAGGCGGCGATGAACCAGCCGGGGATGTATTGCGGAAAGCCCAGATACTCGGTCTCGTCCCCGAAAGAGCGCGCGCGCTCGGCGAGGTCAAAGACGCGCTTGGCGGGCCAGAGGAGCGCAGCACCGCACACAAGGTCGATCAGCGCATCGCGCCAGCGTGCGAGCGCCCGGGTAAAGAGCGGATCGAGCAGGTCGACGGCGATATGTGTGCCCTTCCAGCTGACCATCGGCAGCGAGGCAAAGACGATGATCGCCATGAAGAGCCGCGTCAGTTCGGTCGCGGATTCGATGGGATTGTCGAGCGCCGAGCGCAGCACGACGTCGAGAAACGTCATCGCCATCAGCGCAAAGAGGAAGAGCCCCGCGATCCAGCCCGGCAGCACCCCGATCAGGTGCCAAACGCTGGGCTGGCGCAGCGAAACTTCCTCCGCCCGGATCGCGGTTTCGGTCTGGCCTTCAAGGTCACTCACGGGGGGGGATCCTCAAGCAAACGGGGCCCTGCGAGAGGGCCCCGTCAGTTCGGTCGCGATCAGGAGCCGCCAGCGGCCATCTGTTCGGAGATGAAGGCACGCGCGGCGCTCGCGTCGATGCCGGCGCCGTCGACCTCGGCCATGACCTCGGTGATGATGCCCTCGGCGATGCCGTTCCATGTGGCGGCGTCTTCGGCGGAGGCTTCGATCAGCTTGTTGTCGGGCGCGTCGGCCAACGCCTGCGCGCCGATTTCGTCGATCTCGTCCCAGACTTGCCCGGCCATGCGCGAGGTCATCTCACCGAACAGTGCGGAAAGCGCCTCCTGATCCTCGGTGCTCATGTCCGCGAACGTGTCCTCGTTCATGATCAGCGCGAACGAGCCGCGGTAGAACCCGCCCGGCACGGTGTAGGTGTTCTTGGCGACTTCGTAGAGTTTGAAGCCTGCCTTGCCCTCCATCGGCATCATCACACCGTCCGCAGCATCCGAGGCAAGCGTCTCGTAGACCTTGGGCGCAGGCACGCGGATGCCGGTCGCGCCAAGCGCCGCGCCGACCGCGCCCGAGACACCACCGCCGAGGCGCAGCTTCATCCCTTCGATGTCCGCGAGCGAGGTGACGTCGGCATTGGTGTGCAGCACGCCCGGCCCGTGCGTCATCAGGCCGATCAGCTTGACGCCCCGGTGCTCGTTCGCGGCGCCGAGGAACTCCTCATGCGCGCGCCAGTAGGCGACGGCGGCGGCCTCGGCGTTGCCCTCGTAGCCCGGCAGCTCGATCATCTTGGTCGCCACGAACCGGCCCGGGTTGTAGCCGTGGAAAATCCACGTCATGTCTGCCGCGCCATCGAGGATAAGATCCATCTGCGCAGGCGGGGAGGCGAGACCGTACTTGACCTCTGCCGTGACGCGCCCGTCGGTGGCGGCCTCGATCTCTTCGATCAGGCGCGGCCAGAAGAGCGCGTTGATCCCGTGCGTGGGCGGCGCCCAGCTGGAGATCGTGAGCGTGGTGTCAGCAGCAAAGGCCGCGACCGATGACACGGCGATGGCGGAGCTGGCCACCAGCGTTTTGAGCAAAGTCTTCATATCGTCCTCCCTAGACGTGTGTGGTCCCTGCCGCGGTGTGCTCCCGCGGTCTTGGGTCAAGTGTTAACACTTGGCCTTGAGGCTTGTCGCCAGCTTTCTGACCTCCTCCGCCACGACCTTGCCCATGGCATTCCGGGGGAGAGCGTCTGCAAAAAGCACCTCGCGGGGGTGTTTGTAACGCGCGAGCGTGCCGTCGAGCATCGCGAGGAGGTCCTTGCCTTCGAGCGGTGCGCTTTTCACGGCCACCACCACCGGCGTTTCGCCCCACTTGGGATGCGGAAGACCGACCACCGACAGCTCCTTGATTGTGGGGTGCGTGCGCAAGATGCGCTCGATCTCCGCCGAGTAGATGTTCTCCCCGCCTGAGATGATGATGTGCTTGATCCGGTCGGCGAAAAAGTACTGTCCGTCCGCATCACACGTCGCCACGTCCCCGGTTTTGAACCAGCCGTCTTCGAACGCGGCGTCTGTCAGCGCGTCGTTCCGCCAGTACCCCAGCGCCACGTTCCGCCCGCGCACCCAGATCTCCCCCGGAGCGCCATCTTGCGCGGCACGCCCCTCGGGCGTGACAAGCCGCA
The DNA here is from genome assembly GCF_052825805.1 of Pseudaestuariivita sp. Taxonomy (NCBI): domain Bacteria; kingdom Pseudomonadati; phylum Pseudomonadota; class Alphaproteobacteria; order Rhodobacterales; family Paracoccaceae; genus Pseudaestuariivita; species Pseudaestuariivita sp. The sequence continues at coordinate 53,773 of NZ_JBRBVB010000011.1, read as the reverse complement.
CCTCGCACGTCCCCTTGCGCCCGAGCGAGCCTGCGGTCTCGATGGCGTCCTCATGGGTCTGGTAGATCGCAAAGGGCGCTGTCTCCGTCGCGCCGTAGATCTGCATCATCGGGATGCCCCGCGCATGCACCGCGTCGATCAATTCGCGCGGCACATCTGTCGAGCCAATCGACAGGCACCGCACACCCGAGAGGTCCGCCGTCTTCCAAGCCTCCGTTCCCAGCATGGCGCCCAGCACCGTTGGCACCGTCACCGCCGTCTGAGCTTTGGCTAGGTCCTTCACCGCCGCGACAGGATCGAACGTCCGGTGCAAGAGCACCGTCGCACCCACCGAAAAGGCAGGCGTCGGCAGGATATTGAGCCCGCCCACATGAAACGTCGGCAGGATGCTCAGCACCGTATCGTCCGCCGTCAACCCATGCGCCGCCACCGACATCTCGGCATTGGCCACCAGCGCCTCCTGCGCCAGCACTGCACCCTTCGGCTCACCCGTCGAGCCGGAGGTGTAGACGATCAGGAGCGGGTCACCGAGGCTCGGCTCTGTATCCTTCCCCTCGGGCTTTGCCACCGGAAGCGCCGCCGCCTTCTCCGCAAACGCCTCATCCCAGTAGACCGCCGAGGGTGCACAATCCGAGACGATCCGCGCGATCTCTTCGTCGGCCAGCCGCCAATTGAGCGGCACAAAGATCGCTCCGATCCGTGCGCAGGCAAAGATGAGGACAAAGACCTCCGGCGCATTCAGCCCGTACCACGCCACGCGGTCACCATGGCCAATGCCCTTGGCCCGCAGCTCATCAGTACGCTCCGCAATCAGCGCCGCGAACGCCGCATAGCTCAGCGCCTCATCTTCAAACAGGATCGCAAAGTGACCGGGCTGAGCCTCAGCCGCCCCCACAATCCAGGCGTCAAGCGTCATCGCTCTCGCCAGGCTGATAGAGCGCGCCCTTGCCAAGCATGTCGAGGCAGAGCTCCGCCGTCCACGGCAGCATCAGCGAACCGCACCGGCTGTCGCGATAGAGCCGTTCCAAAGGCAAGGACCGCAGCATCGATTGCCCTCCGCACGTGCGGATCGCCAGCTGCGCCATCTCGTTGGCGTTCTCCATCACCGTGTGCTGCGCCGCCCAGGCGCGCATCAGGCTGTCGTGCGAGGGATCGGGCCGCGCCTCGGAGATCGCCTGGAACCAGAGCCCTTTGGTCTGCTCCAGCATCACCCGCATCTGTGCCACCGCCAGCTGCTTGGTCGGGTACATCCGGCGCTTGACCGGGGGCGTGCCCGGCACTTCTCCGCGCAGATAGGCCACGGTGAAGTCATAACACGCCTGCGCAATCCCCATGTAGGCGGGCGTCAGCGTCATGAACATATGCGGCCAGCGCCGCGCCGCGCAGGGGTAGACCCCCATCGGCATCAGCTGCGCCTCGTCCGGCACGAACACGTCCTCGAAAAGCAGCGTCCGCGAAACCGTCCCGCGCATGCCCAGAGGGTCCCACTCCCCCTCGACCCGAACCCCCTCGGCGTCCGCAGGCACGGCGAGGTACATCGTGTTGCGGCGGGAGTGCTCTTCGTCCGGGGTTTGGAGTGCAGTGCACAAGGCGCCGTAGTAATTCGCGTGCCCGGAGAGGGAGGCAAAGATCTTCTTCCCGTTCACCTTCCACCCGCCATCGACCTTCAACGCCGTCGTGCCGAACGCCTTGAACCCCGCAGCTGCTGCGCCCCCTTCTGAGAAGGGCTGGGCGTAGATCTTCCCTTCATCGAGAATGCGCCGGTAGTGCAGACGCCGCGCCGCGTGGTGCTCCTTGCGGACCGAGTCCTCCAGCTCCAGTTGGTCGAGCAAGTCTCCGGTCCAAAGGCAGGACGAGACGTGCATGTTGAACGTCAGCGCCGTCGCCCCGCAGAACCGCCCGATCTCGGAGGCGGTCAGCATGTAGGTCTTCAGATCCGCGCCGAGCCCGCCCTCGGCCTCCGGGATGCAAATGCCCAAGAGGCCGGACGACGCCAGATCGGCAAAGTTCTCCGTCGGGAAGGACGCCGCCCGGTCATACCCCGCCGCTCGCGCTGCAAAGTTCGTGGACGCCAACGCCCGCGCCTTGGCCGACAGCGAAGCCTGCTTCTCGGTCAGCCCCCAGGCGTCCGGCTCAAAGATCGGCGCGATGTCAATCGGAGCATGATGTGCCGTCACGAGATCACCTCTTGCAAAAAGTCCCTCACCAGCGCGTTGAACGCCTCTGGCTGTTCTTGGTGCGGCATGTGCCCTGCGCCTTCAAGGGTATGAAACCGCGCACCCGGGATGCGCTGGGCCATCTTGGCCATGGTCTGCGCGGGTGCATTGCGGTCCTCGCTGCCTGCGATCAGGAGGGTAGGGTGGGCAATCTCGCCCACCTCCGCCGCACGGTCAAAGGTCACGAGACACTTAAGGATACCGCGCCACGTCTCCTCCGGTACATCCGCCAGAACCTCAGCGATGAAGGCGATCTCGGCAGGGTCCGTTCTCGGCCCGACCAGATGCGGCGCCGCTTGCTTGGCCATCTCCGCCATCGTCTGCCCCGCTTCGAGCGGCGCGAGGCGTGCTTTGAGAAAGGCATCCTTGAAGCTTTCATCGCGCCCGCCAAACCTCGGGGTAGTTGTAACCAGCACCAGCGACGCGATCTGTTCCGGCCGCCTCAGTGCGTGGTCCAAAGCGATCATCCCGCCAATCGACTGCCCCATCAGGTGTACGGGTGTCCCGAACTCCTCGAGGAAGGCGGCTAGCCGCTGCGACAAGGATTCAAACGTCGGTGCCTCCCGCAGCTCCGACCCGCTATAGCCGGGCATGTCCCAGGTCACCACGCGCCAGCCGTCGAACGCTTCCATCTGGTGGTGAAAGCTCCGCCCGTCCGCGCCGATCCCGTGCAGGCAGACCAGTGTCTGCGGTCCGTCACCAACTTCGCGGTGTGCAATCCCGTGGCTCACACCGGCACCCCGTCCCGCACCACGTGCACCCCGTCGAGGAGGATGTCACAGCCCATCATCGGCAGGTCGAAATGCCCGCGGGTGAAGCGGTCGGCGAACTCGTTGGCGCCTGTCGAATAGAGAAAGTTTCCGGCCAAAGCCCGCAGCTCGGTCCCGTTGAGGTCAGCCTTGTCGTACATCGTTAGCGCCTCGTAGCGGGCCGCGGGATTGAGCCCCCAACCGACGTGGCTCGTGGCATAGGCAAGTGGGTCGTCGAACCCGGCGTAGTAGCTGCGCATGAGCCGCGCGTCGGTGCCAGACCCTTCGATCGACGTCACGAAGTCCGCCTCCAAGGTGCAGGTCACCGCAATCTCGAAATACCGTTTGAAGGTCAGGTTGATGTCGCCCGGTGCAAAGACCAGCCGCCCGTTCACACTGCCCGCCTTGGGAAAGCTCACCACCAGCCCGCCCGGCCAATGCGCCAGCGTGCCGGGGCGGTCGGTGTAGCCCCAGACGCCCACGGTGGCCGCGCCCTCCATCGCGACAGTCAGGTCTGTCCCGGCCTCGGATGTCACCCGCATCTCGCGCGCGGCGCGGCAGCGGGCGACGGCGTCTTTGACCACATCCTTGATCGCCGGGTCGGGGACAAGGCGGCAGAGAATGTCCGGATGCTCGTTCGAGATGTTGAGGATGCGCGCGCCGGAGCGAAGGATCTTCCCCGTTTCAGGCGCGTGCATGAGTCCTTCGACGGTCAGGTCGATCACCACATCCACTGCGCAGAGTTGGGTGACGGCCTCTAGCTGCGGCGTCAACGCCTCGCAGGCGCCTGTTGAGCGGATGATCGGACCCGGAGCGGGCGCGGGCGTCGGGACGGTCACGCGTTCGAAGTGCAGGCCCATCCGGTCCAGCGCTGCACAAGTTAAGGAGACGTTCACCGCCCGCGAGCCGGTTTCCGACAGCACGGCGATGCGCTCGCCCTGCGCCATCTTGCACAGCGTGAAGACCCGCTCGAATGCGTCCAGCCATGCCGGATGAATGATGCTTGTCTCGTCCACAGTCCCTCGCTCCCTTGCGCGTTAGGGTTGCCGGTCATCCCCGCTTGGTTCAAGCTAAATGTCCGAAGGGGGCTACGATGGAAACTGACCTGAGCGCGTTCGATCTGCGCGCCGTTCCGGAGGCGTATCTCGAGGACCCCTATGCCGTCCTTGCGCAGCTCCGGACCCAAGCGCCGGTGCACCAAGCGCCCGACGGGACCTTTGTGCTGACGCGCTACGACGACATCGTGCAGACCTACCGCGACCCGGCGCTCTGGTCGTCGGACAAGACCGCGGCTTTCCTGCCGAAGTTCGGCGACACCCCGCTTTTCGAGCATCACACCACCAGCGTCGTCTTCACCGACCCGCCCGATCACACGCGCATCCGGCGGCTCTTCCAGTCGGCCTTCACCCGCAAGGCGCTGGCCGCGTTTGAGCCTCGGATCACGGCGCTTGTGGACGGCTATCTCGACCGGCTTGAGGATCAGGGGAAGGTGGAGGTGGTGGAGGAGTTCTCCTTTCAGTTGCCCATCGAGGTCGTGTGCGATCTGCTCGGCGTGCCGGGGGAGGACCGGGAGCTGCTCCGCCAATGGGCGAACGCCATCCTCACCGCGCTCGAACCGGCGCTGACGCCGGAACAGCTCGAGGCGGGGAACACCGCCGTTGTGCAGTTCAAGGACTACCTGCGGGACCTCATCGCGCACCGCCGCGCGCATCCCGAGGGGGCGCAGGACACCGAAGTGCTGACGGTTCTGGCCGATGCCGAGGCGGACGGGGAAAAGCTCACCGAGATCGAGCTTTTGCACCAGTGCATCTTCATGCTGAACGCGGGCCACGAGACCTCGACCAACATGCTGAGCCACGGCATTCACGAGATGCTCCAGCGCCCCGATCAGGTTGCGCGGCTCCGTGAGGACCCGGCGTTGATCGACACATTGGTCGAGGAGGTCCTGAGGTTTCAGGCGCCGATCCAGATCAACAACCGGCAGGCGACGCAGGACCAAGTCCTGTCGGGCGTCACCATCCCGGCGGGCAGCACGGTGCACATGATGATCAACGCCGCCAACCGCGACCCGGCGCAATTCGCGGACCCGGACACCTTTGACATCGGGCGCAAGCCAAACCGGCACCTCTCGTTTGGCCTTGGCGTGCACATCTGTGCGGGCAACGCGCTGGCGCGGATGGAGGCGGTGATCGCCTTCCAGCGTCTCTTTGCGCGCTTCCCCGGCCTCACGCTCGCCGCCCCTGCCGAGATCGCGCCGCGCCTGCGGTTCCGCGAGGTGGCGCGGCTCGAGGTGGTGCTGGCTTAGAGCGGGCGACCTTAAGCTTGATGCATACGAAACGGATGTGCACGCGCCGTCCCGCGGGGTGGCGCAATCGCGCCGCCCCATGGGGGCGGGCCGGCGCAGCCTGACGTTACCCGTCAGGCGGGCGCTTAAGTCTAAGCTCGCCTGCCTTAAGGCCGCATTGTGCATGTGCAGAAACTTGCGCGCGAAGTGGATTTTCGATTTGAAGATTGCAGACTGCGACCCATCTACACATCCGAAGAAGGTGTAGTATGACGCGCAAGAATCCCTCCCCACTGAGCACTCCTCCCGCTTTGAAGAACGTCCTCTGCCGCATTGAGACGCGCCGCCCTGTGCAGGAATCGCGTCACAAGACGTTGCGGATCGGCTGATCCATGGCTGACATGACCGATATGGACGCGCCCCGCGGCAACGGGCTTGTGGGGATCGCGCCCGTCGCGCTGGCGCTGGCGCTCTTTGCCCTCTTTGCCACGATGATCCCCGATATCGCCGCCGGTGAGACGCTGCGCTACGCCTGGGATTGGGTGCCGTCGCTCGGGATCGCGCTGTCGTTTGTGGTCGACGGGCTGAGCCTGACCTTTGCGCTCCTGATCAGCGGGATCGGCACGCTGGTGCTGCTGTACTCGAACACCTACCTCGCCGGGCATCCGCAATTCGCGCGGTTCGCGCTTTTCCTGACGTCATTCATGCTGGCGATGCTGGGGCTGGTGCTGGCGGACAACCTGATCGCGCTCTTCGTGTTCTGGGAGTTGACGACGATCACCTCGTACCTGTTGATCGGGTTCGGGCATGAGACAAGCAAAGGTCGGCGGTCGGCGCTGCAGGCGCTCTTTGTGACGGGCGCAGGGGCGCTGGCGATGCTGGCCGGCTTTATCCTGCTGGGCTTTACCGCTGGCACCTTCGAGATCTCGGAGATCATCGCGCAAGGTGATGCGATCATCGACGATCCTATGTACCTGCCGATCCTGATCCTCGTGCTGGCGGGCGCGTTCACCAAGTCGGCGCAATTCCCGTTTCATTTCTGGCTGCCGAACGCGATGGCGGCGCCGACACCGGTGTCGGCGTTCCTGCACTCGGCCACGATGGTCAAGGGCGGCGTCTACCTGATGGCGCGGCTCTACCCGGCTTTGTCGGGGACAGACGTTTGGATGTGGACGCTGACCATTGCGGGCGCGTTCACTGCGGTCTTTGCGAGCCTTCTGGCGCTCAGGCAGACCGACCTGAAGCAGGCGCTGGCCTATACGACGCTGATGGCGCTGGGCACGCTGACGCTGTTTCTGGGGCAGTCGGGCGGTTACGCGATGACGGCCTTCGTGACTTTCCTGATCGTGCACTCGCTCTACAAGGCGGCGCTGTTTCTGGTGGTGGGCTGCATCGATCACGGCACCGGCACGCGGGAGGCGGATGTGCTGGGCGGTCTGTTGCGCCCGATGCCGGTCACGGCGTTTGCTGCGGCGCTTGCGGCGCTGTCGATGGCGGGGCTGCCGCCTTCCATCGGGTTCATCGGCAAGGAGCTGATGTATGCCGGCGCGATCGAAGCGCCGTCGAACGCGTGGTTCGTGACGGCGGCGGTGGTCGCTGCCTCGGCGCTGATGTTCGCGGTTGCGTTTGTCGTCGGTTACAAGCCGTTCTGGCGGCCCGCGGGGGGCGAGATGCCGGTCAAGCCGCACGAGGCGCCCTGGCAGATGCTGGCGGGGCCGGTGCTGCTGGCGGTGCTGGGCCTGACGTTCGGTCTGGTGCCGGCGCTGCTGCAAGCGCCGCTCGTGGACCCGACGGTGGCCGGCCTGATGGGCGAAGGCGCCGATCCGAAAACGCTCAAGCTCTGGGCGGGCGTGAACCTGCCGCTTTACCTGTCGGTTGCCACCATCGTCGGGGGTCTGGTCCTCTACGCGCTGCACCGTCCGCTGAGGGCGGGGCTGGCCGCGGCGACCGAGGCGGGGCCGAATTTCGACCGAGGCTGGGACCGGTTCCTTGCGGGCCTCAAGGCGTTCGCGGCCTGGCAGACGCGGGTGATCCAGCCAGGTGTCCTGCGCATCTACATCTTTGCGACCTTTGCGACGGTGCTGGTGGCTGTGGGCGGGACGATCCTGATCAAGAACGCGCTGCCGGCCTCGGTCGATTTCTCGGACGTGACCTGGAAGAACTTTGCCCTGATCGCGCTGATCCTGACGGGCGCCCTGCTGACCGCGGCGACGAACTCGCGCATCACGGCGATGGCGGCGCTCGGGGTCGTGGGGATCGGTGTCGCGGTGGTCTTTATCGTGTTCGGCGCGCCGGACGTTGCGATCACGCAGCTGCTGGTCGAGACGCTGGTCGTCGTGCTCGTGGCGGTCGCGCTCTTGCGTCTGCCGACGCTGGGCGCGCCGGGGTCCAACCCCTTCCGCCCGTGGGATGCCTTGCTGGCCGGCGGGATCGGCGCGGTTGTGACGGTGACGCTCTTTGCGGTGATCGAAGTGCCGATCGACCGGCGGCTGACGGATTATTTTGAGGCCGCGAGCTGGCCGGACGCCTTTGGCCGCAACATCGTGAACGTGATCCTCGTGGATTTCCGCGCGCTCGACACCTTTGGCGAGATCGCGGTGGTGGTGATCGCGGCGCTGGCCTCTTACGCGCTCTTGCGCACCACAAGCCCCGTGGGGCGGTTCAGCCTGCCCCCGAGCAGCGTCAGGCACGGCAGCGTCCGAGAGGTCGGGACCCTTCCCACGGACGATATGGCCAAAGGGTCGGAGGAGCGCACATGAACTCGATCATCCTGCGCGCGGGCACACGTTACCTGGCCGGGCTCTTGCTGCTCTTTTCGATCTACATGCTCCTGCGCGGGCACAACGAGCCGGGGGGCGGCTTTATCGGCGGGCTGATCGGCGCGACGGGGTTCGTGCTTTACGCGATCGCCTGCGGGACCGCCGACGCGCGGCAGGCGCTGCGGGTGATGCCACAGAGCATTGCGATGGTCGGGCTTGGGATCGCGCTCCTCTCGGGCGTCTTTGCGGTGTTCTTCGGAGACGCGCTCTTTACCGGGCAGTGGCTTTTTATCGGCGGCACCAAGGAGGAGGGCGGATTGCCGTTCTCCACGGTGCTCTTCTTCGACATCGGGGTCTACATGGTCGTCTTCGGCTCGATCCTCACGCTGGTGTTCGCGATGGAGGAGGAGATCTGATGGAGGCGCTGCTGGCCATATCCATCGGGGTGCTCGTCGCCGCCGCGGTCTATCTGATGCTGTCACGGCACGTGTTGCGGTTCATCTTTGGCCTCGTGCTGATCTCGAACGCGGCGAACCTGGTGATCTTTACCGCCGGGGGCCTGACGGAGGGCAGTCCGCCGCTGATCCCTTACGGCGAGGTTGCGCCGGTGGGCGTCGTCGGCAACGCGCTGCCGCAGGCGCTGGTGCTGACGGCCATCGTGATCGGGTTCGGGCTTTTTGCTTTTGCGTTGATCCTGATGTTCCGCGCCTACACGACGCTTGGCACGCTCGACAGTGACGAGATGCGCATTGCCGAGCCGCGTGAGGACGATGGCGGCGTGGAGACCCGGGCATGAGCTGGTACCTCGCCACGCCGCTGGTGATCCCGTTCCTGACGGCGGTCGCGGCGTTCATGCTGCGGCAAAGCCCGTGGGGCCGGTGGGTCAGCATCCTCGGCAACGTGCTCTTCCTGGCAGCGGCCCTGGTGCTGATGGCGCAGGTGCTCGCCGAGGGCATCGTGGTGGGCCAGATGGGCGGCTGGGGTGCGCCCTTCGGCATCACGCTGGTGGCCGATTACCTGAGCGGGGTCATGGTCGTGATCACCGCGATCACGGGTCTTGCCGTCGCCGTCTACGCCCTGTCGGATATCAACGAGCGCAAGGAGTACCTCGGGTACCACGCGCTCTTTAACGTGCTGCTCGGTGGCGTCACTGGCGCGTTCATCACGGGCGACCTTTTCAACCTCTATGTCTGGTTCGAGGTCATGCTGATCTCGTCCTTCGGCCTGCTCGTGCTCGGCGGGAGCAAGGCGCAGATCGATGGCGGGGTGAAGTACGTCACGCTCAACCTGATCTCCACGATCCTCTTTCTCGCCGGCATTGGCCTCCTTTACGGCATGACTGGCACGCTCAACCTCGCGGACCTCGCGCGCACCGTGCCGCAGGTCGAGAACAAGGGCCTCGTGACAGTTATTGCGATCATGTTCATGGTGGCCTTCGGGGTGAAGGCGGCGGTCTTCCCGCTCTTTTTCTGGTTGCCGGCGGCCTATCACACGCCTGCGTTCTCGGTGTCGGCGGTCTTTGCGGGCCTTCTGACAAAGGTCGGCGTCTACGCGCTGATCCGCATGTTCACGCTTGTCTTCAACGGGGACATCGCCTTTACCCACACGATCCTTTTGTGGGTGGCCGGGTTCACGATGGTGACGGGCGTTCTTGGCGCGGCGGCGCAGAACGACATTCGCAAGATCCTGTCGTTCCACATCGTGTCTCAGATCGGGTACATGATCCTCGGCCTCGCGCTGATGACGCCGCTGGCGATTGCCGGTGCGGTATTCTACCTCGTGCACCACATCATCGTGAAGGCGAACCTCTTTCTCATCGGTGGTGTGGCCGAGCGGGTGGCGGGCTCGACGGACCTGGCGCGCATCGGCGGGCTCTACAAGTTCGCGCCGCTGCTCGCCGTGCTGTTCCTGATCCCGGCCTTTTCGCTGGCAGGCTTTCCGCCGCTCTCGGGGTTCTGGGCGAAATACGTGCTCGTCGCGGCCGCGCTCGAGGCCGAGGGCTGGATCATCGCGGGCGTGGCGCTGGTCGTGGGCCTGCTCACCATCTACTCGATGACCAAGATTTGGGCGGAAGCCTTCTGGAAGGCGCATCCCGAGGGCGCCGAGCCGCGGCTGGCGCTGCTGACGGCCGAGGACCGGCGGTGCCTCTTGGGACCGATCGCGGCGCTGGCGGTGCTGACGCTGATCATCGGGTTCTTTCCCGAGCCCTTCGTGACCTTTGCGACGGACGCGGCGGCGCAGCTGTTGGACCCCGAAGCCTATGCGACGGCGGTGCTGGGGGCGGCCCCATGAGCAATTTCGCAGCCAACATCTTTCTCGCGGCGGCCTGGGCGGTGCTTTTCGGCAGCTTTACCTGGCTCGCGATGATCTCGGGCTTTGTGGTGGGCTACGCGGTGCTGTGGCTCTTGCAGCCGCTGACGGGCGTGCGGTCGAGCTACTTCAAGCGCGTGTGGTACTGGCTCAAGCTGCTGGTGCTCTTTCACTACGAGCTGGTGGTCTCGAGCGTGCAGGTCCTGTGGGACATCGTGACGCCGACGCTGCTGGCGCGACCGGCGATCCTCGAGATGCCGCTCGACGTCAAGACGGACGCGGGCATCCTTCTGGTCACCAACCTCATCTCGCTGACGCCGGGCACGCTGAGCATCGACGTAAGCGAGGACCGCAAGACCCTGACCATCCACGCGATGTTCGCCGACGACCCGGACGCGGTCATCGCCGCGCTCAAGAACGGGATGGAGAAGTGGGTCATCGACGCCGTGGAGGAACGCGCATGACGGCCGATCTCTTGGACGGGGCGATCATCCCCGGCGGGTTCTTTGACTGGGCGGTGATGTTCGGCTTCGCGATGGTCTTTTTCGCGGCCTTCATGGCGCTGGTGCGGCTTGCCAAGGGGCCGACGCTGCCGGACCGGGTCGTGGCGCTCGACATGATGACCGTCGCCATCGTCGCGTTCTGCGGTCTCGCGGCGCTGCGTTCGCGCGATGCGGCGTTTCTCGACGTGGCGGTGGTGCTGGCGCTGGTGGGCTTCCTGGCCACCGTGGCGCTCGCGCGCTTTGCCGAGCGGCAGGCCGTGCGACGCGAGCGGCAGGAGGACGACACATGACCGAGTTCATCGCAGCCGTGTTCGTCATCATCGGCGGGGTCATGTCGGTCTTTGCCGGCATCGGCATCCTGCGCCTGCCGGACGTCTTTATCCGCATGCACGCCGCCACCAAAGTCGGCACGCTCGGCTCGGGCCTCATCATCGCCGGCGTTGCGGTGCATTTCAACGATCCGGGCGTGGTGCTGCGCTGTATCCTGATCGTGTTCTTCCTGCTCCTGACCGCACCCATCGGAGCGCATATGATCGGGCGCGCGGCGCTGCGCATCGGGGTCAAGCCCTGGGGCGCCAAGGACACCGATGTGCACAACAGCGACAGCTGACGCGCGAGGCTAGCCCGCGCCCAGCGCGTGCAGGATGCCCCGCAGCTCGGCCAGACCGCGCAGCCGTCCGACCGCCGGATAGCCGGGCTGCGCCGGCCTTTCGAGATCGCTCATCAGGCGGTGTCCGTGGTCCGGGCGCATCGGGATCTCCCAGTCGGTCCGGCCTTCGGCCTTGCGCCGGGTCTCCTCGGCGCGGAGCGCGCGCAGCACGGCGACCATGTCCGTGTCCCCTTCGAGATGCGCGTCCTCAAAGAAGTCCGGGCGCGCAGCATCCCCCGACCGCGTCGTGTTGCGCAGGTGCGCAAAGTGGATGCGACCCGCGAAGCGCTGCGTGAAGGCGGGCATGTCGTTCGAGGCCAGCACCCCCAGCGAGCCCGTGCAGAGCGTCACCCCGTTGGCCTGCGACGGCACCATGTCGAGCAGCGCCTGATAGTCCTCTGCATTCGACAGGATGCGCGGCAGGCCGAGGATCGGGAACGGCGGATCGTCGGGATGCGCACAGAGCCGCAGCCCCAGCTCTTCGGCAACCGGCACGATCCGCTCGAGGAAGGCGGCGAGGTTGGCCCTCAGCCCGTCCGCCCCGATGCCGGCATAGGTGTCGATGAGGCCGGGCAGCGCGTCCAGCGCGTGAAAGTCGTTCGCCCCGGGCAGGCCGGCACCGACCGTGTTTCCGAGCCGCGTCCGCTCGTCATTGGACATGGCCGCAAAGCGCTCTTCGGCCCGCGCCAGCACGTCGGGTGCGTAGTCGTCCGCAGCGCGCTTCCGTTTCAGGATAAAGAGGTCGAACGCGACGAAGTCGGTAAACTCGAACGCCATTGCCGTGCCGCCGTGGGGCAGGACCTTGTCCGTGTCCGTCCGCGTCCAGTCGAGCACCGGCATGAAATTGTAGCAGACAACCTCTGGACCCTCGGCCTCCGCCAGCCTGCGCAGCGTCTCGGCGTAGGCGTCGAGATGGGCGTCGCACTCCGGGCCTGCCGTCTTGATCGCTTCGGAGACGGGCACGCTCTCGACCACGTCCCAAGTGAGGCCCGCAGCTTCGATCTCGGCCTTGCGCGCCGCGATGGCCGCCGAGGTCCAGGCCGTGCCGGGAGCAAACTGGTGGCAGGCGGTCACGATGCCGTCGGCGCCCGCCTGGCGGACCCACGCCAGTGGCACGATGTCGTCAGGTCCGAACCACCGCCATGTCTGCCGCATATCTGCCTGCCTTTCGAGGTGCTTTGGGTGCGTCTGCCGCCGCGCCCAGACAGCGGGATGCCGTGGGGGCGGGCGTATTGCCGGACGCCCTTTCACCTTGCCTGCCCGGCGACATGAGGTCAAATGCGTGCAGACCGCAGGAGGGCCGTGATGACCACGTTGAAAACCCTGATCGACGCGCAGCCGCCCGAGGCGCAGGCGCTGGGTGCGCCGTCCAAGGACTGGCTGAGCTACGGGCAGATGCAGGCGATGTCGGCGGACGTGGCCGCGCAGCTGCGCCGCACGGGTGTGGCCGCGACCGACCGGGTGGCCATCGTGCTTCCGAACGGCGCGGCGATGGCGTCGGCCTTCGTGAGCATCGCGCAGGCGGCGACAACCGCGCCGCTCAACCCGGCCTATCGGGAGGAAGAATTCGCGTTCTACCTCGAGGACCTCAAGGCCAAGGCCATCGTGCTGGCCGAGGGCGAGGACGGCCCGGCGCTGGCCGCGGCGCGGGGATTGGGGCTCAAGGTGCTGTGGCTCCGCGAGGACGCTTCGATTGCGGGCCTGATCACGCTTGAATGTGACGCTGCCGGGGCGCCTGCGCAGGAGGGCGCGCCAGAGCCTGACGATGTGGCGTTGATCCTGCACACGTCCGGCACCACGTCGCGCCCCAAGATCGTGCCGCTCCTGCAGTCCAACGTCGCGGCGTCGGCGCAGCATATCGCCGCCTCGCTGGCGCTGACGCCCGCGGACCGCTGCCTGAACGTCATGCCGCTCTTTCACATCCACGGGCTCTTGGCGGCGGTGTCGGCGACGCTTGTTTCGGGCGGGTCGATCTTTTGCACGGCCGGGTTCAACGCGCTCAACTTCTTTGCGATGCTCGGCGAGGCGCGGCCAAGCTGGTACACGGCGGTGCCGACGATGCACCAGGCGATCCTGTCGCGCGCGGGGCGCAATGCCGAGGTGATCGCGGACGTTCCGCTGCGGTTCCTGCGCTCCTCTTCGGCTTCCCTGCCGGCGCAGGTGATGGGGGCGCTGGCGGAGACCTTTGGCGCGCCGGTGATCGAGGCCTACGGCATGACCGAGGCCGCGCACCAGATGTGCTGCAACCGGCTCGATCTGCAGAAACCTGGCTCGGTCGGCGTCGCGGCGGGACCGGAGGTGCGCATCGCGGACGAGGCCGAGGACAGGCTGACCGAGGGGCTGGGCGAGGTCGTGATCTCGGGCCCGAACGTCACACCCGGCTACGAGAGCAACGCGGAGGCCAACGCCAAGAGCTTTTTCGAGGCTGAAGGTCGGCGCTGGTTCCGTACGGGCGATCAGGGCACCTTTGACGGGGACGGCTTCCTCAGCCTCACGGGCCGGCTCAAGGAGATCATCAACCGCGGCGGCGAGAAGGTCTCCCCGCTGGAGGTGGACGACGTGCTGATGGACCACCCGGCGGTCGCGCAATGCGTGGCCTTTGCCCTGCCGCACCCCAAGCTGGGCGAAGAGGTCGCCGCAGCGATCGTGCTGCGCGAGGGGGAGGCCGCAACGGAGCGCGACATCCGCGATTTTGCCTCCGCGCGCATGGCGGATTTCAAGGTGCCGCGGCGCGTGGTGATCCTCGATGAGATCCCCAAAGGCGCAACGGGCAAGATGCAGCGGATCGGGATGGCGGAGAAGTTGGGGCTGGTGGGCGCCTAAGTCTGTGACGTCGGTTTTCGTTTCGAGTTCGGGAGCCTCCGGCGGGGATATTTTTAGCCAGAAGAAGCCCGGGGCTGGTGCAGAGATGGGGAGCGCGGGATGAAGATTTGTGTGTTCGGAGCGGGCGCGATTGGCGGCTATATGGGCGCCAAGCTGGCGGGTGCCGGGGCTGATGTGAGTCTCGTGGCGCGCGGGCCGCATCTGGCGGCGATGCAGTCGCAGGGCCTGCGTCTGATCGAGGAGTCCGGTGAGACCTCTGTGCCGGTGCGCGCCTCCGAAGACCCAGGCCAGCTGGGGGTTCAGGACTACGTCATCGTCACGCTCAAGGCGCATTCGGTGCCGCCGCTTGTGCCGCGTATGGCGCCGCTGATCGGGCCGGAGACGACCATCGTGAGCGGCGTGAACGGGGTGCCCTGGTGGTACTTTCACAAGATCGGCGGGCCGCTGGAGGGCACTCGGCTGGGCACGGTGGACCCCGGCGACGCGCAGTGGGACGGGTTCGGCCCGGACCGGGTGCTGGGCTGCGTGGTCTATCCGGCGGCGGAAGTGATCGCGCCTGGCGTCGTCAAGCACATCGAGGGCAACCGGTTTTCGCTCGGCGAGCCGGACGGGTCCAAGTCCGAGCGCGCTCTGGCGCTGTCGAAGGCGCTGGTGGCGGCGGGGCTGAAGGCGCCGGTGCGTCCCAAGCTGCGGGACGAGATTTGGGTCAAGCTGTGGGGGAACCTGTCGTTCAACCCGATTTCGGCGCTGACCCATGCGACGCTCGACGTGCTCTGCACCGATCCCGGCACGCGGGCGGTGGCGCGCGGCATGATGCTGGAGGCGCAGGAGATCGCCGAGAAACTGGGTGTGAAATTCCCGATCGACGTGGAGCGGCGGATCGACGGCGGTGCTGCGGTTGGCGCGCACCGCACCTCGATGCTGCAGGACCTCGACCAGGGGCGCCCGATGGAGATCGACGCGCTGGTCACGTCGGTGCAGGAGCTGGGGCGGATCACCGGCACGGCGACGCCTGTCATCGACACGGTGCTGGCGCTGGTGCAGCTGCGCGGGCGGAGTGCGGGGCTTTACGGCGCCTGAAGCGGTTCGGCGCGCGAGAGGCCTGCGCGGATGCGGATGACGTCCCGGAGGGGCGTGCCGCTGGCGAGGTGGCCGACGGGCTGGCCAGTGAGCCGCGCGGGGATCGACGTGGCGGCGGCGAGAGCGTCTGCGAGGCTGAGCCGGGCTTCTGTGTGCAGCACGCGGACTGCGGTCACCAGGTCGAGGTCGGCGCCGGCGAGCGTGCCGTCTTCGAGTGTAAGCCGTCCGTTTTGGCGGAGCACGCGGCGGCCTTGCAGGTCGAACTCGCTCTCTGTGCTGCCCGCCACGGCCATCGCGTCACTGACGGCAAAGAGCGCACCGGGGCCGCGTTTGGCGGTCCAGGCTGTGCGGAGGCTTGCCGGGTGCACGTGGACCGCGTCGGCGATCACGCCGGCGGAGACGTGGCCCGCGTCGAGAGCTGCGCCGACGAGGCCGGGTGCGCGGCTCGTGAGCGGGCTCATCGCGTTGAAGAGGTGCGTGGCGCAGGACGCGCCGGCCTCGAAGTAGCTCAGGCACGTTGCGTAGTCGGCGTCGCTGTGGCCGAGACTGACCAGCGCGCCGGCCTTTGCGAGAGCGGCGACTTGGTCCAGCGTGGCGTTTTCCGGGGCGAGGGTCACCTTGAGCAGCGGCAGCGCGTCCGCGGCGTGCAGAAGCAGGTCGAGGTCGGCGGGCGTCATCGGTCGGATCAGGGCGGCGTCGTGGGCGCCCTTGCGAAGGACCGACAGGTGCGGGCCTTCGAGGTGCAGCCCGAGAAGGCCGGCGACGCCGTCAGAAAGAGCCTCCCGGGTGGCCGCGATGGCGGCTTCGGTGACGTCCGGCGTGTCCGTGATGAGCGTGGGCAGGATGTGCGTGGCGCCGAGGCTGCGATGAGCCGCGGCGATGGTGCGCAGGGTGGAGGCCGAAAGCGCGGCGCCGAACATCACCCCGCCGCCTCCGTTGACCTGCAGATCGACAAAGCCGGGCGCGAGGATGTCGCCATCGAGGTTCAGGGTTTTGGCGCCGGGGATGTCGGGTGTGCCGTATTGGAGCGTGCGCAGGAGGCCGTCTTCGAAGAGTGCGGCGTAGCCGTCCCACAGGCCTGTGCCGTTGAAGATCGGGCCGCCGTGGACGATGAGGCGGTCCGGTGTGGGTCGTTTGGCGGGGCTCATGGACGTGCCTCGGCGGCGAAGTCTTGCGCGAGGGCAAGTGCGCCGTCGATGGCGCTGGCGAGGGGGGCCTTGAGGCAGGCGCGCAGGTCGTCCGGGAGGAAAGGCGCGAAGTGGGGGCCGATTCCACCGGTGAGGCAGACGGGCATCTCCGGCGTCCAGCCGAGTGCACGGGCGGCGTATGCGATTTCGGCTGCGCCTTCTTTGAGGATGTCTTTGGCGAGTGGGTCCGTGGCGGCTTCGGTGACCATTGGGGCGAGGGCGGCGATGTCGGACGTGGGGCGTGTGCGAACGCCGGTGACGATGCCCGAGGGGGTGC
Source organism: Pseudaestuariivita sp. (assembly GCF_052825805.1). Classification (NCBI taxonomy): domain Bacteria; kingdom Pseudomonadati; phylum Pseudomonadota; class Alphaproteobacteria; order Rhodobacterales; family Paracoccaceae; genus Pseudaestuariivita; species Pseudaestuariivita sp. The sequence goes on along the minus strand of NZ_JBRBVB010000011.1, from coordinate 36,936 downwards.
CGAACCGCGCAAGGAGTCGCTCGGAAAGGGGCGAGGCGGCGCGGCGTCCGTCGCAGATCTTGAGCGTTTCTGCCAGCGCGCGGCGCACGAGCCACGCGGCGGAGGCTTCGTCGCCGAGGTCCGCGCCCCAGCCGCCGGCACCGTGTGCCTGGCCTTGGGATTGCAGGACAAAGAAGCTGCCGGTGCCGCATTGCGCGAGAAATCCGTCCGCCGACCCAAGCGCGCCGCGCGCGGCGGCGGGGCGGTCGTCGGTGACGCGCAGGCGGGTGAGGGGCAGGGCCGCTGTGACCCTTTGCGCCATGTCCGGCGTCAGGACGCCCGCGAGCCCGGCGAAGGTCGGAATGTCGGTCAGGTCGACGCCCGAGCGGTCCGCGAGATCGGCGAGGCCGGCCTTGAGCTCGGCGACGGCACCGTCGAAATCGGCAGAGACGTTGGCGCCGCCGCGGCTGAGCTGCCAGCTCTTGCCACGGGCGATCAACGCAAACCTGCTGGTGCTGCCGCCTCCGTCGATGGCGAGGCAGGCCATTTCGTCTTTCACGGGAGTCCCTCCATCCCCGCGCCACTATAGCGATAGGCGGTTGCGCGGAAAGACCGTCTTTGTGTCAGCAGCTTAGGCTCCTAAACCCTAGCGCGTGACGGCGACGATCGGTCCCATGCGGCGGCCCGGGTCGCGGCGGTTCAGCGTCGAGGCGTAGAGCCGCGAAACGGAGCCGTCGAGAAAGAGCGCTTGGTCGAGGTTCAGCGTGTCCCGGAAGAGTCGCGCGAACTCGTGGAACGTGACGGCGGTGTTCGAGATTGCAAAGACCGCGCGCCGTCCGTCGCGGGACGTGCCGACGCCGTTGCGGATATGGCGCGACGTCGAGTTCGGCAAGAACCGGGGATGCAATGCGCCATCGATCACCAGCATCGGGCCGGATTGCGTGGCGTGCGTGCAGGCCGGCTTCTGTCTCGCGAACTGGCGGGTCTCGATCACGTTCGCGCGCCCCTCCCTGATGCAGAGAACCCCGTTGGGCAGCAAGCCGAAATTGCCGCGCGACGCGCCGGTGAGGAGCGGGGAGTGTGCCTGTCCGGCTTCGACATAAAGCCCGACGGGTGCGCGGTCGGCGTGGTACATGCCGGCGTTCATGGCAAAGACCAGCTCTTGCCCGCGCGCCCTGAGATCACGCGAGAGCACGTTGAAATGCCCGTAGGGCGTGCCGGTTTCGTCCACGCGGTGGAGCGACAGCGCGTCCTGCTTCAGGTCGACCGTGCAGATCGTGTAGGATGTGCCTTCGAACGTCGTGTCCTCGCACGCAGCGGCGAAGGCCGTGGTCGCGCAAAAGGTCCAGAGGAAAAGCGCAACAAGCGCGCGGGTCACGTGTCCGGCTCATCGTCGTTTGCGCCCTCGGCCTCGGGGCGGGACACGTCGCGGCGCACGATGTCCTGTGCCAGCATCGCGCGGGTCGCGTCCATCTGGTCGAAGGTCTCGTCGAGGCGGAACCGCAGATCCGGCGCGAACTTGAGCCCCGTTTTCTTGCCCACCACGCGGCGCAGCTCGGACTTGTTGCGCGCCAGCAGCGCGACGGCGTCCTCCTCCCCACGTCCCCCCAGAGGCATGACGTAGGCGGTGGCGATCTTGAGGTCGGGCGAGCAGCGCACCTCGGCCACGGTGATCGACAGCCGGTTGAGATCAGGGTCGTGGATGTCGCCCCGCTGCAGCACTTCGGAAAGCGTGCGCCGAATCACTTCACCCACGCGCAGCTGGCGCTGGGAGGGACCGGGGCCGTCATGGAACTTGTTCTTTGCCATGGGATCGCACATAGGCGAGGGCCAGGGTGCATACAAGCAGGCGGCGGCAAGGAGAGTGGGATGGCACAAGGTCCGGGGATCGTGGTCACGGGCGCATCGGGGCGCATGGGGCAGATGCTGATCGAGACGATCAAGGCGAGCGATGCCGCGTATCTCGTCGGTGCGGTGGAGCGCAGCGGTCACCCTTGGGTCGGGCAAGACGTCGGCACTGCGATGGGCGGTGCGGCGCTGGGCGTGACGGTGACGGACGACCCGCTCGAGGCTTTCGCGAACGCGCAGGCGGTGATCGACTTTACCGCGCCCGCCGCGACGGTGGAGTTCGCGAAGCTGGCCGCCCAGGCGCGCTGCGTGCACGTGATCGGCACCACGGGCATGACGGGCGATGACATTGCCGCGCTCGAGCCATGTGCGCGCCACGCGGTGATCGTGCGCGCAGGGAACATGTCGCTGGGTGTGAACCTTTTGGTGCAGCTGACCAAGCGTGTGGCCGCCGCCCTCGACGAGGATTTTGACATCGAGGTGATCGAGGCGCACCACCACCACAAGGTCGACGCGCCGTCCGGCACCGCCTTGATGCTGGGCGAGGCGGCTGCGGAGGGGCGTGGCGTTGACCTCGCGGATGTGCGCGACAGCGGACGGGACGGGATCACCGGTGTGCGCAAACGCGGCGACATCGGCTTCAGCGCCATTCGCGGGGGGGACATCGTGGGCGAGCACGACGTGCTCTTTGCCGCGCCGGGCGAGCGGATCGTGCTGCGCCATCTGGCGACCGATCGCGCGATCTTTGCCCGCGGCGCGCTCAAGGCGGCGCTTTGGGGACAGGACAAGGCGCCGGGCGCTTACGACATGGTCGACGTGCTGGGTTTGAACGACTGATCGTCGGCGACTTGCCGCGCGGCGCCGGCCAAAATGAACCGAAGCGGCAGATCGGACGTATATCCTCGGTAACGTCTGGAGTACCCCCATGTCTGTTTTGCGCGCCTCTGCCCTCGCACTTGGAGTTTGTCTTGCGCTTGCCGCTAGCGCCGCCACCGCCACGGCGAGTATGGCCAAGATCGACACGCGTGCGCAATTCCTCGACGCGCTCTCGGGCAAGAGCCTGCGGATCGGCATCTACGGCCTGTCACTCGATGTGCAGCCTGGTGGAAAGATCGTGGGCCGCGCGGTCGGTCGTCCCGTGACCGGCGACTGGGCGTGGCAGGACGGCTATTTCTGCCGAACGATCTTTTGGGGCGAGCGGGAAATCCCCTACAATTGCCAGCGCGTGGATTACGATGGCGACACGATGCGGTTCACCTCGGACCGTGGGGCGGGCCGCTCTGCGGATTTCAACCTGCGCTGAGGGCGGCGTGGGTAGGGTGGGCAGATGCCCACCTTACGGATCAAAAGTCGATCGCGAGCCCTTTTTTCTCCCAATCGCCGTAACGCACGGGTTCGGGTCCGTCGCGTCCTCCAAGCTCGACCGGCAGCTCCAGCGCGTTTGCGTCGGCCTTGCGCGCGTCGGCTTCGGCGAGGGCGCGTTGGGCGGCCTCCGGCAGCTTTGAGCGGCGTGCGGCTTCGGCGGCGGCAGCCTCTTCCGGCGTGGGGGTGATCTGTTCCTCGTCCATACCCGGTGATATAGCCCGCGCGCTGATTAAGACCAAGGGGCCGCCATGTCGCGCATCACGCCAGCCCGCCGCGCGGGGTTCGACCTGCTTTGGCAGGTGCTGGGACATCAGAAATTGCTGAGCGAAGTCGATCTGGACCCGCGTCTGGACCCAGCCGACAGGGCGCGCGCGCGCCGGCTCGCGGTCGAGACGCTGCGGCATCTGCCTACTCTCGATACGGTCTTGTCAAAGCATTTGCGCAAGTTGCCTCCTGCGCGTGCGCGGGCCATCCTGCGGATATCGGCGCTCGAGCTGTGTCAGGGAGGTGCGGCGCATGGCGTGGTGAACGACGCCGTGGCGATGGCGACGCGTCATCCCAAGACGGCGCCGCTCAAGGGGCTGATCAACGCGGTGCTGCGCAAGGTGGCCGAGACGGGTCCGGCGGCCTTTGCCAAGGCGCCGCCACCGCGCTTGCCTGAATGGCTGCGCGGTCCGCTGGAGATGGCGTACGGCGAAGCGCGGCTGTGCGCGATGGAGATGGTGCACGCACAAGTCCCGCCTACCGACCTGACGCTCAAACCGAACGCGACGCAAACGCCCGAGGGCATGCTCTTGCCGTCGGGCTCGCTCAGGCTTGAGGCGCCGGGCCAGATCAGCGCCCTGCCGGGGTTCGAGGCGGGTGCGTGGTGGGTGCAGGACGCCGCGGCCGCACTCCCGGCGCAGGTTTTGGCGGTTCAGCCCGGCGAGCAGGTGCTTGACATGTGTGCGGCGCCGGGCGGCAAGACCCTGCAGATGGCGGCAGCCGGGGCGGAGGTCACCGCGCTCGACCTTTCGGAACGGCGTCTGGCACGGGTACAGGAGAACCTCGACCGGACGGGTCTGACGGCCAAGCTGGTTACAGGGGATGCGCTCGAACACGCGGGCTCCTACGATGCGATCCTGCTGGATGCGCCATGCTCGGCCACCGGCACGCTGCGCCGGCATCCCGACCTTCCGTATGCCAAGGACGGGTCGGGCTTTTTCGAACTCTTCAGCTTGCAGGCGAGGATGATCGACGTCGCTGTGACCTGCCTCAAGCCCGGCGGGCGGCTGGTGTTCTGCACCTGCTCGCTTTTGCCGGACGAAGGGGAGGTGCAGGCCGAGGAGGCGCTGTCTCGACATGACGACCTTGTCCCTGACCCCGAGGCGCTAGACCGCCCCGGCATCGACCCTGCCTGGCGCGATGGGCCTTGCGGTTTGCGCCTGACGCCCGAGGTGATGGCCGAGGCGGGCGGGTGCGACGGGTTCTACATCGCCGCCTTCCGCAAAGCATGATCTCGCGGCATTTGCGCGTCAGTTTGCGCACACGTGCCCGCTGCCACTCGCGCGAGGTTTTCTGGCAGTGTATACATGCGCTCAAACGCGCGTCAGGCGCGTGACAGAGGCTTTCGAGGCGCCCGCAAGATGAGCACCCTTCGCCCCACATGGACCGCGCGCCGGACACGTGCGCTCAACCGTGCCTATGCGTGGGGGACCGGGTTTGCCAAACCGGCGACAGGGTTCGTGCTGCAACCCGAGCCACGCTCGACCGGGCACTTTGCCAAGGGGCGGCAGCTGACGGCGGGCAACCTGATGTTCGCGGGACACCTCATCGAGGCCAAAGATGCGATGCTCTGGGACCTCGATCTGCCCAATGCCGCCTTCGCGGATGAAATCCACGGCTTTGGCTGGCTCGACGACCTAGCGGCTGTGGGCGATGCGGGCGCGCGTGCCGTGGCGCAGCGCTGGCTCTGGGGCTGGATCGAGGCGTATGGCCGTGGCAAGGGTCCCGGCTGGACGCCTGAGCTGTCAGGCCGGCGCATCATCCGCTGGATCCACCATGCTCTGTTTTTGCTGCGCGGGGTGGAGCCGGAGCAATCGCACCGCTTTTTCCGGGTACTTGGCCGTCAGGCGCTGTTCCTCGGACGTCGCTGGAAGGCCGCGCCGCCGGGGCTGGCGCGGTTCGAGGCGTTGACGGGGCTGCTTTACGCCGGGCTGTCGCTCACGGGGATGGAGCGGCACGTGGCGCCCGCGCGCAAGGCGCTGGCCGACGAGTGCCGCCGTCAGGTGTCGGACCAGGGCGGGATCCCGACGCGCAATCCCGAAGAGCTGCTCGAGGTCTTTACGCTGCTGACCTGGGCGGAGGCGGCGCTTTCGGACACGGGCCACCAGCCCCCCGAAGAGGTGCGCGCGGCGATCCAGCGGATCGCGCCGACGCTCCGCACGCTGCGCCACGCCGATGGCGGTCTGGCGCGGTTTCACGGGGGCGGGCGTGGTCTGGACGGGCGGCTTGATCAGGCGCTGGCGGCATCGGGGATCAAGCGGCGGCAGACGGATGGGCTGGCCATGGGCTTTGCCCGGCTGTCGGCGGGGCGCACTTCGATCATCGTGGACGCGAGCCCTCCGCCGACGGGGCGCGCCTCGCATAACGCGCATGCCTCGACGCTGGCGATGGAGCTCACGTCGGGAAGGCGCCCGGTGCTGGTCAATTGCGGCTCTGGCGCGACCTTTGGTGAGGATTGGCGCCGGGCCGGGCGCGCGACGCCGTCGCATTCGGCGCTGTCGCTCGATGGCTATTCCAGCGCACGGCTTGGCTCGCCGGGGATCATCGCCGGTGCGCGGCTCGAGGCGCTGGAGGACGTGCCGGTCCACGTGCCGGTGCAGATCAGCCCGCTGGCCGAAGGCTACCGGTTCGAGGGCGGGCATGACGGCTACGTCGCGACCCACGGCCTGACGCATGCGCGCATCCTCGAGCTGAGCCTCGACGGGCGCACGCTGATGGGTGAGGATCTGCTCCTGGTGATGGAGGACGGGCACAAGCGCTACTTTGACGCTGCGATCGAGAGCTCGCGCCTCAGCGGGATCGCCTGGCAGGCGCGGTTTCACCTGCACCCCGAGGTCGAGGCCGAGATCGACATGGGCGGCACGGCCGTCTCCCTCGCGCTGCGTTCGGGTGAGGTCTGGGTGTTTCGCAGCGAGGCATCCGTGACGATGGCGCTCGAGCCGTCGGTCTACCTCGAAAAAGGCCGTTTGCGTCCCCGAGGCACCAAACAGGTGGTTTTGTCTGGCCGCGCGGTGGAGTATGCGACGCGCATCCGCTGGTCGGTGGCCAAGGCACAGGAGACTGCCGATGCAGTGCGGGACCTCGCGCAGGACGCGCTGGACCCGACTGCCTGAACGACGCTGCCTCGGCCTATGGCCGGCGGACTGCTCTGAGGTCTCTGCTGTGAGGCCGCTCAACGATAGGACTGCCCATGACCCCGAATGCCGACACACCTCCCGATACGGTGGCTGTCACCCTTGCTCTGATCTCGGTCTCTGAAAAGACCGGCCTTGTGGAGCTGGGGGAGGCGCTGGTGGCGCGGGGTGTGGCGCTTGTCTCGACGGGCGGGTCGGCCAAGGCGCTGCGGGCCGCTGGGCTTGACGTGCAGGACGTGGCGGACCTGACCGGCTTTCCCGAGATGATGGACGGGCGCGTCAAGACGCTGCACCCGACGGTGCATGGCGGGCTGCTCGCGCTGCGCGGCAACGCGGATCACGTGGCGGCGATGGACGCGCATGGCATCCCGCCGATCGACCTCTTGGTGGTCAACCTCTACCCGTTCGAGGCGACAGTTGCGGCGGGTGGAGACTACACGGCCTGCGTCGAGAACATCGACATCGGCGGGCCGGCGATGATCCGGGCCGCAGCCAAGAACCACGGCTATGTGACGACCGTGGTGGATGTGGAGGATTACGGCGCGCTCCTCGAGGAGATGGACCAGCACGGTGGGACGTCGTTTGCCTACCGGCAGACGATGGCACAGCGCGCCTATGCGCGCACGGCGGCTTACGATGCGGCGGTCTCGACCTGGATGGCGGGCGCGGCGGAGATTGCCACGCCTCGGAGGCGGGCAGTGGCCGGCACGCTGAGTCAGGAGCTGCGGTATGGCGAAAACCCGCAACAGGCGGCGGCGTTCTACGTCGACGGCTCGGACCGGCCGGGGGTTGCCACTGCAATGCAGCATCAGGGCAAGGCGCTGAGCTACAACAACATCAACGACACCGATGCGGCCTTTGAGCTCGTCAGCGAGTTCGCCGGCGGCGCACCGGCCTGCGTTATCGTCAAGCACGCCAACCCGTGCGGGGTGGCGCAGGGCGGCTCTTTGGCTGACGCCTATGGGCGGGCTTTTGACTGCGACCGGGTGAGCGCCTTTGGCGGGATCATCGCGCTGAACCAGCCGCTCGATGAAGAGACGGCGCAAATGATCACCGGGATTTTCACCGAAGTGGTGATCGCGCCCGGGGCCAGCCAAGCGGCCATGAATATTTTTAGCCAGAAGAAGAACCTGCGTCTGCTCACCACCTCCGGCCTTGCCGATGCGGGTGCGGCGGGCATGATGCTCAAGCAGGTGGCGGGCGGGTACCTCGTGCAGGACCGAGACAACGGGCAGCTGGGTGACGTGCAGGTTGTGACCAAGCGCGCGCCGTCGGAGCAGGAGATGGCGGATTTGCGGTTTGCCTGGACGGTCGCCAAGCACGTCAAATCCAACGCCATCGTCTATGCCAAGGACGGCGCGACGGTGGGGGTTGGCGCGGGCCAGATGAGCCGGGTGGATTCGGCGCGCATCGCGGCGCGCAAGTCGGGGGACATGGCCGAGGCGCTGGGGCTGGACACCGCGCCGATCGTCGGGTCGGTCGTGGCGTCGGATGCGTTCTTTCCCTTTGCCGATGGGCTGATGGCCGCGGCGGAGGCGGGCGCGACGGCGGTGATCCAGCCGGGCGGGTCGATGCGTGACGCGGACGTGATCGCGGCGGCGGACGAGGCGGGGCTTGCGATGGTCTTTACCGGCATGCGCCACTTCCGGCACTGAGGAGCGCGCCATGGCATTGGTGTTCTGGGTGAGCTTTTGGACGTTCCTCTTGGATCAGGTGACCAAGTACGTCGTCGTGCACATGCTCGATCTCAAGACGGTGGGGTCTTTGGACGTCATCGATCCGTTTCTGAACCTGCGCATGGCGTGGAATTACGGGATCAACTTTGGCCTTTTTGCGAGCAATCAGGACGTGATGCGCTGGGCGCTGATTGCGCTGGCGCTCGGGATCGTGGCCGTTGTAATCGTCTGGATGCTGCGCGATCCGCCGGGCAAGCTGGGGCTGATTTCGGCGGGTCTTCTGATCGGAGGCGCGCTGGGCAATATCGTGGACCGGGTGCTGTATGGCGCGGTGGCGGACTTTCTGAACATGTCGTGTTGCGGGATCGAGAACCCCTATGCGTTCAACGTCGCCGACATCACGATCTTCATCGGCGCTTTTGGGCTGGTCTTCTTTGGCGGCTCGGAGAGCGGCAAAAGTGCGGGTGACGCGCCTCGCAAAAGCCGGTAATGATTGGCTGAAACACTCCGTTGAGGGTCGAGAGCATGATCAGGTCCCTTTGTCTGTGTCTGGCGGCGACGCTGCTGCTGACGGCCTGTGGTGGTGAGAACTACAGGCTGAACAATTTTGTCTCGGACGGCACACCCGAAGAGTTCGGCATCGTGCCGCGCGAGCCTTTGGAGCTGCCCGATGGTCTGGCGGCGCAGTCGCTGCCGCAGCCGACGCCCGGGGGCAGCAATCGGACGGATCAGACGCCGCTGAGCAACGCGGTGGCCGCCCTGGGCGGAAGCCGTGGGGCGTTGGCGGCGACGGGGGTGCCGGCGCGCGATGCGGGGCTGGTGAACTCGGCCGGCCGGTTCGGGATTGCGAGCGATATCCGCGAGACGTTGGCGGCAGAGGACGCCGCGTTCCTGCGCCGGGCCAAGCTCTTTAACGTCAAGCTGATCCGCGACGACGAGTACCGCAAGGCGTACCGCCGGTCGCTGCTGGACGCGCGTGCAGAGCTCGAGCGATTCCGCCGGGCGGGGGTGCAGACGCCGACGGTGCCGCCACGGCGGTGACGGGGGGCTGAGGCGGTGTGGGCCGGGATGGTCTGCTTCAAGGTGGTTTCCCAATAGGGTGACGATTGGGCTTGTGGACCTGTCTGCGAGGCTCGGGGCGTTTGTTTGCCATTTTCGGCAGTGCCCACCCTACTAGCACTTCCTCCCCGCGCTGGTAAGGTGGGCACTGCCGATGCGCTGACAGAGCCAGCCTTGCTGCCGCTGTTGTTGGTGCCGCGGTGACGGGACTGTGAGGCCTCGACGTATTGGCCCTTAAGGCGGGGCAGGAATTAATACGCATCTCGGTCTATTGGCCTGCGGCAACACGCTTTCGTCAGACCGCTTGAACCTCCGCGCCAGCGCCGTACCTTTGCCAAAGCATTTGTTCAAAGGGAGGCGCCTTATGCGCTGGATCTCGCAGATCGTCCTCTGCTGCACGCTGGCGCTTGCCGGCACTGCGCGGGCGGACATCCTCGACCAGGTCACGACTTTCACCCTCGACAACGGCATGGACGTCGTGGTGATCGAAGACCACCGGGCGCCCGCCGTCGTGCACATGATGTGGTACCGCGTAGGCTCGGCCGATGAGCCGGCAGGCGCCTCGGGCGTGGCGCACTTCCTCGAGCACTTGATGTTCAAGGGCACCGAGAACATGGAGGCCGGCGAGTTTAGCCAGGTGGTTGCGGCCAACGGCGGGTCGGACAACGCGTTCACGTCGTTCGACTACACCGCCTATTTCCAGCGCGTTGCGGCGGACCGTCTGAGCCTGATGATGCAGATGGAGGCCGACCGAATGCAGAACCTGCGCCTGACCGAGACGGACATCCTCACCGAGCGCGAGGTGATCATCGAGGAGCGCAACCAGCGAACCGAGAACGACCCCGGCGCGCTCTTCCGCGAGCAGCGGATGGCGGCGCAGTACCTCAACCACCGCTACGGGGTGCCGATCATCGGCTGGCGGCACGAGATGTCCGTGCTCGATATGGACGACGTGATGTCCTTTTATGAGGCGCATTACGCCCCGAACAACGCGATCCTGATCGTGGCGGGTGACGTGACGCCGGACGAGGTGCGGGCGCTTGCGATGGAGCATTACGCGCCGATCCCCGCAAACCCCGCCATCGAGGCGCGCGACCGGGTGCAGGAGCCACCACAGCAATCCGAACGGCGTTTGACGTTCAGCGATCCGCGCGTCGCGCAACCCTACGTGATCCGGTCTTACCTCGCGCCCGAGCGGGACGCTGGGGACCAGCGAGAGGCGGCAGCGCTCTACCTGCTCGGTGAAGTGCTGGGCGGCGGGCAGACCTCCGTTTTGGCCGGCAAGTTGCAGTTCGAGGCGCAAAAGGCGGTCTACGCCTCGGCCTGGCACGCGCCGACGCGGCTCGACGACACGATCTTTTCCAAGGTCATGGTCCCGGTGCCCGGCGTGTCGCTCGAAGAGGCCGAAGCTCTGCTGGACCAGGCGATTGCGGAGTTCCTCGAAGAGGGCGTCGACGAAGCGCAGCTGGACCGGATCAAGCGCCAGCTCAAGGCATCGCAGATCTACGCGCGCGACAACGTGAGCGATCTGGCCAACCTCTTTGGCCGGGCGCTGACGTCCGGTCTGACGGTCGAGGACATCGGCGCGTGGCCGGACCTCGTGCAGTCGATCACCGGAGAAGAGATCATCGCCGCGGCCAAACGCACTTTCGTGCGCGAGCGGGCGGTGACCGGATACCTGATGCAAGACACCCCGGAGGTCAGCCAATGATCCGCACGCTTTTCACACGCGCCTTCGCGACCTGCACGTTGGTGGTCTCCACCGCCACGCTGGCGAAGGCGGAGATCGACATCACCGAAGTCACCTCCCCGGGCGGGATCGAGGCATGGCTGGTCGAGGAACACTCGATCCCGTTTGTCGCCATCGAGCTGCGCTTTCGCGGGGGCGGGTCGCTCGATCAGCCCGGCGAGCGCGGCGCCACCAACCTGATGGTCGGCCTGCTCGAGGAAGGCACCGGCGAGATGGACGCGCAGGACTTTGCCCGCGCCGCCGAAGAGTTGGCCGCCAGCTTTTCGTATGACACGTCGGACGACGGGATCTCGATCTCTGCGCGGATGCTGACGGAGAACCGCGATGAAGCGGTGGAGCTGCTCCGCAAGTCCATCGTGGAGCCGCGCTTTGACGAGGCGGCGCTGACCCGTGTGCGCCAGCAGGTGGAGGCGAACATCCGCGGAGACCTGACCGAGCCGCGCGACATCGCGGGCCGGGCCTTCGATCAAAAGGCGTTCGGGACACATCCCTACGCCACCAGCCTCAGCGGCACGCTCGAGAGCGTAGCGGCCCTGACTCGGGACGACATCGTGGCGCATCACCGCGGCACGATGGTGCGCGACCGCGTTTATGCCAGCGCGGTGGGGGACATTACCGCCGAAGAGCTGGGTGCGCTCCTCGACACGCTGGTCGGAGCGCTGCCGGAGGGCGGTTTTCCGCTGCCTGAGCAGGCCGATGTGACGCTGGGCGGCGGTGTGCATGTGGTGCCGTATGACGTGCCGCAATCGGTGGCGATCTTTGGCCACGAGGGTTTTGCCCGCGACGACCCGGACTTCTTTGCGGCCTACATTCTGAATGTCGTGATGGGCGGCGGAGGCTTCGAGTCGCGCCTGATGAGCGAGGTGCGCGAAAAGCGCGGGCTCACGTATGGTGTCGGCTCGTATCTCGTGCCAAAGGACTTTGCCCCGCTCTACCTCGGGCAGGTCGCGTCTGCGAACAACCGCATGGCGCAGGCCATCGAGGTCATTCAGGACGAGTGGCGCAAGATGTACGAGGCGGGCGTGTCGGAAGACGAGCTGACGCGGGCCAAGACCTACCTGACCGGCGGCTACCCGCTGCGGTTCGACGGCAACGCGCGCATCGCGAACATCCTCGTGGGCATGCAGATGGAGGGGCTTTCGCCCGACTACGTCGTCACCCGCAATGCGCAGGTGGAGGCCGTCACGCTCGAGGACATCGACCGGGTGGCCAAGCGCCTGATGCGCCCGGAAGAGCTAACCTTTGTGGTGGTGGGCCAGCCCGAAGGTCTAGATGAGGCGCCGCGCCTTCAGTGAGACCTAAAGTAGGATGGGTGCAAGCACCCATCCTACGCGCCTAGATCAGACCCGCGTGCTGCATGGCCGCTTCGATCTTTTGCTTGGTGCCAGAGGTCAGCTCCGTCAGCGGCAGCCGCACGTTCGGCGCACAAAGGCCGAGCACACTCATGCCGTACTTCGCGCCCACCAGCCCCGGCTCGGTAAAGATTGCCTGGTGCAGCGGCATCAGCCGGTCGAGGTAGTCCAGCGCCAGCGCGTAGTCGCCAGCCAGCGTCGCAGCCTGGAACTCGGCGCAGAGCTTGGGCGCCACGTTCGCCGTGACCGAAATGCAGCCGACGCCGCCGTGGGCGTTGTACCCCAGCGCCGTCGCGTCCTCGCCCGACAGCTGCACGAAGTCCTTGCCGCAGGTGATCCGCTGTTGCGGCACGCGGCTGAGGTCCGCTGTCGCGTCCTTGACCCCGATGATGTTCTTGAGCTTGGCAAGCTGGCCCATCGTCTCGGGCGACATGTCGACGACCGAGCGGGGCGGGATGTTGTAGATGATGATCGGAATGTCGACCGCGTCGTTGACGGCGGTAAAATGCGCGATCAGCCCGGCTTGGGTCGGCTTGTTGTAGTAAGGCGTCACCACCAGCGCGGCGTCAGCGCCAACCGTCTTGGCATGCTGGGCGAGGCGGATGCTCTCGACCGTATTGTTCGAGCCCGCGCCCGCGATCACCGGCACCCGGCCTGCGGCGGCCTGCACAACGGTCTCGACCACGAGGTCGTGCTCGTCATGGGTCAGCGTCGGGCTCTCGCCCGTCGTGCCGACCGGCACCAGCCCGTTCGAGCCCTGGTCGACGTGCCAGTCCACCAGCTTCTTGAGCGTGTCCACATCAACCGCGCCGTCCTTGAACGGCGTCACAAGAGCAGGAAGGGATCCTTTGAACATGTGCACGCTCCTTGGCTGAAAGCCGCCGGGGATCGGGGCTTTTGTGGCAATTGCCGGGCACGTGAATTGAAGCTGGCGCGCCAGGCGATATATTTTGCTGCGTGTAGTCGGAAGTTCGTCGCCAATGCAAGCGATCATGCGCCACGGGGTGGCCCTCGCCGCAACTCTGATGTGCGCCGTGTCCGCGGCAGCGCAGGAGACGAGTTTGCGCCCGCAGGCCCGCCCGGCTGCAGAGGCGTCCAAGACCGTCTCCACCAATTCTCCGGTAGCCGAGACCTCCGAAGCGGAAGGCCCGTTTGCGGACCTGCGACCCGTGGCGCGCGCCGACGCGGCCCGGGCGCAGGGCGTGAGCGAGGCCGAGCTTCTCGCGCCGCTCCGCCCGCTGGCGCAGGCGATGGCGCTGGTGCGCAGCAGCCAGTTCGCCGCCGCGCTCGAGGTTGCCGGCGAGGACGGACCCGTCGCGGTGGACATCGTCGAGTGGCACCGCCTGCGCGCAGGACAAGGCACGCCGGACGAGGTTATGGCCTTTCTCCGCCGCAACGGGGACTGGCCGGGACTGCCCTTCCTGCGCCGCAAGTCGGAGCCGAATTTCCTCGGGGCTGGCCGTGCCGTGACGCGGGCGTTCTTCGAGGGCCAGACGGCACAGACTGCCGCAGGCGCTTTTGCGCTGGCCGTCGCGCAGGGCGGCGCGGAGGGGCGCGCAACTGCGGTGGCCGGCTGGCAGACCCACCCTATGCCGAGCGCCTTGCAGGCGCGCTATCTCGAAACCTTCGGCGATGCTCTGGCGCCGCATCACGCGACCCGGCTCGACGCTATGCTGTGGGAGGAGGCGACAAATTCCGCCGGGCGGATGTTGCCGCTGGTGGACGAAGAGGCACGCGCGCTTGCAGGGGCCCGGCTGGCGTATCTTACGCGCGCCGGGGACGTGGCGGCCAAGCTCGAGGCCGTCCCGGAAGACTTGCGCGCCACCCCCGGGCTGCAATTCGCGCGGTTCGACTGGATGACCGCCAAGCGCCAGCGCGCGCGGTCTATCGAGGTGATGCTCGAGGCGTCCGAAAGTGCCGAAGCGCTGGGCGTGCCGGAGGCATGGGCGCCGCGCCGCCGTGTCCTTGTCCGGCAAGAGTTGCGCGCGGGCCGGTTTCAGAGCGCCTACGACCTCGCCGCGCCGCATTTCCTCGAGAACGGGACGGCGTATTCGGACCTCGAATGGTTGGCGGGCTATGCCGCGTTGCGGCTGGGGCGTGCTGGCGATGCGCTCAAACACTTTGACCGGCTCGACGCCAATGTCGCCTCCCCGATCTCGAAAGGGCGCGCAGGGTACTGGCGTGGCCGGGCCTACGAGGCGATGGGCGAGGAGGCTGCCGCGCAGGCCGCCTACGCCGACGGTGCGGCGTTTCAGACCTCGTTCTATGGCCTTCTGGCGGCGGAAAAGGCGGGCATCGCGCCGCCCGATAGCCTCGCGGGTCGGGAGGATTTCCCGCCCTGGCAGGACGCCCCGTTCCGGCAGACGTCGGTCTTTCGCGCGGCGATTCTACTGCTTGCCTCGGATGAGGATGTGCTGGCCGAACGGTTCTTTACCCACCTGACGGAAAGCCTTGACCGGACGGAGGCGGGCCAGCTTGGCGATCTGCTGATGGTGCTCGAAACGCCGCACATCCAGGTGATGGTCGGCAAGCGCGCGGCGCAGGCAGGGCTCGAGATCCCGGGGCCGTACTACGCGCTGCATCCGGTGGCGGAGATGGACCACCCTGTGCCGGCGGAGCTGGTGCTGGCGATCTCCCGCCGCGAGAGCGAGTTCGATCCGGTGGTGATTTCGGGTGCCGGAGCGCGTGGCTTGATGCAGCTGATGCCGGGGACCGCGCGCGATGTGAGCCGCGATCTGGGGATGCCCTATGGCCGGGACCGGCTGCTGACCGATTTCGAGTACAACGCCACGCTCGGGGCCAAATACCTAGAGGGACTTGCGCGACGCTTTGACGGAAACATCGTGATGATGGCGGCGGGCTACAACGCCGGACCGGGCCGTCCGATCCAGTGGATGGAGCGCAATGGCGATCCGCGCCGGGGCGGTATCGACATCGTCGACTGGATCGAGCTCATCCCGTTCACCGAGACGCGCAACTACGTGATGCGGGTGACCGAGAGCCTGCCGGTCTATCGCGCGCGGCTTGGCAAGGACCCTCTGCCAGTGCCGTTTTCCGAAGAGTTGGTTGGCTCGACGATGCGGTAGTTAGGGCAACCTATCCCACGCTCAAATCAAAGCGCCCGCCTGACGGTAACCGTCAGGCCGCGCCGACCCGCCCCCCTGGGGCGGCGCGATGCGCCACCCCGCGGGACGGCGCGTGAACTAGTATAGCTTTCCGTCTTTATTGAAAGTTGCGTATTTCAACCTTTGACCTGCCGCTCTCGCCACCACGTAAAGAGTCCCGCGCCGACGATGATCGCCGCGCCGATGATCACCGCCAGACGCAGGTTCTCCGAAAAGGCGACAAGCCCGACCAACGTGGCGAATACAAGCTGGAGGTAGGCAAAGGGCTGCAAAAGGCTCGCCTCGGCCAGATCGAGCGCCTTGATCAGCAGCCAGTGTCCGCCCGCGCCGGTCAGGCACAAGAGCCCCATCCAAAGCCAGTCACCCCGCGCCATCGGCTCCCACATCCAAAGGCCGACCGGCGTCAGCGCAACCGCTCCAACGACGCCGGTATAGAAGAACGCCGTCGCCGCGCTGTCGGTCCGGTTCACCAGCCGCGTGAGCGCATTGTAAAGCGCAAAGAGCGTCGCTGCGCAGAACGGCACCAGCGACCAGCTCGAAAAGATGCCGCTACCCGGCTGCAGGATTACGAGCATCCCCACAGCGCCGAAGGCGATGGCCGCCCAGCGTTTCCAGCCGACGCTCTCGCCCAAAAGCGGGACCGAGAGGGCGGCGACAATCAGCGGGTAGGCGGCAAAGATGGCATGCGCCTCGATCAGGCCGAGCTTGGTGAAGCCGAACACCATCACGTTGATCTCGGTGGCGAGGATGAGCCCGCGCAGAACTTGCAGGCCCGGCCGCCCAGAGCGCACCACGTGCCGCAACCCGCCCGCCTGCCGGGCGGTCAGGGCGATCACGAAGAGGCCGAAAAACCAGTACCGGATCGTGACGACCATGGCCGTGTTGTAGGTCTCCGCCAGGTGCCGGGAGATCCCGTCCTGCACGGCAAAGACCATGGCCATCAGCACCATCAGCGCGATCGCGAGTTGGGGGTTCTGCGGGGCGCTCATCGGCGGATCATTTCATGGCCTGCGTCATATGGCGCTTGCGTCCGTAGCCGGGAGCGCGAGTGACGGTGAAGCCTGCGTCCGCGAGCGCCCGGCGCACGTGGCCCGCGGCGGTGTAGGTCGCGGCTGTCCCGCCCGGAGTGGTCTTGTCGCCGACGGCCTCCATCAACTCGGGCGTCCACATCTCGGGGTTCTTTGCGGGCGAAAATCCGTCCAGAAACCAGGCGTCGGCTCGCCCCTCCCATACGGGGAGTGTCTCGCGGGCATCGCCCTCGATCATCGTGAAGCGGAGGGTGTCGGTCTGGAAAGACGTTTGGCCGAGGTAAGGCGCGAGAGCCTCCGCCTGTGCAGCGAGATCTGGAAAGGCGGCGTGCGCTTGGCGCATGGTCTCAGCATCCAGCGGATGCGCCTCGAATGTGGTGAAGTGCAGCGTGCCGGGTGTGCCGAGGTCGTCCCATAGCGCCATCAGCGCCAGCAGGTTTAGGCCCGTACCAAAGCCCAGCTCCGCCACGTGAAAACCGTCCCGCAGCCGGGCGCGCAGATCGTTGCCGTCCAGAAAGACGTGCCGGGTCTCCGCCAGCCCGTCCTCGAGCGAGTAATAGGGATCGTCGAACCTCTGCGATACGGGCACCGACCCGCCCGCCGCGCGGGGGCGCCAGTCGAGCGGTTCTGGTGTCTCGGGCAAGCTCATGGCAGAGGGTTCGCGCAAACGGGAGCCGCGCGCAATGGTCGATCTGACAGTTCTGGGAGCAGGGGTGTTCGGCCTGTCGGTGGCGTGGTCTGCGGCCAAGCGTGGCGTGCGTGTGCGTGTGATCGATCCTGTCGGCGTCGCGGCGGGCGCCTCGGGCGGGATCGTCGGCGCGTTGGCGCCGCATGTGCCGGAGAATTGGAACGCCAAGAAGGCGTTTCAGTTTGAGAGCCTGCTCATGGCCGAGGGCTGGTGGGCGGAGGTTTCTGAGGCTGGCGGCGGTGATCCGGGGTACGCGCGGACGGGACGGCTCCAGCCGATCCTCGATGATCATGCCTTGGAGCTTGCCAAGGGGCGGCGCAAAAGCGCCGAAGAGCTTTGGAAGGGGAAGGCGATCTGGGAGGTGACAGATACGCCCGGAGGCTTTGCACCGAACTCACCCACAGGGCTCTGGATTTGGGATACGCTGAGCGCGCGTGTGCATCCAAAAAGGGCGTGCGAGGCTTTGGCGCAGGCGATCACCAGCAAAGGCGGGGAGATCGTGACCGATGGCCCGCATGAAGGGCCGGTCATTGACGCGCGTGGGGTGGCGGGGCTGGAGGCACTCATCCAAGAGCTTGGCCGGATCGAAGGGGCGGGTGTCAAAGGGCAGGCGGTGCTTCTCAGGCATGACGCGCGCGAGGCCCCGCAACTCTTTGTCGACGGGGTGCACATTGTGCCGCACGGGGACGGGACGGTGGCGATTGGCTCGACCTCGGAACGGGACTTCGACGATCCGCAAAGCACAGACGCACTCATCGACCCGGTGCTCGAGAAGGCGCGTGCGGCAGTGCCCACCTTACGGGACGCGCCGGAGGTCTTGCGCTGGGCGGGCGTGCGCCCTCGTTCTGCCTCCCGCGCGCCGCTGCTGGACGCGCATCCTACAAAACCAAACACATGGATCGCCAATGGCGGGTTCAAGATCGGCTTTGGCATGGCGCCTCTCTGCGGCGAAGTGCTCGCGGACCTGATCCTCGAAGGACACGACCGCATCCCGCCGGACTTTCGCCTACGCCCACTGACATAGACTCCGCTTGCAATAAAGCCGCCTCCGGTGCATACGCCGCCGGTGTCGCAATAGCGGCATCCATGTGGGAGGCGCGCGCACCGCGGTGTGCAGACCGGACCACGGCAACATCACGCAGAGGGACGCGTCCCGACGCGGTTGGAAAGGAGGGTCTGAGAGATGGCCAAGAAACTCGTCGGCAGCATGAAGCTGCAGGTGCCCGCAGGGCAAGCAAACCCAAGCCCGCCGGTCGGCCCGGCGCTGGGTCAGCGCGGCATCAACATCATGGAATTCTGCAAGGCGTTCAACGCCAAGACGCAGGACATGGAGCCCGGTGCGCCGTGCCCGACCGTGATCACCTACTACCAGGACAAGTCCTTTGAAATGGACATCAAGACGCCGCCCGCGTCTTACTACCTGCGCAAGGCGGCGAAGCTGAAATCCGGCGCGAACAACCCGGGCCGCGAAACCGTTGGCACCGTGACCGCGGCGCAGGTGAAAGAGATCGCTGAAGCGAAGATGAAGGATCTCAACGCCAACGATATCGACGCGGCGATGCAGATCATCCTGGGCTCCGCCCGCTCCATGGGCATCGAGGTGAAGTAAGATGGCAAAGCTCGGAAAACGCACCAAAGCCGCCCGCGAAGCGTTCGCTGGCAAGCACGACATCTCGGTCGAGGACGCCGTCGCGCTGGTCAAGTCCAACGCGACTGCCAAGTTCGATGAGACCGTCGAGATCGCCATGCAGCTCGGCGTCGACCCGCGCCACGCCGACCAGATGGTCCGCGGCGTTGTTGGCCTTCCGAACGGCACCGGTAAGACCGTCCGTGTGGCTGTCTTTGCTCGCGGTCCCAAGGCCGAAGAGGCTGAGGCCGCAGGCGCAGACATCGTTGGCGCCGAGGACCTGATGGAGACCATCCAGGGCGGCAAGATCGAGTTCGACCGCTGCATCGCGACCCCGGACATGATGCCCATCGTGGGCCGTCTCGGTAAGGTGCTTGGTCCCCGCAACCTGATGCCGAACCCCAAGGTCGGCACGGTGACGATGGACGTCAAACAAGCCGTCGAGGACGCCAAGGGCGGCCAGGTGCAGTTCAAGGCCGAGAAGGCCGGTGTTGTGCACGCAGGTGTCGGCAAGGCGTCGTTCGACGAAGGCAAGCTGGTCGAGAACGTGCGCGCCTTTATCGACGCGGTGGCCAAGGCCAAACCGTCGGGCGCCAAGGGCACCTACATGAAGAAGATCTCGCTGACCTCCACCATGGGTCCCGGCGTGACTATCGACGTGGCGACCGCGCTCAGCGAAGGCTGATCCGGCTTCATAGGTTTTTTGATAGGGCGGTCCACCGGGGCCGCCCTTTTTCTTTCTCCGCCGGCCGCCACGGCAGCGCCACTTTTGCCCTTGGCATTCCCGGCGAATGGTCCTAAAGAGCGCGCTGTCAGATGGCCCGGTCTTCCGGGCTGTTTGTCGTTTCGTCCGAGACGGTGGGTGGTCGCGATACGGCGGTCATAATTCCTGCCCGAGACGGGACCGAAGGTATTCTTACCGGGATCAGCTCCCGGGGCGGATTGGCTGCGGACCCGTGCGGACCCGATGTCGGGTCATTCGTGATCCGGCGAATTGAGCCGGGGGGTCGTCAAACGCCCTCCAAACCTTGGAGTGAACTGTGGATAGAGCCCAGAAAGAGAAAGTGGTCGAGGAACTCGGCCAGATCTTTGAAAGCTCTGGCGTGGTGGTCGTTGCCCACTACGAAGGTCTCACGGTTGCCGACATGCAGGACCTGCGCGCACGTGCGCGTGACGCAGACGCCGCTGTGCGTGTCGCCAAGAACAGGCTCGCCAAGATCGCCCTGGACGGCAAGCCTTGCGAATCCATCGCAAGCTACCTGACGGGCATGACCGTTCTCACCTACTCGGAAGACCCCGTGGCAGCAGCCAAGGTCGCCGAGGACTTTGCCAAGGCGAACAAAAAGTTCGACATCCTCGGCGGAGCCATGGGCGAGAATGCGTTGGACCGGGCCGGTGTCGAGGCCGTGTCGAAAATGCCGTCGCGCGAGGAGCTCATCGCTTCCATCGTCGGCTGCATCGGCGCACCTGCATCGAACATCGCCGGGGCCATTGGCGCACCTGCTTCGAACATCGCTGGCATTCTCTCGACCATCGAAGAGAAAGCCGAGGCGGCGTAAGGCAATCACGGGAGTTTCGTGGGGGTTGCAAACCTCGCGTTGGAACACATCTGATAACGGAAAGAAGTCGACATGGCTGATCTGAAGAAACTGGCAGAAGAGATCGTGGGTCTCACCCTGCTCGAAGCACAAGAACTGAAAACCATCCTCAAGGACGAGTACGGCATCGAGCCCGCAGCGGGCGGCGCAGTGATGATGGCCGGCCCGGCAGGCGACGCAGGTGGCGACGCCGCAGAGGAACAAACCGAGTTTGACGTGATCCTGAAATCGGCCGGCGCGTCGAAGATCAACGTCATCAAAGAAGTCCGCGGCATCACCGGCCTCGGCCTGAAAGAGGCCAAAGAGCTCGTCGAAGCAGGCGGCAAAGCGGTCAAAGAGCAGGTTTCGAAAGACGAAGCCGAAGAGATCAAAGGCAAGCTGGAAGCAGCTGGCGCCGAGGTCGAGCTCAAGTAATTTCGCGAGATGGGTGGCAACCACCCATCCTACGAAGGCTCCGGCCAAACGTAGGATGGGTGATGTCACCCATCTCGGCCAGAACATCGAGGCTGGGCGCGGGAAACCGGGCTCAGCCAAAAGCGTCTAAAGAGGACCTGTTCCTCAGAAGCGAACCTGTCTCAGAGAGGGCCCGGATGCCGCGACACGGCGGCGGCCAGACCCTCTCTCAGGCAAGTTCACCGGTCGGGAGGCTCCCTTGGGACGGGGGCCAGGTATGGACCGGTCTTGTCCTCTCGATAGGGGATGTGCGCTGCGGCCCGGCGGCGGCACATGCCTCGTAGAGAAAGGTGCGCGTCCGCATGGCACAAACATTCCTTGGTCAGAAACGTCTCCGCAAGTACTTCGGCAAGATCCGCGAAGTGCTCGAGATGCCGAACCTCATCGAGGTGCAGAAATCGTCCTACGATCTCTTCCTCAAGTCCGGCGACCAGCTCCAGCCGATGGACGGCGAGGGCATCAAAGGTGTGTTCCAGTCGGTCTTCCCGATCAAGGATTTCAACGAGACCGCGATCCTCGAGTTCGTCTCCTACGAGCTCGAAAAGCCGAAATACGACGTCGAGGAGTGCCAGCAGCGCGACATGACCTACAGCGCACCGCTCAAGGTGACGCTGCGCCTCATCGTATTTGATGTGGACGAGGACACCGGCGCCAAGTCGGTCAAGGACATCAAGGAACAGGACGTCTTCATGGGTGACATGCCCCTGATGACCCCGAACGGCACCTTCGTGGTGAACGGCACCGAGCGCGTCATCGTCTCCCAGATGCACCGTAGCCCGGGCGTGTTCTTCGACCACGACAAGGGCAAGACGCACAGCTCGGGCAAGCTGCTCTTCGCCTGCCGGATCATTCCCTACCGCGGGTCCTGGCTGGACTTCGAGTTCGACGCCAAGGACACCGTGTTTGCGCGGATCGACCGCCGCCGGAAACTTCCGGTCACGACCCTGCTCTACGCGCTGGGTCTCGACCAGGAAGACATCATGGACGCCTATTACGAGACCGTGACCTACACCCAGCGCAAGGGTGAGGGCTGGGTTACCCAGTTCTTCCCCGAGCGCGTGCGCGGCACCCGCCCGACCTTTGACCTGGTGGACGCAGACAGCGGCGAAGTCATCGCCGAGGCTGGCAAGAAAGTGACCCCCCGCGCGGTGAAAAAGATCATCGACGAGGGCAAGATCACCGAGCTGCTCGTGCCGTTTGACCAGATCGTCGGCAAGTTCGTCGCCAAGGACATCATCAACGAAGAGACCGGCGCCATCTACGCCGAGGCGGGCGACGAGCTCACCTGGGAGGTCGACAAGGACGGCGACGTCACCGGCGGCATCCTCAAGGACCTGATGGACGCGGGCGTGACCGAGATCCCCGTGCTCGACATCGACAACGTCAACGTCGGCCCTTACATGCGCAACACCATGGCGGCGGACAAGAACATGAACCGCGACACCGCGCTCATGGACATCTACCGCGTGATGCGCCCGGGCGAGCCGCCCACCGTGGACGCGGCCTCCGCACTCTTTGACACGCTCTTTTTCGACAGCGAACGCTACGACCTCTCCGCCGTCGGCCGTGTCAAGATGAACATGCGCCTCGCCCTCGACAAGGAAGACACCCAGCGCACGCTCGACCGCGAAGACATCGTCAAGTGCATCAAGGCGCTTGTCGATCTGCGCGACGGCAAAGGCGACATCGACGACATCGACCACCTCGGCAACCGCCGGGTGCGCTCGGTCGGCGAGCTGATGGAGAACCAGTACCGTGTCGGCCTTCTGCGGATGGAGCGCGCGATCAAGGAGCGCATGTCGTCGGTCGAGATCGACACCGTCATGCCGCAGGACCTGATCAACGCCAAACCGGCGGCGGCTGCCGTGCGCGAATTCTTCGGCTCCTCGCAGCTGTCGCAGTTCATGGACCAGACCAACCCGCTTTCGGAGGTGACGCACAAACGCCGCCTCTCGGCGCTTGGCCCCGGCGGTCTAACGCGTGAACGCGCGGGCTTCGAGGTGCGCGACGTGCACCCGACGCACTATGGCCGGATGTGCCCGATCGAAACGCCGGAAGGTCCCAACATCGGCCTGATCAACTCGCTCGCCACCTTCGCGCGGGTGAACAAGTACGGCTTCATCGAAACGCCCTATCGGATCGTCAAGGACGGTCAGGTGACAGACGAAGTCCACTACATGTCCGCCACCGAAGAGATGCGGCACACCGTGGCGCAGGCGAACGCCAATCTCGACGAGACCGGCAAGTTCGTGAACGACCTCGTCTCGACCCGCCAGAACGGTGACTACACGCTGGCGCCGAACGAGAACGTGGACCTGATCGACGTCTCGCCGAAACAGCTGGTGTCGGTCGCCGCTTCGCTCATCCCGTTCCTCGAGAACGATGACGCGAACCGCGCTCTGATGGGCTCGAACATGCAACGTCAGGCCGTGCCGACGCTCCGCTCCGAGGCGCCGCTGGTCGGCACCGGGATCGAGGGTGTCGTGGCGCGCGACTCGGGCGCGGCCATCATGGCCAAGCGCGCCGGCATCATCGACCAGGTGGACGCCACCCGGATCGTGATCCGCGCCACCGCCGACCTCGAGGTGGGCGACCCGGGCGTCGACATCTACCGTCTGCGCAAGTTCCAGCGCTCGAACCAGAACACCTGCATCAACCAGCGTCCGCTGGTCGTCGTGGGCCAGGAGGTCGGCAAGGGCGAGGTCATCGCGGACGGTCCCTCCACGGACATGGGTGAGCTGGCGCTCGGCAAGAACGTCGTCGTCGCCTTCATGCCCTGGAACGGCTACAACTACGAGGACTCGATCCTGATCTCCGAGCGCATCGCGCGTGACGACGTCTTCACCTCGGTCCACATCGAGGAATTCGAAGTCGCCGCCCGCGACACCAAGCTCGGGCCCGAAGAGATCACCCGCGACATCCCCAATGTCGGCGAGGAGGCGCTGCGCAACCTCGACGAGGCGGGCATCGTCTATATCGGCGCCGACGTGGAGCCGGGCGACATCCTCGTGGGCAAGATCACTCCGAAGGGCGAATCGCCGATGACGCCGGAGGAGAAACTCCTGCGCGCCATCTTCGGTGAGAAAGCCTCGGACGTGCGCGACACGTCGCTCCGCGTGAAACCGGGCGACTTCGGCACCGTGGTCGAGGTCCGCGTCTTCAACCGCCACGGCGTCGAGAAAGACGAGCGGGCGCTGCAGATCGAGCGCGAAGAGGTCGAAAGCCTCGCCCGCGACCGTGACGACGAGCTCGCCATCCTCGACCGCAACATCTACGCGCGCCTGCGCACCCACATCCTCGGTAAAGTCGCGGTGAAGGGTCCCAAGGGCGTCAAGTCCAACTCCGAAGTGACCGAGGACCTCCTTGACACGCTCCCGCGTGGCCAGTGGTGGCAGCTCGCGCTCAAGGAAGAGGCGGACGCGCAGATCGTCGAGGCACTCAACGAGCAGTACGAGGCGCAGAAACGCGCCCTCGATGCACGGTTCGAGGACAAGGTCGAGAAGGTCCGCCGCGGCGACGACCTTCCCCCGGGCGTGATGAAGATGGTCAAGGTCTTCATCGCGGTGAAGCGCAAGCTGCAGCCGGGCGACAAGATGGCCGGCCGTCACGGCAACAAAGGCGTCATCTCCAAGGTGGTCCCGATGGAGGACATGCCCTTCCTCGAGGACGGCACGCCGGTCGACTTCTGCCTCAACCCGCTGGGCGTGCCGTCGCGCATGAACGTCGGGCAGATTCTCGAGACCCACATGGGCTGGGCGTCGCGCGGTCTGGGCATCCAGATCGACGAGGCTCTGGGCGAGTACCGCCGCTCGGGTGATCTCACCCCGGTGCGCGAAGCGCTGCGGATCGCCTATGGCGACGAGGTCTACGACGAGGGCTTTGCCCCGATGGAGGAAGACCAGCTGGTCGAGGCGGCCTCGACCGTCACTCATGGTGTGCCGATCGCGACCCCGGTCTTCGACGGGGCGAAAGAGGCGGACGTGAACGACGCGCTGGTGCGTGCGGGCTTTAGCGAAAGCGGCCAGTCGATCCTCTTTGACGGTCGTACCGGCGAGCAGTTCTCGCGGCCGGTGACTGTGGGCGTCAAGTACCTGCTCAAGTTGCACCACCTGGTGGACGACAAGATCCACGCGCGTTCGACCGGGCCCTACAGCCTCGTCACCCAGCAACCCTTGGGCGGTAAGGCGCAGTTCGGCGGTCAGCGTTTCGGGGAGATGGAGGTCTGGGCCCTCGAAGCCTACGGCGCCGCCTACACCCTGCAGGAGATGCTGACGGTCAAGTCCGACGACGTCGCGGGCCGGACCAAGGTCTACGAAAGCATCGTCAAGGGCGAAGACAACTTTGAGGCCGGTGTGCCAGAATCGTTCAACGTCCTCGTCAAAGAGGTGCGCGGCCTGGGCCTCAACATGGAGCTGCTTGACGCCGAGGTGGACGAATGAGGGCGCTTGGCGTTCTGACGATCGCCGGGCTGGCGCTGGCCGGCTGTGTGCCCACCGAGGGGGCGGTGCAAGACCCGCCCGCCGAGGCAGCCGCGCCCGCGCCCGTACTGACACCCGACCCGACCGGCATCCAGGTGCCGGCCCTCGTGGATTGCAGCGTCGGCGCCATCGGCCTCTTTGGCGATTGCGAGGACACGTCGCGGGCGGTCTGCGCAGGGGCGGGCCTCACCATGGCGCGCTTTGACAAGATCGACCCGGAAAACCCCGGCGTGGCCGGCTACAAGACCGAAAACGCATCCATCGTGGAAAGCGGCGCTCCAGTCTCCGCCACCCACCGTGTGATCTGCGCTTAGGAGGCCTGGGTATGGACGATGAGACAAGAAAGCTGTTTGGAGACGTGATCTCTCGCCTCGATGCGATTGTCACGCGCCTCGACGAGCAAGATCAGAGCCACGACCGCCTGATGGGCAAAGTGGACCGTCTGTCCGTCAAGGTCGACCAGCTCTCCGTCCTCGCCCGCGCCGGCGAAGAAGCCATGACATCGCTCGACGCGCTCTCGCGCCGCGTCGCCAAGCTTGAAGCCGCACAGCGCGGCAAAGATCAGTAGGAGTTCCCCATGAACCAGGAACTGACAAACAACCCGTTCAACCCGCTCACGCCGACCAAGGTGTTTGACGAGATCAAGGTCTCGCTCGCCTCGCCCGAGCGGATCCTGTCGTGGTCGTTCGGGGAGATCAAAAAGCCCGAGACGATCAACTACCGGACGTTCAAGCCCGAGCGGGACGGCCTCTTTTGCGCGCGCATATTTGGCCCGATCAAGGACTACGAGTGTCTCTGCGGCAAATATAAACGCATGAAGTACCGCGGCGTCGTCTGCGAGAAATGCGGCGTCGAGGTCACCCTGCAAAAGGTGCGCCGCGAGCGCATGGGCCACATCGAGCTGGCCGCGCCCTGCGCGCACATCTGGTTCCTCAAGTCGCTGCCGTCGCGCATCGGCCTGATGCTGGACATGACGCTGCGCGATCTCGAGCGTGTGCTCTATTTCGAGAACTACGTGGTGATCGAGCCGGGCCTGACGGACCTCACCTACGGTCAGATGCTGACCGAGGAAGAGTTCATGGACGCGCAGGACGCCTACGGCATGGATGCGTTTACGGCCAACATCGGCGCCGAAGCGATCCGCGAGATGCTGGCGGCGATCGACCTGGAATCCGAAGCCGAGACGCTGCGCGCGGACCTGGCCGAGGCGACGGGCGAGCTGAAACCGAAAAAGATCATCAAACGCCTCAAGGTTGTCGAAGCCTTCCTCGAGTCGGGCAACCGCCCGGAGTGGATGGTGATGACCGTCGTGCCGGTGATCCCGCCGGAACTGCGCCCGCTGGTGCCGCTCGATGGTGGTCGCTTTGCGACGTCGGACCTCAACGATCTCTACCGCCGCGTGATCAACCGGAACAACCGCCTGAAGCGGCTCATCGAGCTGCGCGCGCCCGACATCATCGTGCGGAACGAGAAGCGGATGCTGCAGGAATCCGTGGACGCCCTCTTTGACAACGGCCGCCGCGGCCGCGTCATCACCGGCGCCAACAAACGTCCGCTCAAATCGCTCTCGGACATGCTCAAGGGCAAGCAGGGCCGCTTCCGTCAGAACCTTCTGGGTAAGCGCGTCGACTTCTCGGGCCGTTCGGTGATCGTGACCGGTCCCGAGCTCAAGCTGCACCAATGCGGTCTGCCGAAGAAGATGGCGCTCGAGCTCTTCAAGCCGTTCATCTACTCGCGGCTCGAGGCGAAGGGTCTGTCTTCGACCGTCAAGCAAGCCAAGAAGCTGGTGGAAAAAGAGCGCCCGGAGGTCTGGGATATCCTCGACGAGGTGATCCGCGAACACCCGGTCATGCTCAACCGTGCGCCGACTCTGCACCGTCTCGGCATTCAGGCGTTCGAGCCGGTGCTGATCGAAGGCAAGGCAATCCAGCTGCACCCGCTTGTCTGTTCGGCCTTCAACGCCGACTTTGACGGTGACCAGATGGCCGTGCACGTGCCGCTCTCGCTCGAAGCACAGCTCGAAGCGCGCGTCTTGATGATGTCGACGAACAACGTGCTGTCGCCCGCCAACGGCGCGCCGATCATCGTGCCGTCGCAGGACATGATCCTGGGCCTCTACTACGTCACCATCGCGCGCGACGGGATGAAGGGCGAGGGCATGGTCTTCTCCTCGGTCGAGGAAGTGCAGCACGCACTCGACTCAGGCGCCGTGCACCTGCACGCCAAGATCAAGGCGCGCCTGCCGCAGATCGACGCCGAGGGGAACGAGGTCCACGAGATCTTTGAAACCACCCCGGGCCGGATCAAACTCGGCGCGATGATGCCGCAGAACAACAAGGCACCGTTTGCCCTGGTGAACCGCCTTCTGCGGAAGAAAGACGTGCAGAACGTGATCGACACCGTCTACCGCTACTGCGGCCAAAAGGAGTCGGTGATCTTCTGCGACCAGATCATGACGATGGGCTTCCGCGAAGCGTTCAAGGCTGGCATCTCGTTCGGCAAGAACGACATGGTCATCCCCGACGACAAGTGGGGGATCGTCGATGACACGCGCGAGCAAGTGAAGGACTTTGAACAGCAGTACATGGACGGCCTGATCACCCAGGGCGAAAAGTACAACAAAGTTGTCGACGCCTGGTCCAAGTGTAACGACAAGGTCACCGACGCGATGATGTCCACGATCTCGGCGGCGCAGACCGACGAGAACGGCGCAGAAGCAGAGCCGAACAGCGTCTACATGATGGCGCACTCCGGCGCCCGTGGCTCGGTCACGCAGATGAAGCAGCTCGGCGGGATGCGCGGCCTTATGGCCAAGCCGAACGGCGACATCATCGAGACGCCGATCATCTCGAACTTTAAAGAAGGTCTGACCGTGCTCGAGTACTTCAACTCGACCCACGGCGCGCGGAAGGGTCTGTCGGACACCGCTCTCAAGACGGCGAACTCGGGCTACCTGACCCGCCGTCTGGTGGACGTGGCGCAGGACTGCATCGTGCGCATGGCCGATTGCGGCACCGAACAGGCGATCATGGCGCAGGCCGCCGTGAACGACGGTGAGGTGGTCGCATCGCTTGGCGAGCGCGTGCTGGGCCGTGTTGCGGCGGACGACGTCATGGTGCCGGGCACCGAGGACGTTCTCTGCGCCAAGGGCACGCTCATCGACGAGCGCATGGCCGACGCCATCGAAGAGGCGGGCGTGCAGCAAATGCGCATCCGCTCGCCGCTCACCTGTGAGGCCGAAGAGGGCGTCTGCGCCATGTGCTACGGCCGGGATCTGGCACGCGGTACGCTGGTGAACCAGGGTGAAGCGGTCGGCATCATCGCGGCGCAATCCATCGGCGAGCCGGGCACGCAGCTGACGATGCGGACCTTCCACATCGGCGGCGTGGCGCAAGGTGGCCAGCAGTCGTTCCTGGAATCGAGCCAAGAGGGCAAGATCGCCTTCGAGAACACCAACGTGCTCGAGAACGCGAACGGCGACATCCTCGTGATGGGGCGCAACATGAAGCTGCGCATCGTCGACGAGCATGGCGGGGAGCGGGCGAGCCACAAGCTCGACTACGGCTCCAAGCTCTTCGTCAAGGATGGGCAGGCCATCGAGCGGGGCGAAAAGCTCTTTGAGTGGGACCCCTACACCCTGCCGATCCTGGCCGAAAAAGACGGGACCGCGAAGTACGTGGACCTCGTCGCTGGTGTGGCCGTGCGCGAAGAGACCGACGATGCGACGGGCATGACCCAGAAGATCGTCTCCGACTGGCGCGCCGCGCCCAAAGGCAACGAGCTCAAGCCGGAAGTCATTCTGGTCGGTGCGGACGGGGAGCCGGTGCGCAACGCCGCCGACAACCCGATCACCTACCCGATGTCGGTGGACGCGATCCTCTCGGTCGAAGACGGCCAGGAGATCAAGGCCGGTGACGTCGTCGCGCGTATCCCGCGTGAAGGCGCCAAGACCAAGGACATCACCGGGGGTCTGCCGCGTGTCGCCGAACTCTTCGAGGCGCGTCGTCCCAAGGACCACGCGATCATCGCCGAGATCGACGGCTACGTGCGGTTCGGGCGCGACTACAAGAACAAGCGCCGCATCGCGATCGACCCGTCGGACGAGTCGATGGAGCCCGTCGAGTACATGGTGCCCAAGGGCAAGCACATCCCGGTGCAGGAAGGCGACTTCGTGCAGAAGGGCGACTACATCATGGACGGCAACCCGGCCCCGCACGACATCCTTTCGATCATGGGGATCGAGGCTCTGGCCAACTACATGATCGACGAGGTGCAGGACGTCTACCGGCTGCAGGGCGTGAAGATCAACGACAAGCACGTCGAGGTGATCGTCCGGCAGATGCTCCAGAAGTGGGAGATCCAGGACTCCGGCGAGACCACGCTCCTCAAGGGCGAGCACGTGGACAAGGCCGAGTTCGATGCGGCCAACGAAAAGGCGATTGCCCGTGGCAAGCGTCCGGCACAAGGCGAGCCGATCCTTCTGGGGATCACCAAGGCGTCGCTGCAGACCCGGTCGTTTATCTCGGCGGCGTCCTTCCAGGAGACCACGCGCGTCCTCACCGAGGCTTCGGTGCAGGGCAAGAAAGACAAGCTCGTGGGCCTCAAGGAGAACGTCATCGTGGGCCGCCTGATCCCGGCGGGCACCGGCGGGGCGACGCAGAAGGCGCGCCGCATCGCGCAAGACCGCGACAACGTCGTGATCGAAGCGCGCCGCGAGGAGGCCGAAGCGGCCGCAGCCCTGGCAGCACCGATGGACGACATCGTGGGCGGCGACGCCTTCGACATCGGCATCGTCGACACGCCGGAAAGCCGCGACTGAGCTTGAGCGGGATGGGTGAAATCACCCATCCTACAAAAGTGCGACACAGGTAGGATGGGTGCTCGCACCCATCCCGACAAAAAGACCCCGCACGTTTGTGCGGGGTCTTTTGCTTTAAGAAGTTATTTCGTCAGCCGAGCCCAGCAGCCTTAGCAAAGGGATCGTGATCCGGGTCGCTGTTCCAAAGGTATTCATTGCCTTCGGCCATCTCCTCCGCAGCGGCGCGTCCAAAGAGGTCCTTCGCCACGCCAAGCGCCATATCCATGCCCGCCGAAACCGCGGATGATGTGTAGAACTTGCCGTCCCGCACCCAGCGCGCTTCCTTTACCCACGTGACATTCGGCGCCAAAGGCACTGTCGCCATGAAGTCGAGCTTGTTGGTTGTGGCGCGCCGTCCATCGAGGACACCCGACATGCCGAGCAGAATGGTCCCGGTGCAGACCGCCAGCACCCGTTCCGCTTGATCCGCGACGTCCCTCACCCATTGCATGAGCGCGGGGTCCTTTGCCGCATCCAGCGCGGAATCCCCGCCGGGGATGAAGAGGAGGTCATAGTCTGTCCGCTCCGCCAGACTGCAATCCGGGACAATATGCTGGCCATGCCGGCTGGGCACCGGCTCCTTGTCCATCGCCACCGTGGTCACCATAATCTCGTCCCGAAACCCGCCGAGCATCTCGATGGGACCAAAGAAATCGAGCGTCTGAAATCGCGGGAAGACCAGCGCCGCCATATGCCTCACAGCGCGCCCTCCTTTGGTGGCGTCACCTGCTGGTGCACCTCGATCACGTTGCCTTCGGGGTCCTGGAAGAACACCTGGTGCCATTCGGCGGCAAAGGCCGTGCCGTAGTCGGAGTAGGGGATGCCTGCAGCATCGAGCGTGGCGAGCACTTCGGCGAGGTCATCCGTGCGAAAGGCGATATGCCCCTTGGCGACCGGGTTGATGACCTGACCGTTCTTGAACGCCACGTCGAAGTCGCGTTCGGCGAGGTGAAACTGCATGCCGCCGTCGGTGGCGAACCGGATGTTGCCGTCAAACCCCTTCCCATCCGCCGCGGGTGTGCGGGGGAATTGCGAGATGGGGATGTCGTCGAGACCCAGCACTTCGGTATAGAAGCGGTGCAGCCGTTCGACGTCTTCGGCGACGTAGTTGATGTGGTGAAATTCGAGCTTCATCCTGCAACGCTAGCGCACCACTCGCGGCTTGCCCATCACCCACGGGCTTGATTGCCGCCCCGCGCTCGGTCACATCTGGGCAAAACGAGAGGGCAGGGCGGTGAGCCACACGATCCAGGTCCAGGGACTGATCCGCTTTTCGGTGCTGACCGAGGATTACTACGCGGACAAGTTCGACAGCATCGACAAGATCGCGGCGCATATCTTTGCGCCCGAGCGGATGGAGCGGCGGTTTCACCTCTTTGAAAAGCTCTGCCTGCCGTCGCTCATGCGTCAGACCGACATGGACTTTCGCCTCGGCGTGATCACCTCGACGCATTTGCCGGGGGATCAGCTGGAACGGCTGCTGAGCATCACCGCGCCGCATGACAACGTAGTGCTCTTTCCCGAAGAGCCGGCCAAGCAGTACAAACTGCTCCGCCGGTCTTATGCGCGGCTGAGGGACGAGCGGTTCAGCCACTCGCTGAGCTTTCGGATCGACGATGACGATGCGGTGGATACGGACTTCATCGCGCGGATCAAGCGGCAGGCGTCAGGACTTTTGCAAGTCGCGGACCCGGCCTCACGCACGATGATCGCGCACAATTACGGTTTTTACATCGACATGAACACGGACGGTCCCAACCGCGTGTTCGATGCCAAGGAGCGGATGCCGCTCTCTGTCGGATCGGCGCTCCTCAGTCCGATGGCGGACCCGGGCCTGCCCTACGCCTACAACCACCGCAAGTTCGCGCAGCACTATAATGTCTACAGCGACATCGACACGCCGGCCTTCCTGCGCACGCTGCACCCCGACAACAAGTCCGATCCGGCGCAGCTGGGGCTGATCGACAAGATGAAGCCCGGCCGGGTGGATCGCCTGATCCGCGACCACTTCGGGGTCGAGGTCAGCGACCTGCAGGCGCTCTGAATGTCGCCCAACGCGCGCGGGGCGCTGATGATGATGGCCTCCATGCTGTCGTTCACGCTGAACGATGTGTGCGTGAAGGCGACGGGCGGGGAGGTGCCGCTCTTTCAGATGATCTTCTTAAGGGGACTTGGCACAACGCTCCTGATCGGCGCCTTTTGCGCCTGGATGGGCGTCTTGTCGCCCCGGCTGGGGCGCCGCGATTGGACACTCCTATCGGTGCGGGTGGCGTCCGAGCTGTTGATCGTGTGCGCCTTTCTTACCGCGCTGCTCAACATGCCGATCGCGAATGTAACAGCGGTTTTGCAGGCGCTCCCGTTGCTGATCGCCTTTGCCGGAGCGGTGATCTTCAAGGAGCGCGTCGGGTGGCGCCGGATCACGGCAATCCTCGTGGGGTTTGTCGGTGTGCTGCTCATCATCCGTCCGGGCACGGCGGATTTCACGATCTACACGGTCTACGCGCTGATCGCGGCAGGCGGAGTGGTCGTGCGCGATCTGGTGACCCGGCCCATGTCGGACGATGTGCCGTCGATGTTCGTCGCCTTTACCACCGCCATCGGGATCACCATCGGCTGCGGCCTCCTCAGCCTTTTCGAGCCGTGGGAGGCGGTCAGCTCCGTCAACGCCCTGCGCATCACCGGCTCGGCCATTGCGATCATCGGCGGATACCTCTTCAGCGTGCTCGCGATCCGCTCGGGCGAGCTGTCGTTCACGGCGCTTTTCCGGTACACCGGCATCCTCTGGGCGCTGCTTTTGGGATGGCTCGTCTTTGCCGAGTGGCCGGATGAGCTGACCCTCGTGGGCGTGGTACTGGTGGTCGCGGCAGGGGTGTTCACGCTCCTGCGCGAACGGCAAGCGCGTTGACCGCTCAAGGCCCCGTGGGGCGCTGTTGACAAGGATTCCGACTCCCCCTATACGCCGCTCATCTCGCGGGCGGGGAAGTTCCGTCTTGCGACAATCAGACCTGTAGTGGCCACGATCCGGGCCTTGGCCCCGATCCTCTGACACCCCACCGCGGCGATCCTTTCCAGAGGATGGCGACGCGGTGTTTGCGCTTTGCAGACGTGTGAGGCGCGTAACGAACAAGAAACCCGCGCACCTCATGTGCGCAGACACATGAGCGCGAAACGGGAGCAAGAGCCCATATGCCCACGATCCAGCAGCTGATCCGCAAGCCGCGGCAGCCCAAAGTCAAACGGTCCAAGTCGATGCACCTCAAGGAGTGCCCGCAAAAGCGGGGCGTCTGCACGCGCGTCTACACGACCACCCCGAAAAAGCCGAACTCGGCCATGCGCCGCGTCGCCAAGGTGCGTCTCACCAACGGCTTTGAGGTCATCAGCTACATCCCCGGCGAGGGCCACAACCTGCAAGAGCACTCGGTTGTGCTCATCCGCGGCGGCCGCGTCAAAGACCTTCCGGGCGTGCGCTATCACGTGCTGCGCGGTGTCCTCGACACGCAAGGCGTCAAGGACCGCAAGCAACGCCGTTCGAAATACGGCGCCAAGCGTCCCAAGTAAGAGGAAGATCAGATGTCGCGTCGTCACGCCGCCGAGAAACGTGAAGTCCTGCCCGACGCCAAGTATGGCGACAAGGTCCTCACCAAGTTCATGAACAACCTGATGCTCGACGGGAAGAAATCCGTCGCAGAGCGTATCGTCTACGGCGCGCTCGACCGCATCGAGGCCAAGGTGAAGCGCGCGCCGGTGGAAATCTTCCACGAAGCGCTCGACAACATCAAACCGGCCGTCGAAGTCCGCTCGCGCCGCGTTGGTGGTGCCACCTACCAGGTCCCCGTCGAAGTGCGCACCGAGCGCCGCGAGGCCCTGGCGATCCGCTGGCTCATCACCGCCAGCCGCAACCGCAACGAGAACACGATGGAAGAGCGCCTCGCAGGTGAGCTTCTCGACGCCGTGAACTCCCGCGGGAGCGCCGTGAAAAAGCGCGAAGACACCCACAAGATGGCGGACGCCAACAAGGCGTTCTCGCACTACCGCTGGTAACCCAGCGCACCCCGACACAGGCACTCAGGAGCAGCCCCGATGGCACGCGACTATCCTCTCGACCGCTACCGCAACTTTGGGATCATGGCCCATATCGACGCCGGCAAGACCACTTGCTCGGAGCGGATCCTGTATTACACCGGCAAGTCCCACAACATCGGTGAGGTGCACGACGGCGCCGCCACCATGGACTGGATGGAGCAGGAGCAGGAGCGCGGCATTACCATCACCTCGGCTGCGACCACCACCTTTTGGGAGCGCACCGAGGACGGTCAGACCGCCGATACGCCCAAGCACCGCCTGAACATCATCGACACGCCCGGCCACGTCGACTTCACCATCGAAGTCGAGCGTTCGCTCGCGGTGCTCGACGGTGCCGTCTGTGTGCTTGACGCCAACGCAGGTGTCGAGCCGCAGACCGAAACCGTGTGGCGCCAGGCTGACCGCTACAAGGTTCCGCGCATGGTGTTCGTCAACAAGATGGACAAGATCGGCGCAGACTTCTTCAACTGTGTCGAAATGATCGAAGACCGCACCGGCGCCCGCGCCGTGCCCGTCGGTATCCCGATCGGCGCGGAGAGCGAGCTCGAAGGTCTGATCGACCTTGTCACCATGGAAGAGTGGCTCTGGCAGGGTGAAGACCTTGGCGCGTCCTGGGTCAAGGCACCCATCCGCGACAGCCTCGCCGACATGGCCGCCGAATGGCGCGAGAAGATGGTCGAAGCCGCCGTCGAGCAAGACGACGACGCGATGGAAGCCTACCTCGAAGGCGAAGAGCCGGACGTTGCCACCATGCGCAAGCTGCTCCGCAAGGGCACGCTCTCGATGGCGTTTGTCCCGGTCCTCGGTGGCTCGGCGTTCAAGAACAAAGGCGTGCAACCGCTCCTCAACGCTGTGATCGACTACCTGCCCAGCCCGCTGGACGTGGTCGACTACATGGGCTTTGCCCCTGGCGACGAGACCGAAGAGCGTAACATCGCCCGCCGCGCGGACGACGACATGGCCTTCTCCGGCCTGGCGTTCAAAATCATGAACGACCCGTTTGTGGGCTCGCTGACGTTCACCCGCATCTACTCGGGCAAGATGAACAAAGGCGACACCGTCCTCAACTCGACCAAGGGAAAGAAAGAGCGCATCGGCCGCATGATGATGATGCACTCCAACAACCGCGAAGAGATCGAAGAGGCATTTGCCGGCGACATCATCGCGCTTGCGGGTCTCAAGGACACCACGACCGGTGACACGCTCTGCGACCAGAAAGAGCCGGTGGTTCTCGAAACGATGACCTTCCCCGATCCGGTGATCGAGATTGCCGTCGAGCCGAAGACCAAGAACGACCAGGAGAAGATGTCCCAGGGTCTGCAGCGTCTTGCAGCCGAAGATCCGTCATTCCGCGTCGAGACCGACCTCGAGTCCGGTCAGACCATCATGAAGGGCATGGGCGAACTTCACCTCGACATCCTCGTCGACCGCCTCAAGCGGGAGTTCAAGGTCGAGGCGAACATCGGCGCGCCACAGGTGGCCTACCGCGAGACAATCGGTCACGAGGTCGAGCACACCTACACCCACAAGAAACAATCGGGTGGTTCGGGTCAGTTCGCCGAGGTCAAGATGATCATCACCCCAACCGAGCCGGGCGAAGGCTACTCCTTCGAGAGCCGCATCGTCGGTGGCGCGGTGCCGAAGGAATACATCCCCGGCGTCGAAAAGGGCATCCAGTCGGTCATGGACTCCGGTCCGCTGGCAGGCTTCCCGGTGATCGACTTCAAGGTGGCCCTGATCGACGGCAAGTTCCACGATGTGGACTCCAGCGTTCTGGCCTTCGAAATCGCCGCCCGCATGGGCATGCGCGAGGGCATGAAGAAAGCCGGCGCCAAGCTGCTTGAACCGATTATGAAGGTCGAAGTGATCTCGCCGGAAGAGTATACCGGCAACGTGATCGGCGACCTCACCTCCCGCCGTGGGCAGGTGACGGGCCAAGAGCCGCGCGGCAACGCCATCGCGATCAACGCCTTCGTGCCGCTGGCCAATATGTTCGGCTACATCAACAACCTGCGCTCGATGTCCTCGGGCCGCGCGCAGTTCACGATGCAGTTCGACCACTACGACCCGGTCCCGCAGAACATCTCTGACGAGATCCAGGCGAAATACGCGTGAGCAAAGCGAGCGTCCCGGACCTGATCCGGGACCTCAAAGACACTTGGCGGAGCGCCCGCCGGACGACTAAAGGAGGCCATCATGGCGAAGGAAAAGTTTGAGCGGTCGAAACCGCACTGCAACATTGGCACGATTGGTCACGTTGACCACGGCAAGACGACGCTGACGGCGGCGATCACGAAGCAGTTTGGCGACTTCAAGGCGTATGACGAGATTGACGGTGCGCCGGAGGAGAAGGCACGCGGGATCACGATCTCGACGGCGCACGTGGAATATGAGACCGACAACCGCCACTACGCGCACGTCGACTGCCCGGGCCACGCCGACTACGTCAAGAACATGATCACGGGTGCGGCGCAGATGGACGGCGCGATCCTGGTGGTGAACGCGGCCGACGGCCCGATGCCGCAGACGCGCGAGCACATCCTGCTCGGCCGTCAGGTCGGCATCCCGGCG
>NZ_JBRBVB010000010.1:0-461368 GCF_052825805.1 Pseudaestuariivita sp. | reverse complement strand
GTTGGGTTGTGGCGCCCGGTGGTGTTTTTTTTTTATTTGTGGGGGGGCGGCTGCCCCACCGTACCCGGGGTTATTGGGTGGTTGATTCTGTGGGGCACGCCCGAAACTGGTTAACGAACGTGTTATGGCTTGCCTCGCCGCGCCCAAAGCAAATCCACTGCACCTAGCCCCTCGCCCGCATCCTCCATCGCCCTAACTCACGGTGATGCGACTGATCCTTCTGCTCACAATTCTGCCTGTCCCCGCCCTTGCCTGGGATCACACGATCGGCCCGATCTGCACGCTTTGGCACGACACGCCCGAGGCGTCGATCCGGTTGACGCATGACCCGTCTCAGCCGCTCTATACGCTGACTGTCACACGCAAGCGGCCTTGGCTCGACAGTCCCTGGTTCGCGATGCGCTTTGCGGGCGGGCAGGAAAACGTGATCTCCACCAATCGCCATGCGCTCTCTGAGGATGGGACCAGCCTGACGGTCGCGGACAGTGGATTTGGCAATGTCCTCAATGGCTTGGAATTCAACACGCGCGCCTATGCCGTGACGGAGGGCGAGTTCGCAGCCTTCTCCTTGGACGGCGCCGCGCCGCATGTCGCGGCATTTCGGGACTGCGCGCCCGTCGCCGGCGTCTGACAAGAAAACCCCGGAACAGTTGCCTGTCCCGGGGTCCTCAAGGCACCGGTCTCCCCGGCTTAACTTGCCCGCGGTGCCAGCTCCAGCGAGGTCATGCCCACCGCCAGATTGAGTCCCTTTTTGCCCTCGATGCGCAGGGGCTGGAGGCCGACGTTCTTTTGCGTGCTTCCGATCAGAGCGTTGGCGCCGAGGCCGATGCCCAGTGCGGCGTCCGCGGAGAAGCCCACGAATTCACCGGTGATGGGGTCGTCGGACACGGCCGAGTCCTTGGGCGAGTAGACGACCCACGACATGAAGCTTTCGTCGCTGATGCCGACGTCGACGCCGAGTTTCTTGAGCTTGCCGTCGTAGAAGCGCTCGGTGCCGTCTTCGGCGATGAAACGGCAGTCGGCTTTCTTGGACGAGCCGAGCAGAAGACCGAAGCCGCCGGCGACGGTGCATTCTAGTTTGCCGAGGCGGACGGCCTCGGACTTGAGCTTGTCGGCGTCCGGGCCATTGGACTCGGCGATCACGGCCGAGGGGAGGGCGATCAGCGCGGCTGCGGCGCCAGAAATCGTGCGTGCAAAGGTCATCGTATGATCCTCTTTTCTGTCTGTCCCGGTCGGGAGCCCGCCGGGGCCGAAGCGCGTGGGCTTTGGCGAGGAGGGGTTTAGAGGAACATATGACGTGAGAAAAACGTGAAATAATTGCCTTAAAGAAGAGCATTACTCACGCTAAGGGCTCAGGCTGTTTCGATCAGACCAAAGCGGATACCGTCGCAAACGGTCCTCAGACGTTCGGTGCACCCTGCAGGCCCATCGCGCGGCGCAGGCCGACCCAGAGGCCGGAGAGGCGCGGCGGGATTGCAAGCCTGGCCAGCGTTTCATCGGTCCAGGGGCCCATCTCCCGCCGGGCAAAGTCGCGCCCCCAGTTGAGGAACGCCTCGGCATCATCCGGGCGCAGGCGGCAGGCCGAGCCGACAAGACCCACCAACGTCTCGGACGGGGAGTACCATTCGTCCTGGATCGCGGTGACGCGGGACTGGATGAGGGGGCCGACCGATCGCATCAGCCGGCTCTCCGAAAAGGTAAGCAGCAGCTTGCCCAGTTCGTCCCGCGAATACTCGATGAGCGGCGGAAAGGTGTCGAAGAAAATCGCCTCCCCCTCCACAATCGCAAAATTGCGGATCGAGGGGTGAAAGCCGACGCGCTGCGGGTGATCGCGCACGGCCAGCCAGAACCGCGCGATGACCTGCCCCGCCGCCTCGGCATCTGCCAGCGCCGCCTCGAGCGTACCTTGCGCGATGCGCGGACGCATCATGCTGGCGTCGGGCAGGCCCTCTTGCAGGATGACGGGAGCGCCGTCGACGACGTGAAACTCCGTCCGCGGCACGCGCACGCCGGCTCCGGTGAGCACGCCGACATAGGCGTCATGCGCCTCGGCCATGCGCGTGAGCACGGCTGCGTCTTTTGGTGCGCGGTAGACCTTGATGACGCGGCCTTTCAGCGGGCCGTCTTTCACGCGGAACGGCTGGGTAAAGTACCCCAGCCGTGAGATCGCACCGCCCCCTTCCGCGCGGTGTGCGGCAATGGCATCGGCAAGGGGGTCAGAAACGGATGTCATCGCAAAAGGCTCCGGCGGCTTGGGACCCGGGGGCTGACCCCCGGTGACACGCAGGCGCTATACGCAATCATTCGAGGCAACACCACCGGGGCAGTTAAGCGCGGTTAACGCTTCTTAAACCAAGTTAACCGACCTTGGCGCAGGTGATGACACGCAAGGCTCCGATACCCAGATGCCTCGCGACGCTGGCCCTGCTGGCGGCGCCTGGCCTGGTGTCCGCCGGCGCATGGCCGCGGGAGGAAGGAACGGCCTTCCTCAGCTTTTCACACAGGGTCGGTATCTCGACGGTCGCCCCGTTCACGACCCCAATGACCCAATACACAGCGCTCTATTTCGAGTACGGCGCGACGCCAAAACTCAAACTTGGCATCGACGCAGGCCGCTCCGTCTCGGGCGGCGGCAAGCTGGTGCTATTTGCCGGCTGGCCGATCTTTACCACCGACGATGGCCACGCACTGAGCATCGACATCGGCGTCGGTCAGATCGAAGGGGCGCAAGTGCTGCGACCCGCCATCTCCTACGGCAAGGGCTTTCAGCGCCGCGGCCTCAACCTATGGGCGGCCGCCGACGCCGCCGCTGAGGTCAAGGTTGCCACGAGGGAAGCGGACTACAAACTCGACCTGACCTTTGGCCTGGCCTGGCCGTCCGGCCTCAAGGCCTTTGCCCAACTGCAAACCGGCCAACCCTCGGAGTTCGACGCCTTTGCCCGTGTGGCCGGCAACGTGGTGGTCCCCAACCGATTTGGCTTTGCGACCGAGTTCGGCGTCGAATACGGCGTTTTCAACGACGACCTCATCCAGTTCAAAGTCGGCGTCTGGAAGGACTTTTGACCCGCCAGACGCCGCCGAACCTTAGCTGTCCATACGGACCTTGACGGCGATGCGGCCCGACACCGCCTCGCCCCACTTGGCGTGCACCTCCTGCCCGCCGGACCCGCGCCCGACGTCGAAGTAGGGCGCGATGTACCGCGTGCTGCCACCCGAAGACCGAATGCGCTCGCGGTTGGCGAAGCCCTCGACCTGCCGGGTCCGCGCCTCGAACGGCAGATAGTCCGAACAGTCGATCTCCCAGGTGCTCTCGGCAGAGTTCTGGTCGTGCTCGATCAGCGCCGGGTTCATCACCTGATCGCGCACGTTGTGGTAAGTGTTCCCCTCAAACAGCACGTCCTTGTTGCGCGAGTGATCGAGGTTCGAGAACGTCGTATCCACCCGCGCCGGCCGGTTGATCGACCCTCCAAGCGCACGGAACATATTGCCGGTCACCGCGATCCCATTCAGGAAATTGCCGCTGCCGTAGGGTTTGACCACCAGGAACGCGAACCACGGCGCAACGCGCGTCGTCAGACAGATATTGTTGGTGATCGAGCAGCCGGCAAAGCTGAACCCGCTGGAAAAGTCCGGCGTCTCATCGCTCTCGTTCGTCCACTCGATAAAGCAATTGTCGATGTAGTTGCTGCTGATCGTGGTGTTCACGGTGTTGCCGGCCAGCACGATGCCGGCGGTACGGATGCCGTTGGTCGCGCTGTCGCCCTGAAAGAAGTGGTTGCCCGTCACGATGTTTTGCGCCGAGCGCAGGACCGCGAAATGGCGCAAACGCGTCGAGCGGTTGTTGCGCAGCTTGACGTCGTTGGAATTGCCGTTGAGCGCAATCGTGACCCGGTTCTGCGCCAGCTCGGTGAACTCGCCCGACAGGAACTGGCAGCGGTCCACCAGCAGGCCCTGACAACCCGTGCCACACGACCAGATGCCCCGGTTCATCGGGCGGTCGATGATGCAGTCGCGCACGTTGAACGTCGCGCCCGTCGGCGCCAGCGCAATGCCCGACGCCTCGAAATTGCACACGAACTCGATGTCCTGCAGCTCGAATTTCGAAAGCTGATCGAACCCGGTGAAATCGAGCACCGGCTTGAACCGGCGAAAGGTATAGTTTTGCGTGCCTTCCGCGTCATAAAGCGGCGCTGACAGGGTCAGCCGCTGCGCGCCAACGTTGCGCGACATGACATAGATCTCGCGCCCCACACCATTGCCGGTCACGAGCGAGCCGACAGGGATGTTGGCGATGTTGCTGACGTTGCGCAGCTCCTTGTTGTCGCTCGTCGAATAGGTCCCCTGGCTCGACCGCACATCCGTCGCCCACGGCCCGCCCGAGCCCTCGACGTAGAATGTGCCATTGCGGATCTGCCGGCGCTCCTTGAACACCGTGACCGAGCCCACGGCGGCCTGCATGTCGATCGGTTCACTGACCGACACGACCCGCCCGCGCATGTCGAGCGTCTCGTGATCGACCGAGCTGAAAAGCGCCTGCACAGCCTTCCTGAAACCGACCTCCTCGTCATCGAACGCCTCGAGATAGGGCGGCAGGGAGAAATCCTTGACCAGCCGCAGGATCGCTCCGGACGGCATCGACAGACGGCCGATGAACTCCATCTCCGAATGAAGCGTCAACGTGCTGTTCACCCGGTAGGTGCCCTCTGGCACCAGAATACGCCGCCCGTTGGCCGCATCGTCCGCGGCCTCGAAGGCGTCCGTGTTGTCAAAGACACCGTTTCCGATCGCGCCATAGTCGCGCACATCCACATACGGCACCATGTCGCGCAGAAAGGCGCTCGTCAGATCCTCGATCACAAAATCATCGATCCGCACGACACCGCCGTTCGGCCCGGTCAGATCGATCCCGAAATGCCCGTAGTCCGGCTGCATCCCCCAGACGAGGTCCACCCCGTCCCGGTCTCCGGTGCCGACGATGGCCGACACCTCGACCACATCACCATAGGTCGAGATTGACTGCTGCGGCCCCGCGAGCGGCACACCAGTCACCGGGTTGTTGTTGCCCCGGCCCGCCCAGGCGCCGATACGCACATTCGGCAACGCGCCGCTGACGGCCTTCAGCCGCACCGTGATCCGCAGATAGCACCCCGGCAGGATCGGCGTGCGCCCGGTGTAAAGCACGCGCGTCGTCCCGCTCTGCTTAACGAGTTCCAGACAGCCGCCAAAGTCCTGATCTGCCGGCACAAACGCCGCATTCGCCGCATTCTGGTAGGTTGGCGATCCCGGCCGCCCGTCGCCGCTGGAATATGCCCCGAGCCCGTCCGCAAACGGCGCCGGCATAAATTCGATCCCATCCGAAATCGCCTTGTTCATCTCACCCTTTCCCGGCCTCAGCAGGCCTCGATCTGCCTCGCACGTCGGTGAGCTCCGACGCGGGAAAAGGGTGTAAGGCGCATACGTTAACGCGGCCTAGGACCAGCGCGCGCTACTCTGACTTGCGCGCACGGCGTCAACTTCTTCTGGCTAAAAATATCCAAATTCCAACGGGCTCAAACCGCGCCAACGCCGAAAGAAAAGCCTATACTGCGACGTCCGGCGCCGGCAGCTTGGTGACCCCGTCGATCTGCCACCCGTCCGGCCCCTCGGTCATGTAATACTCCAGCACATGCCCCTGCCCCGCCTGGTCGCGGACCAGCACACGCTGGCGCGTGATGCCATCCGCCTGATCCCGGTCGAGAAACTCTACTTCCGAAGGGCGCCAGACCATCGGATAGCCTTGACGGACCATCATGCCAAACCTGTCCGGGGTGCCGAAGAGGCGCTTGATGTTGGGCGAGGCGTAGGTGAACGCCTCGGCGAAATCATCGACCTTGAAGGCTTCGATCTGGCTGGTGATCGTCTCCTCGACCGTGGTCCGGGCGCCCTCGGCCCATGACGCGCCTGCAAGCCCCACAGTCAAGCTCGCAGCCAGCACCAATCCCAAAATCCGTGTCATCACGCGCCTCCATCCGGTTCTGAATAAGAACTCTAGCGCAAAATGACGTGCCGTCCACGTAAGGTGGGCCGAGGCCCACCTTACCCCGCCAGCTCTCCGGCCAGGGCCTTGTCGATGAGCGCCACCGTCTCCGGCACGCCGTAAAGCGCGATGAAGCCGCCGAAACGCGGCCCCTGCGAGGCACCCAGCAGCACTTCGTAAAGCGCTGTGAACCAGCCGCGCAGCGGGTCGAACCGGTCGCGCCCCACGGCATAGACCACCGATTGCAGCGCCTCGTCCTCGACCGGACCATCGTAGGCGGCCAGCGCCTCGCGCAAGGCCGTCAGCGCCTCCCGCTCCTGCTCGTCCGGCCGGCGCGGCTGGCGTGTGGGCTTCACATGGTCGTTGAAATACCGCACCGCAAAGCGCGCGGCGGCATCAAGGTCGGGATGCGTCTCCGCCGACGCCTCCGGCGCATAACGCTTGATAAAGCCCCAGAGCGTCTCGGTGTCCTGCGCCCCCGACACCGCCGCGAGGTTGAGCAGCATCGCAAACGGCACGACCAAAGTGCTCCCGGGCACATTATGCCCGTGGATGTGAAAGACCGGGTTG
Source organism: Pseudaestuariivita sp. (assembly GCF_052825805.1). Classification (NCBI taxonomy): domain Bacteria; kingdom Pseudomonadati; phylum Pseudomonadota; class Alphaproteobacteria; order Rhodobacterales; family Paracoccaceae; genus Pseudaestuariivita; species Pseudaestuariivita sp. The sequence continues at coordinate 454,782 of NZ_JBRBVB010000010.1, read as the reverse complement.
CCCAGACGCTGCTTGGCCTCCTGATCGGCATAGCCGCGCAGCTGCTGGTGGTACTCGTCGACTGCCTTCGGGATCACATCAAAGTAAAGCCGTTTGGCCGTCTTAGGCTTTTGGTACATGAAATACTGCAGGCTTTCCGGCGCGGCGTACGCCAGCCAGTCTTCCATCGAGAGGCCATTGCCCTTGGACTTGGAAATCTTCTGCCCCTGATCGTCGTTGAAGAGCTCGTAGGACAGCGACTCCGGCGGCGTCTTGCCCAGCGCGCGGCAGATCTTGGTCGACTGCGTAACCGAGTCGATCAAATCCTTGCCAGACATCTCGTAATCGACGTCCAGCGCCGCCCAGCGCATGGCCCAGTCTGCCTTCCACTGCATCTTGACGTTGCCGCCCGTGACAGGCAGCTCGACGCGCTCGCCGTCCGGCTCCTCGTAGACGATCGTGCCCTTGGCCACATTGCGCTCCAGCGTCGGCACTTGCAGCACATGGCCCGTCTTGGGCGACACTGGCAAAAAACACGAATAGGTCGCGCGCCGCTCCTCACCCAGCGTCGGCAGCATGATCTCCTGAATCTTGTTGAACCGCTCCAGCGCCGTCAGCAGCATCTCGTCGAACTTGCCCGCCTCGTAGTGCTCGGTGGCCGAGATGAACTCGTACTCGAACCCGAAGCTGTCGAGGAAGTCGCACAGCATTGCGTTGTTGTGCTGCGCAAACCCGGCATGCGTGCCAAAGGGATCGCGGACCTTGGTGAGCGGCAGGTTCAGGTCCTCGGCCAGCTCCGCCTGCATCGGCACGTTGCCCGGCACCTTGCGAAAGCCGTCCATGTCGTCCGAAAAGCAGATGAGGCGCGTAGGGATGTCCGACAGGACCTCGAAGGCGCGGCGCACCATCGTCGTGCGCGCGACCTCGCCAAAGGTCCCGATATGCGGCAGGCCCGACGGGCCGTAACCTGTCTGAAAAAGCACATAGCCCTTCTCGGGCGGCGCCTTGTGATACCGTTTGAGCACCCGGCGCGCCTCTTCGAATGGCCAGGCCTTGGCCTCCATGGCAAGCTCGCGCAGATCGGACATCTGAAACCTCCAAAGGTGGGTGCAAATCGGGCGGGTCGGCCCTGCGCCGCCACCCAGGCGCCTGACCTATTGCCCCGGCGCGCGCACGTCAATAAACTGAAGAAGCTTTGCCGCCCGCGGCCCTTTCCGTCAGGACACTTCCATGCCAGCCCCCGACACCGAACTGCTCTCCGCGCAGGACTGTCTCGTTGCGTTGATGATCGCCGTCTCCGCCTCCGATTCCAACCTGCGCACGGTCGAGCTGAAAAAGATCGAAAGCGCGGTCGAAATCCTGCCGGTCTTTGCCGACTACGATACCGACCGGATGCGGGAGGCGGCGCAGATCGTGTTCGATCTTTTCGAGCAGGAGGACGGCCTCGACGCGCTCTTCGGCCTTTTGCGCGAGAACCTGCCGCAGCGCCTTTTCGAGACGGCCTATGCGCTTGCATGCGACGTTGCAGTCGCCAAGGGGACGCTTGGCGAGGCTGAGCTGCGGCTCCTCGAGGAGATCCGCTACGAGCTGGACCTCGACCGCCTGCACGCCGCCGCGATTGAGCGTGGGGCGCGGGCGCGGCACCTGTCGCTGTAGCGCCTCGAGGCAGGCACGCCCCAAGGGCCGGAAATTCTCCCTGACCTGTGTACAGCCCTGTGGAGGGTCTGGAAAACCCGACTTTGCAAGTCGTTGGCACAGTTAACATTTGACCGGGTGCATGCCGCCGGGGCAACTTGTGGATATCTTCAATCGCCAAATTTGGGGATATCCATGACAGGCTCTTTCCGTGTTTCCCGTGTGTTGACGTTTTGTGTCTTTTTCCTTGCCCTTGCCCTTTCAGCGCCCGCCGTGCTTGCCGCGCCGCTCGTGGCCAAGGTCGACGTGTCAAGCCAGACGATGACCGTCTACCACCACGGGCAGATCGTCTATCGGTGGCCGGTCTCGACGGCGCGGTCGGGCAAGTGGACGCCGCGCGGCACATGGAGCGGCAAGTGGCTGTCCAAGAACCACAAATCGTCGCTCTACGACAACGCGCCGATGCCCTACGCGATCTTCTTTCGCGGGCACTACGCGATCCACGGTACGAACCAGATCTCCAAGCTGGGACGCCCGGCCTCGGCGGGCTGCGTGCGTCTGCACCCGGACCATGCCGCGATCCTTTTTCATATGACGCAGAGCCTCGGGCCGAAGAACCTCAAGGTCGTGATCCAGAACTGATTGGGGCAGGCGCACTTAAGGGCGCACAATCTGAGAACTAACTTTTTTATCTACGGGCGTTCACGCGCCGACCCGAGGGGTGGCGCATCGCGCCGCCCCAGTGGGGCGGGTCGGCGCGGCCTGACAGTGCCTGTCAGGCGGTTGCTCTGAATTAAGCGGCTGTCTGAAACGTTGAAGGTTGCCCCTTTGCCGGCCCTTCAGCTCCCGTAAACCCTACCCCACCTCTGCAGCAGCACCTGCTGCAGCTTCTTGGCCCGGGTGTTGTAGGTGCGCCCGCCCTCGGGGCGCTCACGTTCCGCGCGCGAAACGGCGTTCCGGCGCGGCATGTCGGCGGCGAAGATCGTGAACACGAGCGGCGTGCCATCCGCGGCGGTCGCATAACCCGAGAGCGCCGAGACGAAGTTGAGCGTGCCTGTCTTGGCATGCACCTTGACCGGGTGGCCGTTGATGACCTTGCGGTCCGGGCCGCGCATCGGGATCGACTTGAGGAGCGGCGCGATGCCCGTGCCGCGCGCCCGGTAGAGCACCGTGTTCATCGCCGAAGCCGGCAGGCGGGAGGCGTCGCCCAGCCCCGAGTGATCGACGAGGCTCGCGCCGCGCAGGCCATAGCGCTCGTTCGCCCAGCGCCCCATCTCGGTGGCAGAGGCGCGCAGGGAGCCCGCAGTGCGTCCGCGCCGGGCGGTCGCCGCAAGACCCAGCACCTCGGCCGTGAGGTTGGTGGAAAAGCGCAGCATGTCGCGCGCGATCTCTTCGAGCGGACCCGACAGATGGCGCGCCACCTGCCGCCCCCCGGGCGTGCCGCGCTGCATACGGGCGGCGGGCAGCGTAACGCCTTCGGCGCGGGCCAGCGTGCGAAAGACATCGCCAGCATAAAGCTCGGGCTTGCGCACTGGCAACCACCGGGCGCCGCCACCGCCGAGCGCACCGCTTGCCACGCTCCAGCTGTCGAAATCACCGCCGTCGCGGTACTCGTAGACCGGCAGGCGCCGGTCAGCGACGACCATCCGCGAGACCGTGACCACCGGACGGCGCGAGCCTGACCGCGCGTCCATGCTCACCGTGTAGCGCCCGCCCGAGCGGCGCCACTCGAAATGCACGCGGTTGTAGTTGAGGTTGAGCCCCGAGATCGCCGGATTGTAACCCACGTGATTTGGCTGGCCCTTGTCGATGTCATCGAACTGGGGCAGCGCGCCGCCCCAGACGCGGAACGCGCCGGAGACGCCCGTCACTCCCGCCGCACGCAGCTGCCCGGCCAGCGCCGCCAGCGCGTCGGTGTCGAGCGTCGGATCGCCCCCACCCGCAAGGATCAAATCCCCCTGCACGACCCCGCCCGCGACGGGGCCCGTCGCCAGGAGCCGCGTCTCGAACCGGTGGGAGGCTCCCAGCACGTCAATCGCATAGAGCGCCGTCAAAGTCTTCATCACCGAGGCAGGCGGCAGCGACGTGCCGGCATTCAGCTCTTCGCGGACCTGGCCCGTGCGGGCGTCGAGCACCTGAAAGCCGACGACGCCGCTCACACCCGATTGCGCGACCAGCTCTGCGCCGCTGGCCATGCGCGGCCGCTCCACGGGACGTGTCCCGTCCGAGGCGCGGGGCCCGGGACGGAGCTGCGGTTTCAGGGACCGGTCGGGTGCATTGGCGCAGGCCGCGGTCGCGGCAACTGAGGCCAAGGCAGCCAGTACGTGCCTGCGGGAATACAAACTGCTCATGGCGCGAGGTTAGCCACATCGCTGCGCGCGGCACAACGGCTCTGGAGTGGCGGGACGCTCACAATTGGGTGCTCCGTGGCCCGGGCGCGGCAGTGGCATCGGTGAGTCCAGCTGGCGGTTTAATCTATGACATGCGGCGCGGCGGCTTGTTCTCCCGTTTCGCTCGGCCGGCAAAGCATTTAGGGACTGCGCCATGTGGAGACTGGCACTCCTTTTGTGCTTTGGCATGTCGCTGATCCCGGCGGGCGACACGGCGGGCAAGCTCTTGCAGGCCGAGGGCGTGGCCGCGCCGTTTGTGGCCTGGGCGCGCTTTGTGGTGGGCGCGCTTGCGGTGCTGCCGTTCCTGCCGCGCGCGGAGTTTGCCTGCCTGCGCGATCCGCGCCTGTGGTTTCGCGGCGCGCTCATCGGGGCGGGTATCTTTTCGATCCTGACCGCGCTCTCACGCGCCCCGCTCGCGGATGCCTTCGCCGGGCTCTTTGTCGGTCCCATCGTGAGCGTCGTGCTTTCGGCACTGCTGCTCAAGGAGCGGGTCTCCGCGCTGCGCTGGCTCCTCGTGCTGGCCGGGTTTGCGGGCGTGCTCATGGTCGTGCGCCCGACGGGCAATGCCGAGCCATTCCTCGCCTTTGCCGTGCTCGCGGGGCTCTTTTACGGCGGGTTCCTGACCGCCTCGCGCTGGTTGGCCGGTGCGTTCACGCCCAAGACGCTGCTGGCCAGCCAGATGCTGGCCGCGATGGTGCTGCTGACGCCGCTCGGGCTCTGGTTCTGGCCGGAGATGTCACCGAAGATCATCGCGTTGCTGCTGGTATCCGGGCTCTGCTCGATGGGAGGCAACCTGACGCTGATCCTCGCCTACCGGCAGGCGTCGGCGGCGCAGGTGGCGCCCTTTGTCTACGTCCAGCTGCTGGCGGCCACGGCGCTGGGATACCTCGTGTTCCAGGACGTGCCCGCGCCGCTTACGTGGGCGGGAATGGCGGTGATCGCGCTCGCGGGGATCATCTCGACCCAGTTGCCGCCGCCCTCAGCGCACCCAGGCGCCCGAGGCGCGGATCGCCGTTGAGCTCTCCCTCCGCATCGCCAGGTTGACGAAGGCCCAGGCGGGCGCCTCGGCCTGCGCCAAAAGCCGCGCCTTGCGGCCTCTGAGACGGGCGTGGCGATAGACCTGCGCCGCCGGCGCGTGTAGCGCCGCCTGCCGGTCACCCGGACGCGCAAAGACACCCACGGGAACGGTGTGCAGGATGTCCTCCCAGTCCTGCCAGCGGTGGAACTGCACCAGGTTGTCCGCGCCCATCAGCCAGACAAAGCGCTGACGTGGCGCACGCCCGGTCAAGAGCGCCAGCGTCTCGGCGGTGTGGCGCGTGCCAAAGTCCCGCTCGAAGGTGCTGACACGGATGCGCGGGTGGTTGATCACCTTGTGGGCCGCTGCCACGCGCCGGTCGAACTCCGCCGGTCCCTGCGATTTCAAGGGGTTGCCCGGTGACATGAGCCACCAGACCTCGCTCAGGCCAAAGATGCGCAGCGCTGCCTTGGAGATGTGCAGATGCCCGGCATGCGCGGGATCGAACGATCCCCCCAAAAGGCCGATGGCCCGCCGTGTGTGTCCACCGCCAAACATGCGCGCAAAATGGCCCTGCAGCCATGCGATTGTCCAGAGTGCCGGATGCACCCCCTTGCTCAGCGAAAGCGCTCATCGCGCGCAGCCCGGATCTCCTGCTTGACCGCGATGAGGTGCCCCGCCAGCTCGCGAAAGTCGCTCTGGTTGGCCGCCGAGCGCCGCCAATGCAGGTGAATGTCGTGACGAGCGTTCGGGTGGTCGATCCGCCGCACGATAAACTCCGGGTCGCGGATCGCCTCGGCCAGCGCGTAAAGCGACGGCAGCACCGCAACGCCTGCGCCCATCACCGCCATCTGACGGATCGCATCGAGGCTCGAGCCCTCGTAGGCGCGGCTGACAAACGTTCCGGCCTCCGCCGCGAGCCGCCCCACGATGTCGTGCAGCGTAAAGTCGGGGTTGAGCGCCAGGAGCGGCCGGTGCGCCAGATCGTCCAGCGTCACCGGGCCCTCTTCGGCAGACAGGGGATCGTCGCTCGCCGCACAAATCCACAGCGTCTCGGCAAAAAGCGGAACGCTCTCGACGTTCGGCAGGTTGGTGGGGGTGCCGATGGCCGCGTCGATGCTGCCCTCGTTCAGCATCGCCAAGAGCTGGACCGTCGCGCCCTCGCGCACAACCAGTCGCAGGTCCGGGTACTGGCGGTGGAGGCGGCGGTTGGCGGTCGGCATGAAATAGGCTCCAATCGACGGCAGAACACCAATCGTCAGCTTGTCGCCAAAAAGCCCCATCGCCCCGAGCGCAATCGCCCGGAACTCGGTGGCGTCGTGCAAGAGCCTGTGCGCCCGCGGCAAAAGCGCCGCGCCAGTCGGGGTCAGCATCACCCGCCGCGAGGTCCGCTCGAAGAGCGCGATGCCCAGCTCGGCCTCCATCGTGGCGAGCTGCTTGGACAGGCTCGGCTGGCTGACGTTGAGCGCCGCCGCTGCCGCGCCAAAGCCGCCCTCCTCGGCGACGGCCACAAAGTACGACAGCTGTCGCAGGGTAGGACGCATGGCACCTCCAACAGAAGACATAGCGCAGGGCTATCGATCACAGGATTTCTTTCCATTGGTTTATCGATCCCGTCAACCCCACCTTGGCTGCACAGACGGAGACCCCGTCTGCTTAACCAGGAGACACCATGAAAAAGACCGTGACCTTTGCCGCCGCAGCCCTTCTTGCCGCCACCAGCCTGCCGGCGATTGCCGCAACCGAAGACACCACCGCCGAGCTGACCGTCTCGGACGTCGTTGCGTTCAAGACCGCCTGGGGTGAGGGCATCGTCAAAATCGGCGCCATCCACACCGAAGGTGGCGACTACCGCGCGGCGGCCACCGATCACATCGAAAACTTCTACGCCTATGGCGAGCGTCCGGTGCTGTTCAAGCCGACTCTGGCGGCTGACGACCAGTTCCGCGGCGACTTCGATGAGGCGTTGTCGTACTTTGTCGGCGGCGAGATCGCCGAGGACGGCGGCTTTGCCATCGCGCCCTACACGAACGTGCGGTGGGAGAGCGAAGGCATCGTCATCAGCGGCGACACGGCCATGGCGATGGGCAACTACTACTTCATGACCACCGAAGAGATGGAAGTGAAGGTCGAGTATACCTTCGGCATCGAGCGCATGGACGACGGTGATCTCAAGTTCGTCCTGCACCACTCCTCGATCCCGTTCACGCCCAGTTGACCCGGGCGATACGGCCGGGCGGCACCCCCCGCCGTCTGGTCGTCCGATGCACCCGGGCCCATGTCTAGTGCCTTGTGACCAGTGACCTGAGACTTGTGATCCTTACACGCGTACCCCGTTTGGCCCGGGATCTGACGGGCGCACCACACCCTAAAGCGCCCCGAGGAAGGAAGGCTCCGGCACGCCCGGAGCCTTTCGCCGTTTTGGCGAGGCGCCCGCGCGCCACCAATTGCACTCCGCCCCCCTCGCCGCTACATAGCCCCGCAGCCCATCAGCGCGGAGAGGTTCCATGGCCAGCTACCAGTACGTTTACCACATGGACGGCGTGTCCAAGACCTATCCCGGCGGCAAGAAATGCTTTGAGAACATCCGCTTGTCCTTCCTGCCCGGCGTCAAGATCGGCGTCGTGGGCGTCAACGGCGCGGGCAAGTCCACCCTCATGAAGATCATGGCCGGCTATGATACCGACTTCACCGGGGAGGCGTGGGCCGCCGAAGGCGCCAAGGTCGGGTACCTCCCGCAGGAGCCGCAGCTCGACGAGACGCTCAGCGTGCGCGACAACGTCATGCTCGCCGTGGCGGACAAGAAGGGCAAGCTCGACCGTTTCAACGAGCTGGCTATGAACTACTCTGACGAGACCGCCGACGAGATGGCCGCCCTCCAGGACGAGATCGACTCGGGCAACCTCTGGGATCTCGACAGCCAGATCGACGTCGCGATGGAGGCCCTGCGTTGCCCGCCGGACGAGGCAGAGGTGGCGACCCTCTCGGGCGGCGAACGCCGCCGCGTGGCGCTCTGCAAGCTTCTGCTCGAAGCGCCCGACATGCTGCTGCTGGACGAGCCGACCAACCACCTCGATGCCGAGACGATCGCCTGGCTGCAACAGCACCTGATCGACTACAAGGGCACGATCCTGATCGTCACCCACGACCGCTACTTCCTCGACGACATCACCGGCTGGATCCTCGAGCTCGACCGTGGCCGCGGCATCCCCTACGAGGGCAATTACTCGGCGTGGCTCGAGCAAAAGGCCAAACGGCTCGAGCGCGAAGCCAAGGAGGACAAGGCAAAGCAAAAGACGCTGGAACGCGAGCTTGAATGGATGCGGCAGGGCCAGAAAGCCCGGCAGGCCAAGTCCAAGGCCCGCATCCAGGCCTACGAGGAAATGGCTGGCCAGTCCGAGCGCGAAAAGATCACCCGTGCCCAGATCGTCATCCCGAACGGGCCACGTCTCGGCTCGAAAGTCATCGAGGTGGAGAACCTGAAAAAGGCGATGGGTGACAAGCTGCTGATCGAGGACCTTTCCTTCTCCCTGCCCCCCGGCGGCATTGTCGGCGTGATCGGTCCCAACGGCGCGGGCAAATCGACGCTTTTCAAGATGCTGACCGGGCAGGAACAGCCCGACAGCGGCACTGTCAGCTACGGCGATACGGTGCAGCTTTCTTACGTCGACCAATCGCGCGACGACCTCAACGCAGACGACACCGTGTGGGAGGCGATCTCCGGCGGCGCGGAAATCATCGAGCTTGGCGACGCGCAAGTAAACTCCCGCGCCTATTGCTCGTCCTTCAACTTCAAAGGCGGCGACCAGCAGAAAAAGGTCGGGCTCCTGTCGGGCGGGGAACGCAACCGCGTCCACATGGCGCGCCTGCTCAAGGAGGGCGGCAACGTCCTGCTCCTCGACGAGCCGACCAACGATCTCGACGTCGAAACCCTGCGCGCCCTCGAAGACGCCATCGGCGACTTCGCCGGCTGCGCCGTGGTTATCTCGCACGACCGGTTCTTCCTCGACCGCCTCTGCACCCACATCCTCGCCTTCGAAGGCGAGGCGCATGTGGAGTGGTTCGAAGGCAACTTCGCCGACTACGAGGAAGACAAGAAACGCCGCCTCGGCGCCGACGCCCTCGAGCCGAAACGGATGAAGCACAAGAAGTTCGCACGGTAAAAAAAAGAGCGCCGAAGCGCTCTTTATGGTTACCCGAACTGACGTTTGCCCGTGTAGCCGGCGTCGTTCGAGGGGGTTTGTTACTGGTGATATGTCCACAAAACATGGCTTCGTCAAGAAAAGATGTAGGCAAATCGTTGACAGAATGCTACGCACGGCGCTCGGTCGCGAGTAGTTGTGGTGGACGGGATGGAACGTACAGAATATCGCGTGCATATCTTTGCTGACTTCTGGAATTATACGCTTTCGGTACAGCGCCATCGCGCCGGTTTTTCAACTGATTGGAAGAAACTGCCCAAAGTTCTGACGCGCGAAGCAGGACAACTGATCGATCCAACAGCGATGGCCGTTTATTCTGGCATGAATGTATACGGCTCATACAATGCTGAAACGGAAACAAGGCTGAAAAACTGGGCATCAAGCGTGTTGGACGTGTTTCCTGGCGTTAATGCAAAGTTCATTCCCCGAACCAGGAAGAAGGGGCCGCCCTTGTGTCCGAGTTGTCATGCGCCAGCTCATAAATGTGTGGGATGCGGTGCGGATATGCGAGGCACTGAGGAAAAAGGCATCGACACCCGGCTTGCTACTGATCTCGTCAGCCTCGCATGGCAAGACGCTTTTGACGTCGCAGTGTTGATCTCTTCTGATCAGGATTTCGTCCCTGCCGCTGAACTTCTTCAAGCAAAGGGTCTCAAAGTCATTCATGCTGCGGTCCCGCCCAGCGGCTGGCACCTTAAGCAAAAGTGCTGGGGCTCCATAGACTTGACACAACACGTGAATGATTTCGAGTTTCACAAGAAGTCTCGCACTCCGTGACTGAGATCAGATATCGAACCGATATAGCTTCTTTGTGGCACTTTCTATGATGCCAAGGCATTAGGGTCAGCGCATTTTTCGATCTTGAGGAGGCCGTCTGGCCAAGGCACCAGGACAGCCTTGGCCGCATCTTCGTCACCGCATAGCCATGCCTCTTGGCCTTCTGCGTCGAGGATCACGCCCATGCGGTGGTGGATCGGGGCGACGTCGGCGTTGGGCGCGCAGGTGACTGTGGCGACTTGCGGGACTTCGAGGCCGCCGGGCGCTTTCCAGATGTCGTAGACGGCGGCAAAGACGCAAAGCGCGCCGTCCTTTTGACGCAGGGACCATGCCTGTTTGCGGCGGGTGGCACCGGTCCATTCGTACCAGCCCGTCGCCGGCACCACGCAGCGTTTGAGACCCTGGAAGGCGGATTTGTCGAAGACGGTCTCGGAGCGCGCGTTGATCAGCGTCTCCATCACCGGGCGCCCGCGCGCGTTCTTGCGGCCCTGAGGGATCAGCCCCCAGCGCATCCGGCGCCAGCCTTCGGGCGTGAGGCAGGTCAGCTCTTCACCCGGCGCCATGTTGAGGCGCGGCGGCTCTTGCATCGCGTCCGGCACGGCCGGGTCGAACCCGGTCAGGCCCGTGTCGAGAAAGAGCCGGCCCGGCACTCACTCGACCTCGGCCAGAAGGTCCAGAACACGGGGTCCCATGGCCGCAACGATCCGCGCCACGCCGTCGGCGTTGGGGTGGATGCCGTCGCGCTGCATGAAGGACAAAAAGCCCGCCTCGTCGCTCGGTAGGCCGCGAAAGAACGTGTCCTGGTGGAGCGCGCCGTATGTCTCGGCCAGCTCGTCGTGCATGACGTCGAACGCCTGCTTGTAATCGGGACCGTAGTTGCTGGGCGCCTGAAGCCCGACCACCAGCACCTCGACCCCTTCGGCGGCTTGCAGGATGCCTTCGAGGTTGGCGCGGGACACGGCCGGATCGATGCCGCGCAGAAGGTCGTTGCCACCTAAAGCCAGGATCATCGCGTCGACCTCGGGCGTGAGCGACCAGTCGATGCGCGAGAGCCCGCCCGCCGTGGTGTCGCCCGAAACACCCGCATTGATCAGCGTCACATCCGCGCCCTGCCCGCGCAGCCAAGCCTCCATCTGCGGGACAAAGCCCTGTTCGCGGGGCAGGCCGTAGCCCGCGGTCAGGCTGTCGCCGAAGGCGAGGAGCGTGATCGGCTCGGCGCTTGCCGTGCTGACGCCAAGCCCCGTGGCCACAAAGACCACGCCGGCGACCTTGCTCAGCTGTGTGCCCGCTCCATATCTGAACTGATCCGTACAGCCAGCGAGCCGCCCGATGACCGACCCCGCCCTTGCCCTCACCGATGTGGAGCTTGCGCTCGATGGCAATGCCGGGCGGGTGGAGATCCTGCACGGCGTGTCGCTGACCGTCGCGCGTGGGGAGACGCTGGGCATGGTGGGTCCTTCTGGGTCGGGCAAGTCTTCGCTCCTTATGCTCATGGGCGGCCTCGAACAGGCCACCGGGGGCACGATCACCGCGCTGGGTCAGCGGCTCGACACGATGGACGAGGACGCGCTGGCGCGGTTTCGCAGGGATCATATGGGGGTTGTGTTCCAATCCTTCCACCTGATCCCGACGATGACGGCCTTGGAGAACGTGGCAACCCCGCTGGAGCTCGCCGGAGACGCGGACGCCTTTGACAAGGCGCGCGCCGAGCTGGTGGCGGTCGGCCTCGAAGGGCGCGCGGGGCATTATCCCTCGCAGATGTCGGGCGGTGAGCAGCAGCGCGTAGCGCTTGCGCGGGCAGCAGCGCCGCGTCCGGACATCCTGCTCGCGGATGAGCCGACGGGCAACCTCGATGAGACCAACGGCAGCGCGATTGTCGATCTGCTCTTTTCCCTGCGCGACCGGCACGGCGCGACGTTGGTGATGGTCACCCACGCGCCAGCGCTTGCGCGGCTCTGCGACCGGGTGGTCACGATGCGCGACGGGCGGCTCGAAACGCAGGCCGCCGCGGCATGAGCTTGGCCGTTGCAGCGCGGATTGCCCGGCGCGAGATGCGCGGGGGCCTCAAGGGCTTTCGCGTGTTCCTCGCGTGCCTCGCCATGGGTGTCGCCGCCATTGCCGCAATCGGGTCGGTGCGCGCGGCCATCGAGGCCGGGCTGGTCGCCGAAGGCGCGCGCCTTTTGGGCGGCGATGCGGAGGTGCAGTTCACCTACCGGTTTGCCGACGACGACGAGCGCGCCTGGCTCGAAGGTGTCGCCACAGAAGTTTCCGAGGTGGTCGATTTCCGGTCCATGGCCGTGGTGCCGAAGGAGGCTGGCGACGAGCGCGCGCTGACGCAGCTCAAGGGTGTGGATGACCTCTACCCGCTTGTGGGCGAGGTGGTGCTGGACCCGGCAATCCCCTTGTCCGAGGCGCTGGATGGGGCGGATGGCCTGCCCGGCGTCGTCATGGCGCGCAATCTGGTGGACCGGCTGGACATCAGCACGGGAGACCGCGTGCGGTTCGGCACGCAGGATTTCACCCTGACGGCCATTCTCGACGTGGAGCCGGATGCGGCAGGCGGCGGCTTTGCCCTCGGACCCCGGTCCATTGTGCGCACCGAAGCGCTGGACAATTCGGGCCTGATCGCGCCCGGCACGCTCTTTGATACGCACTACCGCATGATGCTGCCGCCCGGCACCGACCTCGACGCCATTGCGGCGGACGCAGAGGAGCGCTTTGACGGCACCGGCGGACGTTGGACCGACGCACGCAACGGCGCCCCTGGCGTGGCGCAGTTCGTGGACCGGCTGGGCGCCTTCCTCGTGCTGGTCGGGCTCTCGGGGCTCGCGGTGGGCGGCGTCGGCGTCTCTGCCGCCGTGTCCGCGTATCTCGCCACCAAAACCTCGGTCATCGCGACGCTGCGCACGTTGGGGGCGGACCGGGCAACGCTGTTCTGGACCTACGGCATCCAGATCGGCGTCCTGTCGGCTATCGGCATCGTGATCGGTCTGGCGCTCGGGGCGCTCTTGCCCGTGCTGGTCGCCCCGATCCTCAGCGCGCGCCTGCCGGTGCCAGCGGTCTTTACCATCTATCCAGCCGCGCTCTGGGAGGCGGCGATCTATGGCGCGCTTTCGGCGGCGATCTTTACCCTCTGGCCGCTGGCCCGCGCCGAAGAGGTCAAGGCCGCGACCCTCTTTCGCGACGCACTTGGACGCGCAAAGGTCCTGCCCCGCGTGCGCTATCTGATCGTCGTCGGCGCAGCGCTCGCGCTGCTCGTCTGGACCGCGATCTGGTTCAGCGAGGCGGCCGAGCTGACGCTCTGGACCTTCGGAGGCATCCTCGGCGCGCTCCTGTTGCTCACCCTCGCCGCGCTCGGCCTTCGGCGCCTGTCGCGCAGCGCCGCCACACGCGTGCGCGGACGCCCCGCCCTCCGCTGGGCGCTTGCCTCCATCGGAGGTCCGCGCAACGCCACGTCTTCGGTGGTGCTGTCGCTCGGGCTTGGCCTGTCGGTGCTGGCCGCCGTCGGCCAGATCGACGGCAACCTGCGCGGCGCCATCACCGGAGAGCTGCCCGACGTGGCACCCAGCTACTTTTTCGTCGACATCCAGCGTGACCAGATGCCGGGGTTCTTAGAACGTCTCGAAGGCGACACCCAAGTCGCCCGCGTCGAAAGCGCGCCCATGCTGCGCGGCATCATCACCGAGATCAACGGAGCGCCCGCGCGCGAGGTGGCTGGCGATCACTGGGTGCTCGACGGGGACCGGGGCGTGACCTACGCCGCCTCCATGCCGGACGGCACGACGATCACCGAGGGCGCTTGGTGGGCGACGGACTACACCGGCCCGCCCCAGATCAGCTTTGCCGCCGAAGAGGCCGAGGAAATGGGCCTCGCGCTCGGAGACACGCTCACGCTCAACATCCTCGGGCGAGAGATCACCGGGGAGGTCACCTCGTTCCGCGAGGTCGATTTCTCCACCGCCGGGATCGGGTTCATCCTGTCGATGAACGAGGCCGCCCTGCGCGGCGCGCCGCATTCGTTCATCTCGACCGTCTACGCCGAAGAGGCCGCCGAGGCCGCCATCCTGCGCGACCTCAGCCAGGCCTTTCCCAACATCACCGCCATCCGCGTACGCGACGCCATCGACCGGGTGTCGGGACTGCTGGCCGGCATCGCGTCGGCGACGTCCTGGGGCGCTGCGGTCACGCTGGTCACCGGCATGCTCGTCCTCATCGGCGCTGCGGCGGCGGGGCTGCCCGGGCGCATCTATGAGGCTGCCGTCCTGCGCACCCTCGGCGCCCCGCGCGCGCGCATCCTCGCCAGCTTCGCCCTCCGCTCGGTGCTGCTCGGCCTCGGCGCAGGCGTCGTCGCGCTGGCGGCGGGCCTTCTCGGCGGCTGGGCGGTCAGCACGTTTGTGATGGAGACGGACTTCACCGTCATCTGGCCCTCCGCCATCCTCGTCCTCGGCGGCGGCATCGTAGCGACCACGCTTACCGGCCTGCTCTTTGCCCGCGCCCCGCTCGAGGCCCGCCCCGCCCAGGTGCTGCGCGCGCGCGAGTAGCCAAAGCGCGCCCGTTGAGGCACAAGCCCCCCATGACCTTTACCGACACAGACCTCGATGACCTCCTCGCCATCCTGCGACAGGCGTCACGGGACGAGATCCTGCCCCGCTTCCGCCAGCTCGCCCCGTCCGACATCTCCGCCAAATCGGCCCATGACGACCTCGTGACCGAGGCCGACATCCGCGCGGAGAAGGCCATCACCGCCGCGCTCCGGGACCGGCATCCTGATGCGCTGGTGATCGGGGAGGAGGCGATCGCTGCCCGCCCATCTCTGCGCAACCAGCTTACCGACGCCAAACTCGCCTTCGTCGTCGACCCGGTTGACGGCACCTGGAACTTTGCCCGCGGCCTCGCGACCTTCGGCGTGATCCTGTCGGCCAACCGCCTGGCGGAGCCTGTGCTCGGCGCACTCTACGATCCGCTTTTTGACGACGCGATCTGCGCGCTCGAGGACGGCCCTGCGGTCTACATCCGCAAGGACCGAACCCGCGACACGCTCAGGCTCGATCCGGCGCCCTCACCCGGCCTGACCGGCTTCCTGCCGCTGAACCTCTTGCCCGAAGACAAACGCCCCGCGATGGCCGCCGTCTACCCAAGCGTGAACCGCGTCCTCAACCTGCGCTGCTCGTGCCACGAGTTTCGCCAGATGGCGCTCGGCCACGTCGACTTCATGCTCTCCGCGCGGCTCACGCCTTGGGACCACGCGGCAGGCGCGCTCATCGTGGCGCGCGCGGGAGGCGTCGTGCGCATGCTGGAAGGCGCCGCCTATCGCTCGGACGTGTGCGACGGGTACCTCCTCTGCGCTCGCTCCGAAGAAGTCTGGCACGACATCGCCGGCCGCCTGTCGTTCCTTCTGGATTGATGGCGCGCGCCACGCCGCTTATCGACTGGCCCCTGCGCGCCGCGCTCGCACCTCTGCTCATCGCGCAAGGGCTCCACGTCCGCCGCACCGCACGCACGCTACAAGAACCGCCCGGCCCCCGCGCCGGCACGCAGCCAGAAGCCGCGCACCACCTCCTGATCGTCGGCGACAGCTCCGCCGCTGGCGTCGGCTGCGAACACCAATCAGAAGCCCTCTCCGGCCAGCTCACCTCAGCCCTCGCGCCGCACATGCCGCTCAGCTGGGAGCTCCGCGCCCGCTGCGGCGACCGCACGAAGGACGCACTCGCCAAACTCGACGCACCGTTCGAAAGAACGCCCACCATCGCCGTCACCGCCCTCGGCGTGAACGACGTGACCAAAGGCACAAGCGTCAGCCAATGGACCGCGCGCCAAACGTTACTCCTCAACCGCCTTACAGCCCTCGGAGCCCAACACATCTACGCCTGCGCGCTGCCACCCCTCGGCCACTTCCCGCTGCTTCCGAACCCACTCCGCTGGCTGCTCGGCCGCCAAGCCGAAGCCTTCGACGCCCGTCTCCAAACGCTCTGCCGCGCGCACCCAAACGCACGCCATGTCCCCTTCGACTTCCCCATGGACATCGAGCACATGGCCCCCGACGGCTACCACCCAGGCCCGGCGATCTACGCCACCTGGGCCAATCACCTCGCGACTTTGATCCTCAAGGATCTCGGCTAAGGTCCTTCTCTGGTTCGAAAATACCTCCGCCGGAGGCTCCCACGTCTCAGCACACACCACGGCCACAAGTCTCGCGCCCCAAGCGAGGCGGCCCGAAAGGGCCGACGAGCGCTACTCCGCTGCCTCCGCAAACTCTTCCATCGGCGGACAGGTGCACACCAGATTCCGATCCCCATAGGCGTTGTCCACCCGGTTCACCGGCGGCCAGTACTTGTCCACGCGGAAAGCCCCCGGTGGGAAACACCCCTGCTCCCGAGAATACGGCCGGTCCCAATCGCGCACCAAATCCTCCATCGTGTGCGGCGCATTTTTGAGCGCGTTGTTCTCCGCGTCCCCTCCCTCCTCGATGGCCCGGATCTCCGCCCGGATCGACAGCATCGCATCACAAAACCGGTCGAGCTCCGCCTTCGTCTCACTCTCCGTCGGTTCCACCATCAGCGTCCCCGCAACGGGCCAGGACATCGTCGGCGCGTGAAAGCCCGAGTCGATCAGACGCTTCGCGATATCCTCCACCGTGACCCCGGCGCTCTCCGCAAAGGGGCGCACGTCTAGGATGCACTCATGCGCCACCCGGCCCTTGGCCCCGCGATAAAGGACGTCAAACGCCCCCTTCAGCCGATCCGCGATGTAATTGGCGTTCAGGATCGCCACGCGCGTCGCCTGCGTCAGCCCGGCCCCGCCCATCATCAGGCAATAAGCCCAGGAGATCGGCAGCAGCGAGGGCGAGCCAAAGGCCGCCGCCGACACCGCCCCCTCACCCTTCAAGGGATCACCCGGCAGATGCTCGGCCAGATGCGCCTTCACCCCGATCGGTCCCATCCCGGGACCGCCCCCGCCATGCGGGATGCAAAACGTCTTGTGCAGGTTCAGGTGGCTCACATCGCCGCCCAGATCTCCGGGACGCGACAGACCCACCATGGCGTTCATATTCGCCCCGTCGATATAGACCTGCCCGCCATGCTTGTGTGTGATCGCGCAGACCTCCTTCACCGTCTCCTCGAACACGCCATGTGTGGAGGGATAGGTGATCATCGTCCCCGCCAGATTGGCGCTGTGCTGCTCCGCCTTGGCCTGGAAATCCTCCAGATCGATGGAGCCCTGGGCATCACACTTCACCGCCACGACCTTCCAGCCCACCATCTGCGCGGAGGCAGGGTTCGTGCCATGCGCGTTCACCGGGATCAGGCACACGTTGCGATGCCCCTCGCCCCGAGCCGCGTGATAGCCCGCGATGGTCAAGAGCCCCGCATACTCCCCCTGCGCGCCCGAGTTCGGCTGCATCGAGAGGGCATCATACCCGGTGATCTCACACAGCTTGGCGCTCAGATCCCCGATCATCTCCGCATAGCCCAGCGCCTGATCCTCCGGGCAATAGGGGTGCAGCAAAGAGAACTCCCGCCAGCTCACCGGCATCATCTCGGCGGCGGAATTGAGCTTCATCGTACACGAGCCCAGCGGGATCATCGCCCGGTCGAGCGCCAGATCGCGGTCCGCCAGACGCCGCATGTACCGCATCATCTCCGTCTCGGCGCGGTTCATGTGAAAAACCGGATGCGTCAGGTACGGCGTCTGCCTGATCAGCTTATCCGGCATGTGGTAATGCGGGGTGTAGTCCTTGTCTGCGCGGTCGATCCCAAAGGCGCGCCACACCGCCTCGATCGTCTCCGGCCGCGTCCGCTCGTCCAGCGTGATCCCGACCTTCGTCTTACCCACCGCGCGCAGGTTCACCCCCTCGCGCACCGCCGCGGCCAGCACGCCCTTCTGCAAAAGCCCCACGTCCACCGTGATCGTGTCGAAATAGGTCGCAGGCCGCACGTCAAAACCCGCGTCCTTCAGCCCTTCGACCAGCCTTGCCGTTTTGCGGTGGATGCGCTGCGCGATGGCCTTGAGCCCCTCTGGCCCGTGGAACACCGCATAAAACCCCGCCATGACGGCCAGCAAGGCCTGCGCCGTGCACACGTTCGACGTCGCCTTCTCCCGTCGGATATGCTGCTCGCGCGTCTGCAGCGCCAGCCGGTAGGCCTTGTTGCCGTGACTGTCGATGGAAATCCCCACAATCCGCCCCGGCATCGCACGCTTATAAGCATCGCGGCAGGCCATATAGGCGGCATGCGGGCCACCATAGCCAATCGGCACGCCAAAGCGCTGGGTCGAGCCCACTGCGATATCAGCCCCCATCGCGCCCGGCTCCTTGAGCAGCGTCAGGCTCAGAGGGTCCGCCGCGATGATGCCAATCGCCTTCTCCCCATGCAGCCCCGCGATCTGATCGGTGAAGTCCCGCACGTGGCCATAAGTCCCTGGATACTGGAAGATCGCGCCGAAGACCGCTGCAGCGTCGAGGTCTTCCGGCGCGCCCACGATCACCTCGATCCCCAAAGGCGCCGCCCGCGTCTGCATCACCGCGATGTTCTGCGGATGGCAGTTCTCGTCGACAAAGAACCCCTTGGCCTTCGACTTCGCCACGCGCATCGCCATGGTCATCGCCTCGGCGCAGGCCGTCGCTTCATCGAGGAGGGACGCATTGGCCACCTCCAGCCCCGTCAGGTCGGACACCATCGTCTGAAAGTTCAAGAGCGCTTCCAGCCGCCCCTGCGAAATCTCCGGCTGATAGGGCGTATACGCCGTGTACCAGGCCGGGTTCTCGAGAATGTTGCGCTGGATCACCGGCGGCGTGACCGTACCGTGATAGCCCTGCCCGATGAGCGAGGTCAGAACCTTGTTCTTCGAGGCCACCGCCCGCATCCGGTGCATCAGCTCCCGCTCGCTCAGCGCCTTGCCAAAGTCGAGCGGCTGCTCCTGCCGAATGCCATCCGGCACCGTCTCGTCGATCAAGGCATCCAGCGACGGCGCCCCGACCACCGCCAGCATCTCCGCCATCTCCTGCGGCGACGGGCCGATGTGGCGCCGATTGGCAAAATCATACGGCAGATAGTCGGTGGGTTCGAACGGCATGTCACTCTCCTTGAAAATCGCGCCTCTCAAAAAGGCGCAAAGGCGGGGCTCAAAGGCGCACCCGCTCCTGCTTCATCTTCCGAAATAAACTCAAACCCGGACGGCAGCGGCCGGGCGCTAGCCCACGAACTTCTTGTAGGCCGCCTCGTCCATGTACTCGTCCATCTGGCTCGGGTCCGACGCTTTCATCTTGAAGAACCAGGCATCCCCAAGCGGGTCGTCGTTGACCTTGCCCGGCTCGTCCGTCAACACCGAGTTCACCTCCACGATCTCGCCATCGAGGGGCGCGAGGATGTCGGAGGCGGCCTTGACGCTCTCGATCACCACCACGTCGTCGTCCTTGGCGACCTCGGTGCCTTCCTCGGGCAGCTCGACAAAGACCACATCGCCCAGTTGCTCGGAGGCATGTTCGGTGATGCCCACCACGATCAGGCCGTCCTCTTCACGCAGCCACTCGTGTTCTTCTGTGAATTTCATCGCTTTCTCCTGTTGGTTATCTCTTGAAGCCCGCGAGCACGAACGGCAGGTCCGTGACCACCACCGGCAACCGTTTGCCGCGTACCTCGCCCCAGAGCCGCGTGCCCTTGCGCGCGGCGCCATCCGCGACGAGGCCCATTGCGACCGGCTCTCCGACCGTGGGGCCGAAGGTGCCCGATGTCACGCTGCCAACCTCGGTCCTGCCGTCTTCGGCATCGAAAAGGAGGACACCCGTCCGCATGGGCGCGCGCCCTTCGGGCTTGAGGCCGACGCGGTGCCGCGCAGCCCCGCTGTCGAGCTCGGCCAGGATGCGATCCGCCCCGGGAAACCCGCCACTGCGCGCGCCGCCGGACCTGCGCACCTTTTGGATGGCCCAGGACAAGCCGGCTTCGACCGGCGTGATATCGGCATCGATGTCCTGACCGTAGAGGCAAAGTCCCGCCTCCAGCCGCAGGCTGTCCCGCGCGCCGAGGCCGACCGGCACCACGCCCTCCTCTGCGAGCAAAGCATCCGCCAAAGCCTCCGCCGCCGCCTCCGGCACCGAGATCTCGTAGCCGTCCTCACCGGTATATCCCGACCGCGACACCCAGCACTCGGCACCGTCCAAAGCATAGGTGCCAACGTCCAGAAACCGCTTCGCGGCGACGTCCGGGTTCAGTGCCGCCAGCGCGGCCTCCGCCCCAGGTCCCTGCAGCGCGATCAGCGCGCGGGTCTCGATCAGCTTCACGTGGATGCCCTGCGGCTCCAAAGCAGCGCGCATCCGCACCACGTCCTCGGTCACGCAGGCCGCATTCACAACGACGTAGAGGTGATCGCCGCGGTTCGTGACCATCAGGTCATCCTCGATCCCGCCCGCCTCGTTGGTGAAAAACCCGTAGCGCTGCCGCCCTTCGCCAAGCCCCACGATATCTTGCGGCACCAATGTCTCGAACGCCTCGGCCACGCCTGTGCCGCGCAGGATCACCTGCCCCATATGGCTCACATCAAAGAGGCCCGCGCCCGTGCGCGTCGACTGATGCTCGGCCATGACGCCCTCGTACTGGACCGGCATCTCCCACCCGGCAAAAGGCACCATGCGGGCGCCCAGCCGGACGTGCAGGTCGTAAAGGGGCGTGCGTTTCAACTCGGTCATGCCGTCTCCGTGCCTGAGGTGCGGGGGATGACCCGGCACCGCGCCGCCCTGCACGATGCCGCGCAGACCAGCCGATGCCCCCTCTGTCCTTTGGCCTGAGATCGCTATCCCTTCGGCGGCTCCCGCGTGCGAGCACTCTCCAGAGTGTTGGTGCCAAATCGGTCCTTGCGCCTGAGAGTTTCCGGGGCGGTTGCTCCTTCGGCAGGGCCTCGCGCCCTTCTCCCGATCTGACGCCTCTTGATTGCGTACAAACGCATACGGCGTCAAGCGTTCCGATCGGAAACTTTTACGGCCGCGCGGGCGGGCGCTGAAATCACCGGCAGATGCCTACGACTTCGGCGTCTTTCCAGGGGATGATCGTCTCGGTCTGCGGCAGTGCCTGGATCGGGAAGGCTTCGGAGATCATCGCCCGCAGCCGCTCCGTGCGCGGGGCCTCGGGATCGAGGGAGGCGCAGCAGACGTATTCCTCCACGATGGCGCCCTGCTGCTCGTAACCGTAGTCGAGAAAGGCGCGTGTCGTCTCGGGATCAAAGAGGTAAGGGTCCGCCAGCGTCTGATGCTCGCGCACGGCCTTGAGCGGATGATAGCCCGTCCGGTCGCGGTTCTGCCACTGCCAGACATGGGTCAACTCGTGCGCCAGGAGCATCGCCTCGAAGAGGTGGAGGCGGTCCGGGTAGGTCGGCACGTAATCGTCGAGGTAGAAATCGCGGGTAAAGAGCACCCGGTTGAAGAGCACCGCCGCCGCCGGCGCGCCGGTCAGGATGTCCTCGGTCGGCTCGGGAAAGATGCGCTCCTGGCAGGTCACACGCGGGCGCTTGGGGATGCGGAACGTGTATGCCTTGAGCGGGGCGTTGTTCACCAGCCGCACCTTGGACGTATCGAGCTGATCGCCGTGGACGGCCTGCGCAAAAGCGCGCTCGGTCTCGGTCAGAGGACGACCGCAGGCCGCCGCCAACAGCAAAAGAAGCACGAGCAAGGGATACCGCATGGGCGCAGGCTATGCTGCCGCAGCGAGCTTGGAAAGCGCAGAACGCTGTGTTGGAATAGGACCGATTGAGCTCGCTTTACCGGTTTCTTGGATTTGGTGCCTAAAGTAGGCAGCCTTTGACCTGATACTCGCAGAACGGCCGTTCACGCGCCGCCCGTTTTGCCGAAGGCAAACCTACGGTTTGACGGGGGCGGGTCATGCTGGAAGCATGCTTATGACGCGGCCTGACAGTGCCTGTCAGGTGGGCGCGTTGACTTAGGCGGCGCGTATCAGATTGAGAGCAGCCTGCTACAGTCGCTCGATTTCATGTTTTAAAGACAGCAGCTCGCATGAAGATGCTTCATGGTTGGGACGACGCGCGCCACGACTTACACCACCTCTTACCCTAGAACCCGGCGGGACGTGCCGCGCGGCTCTCCATCCGTTCGAGGTTCACGATGGTCGACAGCATCAACCGGTCCTGGCTCCAGTCGGCGGGCTTCTTGAGCGAGCCGACCGCCATCGCGAGGCAGAGCGCCCCCGCGACCAGAGGCACCGACAGCCACCACCCGCTGGCCCGCGCGGCGGGCTGGCGTGTCATCGCGTTGATCCGGTGGCGCAGCACGTCGATGTTGCGCCGCCCGGTCAGAGCGCGCTCGATCCCGAGGAACGGCACGCGCCCCACCATCGCCGGCACATGGCCGCGCGCATCGACGCTCGCCTTGCACACCGCCAAAAGGCAGTTCGCATAGGCCCGCGTCGAGATCCGGCCCCGGCGCAGCAGCGCCTGGTCGACCGATAGCTCGCGCAGCCGCTCGAGCCCCCGCTTCCACGCGCCAAAGGCCGGGTTCCAGAAGAAGAGCGGACGCAAAAGCTCGAGGCCAAGCTCCCACTCGACATCCGCGCGCCGCATGTGCTGCAACTCATGCGCAAGCGCGATCTGCATGGCGCGGGCGTCCTCGACCATGCGGGCGGGCAGGACCACGTGCCGCCGCCAAAGCCCGCGCGTCGAGAACGGCACCGCCGTGTCGTGACTGATGCGGATGTCGAGCCGGCCCGCACGGCGCAGCACGAAACTGCCGAGCACCAGCTGCCGCAGGGCCATGACCCGCACCGCAGTGCGCAGCGCGCCTAGCGTTACGCCGATCACCACCAGCCAGGCCACCCACTGCGCCACCGAGCTTTGCCCCTCGGCGATTTGCAGCACCGCCGTCTCCCGCGCACCGAGAAGCGCCGCAAAGGTGACCGCGTCCATCCCGATCCGCCCGTCGAGAAACTGCGCCAGCACAAGGTCCGAGGCGTTGAGCGACAGCGCCGGAAACGCCCAAGACCAACCCGCCAGCAGCGCCAGCGCCAGCACCGGGCTCGCCAGCGTGACGAGCATCAAACCTTGGGTAAAGTTGACCTGCGTGCGGTAATTGTACCTCAGCCTTGAGCGCTGAAAGGCAAAACGGCCCACGCTCCACAGCACAAACGCAAGGGCGAGCACGATGTTGGCATCGATGTAGAGATCGACCAGATACTTAGTCGTCTGCATCTCCCAGTCTCCTGTCCAAAAGCGCTCGAATCTCCTCCAAACTCTCCTGGCTCAAGCCGGCGTCGTCCACGAGACGCGCCACGAGTGAGGCAGGAGTGTTGTCGAACAATTTTGCGGAGAGGTTCTGCAAGGACCGGGTCTGGTACGTGTCTTTGGACAGTGACGGCGCATAGACGAGCTGCTTGCCCACCTTGCGGCTGGTCACGAATCCCTTGTCATCCAAAATGCGCATGATCGTGGCGGCCGACGTGTAGGCCAGGTTCCGATCCGGCGCGAGGCGCGCCAGGATGTCGCGCACGCCCCCCTCCCCTAACGACCAGAGAACGCTCATGAATTCGAGCTCGACTTCGGTCAGCATGTCATGTGTCTTTTTGCGTCGCATGAGGTCCGAAGCCGCGCGTGGCGCTCTTTCTTTGGTTGGTCTACGAAAACCTTAGAAGATCACGAGGACCTTGGCGAGGAATTTGTCACCGGCCGTCTTGTCACCGAGCGCTCGAGCGCGGGGTACCGCAACCCCAGCGTGATGCCGCGCGCGGCGAACGACACCAGCAGAGCCCACCAAAGGCCAAGCGCGCCGTAGGACGGCATCAACAGCAGGACGGCGACGACATAGGCCAGGAACGACAGCACCATCATGTTGCGCATGTCCCGCGCGCGGGTGGCGCCGATAAAGATCCCGTCCAGCATCCAGGCCGCCCAGCCGACAAGCGGCGCGGCGACCATGAACGGCAGGTAGAGCGCGGCGACCTCCTGCACCTCCACGTCCTTGGCCATGACCGCGACCAGCCAGTTGCCCGCCAGAGCAAAAAAGAGCGCAAGCGCCACGCACGTGGCCGCCCCCCAGACACCGGCCACGATGGCCGAGCGCCGCAGGCGCGCGACATCGCGCCGGCCATAGGCGCGCGCCACCAAAGCCTCGGCGGCAAAGGCGAACCCGTCCATGGCGTAGGCGGTGATGTGCAGGAATTGCATCAGCACTTCGTTCGCCGCCAGCGTCACATCCCCGAACCGGGCCGACAGGAACACGAACGACGTAAAGGTGGCCGTCAGCAGCACCGACCGGATCATGATGTCGCGGTTCACCACCGCCATCTCGATTACCTTGGCGCGGTCAAAGACGCGCGGCCAGTCGCGCCAGTCTGGCCGTTTGAACGCATCCCGGCAGAACCAGAGCGCAAGGCCCACCCCGCAAAGCTCGGCAATGACCGTGGCGATCGCGACCCCGGGCACGCCCCAGCCGAGGCCGAGCACGAACCACAGATCGAGGAGAATGTTCACCCCGTTCATCACCAGTTGCACCCAGAAGACGCCGCCCGTCCGCTCCATCGCCACAAGCCAGCCCGTCAGGGCAAAGACGGCGATGGCCGCCGGCGCGGTCCAGATGCGGATGGCGAGGTAGGTCTGGGCGAGGCTTTCGACCTCGTCCGAGGCAGGGGAGATCCAGAACGCCCCGGCAAAGAGCAGCGTTTGCAGCGCGATCAAAAGCGCTCCCGCCCCGCCCGCGATCAGGAGCGCACGGGTGAGGAGCGCAGAGACTTCGGCCGTATCGCCCGCGCCCTCGGCCTGCCCCACCAGACCCGCCGTGCCCATGCGCAGAAAGCCAAAGAACCAGTAGATCGTCGTGAGAATGATCGCCCCGATGGCGACCGCTCCGATGGGCGCGGCTTCCCCCATCTGGCCGACGACTCCGACGTCCACCGCCCCGAGGATCGGGACGGTGGCATTCGACAGGACGATTGGACCCGCGATGCGAAAGACGCGGCCATAGGTGATCGGTTGAGGCGTGCCCGGGAGGTCGGGCGAAATGCTTTCAGCCATCACGGGATGGCATCAGGAAGTGCGCGGTCGCCTGCGCAAAGGGACGCGCGCGGTTATCCTGCCACGCCTCCACCCGCACGCTCGCGTAGCGCCTACCCGACCGGTTCACAAAGGCCCTTGCATAGGCATCGCGCGGCAGGCCCGAGCGCAGATAGTCCACGGTGAAGTCAATCGTCTTGGGCAAGCGCGGCAAGGCGCCGTCCTCGATCCTTGCGATGTCGAGCGCCCCTGACTCCAGGTCAGCCCAGAGGTTGGCCCAGCTGAGCGTGATGATCGAGGTGATCTCCAGAAACGCCGCCGTCGCCCCGCCATGCAGGGCCGGCAACAGAGGGTTGCCGATCAGATCGTCGCTGTAAGGCATGATCCCAGTCAGCTCATCGCCCCGCCGCTCGAACCGGATGCCGAGAAACTGGATATACGGCACCGACCCTACCAGCGCGCCCAGCGCCGCGTCGCGCCGCTGCTTGACCACCTGCACAGGCTCGGGTGTCGGGCGGCTCATCGCTCGGACTTGCTCACGGTAAAGGCGCCCGTGGCCGTCGCCACTGGCCGCGTCCTGTCGTGATCCATCGCTGTCGCCCGCACAAAGGCGACCGTGCGCGTGACGTGATAGCACTCCGCGACGGCCGTAATCGTCTCGCCGGGCGTGGCGGGACGCATATAGTCGATCCTGAGATCGAGCGTTGCGGTCGACGGCCCGGCCCTTGGATGGCTCACGACCGCCGTCCCAGCGCAGGTGTCCATCAGCGCCGAGACCGCCCCGCCGTGCACGACGCCGGTTTCCGGGTCGCCGATCAGGCGCGCGTCATAGGGCATCTCGATCTCCGCCCGGCCCGCCTCCACGGACACCAGCCGCATACCGAGCGCCCGCGCGTGCGGCAGCGCGTCGACAAAGTTCTGCAAGGGACCGGTGACCGTCTCGGACATGCCTTTGGTAGACCGCAAACCCCCCGCCGCCGCAAGGCAGTTGATCGCGCGCCCACGCAAGCCTAGGCTAATGCGACCGCCATGTTTGGGGAGACATGTGATGGACGACACGCGCCTCAGCTTCAAGGAGATGTGCGCCAGGTTCGATGTGACGCCGCGCACGCTACGCTACTACGAATACATCGAACTGCTCGCACCCGAGCGCGACGGCCGCGCCCGCTGGTACCACCCGCGCGACGTCGCCCGCATGACGTTGATCCTGCGGGGGAGGAAATGGGGCTTCCCGCTCGAGGAAATCCGCCAATGGCTGATGATCTACGAGGAAGACGGCACCGACGCGCAGAACCGGGCTTGGGTGGAGCTTGCGGATCGGCAGCTTGGCGAGCTCGCGCAGCAGCGCGCGGAGCTGGATGAGGCGATTGCCGAGTTGCAGGAGACGCGGGACAAGGTGGCCGCGAAGTTGGGGTAGCAACGCACGCAGCTGGCCGTTGGCAACCATTGCCAAGAAAAACAGAAGTTCACGCGCCGGCCCGAGGGGTGGCGCAATCGCGCCGCCCGTTTTGCCGAAGGCAAACCTTCGGTTTGACGGGGGCGGGTCGGCGCGGCCTGACGGTGCCCGTCAGGCGGGTCCTTTATTTTAATCGCTGAGTTCTCTTACTTCCGAGGTACTCACACCTTCCAAAACGTGAACACGCTCCACGCGATCGCTATACCCAGCGCGCCCCAAACCGGCATCCCGACAAGCGCCAGCCACACAAGGAAAATCCACGCAGCCCCCAGCAGCGAGATAAAGAGCCTATCGCCCCGCGTCGTCGTCAGACCCAGAACCCCGCGCCGTTCCGCGCCACCCGGGCGCCAAATCTCCAGCCCCACGAGAAGGCCCATCGCGCCAAAGATAAAGCAGAAGACCGCAAAGGTCGCAGGCGTCCAGGCCATCCAGAAGTCCGGCCACAAAGGGTCCGTCCAGGAAAAGCCCTTCGGCTCCGGTTGACTGGCCACGTTGCCCCAGCCTTGCGCCAAGGCAGGCACTGGCAGCAGCGCCGCAAGATACACAAACCGTTTCATCAGGGGCCTCCTCACACCCGCCCAAGGGCAAAGCCCTTGGCGATGTAGTTGCGCACGAAATAGATCACGATGGCACCGGGAATGATCGTCAATGTCCCCGCCGCCGCCAGAAGGCCCAACTCGTAGCCCGCCGACGACGCCGTCCGGGTCATCGTCGCGGCAATCGGCTTGGCCTCCACCGCCGTCAACGTCTTCGCCAAGAGCAGCTCCACCCAGGAGAACATGAAGCAAAAGAACGCCGCCACCCCCACGCCGGAGGCGATGTTCGGCAGGAAGATTTTGGCAAAGAACCGGGGAAAAGAATAGCCGTCCACATAAGCCGTCTCATCGAGCTCCTTCGGCACGCCGCGCATGAACCCCTCGAGGATCCACACCGCCAGCGGGATGTTGAAAAGGCAATGCGCCAGCGCCACCGCAAGGTGCGTGTCAAAAAGGCCGACCGCCGAGTAGAGCTGGAAGAACGGCAACGCGAACACCGCCGCCGGCGCCATCCGGTTGGTCAAAAGCCAAAAGAAGAGGTGCTTGTCCCCCAGGAACCGGTACCGCGAAAAGGCATAGGCCGCAGGCAGCGCCACCGCGATCGAAATCACCGTGTTCAGCGTCACGTAGATGATCGAGTTGATATACCCCCAGTACCACGTCGGATCGGTAAAGATCGTCACGTAGTTCTCGAACGTCACCTGCTCTGGGAACAGCGAGAAGCCCGCGAGGATGTCGTTCGTCGTCTTGATCGACATCACGACCAGCCAATAGATCGGCAACATCAAAAAGAGGATGTAGAGGATGGGGATCAGGCTCTTGGCTCTCATTGCGCGTCATCCTTCGTCATCAGCGTGTAGAAGACCCAGCTCACCAGAAGCGTGATCGCGAAGTAGATCAGGCTCATCGCCGCCGCGGGGCCAAGGTCGAACTGCCCGAGCGCGATCTTGACCAGATCGATCGACAGGAGCGTGGTCGAGTTGCCCGGCCCCCCACCCGTCAGCACGAAGGGCTCGGTGTAGATGTTGAAACTGTCCATGAACCGCAGAAGGATCGCGATGGTCAGAACCGACTTCATCTTGGGCAGCTGGATGTAGCGGAAGACCGACCAGCGCGACGCCCCGTCGATGCGCGCCGCCTGATAATAGGCGTCCGGGATCGACACGAGCCCAGCATAGGCAAGCAGCACCACAAGCGACGTCCAGTGCCAGACGTCCATCACGATGATCGTGATCCACGCCGCCAGAGGGTCCTGGGTCATGTCATAGTTGATGCCCAGCACGTCGTTCATAAAATACCCCAGCATCCCGATCTTGGGCAGGGCAAAGATGTTCCACATCGCGCCGACCACGTTCCAGGGGATCAGCATCGGCAACGCCATCAGCACGAGGCACACGGGCACCCAGATGCCTTTCTTCGGCATCGACAGCGCGATCAGGATCCCGAGCGGGATCTCGATGGCCAGGATGATGCCGGTGAACATGAACTGGCGCCCGAGGGCGGAATAGAACCGCTCGGAGTTCAAAAGCTGCTGGAACCAGTCGAGCCCCTGCCAGAAAAAGAGGTTGTCGCCAAAGGTCTCCTGCACCGAGTAGTTGACGACCGTCATGATCGGCACCAGCGCATTGAACGCCACCAGCAAGAGCACCGGCAGGACAAAGAACCACGCCTTTTGGTTTTCGGTCTTCATGTCTTGGCTCGCTCTGTGAGTTTGCGGGGGCGCATAATTTTGCTGCGAAAATTATGCCGCCTCATGCTGCACCTTGCGTGATGTTCCAGCCGTCTCGGTAGGCGCGCGTGCGGTCGGGGCGGAAGCTCAGATGCACGTCCGTGCCGGGGGCGGGCGGGGTGTCCTCGACCTTGGCCTTGACCGTCAGATCGCCCATCCGCGCCTCGACAATCGCATGCCTGCCGACGTCCGAGACGCGGGATACGGTGGCGGGCAGACCGGAGCTTCCCAACGTCACGAACTCGGGCCTTACGCCAATCTCAACCGGGCCATCACCAGACACGCGGCCATCCACGGCCAAAGGCGTATCGCCCAGCATCACCTGCCCCGCATCGACGCGGCCTGGCAGGATGTTCATCCCCGGCGATCCGATGAAGTGGCCGACAAAGGTATGCGCAGGCCGCTCGAAGAGCTCGACGGGCGTGCCGATCTGCACCACCTCCCCGTCCTGCATCACCACCACCTTGTCGGCAAAGGTCAGCGCCTCGGTCTGGTCGTGGGTAACGTAGATCATCGTCGCGCGCACACGCTGGTGCAGCTCCTTGAGCTTGGAGCGCAGCTTCCACTTCAGATGCGGGTCGATCACCGTCAGAGGCTCGTCGAACATCACGACATTCACGTCGTCACGGACAAGGCCCCGCCCCATGGAGATCTTTTGCTTGTTGTCGGGCGAAAGGTGCGCAGCACGGATGTCGAGCATCTCCTCGACCTCGAGCATCGCCGCGATCTCGGCCACACGCGCCCCGATCCGCGCCGCGTCCACACCCCGGTTCTTGAGCGGGAAGGCGAGGTTCTCGCGCACAGTCATCGTGTCGTAGATCACTGGGAACTGGAACACCTGCGCGATGTTGCGCTTGTCGGGCGGCAGCTGCGTGACGTCCTGCCCGTCAAAGAGGATGCGCCCCTCGGAGGGCGTCAAAAGCCCCGAGACGATGTTGAGGAGCGTCGACTTCCCGCAGCCCGACGGCCCGAGCAAGGCGTAGGCGCCGCCGTCCTCCCAGGTCACATCGACCTCCTTGAGCGCGTAGTCCTGCGGACCCGAAGGGTTCGGCATGTAGGAATGCCGGAGCTTGTCGAGCTTGATCTCAGCCATCTACGCCACCATCCGCCCGTCCGGCGCGAAATAGAAACACTGCGCGGGATCCATGAAAAAGCGGTGCGCCTCGCCCACCTGGTAGGGATGCACGCCCGGCGCGAGGGAGACCCAGTCGGACGCGCCCATGCGGAAATGCGCGCTCGTTTCCGAGCCCGAAAGCTCGGTCACGATCACCTCGCCTTCGAGCGGGACTTGCGCCAGACCTTCGGCCTGCGGGACGACGTGGTGCGGACGGATCGCGACGTGGTAGGTGCCGTCTCTCAGATCCGCTGCCGCGCCTTCCAGCGTCCAGCTGACGCCGCTCATCTGCGCCTGGCTCCCCCGTTTGGCGACCTCGGCCACGTTGATGGGTGGATCGGAAAAGACCTGCGCCGCGCTCAGCGTCGCGGGCTTGCGGTAGATGTCGGCGGTCGGGCCGAACTGCACCACATGGCCGTCCTGCATCAGCGCGGTCTCCCCGCCCAGGAGCAACGCCTCTTCGGGCTCGGAGGTCGCATAGACCACCACGGCCCCACGCCCTTTGAAGAGCTCGGGCAATTGCTCGCGCAACTCTTCCCGCAGCTTGTAGTCGAGGTTCGCCAGAGGCTCGTCGAGCAGCACCGCCCGGCTCTCCTTGGCAATCGCCCGCGCCAGCGCGGTGCGCTGCTGCTGCCCGCCCGAGAGCTCCGACGGGCGCCGTTTGAGCATCGGGCGCAACTGCAGGATGTCCGCGGCTTCCTCGACCCGGCCTGCGATCTCGCTTGTCGCCATGCCGGCGACGCGCAGGGGGGAGGCGATGTTCTCGAACACCGACATATGCGGGTAGTTGACAAAGAACTGGTGCACGAGGCTGACATTTCGTTTTTGCGTGTTCAGCCTGGTGACGTCCTGGCCGTCCATCACGATCCGGCCCGAGGCCATCGGATCGAGACCGGCGATCAGCTTGATCAGCGAGGTCTTTCCCGCGCCGGTCTGACCGAGCAGGACGTTGAAATGTCCCGGCTGCAAGGTCAGCGTGGTGGGCTTGATATGGGTGATCTGCCCGACCCGTTTTGTTATCTCGTGAAGCTCAATCATGGTGCCTGCCATCAAGTAGGATGGGTGATATCACCCATCCTACGTCTGTGCCGGAGGCGGGCGGACCCGCCTCCGAGGGAGGTGCTTATTGCGACTGCCAGCGCGCCACGAGGTCGTCATAGTTGACGGTCTCGCCCTGCGGCTTTTCGTTCGCCAGCTTGGGCTTGGCGCCGCCATTGGCGAACCACCACTCGGCGTCGCGCTCCTCGTTCAGGCGCGGGCCACAGCCGCCGTAGACGTTCTGCGCCTCATCCGCGCGCTGCATGCGGGCCATGGTGATATCCATCTCCTCGGCCAGGCGGTCCATCGCCTCTTGCGGGGTGAAGGCACCGGAGTTCACGTCCCCGATCTGCTGCCACCAGATTTGCGCCAGCTTGGGATAGTCCGGCACGTTGATGCCCGTGGGCGACCACGCCACCCGGTCGGGCGAGCGGTAGAATTCCACCAGACCGCCCAGTTTGGGCGCGCGTTCGGTGAAGCTTTCGTGGTTGACCGAGCTGTCGCGGATAAAGGTGAGACCAACGTGCGACTTCTTCACGTCCACCGTCTTGGAGGTCACGAACTGCGCGTAGAGCCATGCGGCCTGCGCGCGATCCGACGGGGTGGATTTGAGGAAGGTCCAAGAGCCCACGTCCTGGTAGCCGACCTTTTGGCCTTTTTCCCAGTAGGGGCCGTGCGGCGAAGGCGCCATCCGCCAGAGCGGGTTGCCGTCGGCATCCACCGTGTTGTTGCCTTCGGACTGCGGCTTGACCATGTCGGCGGTAAAGGCGGTGTACCAGAAGATCTGCTGGGCCACGTTGCCTTGCGCCAGCGCCGGAAGCGACTGGTAGAAGTCATAGGACGCCGCACCCGGAGGCGCGTAGTTGCGCAGCCACTCGTCCCACTTGCGGATCGCGTAGACCGCTGCCGGGCCGTTGGCCGCCCCGCCACGCGTCACCGACGCCCCTGCCGGGTTGCACGAGCCGGCCTCCATGCGGATGCCCCACTCGTCGATCGGCACGCCGTTCGGCTCACCTTTGGAGCCTGCGCCCGCCATCGAGAGCCACGCGTCGGTCATGCGCCAGCCAAGGTCAGGGGCGCGTTTGCCGTAGTCCATGTGGCCGTAGATCGTGGTGCCGTCGATCTCCTTGACGTCGTTCGAGAAGAACTCGGCGATGTCCTCGTAGGCCGACCAGTTGACTGGCACGCCGAGGTCGTAGCCGTACTTTTCCTTGAACGCCGCTTGCAGGTCCTCGCGGTCGAACCAGTCCTTTCGGAACCAGTAGAGGTTCGCAAACTGCTGGTCGGGCAGCTGGTAGAGGTTGCCGTCCGGGCCGGTCGTGAACTGGATGCCCATGAAGTCTTCGAGGTCCAGCGTCGGCGAGGTCGTGGCCGACCAGTCACCGGCCATTTGCTCGGTCAGGTTGTACGCGAGCTGCAGGCGCGAGTGCGTGCCGATCAGGTCCGAGTCGTTGACGTAGCCGTCATAGAGGTTGCGCCCGGTCTGCATCTGCGTCTGCACGGCCTGCACCACCTCACCCTCGCCGAGGATCTGGTGGTTGACCTTGATGCCGGTGATTTCCTCGAACGCCTTAGTCAGAACATCCGACTCGTAGCCATGTGTCGGAATGCCTTCGGACAGGACGTTGATCTCCATGCCCGAGAACGGCGCAGCGGCGTCGATGAACCACTGCATCTCGGACATCTGTTCGTCTTTGCTCAGGGTCGACGGCTGGAATTCGCTGTCGATCCACTTTTGCGCAGCCGCCTCGTCGGCGAATACGCTGGTGCTCCCTGCCGCGACGGCCGATGCCGTCAGCGCAAGGACAAGATACTTACGCATCTGTCTCCTCCCAAATGGTTTATGGGACCGGCCTAGGCCAGTCCCCTCCACTCAAGCGGTTTGCGATGCGCCTGTCAAACTAATTATTTAGTAGACATGTCTCGGATTGTTTACTCGCTATTTCAGATGTTTGCGGGTCGCACCCTCACCCGGACGCCAATTCTGCGCTGCACGTATCCAGCGCTGTGGTAAAGGCGCCCATGAGGTCGGAGACGAAATTCGGTCCCATCTCGAGGCTCCGTCCAAGCGGGTCGAAGTCCACGACGCTATGGGGTGTGTCGGGCAGCACGGTGGCGATCAGGCGCGTGTTCTTAGTGCGGTCGGCGAGCATGCAGACGGGTGTGTCGCCCGAGAGCTGCTCGGAGAGCGCCTTGATCCGCGCGGCGCTCGGCGCCGAGCCGTCGGCTGGCACGATGGCCTGCGCGATCTCGACCCCGGCGATCTCCGCGATGTAGGCGAGCGCGTCGTGGGTAGTCGCCAGCTTGATGCCTTCGACCCCGCCGGAGGCCGCCTCGATGGCCGCCTTTGCCGCCGTCATCTCAGCCGAAAAGATCGCTGCGCGGGCCTTGTAGGTGCCTGCCATGGCCGGATCGCGGTCCGCGAGAATGTCGGCGATATGTTTGGCCCAGAGGCCCATGTTGTCCGGGTCGAGCCAGGCGTGGGGGTCGACGTCCGCCAGCTCACCGCTCCCGCCATGGTTGTGCCCGTGATCGTGCCCATGGTCATGGCCATCGTGCCCTTCCATCTCCTGGAACGGGCGGAGGTGCACGCCTTCGACGCGCAGAAGCTCGACCGTCTCCACATCACCTGCCAGCGAGGCGCGCGCGCGCTCCAGCGCGGGGGTCAGGGACGGCCCGATCCAGACGAAGAGGTCCGCGGCATCCAGCGCCTGCGCCTGGGAGGGGCGCAGCTGGTGGTGGTGCGGATCGGCGTCCGGGCCGACGAGAACTTCGGGCGCAGTGACTGTGAGCCGGGCGACCATCCCCTGCACCGGCAGGATGTCGGTCACCACACGCGGGGTCTCCGCGGCGAGGGAGACAGGCGCGAGGGAAAGAGGTAGGATGGCAAGCGCAGCAGCAAGGCGCCGCAGGGCAGACAGGCGAAGACGGGGGCGAGACACGGCGAGAGACTCCAGACAGATCAAAAGGGTGAGGCCCGGGCAGCCGGACCCACGCTTGTTAGCGGCACTGTTATATTATATCAACTCCTCCTGTGACGGGCGCCCTGCCGCCGCGCGCAGCGGGAGCACACGACACGGCAAGGAGCATCCATGGACCCGATCGGTTTTTCCCAGCACGACCACACGCGGTGCATCGCCACGGGACTGGCCGAGGCGGAGGCGCAATGCGCGGCGAGGGGCGTGCAGCTGACGGCAACGCGGCGGCGCGTGCTGGAAATCCTGTTGACCGAACACCGCGCTCTGGGGGCCTACGAGATCCTCGACATCCTGCGTCAGGGCGGCCAGCGCGCGCAGCCGCCCGTGGCCTACCGCGCGCTCGATTTTCTGGTCACGCACGGGTTCGCGCATCGGATCGAGGGGCTGAATGCCTTTGTCGCCTGCACCTCTCCGGGAGAGGCGCACGCGCCGGCGTTTCTGATCTGCACCAAATGTGACAACGTGGCCGAAACCGCCGCCGACCCACGCGGCAGCGCGCTGGGGCGCACAGCCGCAAGCGCTGGGTTCGAAATCGAGACCACGGTGCTCGAAGCCAAGGGCGTCTGTCCCAAATGCCGGTGACACACTGTGAAGACCGCCTGATCGCTGCAGAGGGTCTGGGCCTGCGCTACGGCCAGCACGCGGTGCTGAGGCACGTGGACTTGCAGGTGGCGCGCGGCGAGATCGTCACCATCGTTGGTCCCAACGGGTCGGGCAAGTCGACCCTGCTCAAGGTTCTGATCGGCGCGCTCGAGGCGACGGAGGGCCGCGTGCGCCGCGCCCGGGGCCTGCGGCTGGGCTACGTGCCGCAAAAGCTGATGCTCGACCCCACGTTGCCGATGACGGTGGCGCGGTTTCTGAGGCTGCGGGCGGCGGGCGCCTGCGACGTGCCGGCGCTTTTGACAAGTGTCGGCCTCGGTGACGTGGCGCGCCAGCAAGTGTCGGAGCTCTCGGGCGGTCAGCTGCAGCGCGTGCTTCTGGCGCGGGCGCTGCGCGATGCGCCGGACCTCGTGATCCTCGACGAGCCGACGCAGGGCCTCGATCAGCCGGGGGCGGCGGAGTTCTACCGCCGTATCGAGACGGTGCGCGCGCAGACGGGTGCCGGCGTGCTGATGGTCAGCCACGATCTGCACGTCGTCATGGCGGCCTCGGACCGGGTGATCTGTCTCAACGGCCATGTCTGCTGCGAAGGCGCGCCGGCGCAGGTCGCCTCCGCGCCTGAGTACCGTGCGCTCTTCGGGTCGGGCACGGGTGGCACGCTGGCGCTTTACCGGCACGAGCACGACCACCACCACGATCATGGTCACGGCGGGGAAACGCCCGCAACATGAGCTGGCTCGACGATTTCATGGTCCGCACCACGCTGGCCGCCATCGGCGTGGCGCTCGCCGCGGCGCCCTTGGGCTGTTTCGTGGTCTGGCGGCGCATGGCCTATTTCGGGGACGCGACGGCGCACGCGACGCTGCTGGGCGTCGCGCTTGCGCTGACGATCGAGGTCCCGGTGCTGGCCGGAGCGCTGGTGACGGCGCTCCTGATGGCGGCGGCGATCACCCGGCTGACGAGCCGCCATCTGGCGGCGGACACGGCGCTGGGCGTCCTGTCGCACACGGCGCTGGCCTTTGGCCTTGTGGGGGCCGCCTTTGTTCCGGGCGTGCGGCTCGACCTCTCGGCCTACCTCTTTGGCGACATCCTCGCTGTCCTTCACTTTGACCTGGCATTGATCTGGCTCGGCGCACTTGTGCTGACGGGGTGGGTGATCTGGCGGTGGGAGGCGCTTTTGACGGCGACGCTCTCGCCCGAGCTGGCCGCGGCGGACGGCATCTCCCCCACACGCGAGCGGCTTGGCCTGACGCTGGCGCTGGCTGGCATGGTGGCCATCGCGATCAAGGTTGTCGGAGTTCTGCTTATCACCGCGCTGCTTCTGATCCCGGCGGCGGCCGCGCGTCCCTTTGCCAGCACGCCTGTGCAGATGGCGCTCGGGGCGGCGGGGATCGGCGCGCTGTCGGCGGTGCTCGGCCTGCAAGCGTCGCTGCACTTCGACACGCCGCCGGGTCCGTCGATTGTCTGCGTGGCGGCGGTTGTCTTTGCCCTGTCCCGGGCCGGGGCGGCTCTGCGGTAAACGCGCGCTTGTTCTGACGGCGCCAGCGCTTAGGATCGGGGGACCCCACCAGAGGAGCGCTCCCGATGTCTCTCACCTCCGACGTGCGCTATGCCGCGCGGCTCAACGCGTTCAAGATTGGTGCCGCCGCCTACTGGCCGGGCAAGAACGACGTGACCCTGCCGGACATTCTGGCGCGCGCGGCGACAGCGGGGTTGACGGCGGCGGACCTCAACTACCCCGACCATTTTGCCAAGGACGATGTGACCCACATCCGGCAGGCGCTGGACGATACGGGCATGGTGCTGAACGGGCTGGCGATGCGGTACTACACGGATCCCGGCTACAAGCTCGGCGCGTTCACGCATCCTGATCCCGCCACGTGCCAAGCCGCCATCGACGAGACCAAGCGCGGGCTCGACACTCTGGCCGAGCTGGGTGGGTCGCTTATGACGCTCTGGATGGGGCAGGACGGGTTCGATTACAGCTTTCAGATGGACTACGCGCGCGCCTGGGAGGACACCCTGCGCGCGATGGAGGAGGTGGCGGGTCACAACCCCGACCTCGACATCGCCATCGAGTACAAGCCGAACGAGCCGCGGGGCTTTGCCCTCATGCCGGATGCGGCGACGACGCTGCTCGCGCTCAAGGAGTTGGATCAGCCAAACATGGGCGTGACGCTGGACTTTGCGCACATGCTCTACGCCGACGAGATGCCGGCCTATGCAGCGGCGCTGATCGCGCGGCATTCGCGCATTCTTGGCGTGCATCTCAACGACGGGTACGGGAAGTGGGACAACGGTCTGATGGTCGGCGCGGTGCATCCGATCCAGACGATTGAGCTGCTCGTCGAGCTCGAGCGCGCGGGCTATGACGGGGTGATCTACTTCGACACCTTCCCGGACCACTCGGGGCTCGATCCGGTGTCGGAGGCCAGGACCAACATCGCCGCCGTCACCCGCATGCGCGAGATCGCGGCCGGGCTGGTGGATCATGCCGATCTGCGCGCGGCGATTGCCCGGCAGGATGCGCCGGAGGCGATGCGGATCGTGCAGAAGGCGCTCATGGGATGAGCGTGTTCGTCTGCGGGTCGCTGCACCTCGACGTGGTGCTGCGCGCGCCGCATCTGCCGGGGAAGGACGAGACGGTGACCGGGTCTGCCGTCGACTATGTCTTTGGCGGGAAGGGCGGCAATCAAGCTGTGGCTGCGGCGCGGATGGGCGCAGAGACCAGGTTTGCGGGCCGCGTGGGGTCGGATGCCTTTGCCGAGCGGTTGCGAGAGGGGTTGACGGCGGCGAGCGTTGATATTGCTCAGTTGCAGACGGGTGCAGGTGCCAGCGGGATGAGTGCGGCCATTGTGGATGCGGCAGGCGACTATGGTGCAGTGATCGTGTCGGCAGCCAATCTGGAGATCGACGTTTCTCAGATCGAGGTCCCGCCGGTCACTGAGGTTGTTCTTCTGCAGAACGAAGTGCCAGAGGCCGTGAACCTTGCTGTCGCTGAAAAGGCCAAGGCGATTGGCGCGCAGGTCTGGCTGAACGCTGCCCCTGCACGCCCCCTCTCGCCCGCCCTTCTGGGCGGTCTCGATATGGTTGTGGTGAACCGGGTAGAGGCTGAGGCGCTAGGTAAAATTGCTTGTCCAGTGCTGACGACGCTGGGGAGCGCAGGTGTGTTCTACCAAGGCAAGGCTTTCCCGGCCTACGCTGTCGAGGTTATCTCCACCCATGGCGCAGGCGACATGTTCCAAGGTGCACTGGCCGCAGAGTGGGTGCGCATAAAGGACATGGCCCAAGCCATCGACTTTGCCCAAGCTGCAGCTGCCTTGCATGTCTCGAGCGATCTCGACGCAAGGACCAGGCTCGACGCCCAAGCCGTGCGAGACTTTCAGTCCTCCGGCAAGTAGAACCGCGCCGCCGTACCGCCAAAGATCATCGCCTTCTCTGCCTCGGAAAGCTCCTCCGTAAACGCCTCCGCCGCGCCGATCCAGCGGTCGTACTCGGCCTGCAAACGGCACACCGGCCAATCGGACCCCCACATGACGCGCTCCGGCCCGAATGCCTCGATCACGTGCATGGCAAAGGGCCTCAGATCGTCCTCGGTCCAGCCATCCGCCGCTTCGGTCACCAGACCCGAGAGCTTGACGCAGCCCGAGGTATCCTCCGCGAGCCGGGTCATGCCAGCCGCCCAGTCGGTGAACGCATCTTTCCCGGCCATCTGATCACGGATCTGCGGCTTCATGCAGTGGTCGTAGACGACCCGCAGGTCGGGATAGCGCGTGATCAGCGTGTGAAAGTTCGCGAGATACTGCGGAAAGCCGAGCGCGTCAAAAGTCAGGTCCAGTTCGATGAGCGCCTGATACGCCCATTGCAAATCCTCGCGCAGCATCCAGTCCACGTCGGGGATGTCCTGGATCATCGGGCGGACGCCGAGGAACTTGGGGTGCTCGGCCAAACGCTCCAGATGCGCGCGGTGTTCGGGGTCCTCGAAGTCGACCCAGCCGACGACGCCCAGGATCGACGCGTCGGCGTCGGCCAAGCCCAGCATGTACTCGGTCTCATGCACGGTCGCGGCGGCCTGCACGAGGATCGTGCCCTCGATGCGGTGCTGCGCGCGCGCCTCGGCGAGATCGACCGGCGCGTAGGAGCGGTTCAGAACCGCGTTGTCCTTCGGCATCCAGTCGTAGTCGCCCCGCGCGGGCTGCCAGTAATGCTGGTGCGCGTCGATCCTCATGTGGGCGCGTCCTCGCGCATCAGGCCCTCGGATTTAAGGTCAGACCAGAGCGCCGCCGGGATGTCCGCCTGCGCCGCCTGCAAGTTGCTCTCCGTCTCCGACACGCCCTGCCCGCCGGGGATCACCGCCACATGCGCGGGGTGCAGCAGCGGGAACTGGAAGGCCGCGTCGATCAGCCGGACGCCATGCGCCTCGCAAACCTTCTCAATGGCGCTCACCTTGTCGAGGATCTCCTGCGGCGCGGGATCGTAGTTGTAATACGCCCCCTGCCGCGCGCCCGTCGCCAGAATACCAGAGTTGTAAGGCCCGCCCGTCACGATCCCGATCCCGCGTTTCTCGCAAAGCGGCAGGAAGCTATCGAGCGCACTCTGCTCCAGAAGAGTATACCGACCTGCCAGTAGGAAGAGGTCGAAATCCCCGCGCTCCGCAAGCGTCTGGCAGACTTCCCATTCGTTGATGCCGCCGCCGATGGCCTGCACCACGCCCTGATCGCGCAGCGACAGCATCGCGTCATAACCGCGGCCCTGAAAGAACTCCTCGATCCGCATGTCGGAGATCTCTTTGGAGCCGTGCGAAAAGATGCAGAGGTCATGCACGTAGAGGATGTCGACCCGGTCCACGCCCAGCCGGGAAAAGGAGTGATCGAAGGACCGCATGATCCCGTCATAGGTGTAGTCGTATTGCTCACGGCGCGAGGGGACGTCGAACCACTTCCCTTCTCCCGCGCGGTATTCAGGCGCGCAGGGCTGCATGAGCCGGCCCACCTTGGTCGACAGCACGTACTCATCGCGCTTTTTCCCGCGCAGGAACGGGTTGAGCCGTGTCTCCGAGAGACCCAGACCATACAAAGGCGCGGTGTCATAGTACCGCACGCCGCCCTCCCAGGCCGCATCCAGCGTGGCGCGCGCATCCTCGTCGCTGATCGCACGGTAGAGGTTCCCCAGCGGCGCCGTGCCAAAGCCAAGCTCGGTGAAAGTCACCCCGCCGTTGCCGATCCGATCCCAGTGCCGCGTTGCAAGTGCCATGCTCGTCTCCTCAAGGTGGAGCCTCAGCATAGCGCTCTTTTCCTTTGCGTGAAGGGGGCGGCGCGCTACCCTTGGCACAAGGAGATTTTCATGCAGACAGCCTTCACCCGATTGTTCGACACCCCCAAACCCGTCGTTGGGATGGTGCATCTGGGCGCGATGCCCGGCACACCTTTGCACGACCCGGACGCAGATTTGCTGGCGGACGCGCGCCGCGATCTGCACGCGCTGCAGGAGGCGGGGTTCGATGCGATCATGTTCGGAAACGAGAACGACCGGCCCTATGAATTCGAGGTCGACATGGCCTCAACCGCCACGATGGCGGCGATCATCGGCGCTTTGAAGCCAGAGATCACGGTGCCGTTCGGCGTAAACGTGCTCTGGGACCCGATGGCGAGCGTGGCTTTGGGAACCGCAACAGGCGCGGCATTTGTGCGGGAGATCTTCACCGGCACTTATGCGTCGGACATGGGGCCCTGGACGCCCGACGCGGGCAAGGCGATGCGCTACCGCGACCGGCTCGGGCGCAAGGATATGGCGATGCTCTACAACGTGTCGGCCGAATTCGCGCATTCGCTCGACACGCGCCCCCTGCCTGACCGGGCGCGCTCGGCGGTGTTCTCGTCGATCCCCGACGCGGTGCTGGTCTCGGGCCAGATCACCGGGGAGGCGGCGGAGCTGTCGGACCTCGAGGCAGTGAAGAAGGCGGTCAAGGACGTGCCGGTTCTTGCCAACACCGGGGTCAAGCACGAGACGGTCGCCGATGTGCTCACCGCGGGCGACGGGTGCATCGTCGGTTCCTCGCTCAAGGTGGACGGCGACACGTGGAAGGCGGTCGACCCCGAGCGGGCCAAGGACTTCATGGCGCGCGTGCGGAAGGCGCGCGGATGATCGAGGGACTGCGGCGTGACCTGACGGACCTGATGCGGGTCCCGGGCCTCTCCGGCCACGAGGACCGCGTGCGCCGGGCGATTGCTGGCAAACTGACGGCGCTGGGGCTGGAGAGCCAGAGCGACACGCTCGGCAATCTCTGGACGACGTTCCACGGGAGCGCGCCGTCGGTCATGCTCTTCACCCACATGGATCAGCTTGGCTTCATCGTGCGGCGGCTGGAGGCAGACGGCTTTCTCAGGATCGAGCGTCTCGGCGGCGTTCCCGTGCGCGCCCTTCCCGCGCAGGAGGTCCTCCTTTGCGGGCGCAAAGGCGACGTGCCGGGCATCATCGCGCACAAGAGCCACCACGCCACGCAGCCCGGTGAAAAGGATCAGGTGCTGCCGATCCAGAGCCTCTATATCGACGCCGGCTTCACCTCCGCAGAAGAGGCCCGTGCGGCAGGCGTCGAGATCGGCACACCCGTCGTCTACGCTCCCAGCGTCACCGAACTTGCCTACGACCGCATTGCCGGCACCTCCGTCGATGACCGTGCTGGCTGCGCCGTCCTGCTCGCCGTCGCCGAGGCCCTCGCCAAGCGCAGCAAAGGCCCCACCGTCCACGTCTGCTTCACCACGCTTGAGGAGTTCAACCTGCGCGGCGCACAGCCACTCGCGCAGCGGCTAGAGCCGGACATCGCGCTCCAGATCGACCTCGCGCTCGCCGCCGACACGCCCGACATGCCAGACGCCGGAGAGGTCACGCTCGGAGGCGGCCCATGCCTCAGCCTCTATTCCTTTCACGGGCGCGGCACGCTCAACGGCGTGATCCCGCATCCCGTGATCGTGCGCCTGATCGAAGAGAGTGCCGAGGCCGCATCCCTGCCCTTGCAACGCTCGGCTGCAACCGGCGTGCTCACGGACCTCAGCTACGTGCAGCTGACCGGGCATGGCGTGGCCAGCGCCGATCTCTGCTTTCCCATGCGCTACTCCCATTCCGCGCGCGAGGTCTGCGATCTGAAGGACCTTGCAGACCTCACCACGCTCCTCACCACGGCACTGGCGCGCATCACCCCCGACTTTTCCCTCGACCGCGATGAGGTGACCTGATGGCCTACACGCTCGGCGTCGACATCGGCACATACGAGACCAAGGGCGTCCTTGTGGACACCGCCACCGGCGATGTGGTCGCCATGGCCAAACGCGCGCACAAGATGCTTGTCCCGCAGCCCGGTTGGGCGGAACACCGCCCGGAGGAGGACTGGTGGGGCGACTTTGTCCACGTCACCAAGGCTTTGCTCGCCGAAAGCGGGATCGCACCGGAAGAGATCAAAGCCGTCGCCACCTCCGCCATCGGGCCCTGCATGTTGCCGGTGGACAAAGACGGCACCCCGTTGATGAACGGCGTGCTCTATGGCGTTGACACGCGCGCCGAGAAAGAGATCACCGAACTCACGGACCGCATAGGCGCGGACACCATCCTCGAGCGCTGCGGCAACGCGCTCACCTCGCAATCGGTGGGACCCAAGATCCTTTGGCTCAAGCGCAATCACCCGGAGCTCTACGCTCGCACTGCGCATGTGCTGACCTCTACCAGCTTTCTCGTGCAGCGTCTGACCGGTGAAGTGGTGATCGACCACTACACGGCGGCGAACTTTTCCCCGCTCTACGATGTCGGAACCCAAACCTGGGTGGACGATCTGGCGGGTGACATCCTGCCTTTGGAGAGGCTCCCACGCCTCCTCTGGTCGAACGAGATCGCGGGCACCATCACCGCCAAAGCCGCTGCTGAAACGGGCCTCGCGGTTGGTACACCCGTCACCGCCGGCACCATCGATGCCGCCGCCGAAGCCTTCTCCGTCGGGGTCGATGCGCCCGGCGACATGATGATGATGTACGGCTCGACGATCTTCATCATCCTGCGCACGGACGCCCGCGTCGCCGACCCGCGCCTTTGGTACGCGCCGTGGCTCTTCGAGGGCGAGCACGCCTCCATGGCCGGGCTCGCGACCTCCGGCACGCTCACCCACTGGTTCCGCGACCAGCTCGCGCGCGACCTCGACCCGGCGGAGGCGTTTCCCGTTCTGGCGGCTGAGGCGATGGACTCCCCGCCCGGCGCCAACGGCCTTTTGATGCTGCCGTACTTCTCGGGCGAGCGGACCCCGATCCACGACCCGCAGGCGAAGGGGGCTTTCTTCGGCCTCAACCTCACCCACACCCGCGGCGACATGTACCGCGCCCTGATCGAAGGCATCGCCCACGGCACGCGCCACGTCACCGACACCTTTGCCGAAGTGGGTCAGGCCCCTTCGCGGTTGCGCGCCGTAGGAGGCGGCACACAGAATGCGCTGTGGCTGCAAGCCACGTCCGACATCTCCGGCATCGACCAGATCGTGTGCGACAAGACGACCGGCGCCAGCTACGGGGACGCGTTTTTGGCAGCTGTGGCGGTAGGCTTGGTGGAGCGCGGCGATATCACCCGCTGGAACCCGGTTGCGCGGGAGGTGCAGGCCGCGCCTTCCCAGGTCTATGACCAT
Organism: Pseudaestuariivita sp.; assembly: GCF_052825805.1. NCBI lineage: Bacteria > Pseudomonadati > Pseudomonadota > Alphaproteobacteria > Rhodobacterales > Paracoccaceae > Pseudaestuariivita > Pseudaestuariivita sp. The sequence goes on along the minus strand of NZ_JBRBVB010000010.1, from coordinate 411,692 downwards.
GTGCATGCCCACTTCAAACGGCTATACCTGCAGACGAAAGGCATCGCCGCGGATCTCTGAGCAACTTGTCTGTGCGGAATAGAGGCGTAGCCGCCGCACATCGACGGGCCGCCCCCCGGCACGTCGATACGTCAAAATCAGCGCGTCGCTCGGAGGTCTTCCGACAGTTTCAGGGATAAATTTGCTTAGAACCAGCGAGGTTCGACGCACCGCGGCCCGACGGTGCGCTCTGACTTCATTGCCACCAGTCGTCAGCGGTTTCGCCTTGATTCCGCACGAGATAGCCCAGACGCAAAACAACACGCCCGCCGAAGCGCTCTTACTTCACAGCCCCCGCCGCCATCCCCTTGATGATGTACTTCTCCAAGAAGATCGCCACGAACACCAAGGGCAAGATCGCCGCTGACGACAGCGCCGCCATCGACCACCAGTTGATCCCTTGAGAGCCCGTCTGCGAGGCCACCATCACCGGCAAGGTCGTGGCATTCGTCGAGGTCAAAAGCGCCGCGAAAAAGTACTCGTTCCAGCACAGCACCAACGACAAGATGAACGCCGCCACCATGCCCGGCAGCGCAATCGGCAGCACGATCTGCAGGAACGCGCCCCAGATGCCGAGGCCGTCGACCAGCGCCGCCTCCTCGAGCTCCACGGGAATCCCCTGGAACTGGTCCCGCATGATCCAGATTACGATCGGCAGCACCGTCAGCGTGTAAAGCAGGATCAGCCCGATCCGGCTGTCGAGCAGCGCCAGCGACTTGTAGAGCACGAGGAACGGCAGGGCGAGCACCACCGGCGGCAGGATCATCTGGCTGAGAAAAAAGAAGGAGATGTCCGAGTTCCGCATGAAGCCGAACCGGTAGTTGAACCGCGAGAGCCCATAGGCCGCCAGCGAGCCCAGCACCACCGCCAAGGTCGAGGCGCTCACCGCGATCACCGCCGAGTTCCAGAACCGCTTGAGGAACTCCTCCCGCACGGTCGAGACCTCGCCGATCAGGCGGGGCGAGAGGCCCAGCGACTCCCACCCGCGCCAGCGCGGCTGGAAATCGACCCAAGGGATCAGGTTCCCGCGCATCACGTCCGGGGCCAGCTTGAAGGACGTCGTCAGTGTCCAGAAGATCGGGAAGAGGCAGATGAACGCCCAGAGGCAGAGCGCGCCATAGATGGCCACCCGGCTCATCCACCACTTCGTGCGCGGCGCGGCGCCCCCGTCATCCTTGAAAATCGCGCTCATGCCGGGCGCTCCATCCAGCGGCTCACCAGCTTAAGGAGAGCGGTCACAAAGATGATGATCAGGATCAGATACACAATCGCCAAGAGCGTCCCGTACCCCACATTCGACCGATCCCGGTACTCGCGAAAGATGAACGAGGTCACAGAGTCCGTCGCGCCCCCCGGCCCGCCCGAGGTCACGTTGATGATGATGTCCGCCAGCTTGAGCTTGAAGATGATGCGGATCACGATCGCCGTCACCGACACCGGCAGCATCAGCGGAAAGATCACCTCCTTGAAGCTCTGCCAGCCCGAGGCGCCGTCCACCTTGGAGGCCTCGATCACCTCCTTCGGCAGAGCCTGCAACCCGGCGAGCAGCATGATCATCATAAAGGGGATGAAGGTCCACGCATCCATCGCCATGATCCAGAACCGCGCGAGCTCAGGCGAGCCAAAGAAGCTCGGCTCGAAACCCAGCTCCCGGATCAGACGCGAGACAGGCCCGAACCGCACCTCCAGCATCGACTTGCCGATCATCCAGGACACGGCCACGGGGCTCAGCATCAGGGGAAGGAGGAAGACGACGCGAAAGAACTTCCGCGCCCTGATCTGCGCGTTCAAAAGCAGCGCGAGGCCGAAGGCGATCACGTATTCCACGCTGACGGCGGCCACGTAATAGACCATGTTTTTCAATGCGTTCCAGTAAAACGCGTCGTTCCACATCTGCACCACGTTGTCCCAGCCGTTCGGCTGCGGCCCGGCAGCGGACGCAAGGTTCCAGTTGGTGAACGAGATGTAGAGCGCAAAGAGCAGCGGAAAGATCACGAGGCTGATCACGAAAAGCGCGGCCGGCAGGACAAACAGCGTCCGCTTCCCCTTCTCCCCGTTCACCAGCACCTGCGCGATGCAAAGGCACGTCGCCCAAAGCATGTAGGCATAAAGGACGGGTCGCCAGGTCTCGAACCCCGCCCCGATCCGGCCCGTCTGGTAAAGAAACTGCCAGACCGCCAGCAGCACACACAGCCCCGCCGACCCCCAGACCATGGCCTTGCCCAGCCTCTTGCGGCCCTCAGAAATGTCATCCGCCGTAACGGTATGCAGCAGATCGCCTTCGGTGCTCATGAGGTAAGGTTAGCGGGGGGATGGGGGGTTGGGAAGGGTGGAGTTTGGGGCTCGGGTCTCTCATCTTTGCGGGTCTGTGAGCCAAGGAGCCAGCTCGTTCCCGCTGCGCCAAGGTCCGCTTTCAAGAAACCAACCGAGTCTTAGCGATCGTTTTCGCATGAGACATAAACGTACCTGTTTTGGCGAAACCGACCCGTCGGCCACGGTCAACATCAATCCGTAGCGAAATGCGGTACGAAAGGCCTAGTACGAATCCCAAACCATCACGTGTCCTCGCCTAACTTCCGCCTGACTATCACCGAAACCGTCACAAATTACTACCTCGGTGGGATTAGTTAGCGCGATACAGCCAAACTTTTCATTTTCTCTTTGAACTTCTATTGACAGAAATCGCTTCTGGTTTTCTGATTGCCAGAGATCCAGCAAGTCAAACAGGCCCCGCAATGTCTGGGATTCGAAATAGAAAATGTTCCTTTTGTTTTCATCCATGGTGCTATTCCTTTTGCGAGCCGCCGTAAAAGCGGCACGGTGAAATTGAGGCTATTGGCTTCATTGCTAAAGCAGGCTGCCGTGGCGCCGGGCTTGTTAGGAAGCAAATTGCTCACGCTTTTTTTTGCGCCGCAAACGTACCGCGCAAGTTGGATTGGAGCAACAGCTGGAAGGTCACACAAAAGGTCCAAAGGCGAAATAAGCTTGCCATAAACGGTCGTTGGTAGCGCAAACGGTGCAGCAAGCCAAATCATCGAATAATCCTATTGCACAGACTTATGACGAAGCTCGATTTGACCCTGCGACATTTTTTGCGGACGTTAAGTCAGTCGAAATTGGTGAGCAGGGCGGCATAAGTCTAAGTGAGCTTCAAGCCGTCATTCACTCTAATTCAGCAATGCAAAAAACGCGGCCCCCGTAGGGACCGCGCAAAACCTCAAACCATAACTCCCAGGATCACATCCCAAGCGACGCTTTGTACACCGCGATTTGGCTTTCGCGGCCGATTTGGTCGGTGATGTTTTCCCAAGCCGCTGCAATCGCGTCGGCGGTTTCCTGGGCGGAGCCGTATTGGCCGGCGTAGCCCTTGGCCAGTTCGTCCTCGGCAACCGAGTAGTACTGGAAGATGCCCGGGATGCGGGGTTCGATGGCGGCATTCGGATGGTTGTAGCTGTCCGCGTTCGAGCCGAGGTAGTCCTCGATGTACTCCCGGTCGTAGCCGGCCTCTTCCCACTCTTCGAACTGGAAGTGCGAGTTGCGGTAGGGCTGGAAGCCCGACGGATACGCCGATGCCCAGAGCGACAGGTCCTTGCCCCCGAGGTGGGCGGCGGCGGACCAGGCGGCCTTCTTCTTCTTCTCGTCGCCCTCGACGGTCGCCATGACGTAGATGCCCCAGCCGATATAGGCCATGTTGGGCGCCTCGTTGCGGGTCTCTTCCCACTCGCCGGACTGCGCGTTGTAGACGCGGTCGGAGGCCGGGTTGATCCCGAAGGCCGCCACATCGCCCACGACCGACGTGTCCGAGGTGCGCGCCGAAGAGCCGACGTCGCCCCACCAGGTCAGCATCGAGCCGGTGCCTGCGAGGAACTGCTGGAACGCGGTTGTGCCGGGGTCGGCGTTGATTTGGTCGGCGGGATAGGCGCCCGCCTCGATCAGGTCCATCACGTCCTGGATCGCCTGCACCCAGGCCGGGTTGTTGACCATCGGCTTCATCGTTTCGGGCTCAAAGAGCCAGGCCGGGCTGTTCGGGTGCTTGGCGTAGGCTGCCGCGCGGTTCTCGAGGAAGTAGAAGCCAAAGCCGCCCCAACCCTTGAGCGGGTCGAGGTAGCCGTGCGCCGGCAGGCCGGTGAGCGGGTCTTCCTTGCCGATGAGGTCCTTGGAGACCTGGTTGACCTCCTGCCAGGTCTCGGGGACCTTCTCGCCGCCAATGGCGCCCTCGCCGAAGTAGTCCTTGCGATACGCGAAGGTGTGGCAGTCGCCGTCGATGGAGACGCGGTAGGTCTTGCCGTCCCAGGTGCCGACGGGCGCCTTGAGGTAGTCGACATAGTCGTCCATGTCGATCTGGTCCTTGACCCAGTCCGGCATCTCGGACGCAAGGCCCTTGCCGAGCACGTCGCCTTCGAACGGGGCGCCCATCTCGACGATGTCAAAGTCCACGGTGCCGGTCGCGATCGACTGCTGGAGGCGCGCGTTATAGTCGGCCTGCGCCAGGTCGATCCAGTTGATCGAGGCGCCGGTGTAGGCTTCCCAGGGTTTGAGGAACCCGCGGAAGAGGAAGTTGTGCAGGTTCTGGTTGTTGAGCCCCATGAACGTCAGCTCGACGCCTTCGAACTCGCCCTCGGCCACGTTCTCGCGGGTGGCCCCGAGGCAAATCTCGCCGACCTTTTGCCAGTCGCTGTCGGTGGGGGAGCCCATGCCGACGCCGGGGATCTTGAGGATCTCGGCGCGCACGTTCGAGTGGCCATCCGCAAAGGCGCCCTTTGGCACCATCGCCGCGGCACCAAGCGCCGCCGTGCCTTTCAGCATCTGGCGCCGGTTCATCTTTTGCGCGGCACGGATGTAGTTGTAGAGTTCGACTTTCATGTATTCCTCCCTAGGAAATCGTCAGTCTTTTTCGTGGGTTAAGGTCTGCTTGCGCGTTATGGCGCGGGCAGCGAGACGGGGGCACGATGCCCCACCTTTCCGTCAAGTCAGTATGAAGGCGATTCAAAAGCTGTCAACAAAAGCAGACTTTTGGGACCGTGGACACCTGTGGATCCATTGTCTAACGTCACGCCATGGGAGGGCGTTTATGGCCAACGTGACGATCCGGGATGTCTTTAAATCCTATGGCGCGGTGCAGGTGCTGCACGGGCTGAATGTCGAGATTGCCGATGGCGAGTTCGTGGCGCTGGTCGGCCCGTCGGGCTGCGGGAAGTCGACGCTTTTGCGGATGATCGCAGGGCTCGAGCCGATCTCGGGCGGGACCATTTCCATCGGCCCGCGTGTGGTGAACAACCTGCCCCCAGCCGAGCGTGACATCGCGATGGTCTTTCAGACCTACGCGCTTTACCCGCACAAATCGGTGGCTGAGAACATGGGGTTCGCGCTCAAGGTGGCCGGCACCGACAAGGCGGAGATCAAGCGGCGTGTGACCCAAGCCGCCGAGATCCTGAGCCTCACCGAGTATCTGGACCGCAAGCCCCGGCACCTCTCGGGCGGTCAGCGCCAGCGTGTCGCCATGGGGCGGGCGATTGTGCGGGATCCGCAGGTCTTTCTCTTTGACGAGCCTTTGTCGAACCTCGATGCCAAGCTGCGCATCCAGATGCGGACGGAGATCAAAGAGTTGCACCAGCGGCTCAAGACGACGACGGTGTTCGTGACCCACGACCAGATCGAGGCGATGACGCTGGCCGACCGAATCGTGGTGATGCAGGGCGGCGTGATCGAGCAGATCGGCTCGCCTCTGGAGCTTTACGACAACCCGGCCAACGAGTTCGTCGCGACCTTCATTGGCGCGCCGTCGATGAACCTTCTGGAAGGGCGCGCGGCGGGTGGTGTGATCTCGCTCGGTGGCACCGACGTGGCCTTGCCGCCGGGGATCATTGCCTCGGGCGACGTCAAGCTGGGCATCCGGCCCGAGCACTTGATCCTGTCGGACAAGGGCCTGCCGATGGAGGTCAAGGTCGTCGAGCCGACGGGGTCGGAGACGATGGTTTTTCTCAACTTCCACGGTCAGGACGTCACGGCAGTCTTCCGCGAGCGGCACGCATTCGAGGCCGGTCAGACGGTGCATCTGTCTCCCGATCCGGCGCATATCCACATCTTTGACGCGGCGGGCCTGCGCCTGAGACGCGACGCACAAAAGGAGCCTGAACATGCTTAAAGGCATCCCCCCGATCCTCAACGCCGACGTGCTCTATGCGCTGCGCGCCATGGGCCACGGCGACGATCTGATCATCGCGGACACCAACTTTCCCTCGGACAGCGTGGCGCGGGACACAACGCTGGGCGAATTGCTCAGGATCGACGCACCTGCCGCCGAAGTGGTCCAGGCCGTGCTCTCGCTCTACCCCATCGACACCTTCGTGGACGATGCCGCCGCGCGGATGGAGGTGGTGGGCGAGCCGGACACCATCCTGCCGGTGATGGAGGAGGTGCAGGCCGAGGTCTCTGCCGTGGACGGGCCGACGATGATCGGCGTCGAGCGGTTCGATTTCTATGACCGCGCACGGGACGCCTACGCGGTGATCCAGACAGGGGAGCGGCGTTTCTACGGCTGCTTTGCCTTCCGCAAGGGTGTTATTCCGCCGGACGAGGGTTAAGCCATGGGCCGCGTGACGATCCTCGGCGTCTTTGTCGCCGACACCGCCTATCGCGCTGACCGGATGCCGGTGATGGGCGAGACGATTTTGGGGCATTCCTTTGCGCTTGGCCCCGGCGGCAAGGGCTCGAACCAGGCGGTGGCCTGCGCCCGCATCGGGGCCGAGACGCACATGCTGACCAAGCTGGGCGATGACGATTTTGCGCAGCTGGCGCTTTCGACGTGGGAGGGCGCGGGCGTCACGCCGCACGCCACGAAAGTCGCGGAGAGCTACACCGGGGCCGCGCACATCTTTATCGAGGCAGCGACGGGCAACAATGCGATCATCATCGCGCCGGGCGCCGCGGCGCTGATCGGCACGCAGGACGTGGACGGTTGGGCGGAGCTGATCACCTCGGCGGATGTCTTTGTCACTCAGCTGGAGCAAAGCATCGAAGCGGCCATGCACGCGCTCAGGATTGCGCGCGAGGCGGGCGTGACGACGATCCTCAACCCTGCCCCTGCTGCCGATTTGCCCGAGGGGATGCTGGCGCTTTGCGACTACGTCACCCCGAACGAGAGCGAGGCGGCGGCGCTGGTCGGCATGCCGGTCGAGACGCCGGACGATGCCGCCAAGGCGTGCGAGCTTCTCCGCGCCAAGGGGGTGGTCACCCCGATCATCACGCTAGGGGAGCAGGGCGCCTATCTCGATGGGCATGGACTGGTGCCGGCGATCGACGCTGGCCCGGTGGTGGAGACAACGGGCGCCGGGGACGCCTTCAACGGCGCCTTTGCCGCGGCTCTGTCCGAGGGGAAGACGCCGCTTGAAGCCGTCCAGATGGGGTGTGCAACGGCGGGGCTGTCGGTCACCAAGGCGGGCACCGCGCCCTCCATGCCCACCCGCGCCGAGGTCGACGCGCGGCTGTAGCAACGGCGCCGCGCTTGTCCTAGACTGCGGTCCATGTCGGACCGCAACCCGCCCCTCACGCCGGACCTCTTGATGCACGCCTATGCGGCGGGTGTTTTTCCCATGGCCGAGACGCGCGGGGCGCAGGACATCTTCTGGGTGGACCCCCGACGCCGGGGCATCCTGCCCATCGGCGGGTTTCACATCTCGCGTTCACTTGCGCGCCGGATGCGGCGCGGCGGGTTCGATGTGACGGTGGATGCCGCCTTCACGGACGTGGTGGCCGGCTGCGCGGACCGCGAAGAGACCTGGATCAACGCCGAGATCGCGCGCGTCTACACGGACCTGCACCTGTCGGGACACGCGCATTCGGTCGAGATCTGGCAGGACGGCGCGCTTTCGGGGGGCGTCTACGGCGTGGCGGTCGGGGGCGCGTTCTGCGCGGAAAGCATGTTCTCACGCCGCACGGACGCCTCGAAGATCGCGCTGGCATTTTTGATGGACCGCCTCAAACGCGCAGGCTTCGTGCTGTGCGACACGCAGTTCCTGACCGACCACCTCTCCTCGCTCGGCGGGATCGAGATCGCCCGCAGCGTGTACAAGCGGCATCTGGCGGAGGCGTTGCAGCTGAGGCCGGACTTCGCCGCGCCGGGGCCGGCGACGTCTCAGGAGGTGGTGCAGCGCAGCACCCAGACGTCGTAGCGGGCGTGATCCATGGGGTTGAGAGCCGGCGACGACGCGATCATCCAGCCGGAAAAGACGTCTTGTTCCTCGCCCTCTTCGCGCACGGTCAGGAAGGCAAAGGCATCCCCCGACCGGTTGCCCTGCGGGTAACGGCATTCGCGCAGCTGGATCGCGATGCGTCCGAGGGTCTGCACTTGTCCGTTGCCAAGCTGCATGTCGCGCACGCGGCCTGTGACCTTGTCGAGGGCGCGGAGGATCACGCCGTCTCCATTCGACGTCGCGACTTGGGCGCCGGCGGGCAGCGCGGCGAGGCTTGCGAGGAGGCTTGTGAGCAGAGCAAACGCGCGGATCATTCCTCGCCTCCCGCCACGAAGCGCAAAAGGAGCGAGATCAGCGAGACCGCGCCCTGAGTGTCGAGAATTTCGGAGCCCGGATCATAGTTGAAGGGCGAGCCGCCCGGTTCGATCTCGACAAAGGAGCCGCCGAGCAACCCTTCGGACGAGATGAGCACCGAGCTGTCGTCCGGGATCAGCACGCCCTCGCGGATGGCGAGCACCATGTCCGCGCGGTAGGTCTCCTGATTGAGCGCGATGCCGGTGACGCTGCCCACCTTGACGCCGGCAAGCCGGATGTCGGTGCCAACACGGATGCCTTCGAGCGAGCGGAAGGAGGCGGTCAAATCGTAGCTGCTGCCGCCGGTCTGTGCGCCGGTGACCCCCGCCGTGTAGACGACAAAGGAGACGGCGGCCGCGAGGACCGCGCCGCCGACGAGGACTTCGGATGTGGAATGTGCCATCGGGCAGCCTCGCGGGTTACTCGGGCGACCACGCCTCGTAATCGCGCCGCTCGGCGGGCTCGGCCCGGCGGATCGAGCCCGCGGGCGCGTAGGCCAGTGCCGTGCCGGTCAGGTTTTCCTTGTGCGGCTGTTCCCAAGACTTGTGCGCCAGCGGGCGCTCGGTCGGAGGTTCCGTGAACGTGTGGTGCAGCCAGCCGTGCCAGTCGGGATCGACGCGGGACGCCTCGGTCTCGCCGTTGTACATGACCCAGCGCCGCTTGCCGTCGCGGGTCTGGTAAAAAACGTTGCCCTGGCTGTCCTCGCCCACACGGACGCCCTTGCGCGAGGTGAAGAGCGACATTCCGAGCGTCGAGCCGTGCCACCAGGTTACGGCGCGCAAAAGCGTGGTCATCAGGCCCATCGGGTCACCTCATTGATGCGTTGATCGACGTATCGCCCATTCCGGCGCGGCGGTCCAGAGGCTGCACGCGCGCTGCGCGGTCAGGTGCCGGGCAGGACGGCGGTGACTTCGATCTCGATCCGGTATTTGGGGTCGATCAGGCCGCATTCGATCATCGTCGCGGCGGGCGGGTTCGCTCCGAAGGTGCGCGCCAGGAGGTCAAAGCAGGGCTCGAACTCGTGCCGGTCGGGCAGCATGTAGGTGACCCGGACCACGTGGGCGAAATCGGTGCCGGCTTCCTGGAGCGCGGTTTCGATGATACCGAGCGCGTCGGCGCATTGCTCGAGCACCGTGTCGCCCTGCCCGACCGTCCCGGCGACATGCACCAGCCCGCCCGCGACGACGGCGCGGCAATAGCCGACCTTGACTTCGAAAGCGCCGCCGGAAGAGATGCGTTTGATGGTCATGGGTGGGGGGCTCCTGTGCTGTGAAATTGAAGTGTGGGACACGGCAGTGCCCACCTTACCAGTAAGGTGGGCACTGCCGATCATGGGTGATGCTGTCGTCGTTGGTTGGACAGTGGATGGAGAGTTGGACGGTGGATGGGTGCGAGCACCCATCCTACGGCGTGGCGCTGATGCGTAGGATGGGTGATTTCACCCATCCCTCTTCGGCTCACCCCGCGGTGGCCTTCTCGCTCTCGGCGTGGATCATCAAGGGCGCTGCGTCCGAATTGACCGCTTCCTCGTTCACGACCACCTCGGTCACGCTGTCCATGCCTGGCAGGTCGAACATCGTGTCAAGCAGGATATCCTCCAGGATCGACCGCAGGCCCCGTGCGCCCGTCTTGCGCTCGATCGCGCGCTTGGCGATCGCGCGGAGCGCCTCGTCGGTGAAGGTCAGCTCGGTGTCTTCAAGCTCGAAGAGACGCTGGTACTGCTTGACCAGCGCGTTCTTCGGCAAGGTCAGGATCGTGACCAGCGCGTCCTCGTCGAGGTCCTCGAGCGTCGCGAGCACCGGCAGACGGCCGACAAATTCCGGGATCAGGCCAAACTTCAGCAGGTCCTCCGGCTCGAGCTCCTGGAAGGTCTCGCCCACGCCCGCGTCGCTGTCGTCGCGCACATCCGCTCCAAAGCCCATCGCCGAGCCCTTGCCGCGTTGCTTGATGATCTTGTCGAGGCCGGCAAAGGCACCGCCGCAGATAAAGAGGATGTTGGTCGTGTCGACCTGCAAGAACTCCTGCTGGGGATGCTTGCGCCCGCCCTGCGGGGGAACGGAGGCGACGGTGCCCTCCATCAGCTTGAGCAAAGCCTGCTGCACGCCCTCGCCCGACACGTCGCGGGTGATCGAGGGGTTCTCGGACTTGCGCGTGATCTTGTCGACCTCGTCGATGTAGACGATGCCGCGCTGCGCGCGTTCCACGTTGTACTCGGACGCCTGCAGGAGCTTGAGAATGATGTTCTCCACATCCTCGCCCACGTAGCCCGCTTCGGTCAGCGTCGTGGCGTCCGCCATGGTGAACGGCACGTCGAGGATGCGCGCGAGCGTCTGGGCGAGCAGCGTCTTGCCGCAGCCGGTCGGGCCGATCAGCAGGATGTTGGATTTCGCCAGCTCGATGTCGTTGGTCTTTTGGGCGTGGTTCAGGCGCTTGTAGTGGTTGTGGACCGCGACGGAGAGCACGCGCTTGGCCACGGACTGGCCGATCACGTAATCGTCGAGGACCTCGCAGATTTCCTTGGGAGTCGGCACGCCTTCGGAGGATTTGAGGCCGCCGGCCTTGGTCTCTTCGCGGATGATGTCCATGCAGAGCTCGACGCATTCGTCGCAGATGAACACGGTCGGCCCTGCGATGAGTTTGCGGACCTCGTGCTGAGACTTGCCGCAGAAGCTGCAATAAAGCGTGTTCTTGCTGTCGCTGCCGGAATTCGTTGCCATGTCACACCCTCTCGGTCTTCGCGCAGCCAGTCCCGATGGCCAGCAAGACACATCCCGATTGTCCGCCTGGCGAGCAGCCTACGCGCTCGCCTTTTGCACCACAATGTCAAAATCGCGTTAATCCCGGCGGCGTTGCGCCGGGCGCACGCCTCTCAGCTTTCTGCCGCCGCGGCACGGCTTTCAACGATTTCGTCAATCAAACCAAAGTCCTTGGCCTCTTCGGCCGACATGAAGGTGTCGCGGTCGAGCGCCTTCTCGACAGCCTCGAGGGTCTGTCCAGTGTGTTTGACATAAATCTCGTTCAGCCGCTTTTTCAGGCTCAGCGTTTCCTCGGCGTGGATCATGATGTCGGTCGCCGTGCCGCGGTATCCGCCGGAGGGCTGGTGCACCATCACGCGGCTGTTCGGCAGCGACATGCGCATGCCGGGGTCCCCTGCCGCCAAAAGGAGCGAGCCCATGGACGCTGCCTGCCCGATCACAAGCGTTGCGATCTTCGGTTTGATGTACTGCATCGTGTCGTAGATCGAGAGCCCCGATGTCACCACGCCGCCGGGCGAGTTGATGTACATCGAGATCTCTTTGCTGGGGTTTTCCGCCTCGAGGTGCAAAAGCTGTGCCACCATCAGCGAGGACATCCCGTCGTGCACGGGGCCTGACAGGAACACGATGCGTTCCTTGAGCAGCCGCGAGAAGATGTCGTAGGCGCGCTCGCCGCGGCTTGTCTGCTCGACCACCATGGGGACGAGCGTGTTCATGTAGGTGTCGATGGGATCACGCATGGTGCCTGCCTTTGTCCGTTCGCGCGCCTGCCCTTTGTCGGGCGTGACCTGCGTTTGCCTCAGTCTAGGGAGGAGTCTTAGTCTCGCCCGTCCCCGGCTTCAAGGGAGGGTGGTGCGGTGACCGGCATGCGCTCCAAGCGCTCGGCGCCATTGATGGCGGCAGCCCGGGCTCTAGACCCTAGTACATGACACAGAGCACATCCTTTGACACGACGCGCGAGGCCGGCCTTGCCCGCCTCACGGAGTACCTGCCCAAGGCCGGCGCCTATGCGCGCCTGCGCAACTTTGACCTGCCCGGGCATCCTCATGTCTCGCAGCTTTCGCCCTATATCCGGCATCGGCTTGTGACGGAGGCGGAGGTGCTGAGCGCCACGCTCGACCGCTACGCGCCCTCGACGGTGGAAAAGTTCATCCATGAGGTGTTCTGGCGCACGTACTGGAAGGGCTGGATGGAGATGCGCCCGTCGGTCTGGGACATGTATCAGGTGGGCCTCAAACAGGCGTGGAATGATGTGCAGACCTCGTCTGGTTTGCGGCAGGAGTGGGAGGCGGCGTGCAAGGGCGAGACAGGCATCGCCTGTTTCGATCATTGGGCCAGGGAGCTGGCGGAGACCGGGTATCTGCACAACCACGCGCGGATGTGGTTCGCCTCGATCTGGATTTACACGTTGCGGCTGCCTTGGGAGCTGGGGACGGACTTCTTTCTGCGGCATCTCTTGGACGGCGATCCGGCGTCGAACACGCTGGGCTGGCGCTGGGTCGGCGGGCTGCACACGCCGGGCAAGACGTATCTGGCGCGGGCGGACAACATTCGCAAGTACACCGAAGGGCGGTTCGACCCGCAGGGTCAGTTGGCCGCCTTTGCCGTGCCTTTGGACGGGGCCGAGAACCCGCCGCGCGCGCCTCTGCCGGAGGGCGATGTGCTGAAGGGCGGCGTGAAGACCGGCGTGCTGCTGACTTATGAAGACTGCACGCCGAGCCATGTGTGGGAGGCGGTGCCGTTCCCGGATGCCTGCGCACGGCTCGCACCGGAGACGCAGTCGGGTATTTTACACATGGCGCCGCTTGTCGTCTCGAAGCGAGACGCCGCGCTGGATGATGCGGTCTCTCGTTGGCCGGGCAGTCCTGATGTGGATGCCCTCGAGGGGGCCGAGGGGATCGTGGCCTGGGCCAAGAGTTCGGGGCTTTCGCAGGTTGTCACGTCGTATCCGCCGGTCGGGCCTGTTGCGGATGTTGTGCGCGTTGCGGCGCGGGAGCTGGAAGGGGCAGGGGTCGCCGTGACTTGCCTGCGGCGTGACTATGACAGCCGGGCCTGGCCGCATGCGACGGCGGGGTTCTTCAAATTCAAGACGAAGATCCCGAAGCTTTTGGATGCGCTTGAAAAGCGGCAGATGTCGCTTTCGTTGTAAGCGAGAGTGGGGGCTCTGCCCCATCTCATGAAATGCGCACGCATTTTATGAGATTCCCCGGGATACTTTTAGCCAGAAGAAGTCCTGGGGTCAGCCTGCCTCGGCAAGCCGGGCGACGTAGCGTGCGAGCGTGTCGATCTCGAGGTTGATGAGGTCGCCGGTCTTGATCTCGCCCCAGGTGGTGACCTCCTTGGTGTGCGGGATAAGGTTGATGCCGAAGCGGCGACCGGAGACTTCGTTCACGGTCAGGGACGTGCCGTTGAGGGCGACGGAGCCTTTGGGGGCGATGAACTTTGCGAGCTCCTCGGGCGCCTCCATGACGATGCGGGTGCTGCCCCCTTCGTCCCGCATTTCGACCACGGGGGCGGTGCCGTCTACGTGGCCGGAGACGATGTGGCCGCCAAGCTCGTCGCCCACTTTGAGCGCGCGTTCGAGGTTGATGCGGCGTCCGGTCTGCCAGGCGTTGTGACCGATGTTCGTCATCGCGACGGTCTCTGCCGAGATGTCGACGTCGAACCAATCGGGGCCAAGGTCCACTGCGGTCAGGCATACGCCGTCGCAGGCGATCGAGGCGCCGATGTCGATGCTCGCGGTGTCGTAGGCGGTGCCGATGCGGGCGCGCAGGTCGCCCTTTTGGTGGACTTCGCGCAAGATGCCGACGTCGGTGATGATCCCGGTGAACATGTGGCTCCTTTCCGGCGGATATGGCGGCAAGCTGCCATAATTTCGCCCAGCTCGATGGGTAGGGTCGTGTCAAACGCCTTATGAGACAGAGCGCCCCGATGAGCAACGCCGCCCCTTCCCGCGTCTTCCTGTTCCTGCAGGGACCGCACGGGCCGTTCTTTCACCGGCTGGGCTTGATGCTGCGCAAGGCGCGCGCCGAGGTGTGGCGTGTTGGCTTTAATGCAGGCGATCGCGCGTTTTGGTATCACCCGGCGTCCTACATCCCCTACACCGATGCTTTGGCGGACTGGCCGGAGCGATTCCGCGCGCTGGTGGCCGAAAAGGGCGTGACGGACATCGTGCTTTACGGTGACACGCGCCCGGTGCACGCCCGCGCGGTGGAGATCGCCGAAGAGCTGGGGTTGACCATCCATGTCTTCGAAGAAGGCTACATGCGCCCCTATTGGGTGACCTACGAGCGGGGCGGGTCGAACGGGAATTCGAGGCTCATGGATATGAGCGTCGGCGACATGCAGGAGGCGCTCAAGCTGAGCGACATGGAGGCGCCTCTGCCGCCCGCGCATTGGGGGGACATGCGCCAGCACGTCTTTTATGGCGCGCTTTACCACTTTTTCGTGCTCTTTCGTAATGGAGCTTACCGCAACCTGCGCTCGCACAGGGCGATTCCGGTGACCAAGGAGTTTCAGCTTTACCTCAAAAGACTTTTGCTGATGCCGTTCCTGGCGCTCGACCGATGGGTGTCGACGCATCGCATCAGGACGGGCGGGTTTCCCTATCACCTGACGCTCTTGCAGCTCGAGCATGACAGCAGCTTTCAGCAGCACTCGAACTTCGAGACGATGACGGACTTTCTGCGCGTCGTGATCGAAGGGTTTGCCGAGGGCGCGCCGGGGCATCATCATCTGGTGATCAAGGCACATCCGCTCGAAGATGGGCGCGTGCCGGTGCGTAAAACGGTCAAGGCGCTGGCGCGGGCCTGCGGGATCCGCGACCGCGTGCATTACGTGCGGGGCGGCAAGCTGGCGGCGCTTTTGAACGATGCGCGGACGGCTGTCACGGTCAACTCGACCGCCGGGCAGCAGGTGCTCTGGCGCGGCATCCCGCTCAAAGTGTTTGGCCGCGCGGTCTATTCCAAGCCCGAGTTCGTCTCGACCCAGCCGCTGACGGAGTTCTTTGCGCAGCCCTCGCGCCCGGACAACAAGGCGTACAAGGATTACCGCCGGTTCCTCTTGGAGACGTCACAACTGCCGGGCGGGTTCTATGCCGCGCGCGGCCGGCGCCAGCTGATGCGGCAGGTGGTGGACATGATGCTGGCGGGCGAGGATCCCTACGACGGGTTTGCCTCCGGCACTGCAGCCCCACGCCAGCAGCTGCGGTTGGTAAACTAGGCTGCACCTGTTCCGGGCGGCGTCACCGCGGGGAGTTGAGCAGCCGTCAAAGGCCGCCTTGGCCCTCGACAACGATCAAGCAACATTCGCGGAGTCGATCCGCCAAACTTGTTTGATCCCGGCACCCGTCCACCCATCCGCGATCGGCGATCGGCGATCGGCGATCTGTTATCCCCGCGAAAACGACTGCGAGGCTCGCAGACAGGATCAGCGCACCGGAACACCCTTCACTGCGCCGGTATGCCTGCGAGCCGCCAGACCGAGACGGGCACCCCTCGCACCAGGCGCTTCATGGGCCTTGCGGTCAAGAAACCGGGCCACACAACCCGTGGTAAACCTGCTCGGTGAACGCGCCACTCTTGCAACAGTCTTGCCTCCAGACCTGCATTGTCCATGCCCCCGCTGGATTTTTGACCGCCACATCTTTACCGTGAAAAGAAAAAACTGAGGCAGAACTAGGTCGAGGAGACCGGCAGTGACATCCAGACCCACTCGTCTGGCGCGCTCCGTCGCGCTGTTGGCGGCAGTCGCCGTCGTTGCGTCTTGTGGACTTCCCCGCGCGGGACCGAACAAGCGTGAAATCTTTGCAGGCAGCGTGATGCAGGAGGGCGACGCCTTTGTCGTCTCGGTCAACGACCGCGTGACCCGCGCCACCGCCGTGGCGCCCGCGCTCGGCTTTACCGAGCACTTTCAGAACGCCGGCCTTCTGACGTCGGACGTGATCCGGCCCGGCGACACGCTGGGTCTGACAATCTGGGAAAACGTCGACGACGGTCTTCTGGCGGGCGAGGCATCGAACTCCACCATCCTCGAAGAGGTGCAGGTCGACAGCGCCGGCATGATCTTTGTCCCCTACGCAGGGCGCATCCGCGCGGCCGGCAACACGCCCGAGGCGATCCGCCGCGTGATCACGCGCAAGCTCGAAGACCAGACGCCGGACCCGCAGGTGCAGGTGCGCCGCGTCGCGGGCGACGGCTCGACCGTGTCGCTGGTGGGCGCCGTCGGCGGACAAGGCGTCTACGCCATCGAACGACCCACGCGCACGCTCTCGACCATGCTGGCGCAGGCCGGCGGCATCACAATCCAGCCGGAAATCGCGCAAGTCACCGTGATCCGTGGCACGATGCGCGAAAAGATCTGGTTCGAGGACCTCTACGACGACCCCGGTTTCGACATCGCCCTGCGCGGCGGTGACCGCATCCTGGTCGAGGAGGACACCCGCGCCTTTACCACGCTCGGCACCACCGGCACGCAGGCGCGCGTCCCGTTCGAGACGCAGAACATCTCTGCCGTCGAGGCCATCGCGCAGGTCGGCGGCCTTCTGGCGGCGTCGTCCGATCCGACGGGCGTCTTTGTGTTCCGCAACGAGGCAGGCGAGATATCGAACCAGGTGCTCGGACGCAGCGATCTGCAGGGCGCGCAGCGGATGATCTACGTGCTCGACCTGACGCGGCCGAACGGGCTGTTCCTGGCGCGCGACTTCCTGATCCGCGACGGAGACACGGTCTACGTGACCGAGGCGCCGTTCTCGCAATTCTCGCGGGTGCTGACAGCCGTGACCGGCACGCTCGGCGCCGTGGCCACGACCACGACCACCGTCGAAGGGCTCTCGACCACGCTCGAGGGCGGCTGACACATGACGTCGTCCTCGGACGGCTCCAAACCCGCCGCCCCCCCGCGGCGGGTTTTTGCATTCAACGGCGGTTTTTTCACCCAGCGCCGCGTCAGGCGCATCATGGCAGCCGCCGGGCATCCGGTGCGGTTTGGCTTGCCCCGCGCCGAAGACGCCGTGGCGGTATGGGGCAACTCCCCCACCGCCCACCGGGGCGAGGCCATCGCCGCCCGCCGTGGCGCCGCGCTGATGCGGGTGGAGGACGCCTTCCTCCGATCAGTCCATCCCGGCCGCGCAGGCGCACCGCCCCTTGGTCTGCTTATCGACCACAGCGGCGTGCATTTCGACCAACGCGTGCCGTCGGACCTCGAAAAGCTCCTGGCCTCCCACCCGCTTGACGACGCGCAGCTCCTGCAGCGCGCCCGCGACGGGATGGCCCGGCTCAAGGAGCTTTCCTTGAGCAAATACAATGCCTTCCTGCCAGACGCCCAAGTGCCGGACCCCGGCTACGTACTTGTCGTCGACCAAACGCGCGGCGACGCGTCAGTAACGGCCTCCAAGGGCAACCGCGCGCTTTTTCAGGAGATGCTCGTCTTTGCGCAGGAAGAGCACCCCGGAGCCCAAGTCCTGATCAAAACCCACCCCGAGACCGCCGCCGGACACCGGGCGGGCTACTACACCGAAGCCGACGCCTCGGCTCGCGTTGCGCTTTTTTCGGCCCCCGTCTGCCCGCACGCTCTGCTCGAAGGCGCCGTCGGTGTCTACACGCTCTCCTCGCAATTCGGGCTCGAGGCGATCATGGCCGGCCACAAACCGCGCGTCTTTGGCCAGCCCTTCTACGCCGGCTGGGGGCTCACCGCCGATGAGACCCCCGTCCCGCGCCGCGAAAGACGGCTGACCCGGGCGCAGCTTTTCGCCGCCGCCTATATCCTCGCACCGACATGGTACGACCCGTTTCGCGCCGAGGTTTGCGACTTTGAAACCGCGGTCGACATCCTTCACGCGGAGGTTCGCCGCTGGCGCGAGGACCATCAGGGCTGGACCGCCTCAGGCATGCGCCTGTGGAAACGGCGCCCCCTGCAAAAGGTGTTCGGCCAGGACCGCGCCATGCGGTTCGACGACACGGCGCGCGCGCAAGAAAAGGCCCGCGAAGACGGGCGCCGACACATGACCTGGGCCTCCAAGCCCGCCGCGCCCGGCTCAATAAGGGTCGAGGATGGCTTCCTGCGCTCCCGCGGTCTGGGCGCCGAACTCGTCCCGCCGCTTTCGCTCGTCGCGGACGATCTCGGCATTTACTACGACCCGTCGCAGCCCTCGCGACTCGAAGACTGGATCGCCCGCCGCGCCAAACTGCGGCCCGATCAGGACAGACGGTCGGAACGCTTGCGCCGCAGCATCGTGGACGGCGGCCTGAGCAAGTACAATCTCACACGCAGCACTCCCAACCTACCGGAAGGCAGGCACATCCTCGTCCCCGGCCAAGTCGAAAACGACGCGTCGATTCTGACTGGGGCGGGCGCGGTGTGTACAAACCTCGGCCTCCTGCAGGCCGCGCGTGCGGCGCACCCGCACGCGGTCATCCTCTACAAGCCGCACCCCGATGTGGAGGCCGGCCTGCGCCCCGGCGCGATCCCAATGGATCAGGCGCAGGGCCTCGCAGACCTTGTCCTGGATCACGCCGACCCGATCGCGCTCTTGGACGAGGTGGACGAAGTCTGGACGATGACCTCCTTGCTGGGGTTCGAGGCGCTGCTGCGCGATGTCGCGGTCGTGACGCTCGGCGCGCCGTTCTACGCCGGGTGGGGCCTGACCCGCGACCTTGGCGAAACGCCGGAACGCAGGACGGCAGAGGTCTCCTTGAACGGCCTCATCCATGCGACGCTGATCGACTACCCGCGGTATTTCGACCCCGTGACCGGGAAGGCGTGTCCACCCGAAGTCGTCGTGTCGCGCCTCATCCACGGCCCGCTGCCCCGGGCTGGCGCAGGCTTGCGCCTCTTGTCAAAAGTTCAGGGAAAGGCGGCGAGCTACGCCCATTTGTGGCGCTAGCGCGCGCGCCAGACCTGCATCACGTCAGCGCCAAGCACGCGCGTCTCGGCAAGCGCAAACCGTGGCGCCTCGGAAAGGCGCTCAACGCCCATGGCCCCGAGACCGGGCTGGCCCTCCGCGCCCAGCGCGATCCCGGCGGAAAAGACGACAAGCCGGTCGACCAGCCGCGCCGACAAAAGCGACGCGGCAAGCTGCCCGCCACCCTCGCAAAAGACACGCGTTATGCCGCGCTCCGCCAGCGTAGTAAGGGCCGAAGTCATATCGACATGGCGGCCCGCCTTGGCACAGACAAAAAGCTCTACGCCCTTCGCGCGCCAATCCGCCATCCGGTGTTCTGGCGCGTCACCGGTGTGCAGAAGCCAGACCGGCAGATCGCGCGCGGTCCGTGCAAGCTGGCCCTCGGTCGGCAGATCGAGCCGCCGGGAGACCACGGTGCGCACCGGCTGCGGCATCGGTCCAAGTCCACGCACCGTCAGCGACGGATCATCCGCACGCGCCGTGCCGCCGCCCACCAGCACCAGATCATGCGCCGCCCGCATCAGGTGCACTTCGGCACGGGCCTCCGGCCCGGTGATCCACTGGCTTTCGCCCGTCGCCGTCGCGATGCGCCCGTCGAGCGAAAGGGCAAGTTTCAGTGTCACCATCGGGCGCTTACGCTCGATGCGGCTGAAGAAACCGGCGTGGTCCTCGGAAGCTTCAGCGGCGCAGACGCCCGTGACGACCTCGACCCCTGCCGCGCGCAGCTTGTCAAAGCCTGTGCCGCTGACGCGTGGATCGCTGTCGGGCATCGCGGCTACAACCCTGGCGATACCAGCTGTGATCAAAGCATCCGTGCAGGGCGACGTTTGGCCGTGGTGTGAACAAGGCTCCAGCGTGACATAGGCGGTGGCGCCCAGCGCGGCGGCGCCGGCTTGCGCAAGGGCTTCGGTCTCGGCATGGGGGCGGCCCGAAGCTTTGGTCCAGCCGCGTCCGACGACCCGCCCGTCCTTGACGATGACGCAGCCGACGGCGGGGTTTGGCCACGTCTGCCCCATGGTGCGGCGGCCCAGCGCAAGCGCCATCCGCATCCAGCGGGTGTGGTTCGCGCTCACGCCTCCGGCTTGGACGTGTCGGGGCGCAACTCGCTGACAAACTTGTCGAAATCGTCGGCGGCCTGGAAGTTCTTGTAGACGCTGGCAAAGCGCACATAGGCGACGGTGTCGATGCGCGCGAGCGATTCCATGACGATCTCGCCGATGGATTTGGAGGAGATGTCGGTCTCCCCCATCGACTCGAGCCGTCGCACGATGCCAGAGATCATCTGGTCGACGCGCTCAGGCTCGATGGGGCGTTTCTGAAGGGCGATGCGGATGGAGCGTTCAAGCTTGTCGCGGTCGAAATCCTCGCGGCGCCCGCTCGATTTGATGACCACCAGATCGCGCAGTTGAACACGCTCGTAGGTTGTGAAGCGTCCGCCACAGGCCGGGCAAAACCGCCGCCTGCGGATGGCGACGTGGTCCTCGGCGGGACGTGAATCTTTGACCTGCGTATCGACGTTACCGCAAAATGGACACCGCATATGCCCCTCGCTCCTCTGCCTTTTGGG
Organism: Pseudaestuariivita sp.; assembly: GCF_052825805.1. NCBI lineage: Bacteria > Pseudomonadati > Pseudomonadota > Alphaproteobacteria > Rhodobacterales > Paracoccaceae > Pseudaestuariivita > Pseudaestuariivita sp. The sequence goes on along the minus strand of NZ_JBRBVB010000010.1, from coordinate 390,884 downwards.
GTTGGTCCCCAATTATCCACAGCCCTTATAGGGCCATTGGCAGAGTTTGGGTAGCCATGAAAGGCACACCCAGCATGTTGCGGCACGCTGGGTGTCTTGGGGGCGACAGTGGCGTCAGCCCATGATGAAGTCGTCGACGATGATGTAATCCTGGTCGGCAGGCCAAACGATGACATCGTCGATGACGATGTTTTGCCCACCCGAGAAAGGCAGAACGATGACGTCGTCGATGATGATGTCCTGGTCTGCGGACACCGGCAAAATGATGACATCGTCGATCACGATGTCGGCGCCCTCGCGGGCCATGATGAAGTCATCAATGATGATGAACCCCTCGGCGCGATCCGAGACGATATCTTCGATGATGATGAACTGGTCCGAGCGATCGTCGATGATGTCTTCGATGATGATGAAGTCTTTGGCGCGATCCGCGATGACATCGTCGATGATGATGAAGCCCGCCGGACCGTTGCCGCCCGCGCCCGCCATGTCATCGATGATGTCGTCGATGATGATGTAGTCCTTGGACCGGTCGGCGATGATATCGTCGATGATAATGTAGCCTTGCGGGCTCGGCTCGACCGTGACGGTGGCCTTGGACCCTTCGCGCGCCATGATGAAGTCTTCGATGATGATATAGCCCGCGGTGTCGCCGCCGGAGGTCACCATATAGTCGATGATATCCTCGATGATGATGAAGTCGCTTTTGCGGCCCATCACGAAGTCTTCGATGATGACGTAACCTTGCGCGTCACCTGCGGTGCCAAAATCGAACGTGTCGCCTTTGGCGCGGTCATCGATGATGTCGTCGATGATGATGTAATCGCCGTCGGTCTTTCTGGACATGGTCTACCCCTTACTCTCTCGCGCGGACCATGCAGGGCGGATGCCCCTGCGTCAATCCGCCGTGCTGGAAACAAACTGTGCGGCAATGCGGCGGAAATGTGGCGCGTCGCGGTGCTCGAAAAGGTAGATGCCCTGCCAGGTGCCGAGCGTCATGCGCCCGCGCAAGACAGGGATCGAAAGGCTGACGGGCAGCACGGATGCCTTGATATGCGCGGGCATATCGTCCGGCCCTTCGAGCGTGTGGCGCAGGTAGGTGAACGACGGATCGGTGGCCGGCGGGACAAAGCGCTGGAGCCAGGCAAGCAGGTCGCGCTGCACGTCCGGGTCGGCGTTCTCCTGGATCAGGAGCGAGCAGGACGTGTGCCGAACAAAGAGCGTAAGGACGCCGTCCCGTTTCGGCAGACGGGCGGCGACGTCGGAGGTGATCTCGTAGAGGCCCTGCCCGCGTGTCGAAACGGTGATCTCTCCGTGGGGTGCAAAGGGCTGCGTCACGGCGTTTGCTCAGGTCCGAAAGAGCGTGTCGCCCAGCTGGTCGATCATCAGCTCCGCCTTGCCCTTGGAGGCGGCCTTGGCCTGGTCCGCATCGTCAAAGAGGTCGGCGCGGATCAGGCTGTGCGACTTGGCCTCGCCGGCGATTTCCTTGTCGATGCGCGCGCCGACGCGCCACTTGCCGCCATCGCGCACAGGATCGGGCGTGATCGTGTAGCCTTTGTAGTCATAGCTCGCGGGCGGCTCTGCCTCGGGTTCGGACTTGCCCCCAAAGAGTTTCGACAGCAACGACATGTCGGGACCTCCGATTGACGATCAGACGTGGGGTGGATCAAACGTTGGTTAGATTAGTCGGTGGTTAGATCAGTCGGTGGTCGGTCGCCAAGCCCGAAGCGCGGCGACCGCCAATAAGTCACTGATCGAGGAAAGACCGCAGCTTCCGCGATCGCGAGGGGTGCTTGAGCTTGCGGAGCGCTTTCGCCTCGATCTGGCGGATACGCTCGCGGGTCACGCTGAATTGCTGACCCACCTCTTCGAGCGTGTGGTCGGTGTTCATGCCGATCCCGAACCGCATCCGCAGTACCCGCTCCTCGCGCGGGGTGAGCGAGGAGAGCACGCGCGTCGTTGTCTCCTTGAGGTTCTCCTGGATCGCCGAGTCGAGGGGCAGAACGGCGTTCTTGTCCTCGATGAAATCGCCGAGCTGGCTGTCTTCCTCGTCGCCGATGGGCGTCTCGAGAGAGATCGGCTCCTTGGCGATTTTCATCACCTTGCGGACCTTTTCGAGCGGCATCTGCAGCTTGTCGGCCAGCTCCTCGGGCGTCGGCTCGCGGCCGATCTCGTGGAGCATCTGACGACCGGTGCGGACCAGCTTGTTGATCGTCTCGATCATGTGGACCGGGATGCGGATCGTGCGCGCCTGGTCGGCGATCGAGCGGGTGATCGCCTGACGGATCCACCACGTTGCATAGGTGGAGAACTTGTAGCCGCGGCGATACTCGAACTTGTCGACGGCCTTCATCAGGCCGATGTTGCCTTCCTGAATGAGATCGAGGAATTGCAGGCCGCGGTTGGTGTATTTCTTGGCGATCGAGATCACGAGGCGGAGGTTCGCCTCGACCATTTCCTTCTTGGCCTGACGCGCCTCTTTCTCGCCCTTCTGGACCTGCTGGACGATGCGGCGGAATTCGCTGATGTCGAGGCCGACATACTGGCCGACCTGCGCCATGTCGGTGCGGAGCATCTCGACCTTGTCCGCCGAGCGCTCGATGAACATCTGCCAGCCGCGACCCGCCTTTTGCGACATCTCTTCGAGCCAGTTGGGATCGAGCTCGCGCCCGCGGTATTCACCCACGAACTCCTTGCGGTTGATGCGCGCCTGGTCGGCGAGTTTCACGATCGAGCTGTCGATCTGCATGATCCGGCGGTTGATGCCGTAAAGCTGGTCGATCAGCGCCTCGATGCGGTTGTTGTGCAGGTGCAGCCCGTTCACCAGCTCGACTATTTCCGAGCGCAGCGCCTGGTAGGCCGCCTCCTGCTTGTCCGAGAACGTGTCGTCCTCGTTCAGCGTGGCCGAGATGCGGTTGTCCTGCATTTCGGCGAGTTTGGTGTAATCCTCGGCGATGCGGTCGAGCGTTTCGAGCACCTGCGGCTTGAGCGCGGCCTCCATCGCGGCGAGCGACATGTTGGCCTGCTCGTCGTCGTCCTCATCGTCGTCCTTGGCAATCGGGTTGCCGTCGGCGTCGAGCTCCTGCTCCTGCGCCTTGGCGGCGGGCTGTGCGGCGCCACCGGCGGTCGGCACGACGGGTTCCTCGACCTCGCCATCCTCGCCCATCTGGCCAGAGAACGTCGTCTCGAGGTCGATCACATCGCGCAGCAAGATGTCTTCGCTCAGAAGTTCGTCGCGCCAGATGGTGATCGCCTGAAAGGTCAGCGGGCTCTCGCAGAGCCCCAGGATCATCGTGTTGCGCCCGGCCTCGATGCGCTTGGCGATGGCGATCTCGCCCTCGCGGCTGAGAAGTTCGACCGAGCCCATTTCGCGCAGGTACATGCGGACCGGGTCGTCGGTGCGGTCGAGCTTTTCGCTCTCCCCGGACGACAGCGCGACCTCTTTGTTCTGGGCGGTGGTGGCGACCTCGGTGGAGCCCTTGTCCTCTTCCTCGGCCTCCTCGTCATCCTCGGTGACCTGGATGCCCATCTCGGAGAGCATCGACATCACGTCCTCGATCTGGTCGGACGAGACCTGGTCGGGCGGCAGAACGGTGTTGAGCTGGTCGTAGGTGATGTAGCCGCGCTCGCGCGCCTCGGCGATCATCTTTTTGACCGCGGCCTGGCTCATGTCGAGCGAGATTTCGGAATCCTGGACGTCCGTCTTGCGGTCTTCAGTGTCCTTCGGGGCCATGTCGTGCTCCTTTAACAGGGCTGCGCCGCGGGGCTGCGCGGATTACAGGGCTGCGCCGCGGGGCTCCGCGGAGGCTTCTTAAGGCGAATCACTCGAATCATCCTGATTCGCAACTGATTCGGCCAGACGTATAGGGGTCAAAGGTGACAAAATCCTTCAAACCCGTGCTATTTCGACCCTTTTCCGTGGCCAATCTGATCCATCAGGGCGTCAAAGGCGGCGCGTTCGTCGCGCCTCATGCGGGCGCCGTTGGCGCCGGTGTCGTATTCGGTGGTGTCCGTTTGCCCGCTGCGCATGGCGCGGTCGCGGGCTTCGGCGGCCTGGGCGAGACGCCAGGTCAGGGTTTCGTCTACGGGGCCATCTAGGTCTTCGACGGCTTCGGCCAACTCCAGCGCGTGTCCGCGCATCGCCTCGAGCTTGGCGAGTTCTTCGGCGAGGGTGATTTGCGCGAGCTCCGCGCCATCCGCCGTGCGCAGGCAGGGCGTGACGCGGACATGGGGATTGGCCATCAGCGCGTCAACCTCCGCCGCGCCGACCTGGCCTGCGACGTCCTGGTCGAGCCTGTCCGAGCCGAGGTTTTGCAGCACGGCGTCCAGCACTGTGCGCTGCGCGGGATCACCGGGCGCGAGCGCCTCGAGCCCGCTTTCAAACCGCTCGGCCAGCGCCGGATAGCGCAGACAGATCGCGAGGATGACCGCAACGCGCGTGCGCTCGGGCGCGCCTTCGTCGGCGACCACCTGGCTCGCGCGCGTTCCTGCGACCGGTTGCACGGGCGCCTGCGCGCCGCGCCACGCACCTTTGCCGCCCTTGGGAGCGCTCCGCTGGGGGCGGAAGAGCTGCCAGCGCAAGTCCTTGATTTCCTGGCCATAGTGCTGTCGGATCGAAGGGTCCTTGATCGTTTGCAGCACCGTGCGGAGCGTTTTGTCGAGGGCAGCCTTGCGCTCGGGACTGTCGAAGACGCGGCCCTCGGTCTCCCTCCGCCAGAGGAGCTGGACCATCGGCAGCGCCGCATCCAACGTCTCCTGCACCGCCTGCGGGCCTTTGGCGCGGATCAGATCGTCGGGGTCCTGCCCCTCGGGCATAAGCGCAAAACGGAGTGACCGGCCCGCCTCTAGCAGCGGCAGCGCGAGGTCGATCACCCGGTAGGCGGCGCGCAGGCCGGCCGTGTCCCCGTCGAGCGCGATGATCGGCTCGTCCGAGATGCGCCAGAGGTGGGCCAGCTGGTGCTCGGTCACCGCCGTCCCGAGGGGCGCAACGGACGCCTCGAACCCTGCGCGCGCGAGCGCGATCACGTCCATGTAGCCTTCGGCCACGATCAGGGTCTGGCCCTTGCCCGCCGCCTCACGCGCGGGTCCGTGGTGGTAGAGCGTGCGCGATTTGTCGAAGAGCTCGGTCTCGGGCGAGTTGAGGTATTTGGCGTTGTCGCCCGGGTCCATCGCGCGCCCGCCGAAGGCGATGCAGCGTCCGCGCGGGTCGCGGATCGGGAACATGATGCGGTTTCGGAACGTGTCATAGGGCTTGCCGCCCTTTTGGCTCGGCTTGGCGAGACCGGCGGCGAGGATCAGGTCCTCCGCGATGCCCTTGCCGGTGAGGTGGTCCCAAAGGACTTGCCAGCCTTCGGGCGCAAAGCCGATGCCGAACCGCTCCGCTGCTGCGCCATCGAGCCCGCGCCCCTTGAGGTAGTCGCGTGCCGCCGCGCCCACGCCCTGCCGGAGGGAGAGGGCATAGAACTGCGCCGCCTGCTCCATCACTTCGGTCAACTGCGTGCGGCGGTCCTGCTTTTCCTTGGCCTTCGGGTCGCGGGCGGGCATCTGGAGACCTGCTTCGCCCGCAAGGATCTCGACCGCCTCCATGAAGCTCACATTCTCGGTCTCGCGCACAAAGGAGATTGCGTCCCCTTTGGCGTGGCAGCCGAAGCAGTAGTAATAGCCCTTGCGGTCGTCGACGTGGAACGAGGCCGTCTTTTCTTGGTGGAAGGGACAGGGCGCCCAGAGGTCGCCCTTGGCCTGGTTGGACTTGCGCTGGTCCCACATGACCTTGCGCCCGACGACGTCCCCGATGGAGAGGCGCGTGCGCAGTTCGTCGAGGAATCCGGGCGGCAGGCTCATGTGTGTGAGTATCGCCCGCCGCGCCCCGAGTTCAAGGATTCGGGGCTAGAGGCTGGCGCGCCCGGCAACCTTCTGCATCGCCGCTTCCAGCTCGTGCCACAGTGTCTCAGCCATCGAGCGGAAGGCGAGGATCGTAAACTCCTCCGCACCCGTCCGTGTGATCGAGGCCGCCACGTGCATCACCTCCCCGCGGGTCGTCGCACCTTCGGGGAAGGCCGCTACGCGCAGGTCGATGGGGACAAGCCGGGCCAGCACGTCCTCGGCGCCTGCTCCAGACAGCGTCACCGCCACCCAACCATCCGATTGGTCGGTCACGGCGGCGTGCTCGGAGACCGCGTCGGCAACGGTCTCTCCAGTCACCAGAAAGCCATCTTTACCAAACCAGATGATACTGCCTTTTCCGTGGTTTACGCTCTTGAGCGGCGCTGGCAGCGACTGGCCCAGCGCGTCTCCGACAGCGCCCGCCTTTCCCTTAAAAGGCAGGACAAGCGTCAGCGGGCCAAGGTCCACCTCCGCCAGCGTCACATCACCGATGCTCACGGGGTCCTGTCCCGCGAGGGGGCTGAGGGGGGTCAGGTCAATCACGCAAACGCCCTCCTTCGGGGTCAAAGGCCACGGGCGCAACCACCTCGCAGACAAAGGTCTGGCCGCGCACATGGTCGACCAGCTTGACCTTTTCGCCCATCCGGTCAGGCCCGCGCTTGAGGAAGGCCAGCGCCCGGCTCTCGCCCAGCGCCGGGCAGTACGCGACCGAGGTGACGTACCCCTGATCGTTCTTGCGGACCGACTCGGCGCCCTCGTCAAAGAGATGCGCCCCACCGACCATCGGCATCTCGCTGCCATCGACGCGGCGCAGCGCCACAAGCCGCTCGCGGTTTTCGTCCTTCAGGCCGGGACGCTCGGACATGGTCTTGCCGACGCAGTCCTTCTTCTTGCTGACCATGCCTTGCATGCCGATGTCGAAGGCGGTTGTGCGTCCGTGGATCTCCGCATGGGTGATGAACCCCTTTTCGATGCGCAGCACGTTGAGCGCCTCCATCCCGTAGGCGCCGCCGCCGAGCTTTTCCGCCTCCGCCACCAGCGCACGGAAGAGCGCATCGCCATAGCGTCCCGGCAGCGCGATCTCGTAGGCGTGCTCCCCTGAGAAGGAGATGCGGAAAAGCCGGCCTGCGATGCCCGCCACCGACACCGGCCCGCACCCCATAAAGGGCAGGTCCACCGGCGCGTCACAGATCGCATCGAGGAGCGCGCGCGCTTTGGGACCGGCGACGGCGAACTGCGCCCATTGCTCCGTCACGCTGGCAAACCGTACGTCGAGGTCTGGGCGCAGGCACTGCTGGACAAAATCCAGATGCTGCATCACCTGCCCCGCCGCCGCGGTGGTCGTCGTCATCACGTAGTGGTTCGGACCCAGCCGCGCGGTCGTGCCGTCATCCATGACATGGCCATCCTCGCGGAGCATCAGCCCGTAGCGCACACGCCCCTCTTTGAGGGTCGAGAACATGCCGGTGTAGACGAAGTCGAGAAATTCGGCGGCGTCCGGTCCCTGGATGTCGATCTTCCCCAGTGTCGACACATCACAGACGCCGACGCTCTCGCGCACCATCGCCGCCTCGCGGTCGCAGGCCTCGCGCCAGGTCGTCTCGCCCTCCTTGGGAAAGTAAGACGGGCGATACCAAAGCCCCGCCTCCATCATCGGCGCGCCCATTTCGACGCTTGCCTTGTGCGAGGTGGTAAAGCGCTCGGGCGCAAAGCCCTTGCCCTCGGCACCTGCGCCCATCGCCGCGATCGGCACCGGCACAAAGGGCGGGCGGAACGTGGTCGTCCCCGCCTCGCTCACCGTGCGCCCGGTCGCATCCGCGAGGATCGCCAGCGCCGGGATGCTCGACCCCTTGCCCTGATCCGTGGCCATACCTTGCGTCGTGTAACGCTTCATATGCTCGACGGAGGCAAAATTCTCCTTGGCCGCCTGCCGGATGTCCTTGACCGTCACATCGTTCTGGAAATCGAGCCAGGCGCGGCCTTTGCCCTCGACCGTCCAAAGCGGGCTGACATCGTAGGTGCCGTCCTCAGCTTTCGGCAGCGCGCTGGCTTTGGCGGTCAGACCAAGCGCCTCGCATGCCTCCGACGCGACCTTTGCACCATCCGTCAGACAGCCCGCGGTCGAGAACACCCCACGCGCCGCACCTGCCGGGTGCAGCCCCGGCACCGCGCCCTCGGGCGGCATGAAGGCCGCGATGCGCTCATCCCATACCGGGCGCCCGCCCATGTGGCACGTCAGGTGCACACCCGGGTTCCAACCGCCGCTCACGGCCAGGCACTCCGCCGGCACGCGGACCGAGCCGTTTGGCCGGCGCACCACAACCTCGCGCAAGCCGCGCCGCCCTTCGGCGCCGGCAACCACTGCCCCTTCGTAGACGCGCGCGCCCACGTCCTCGGCCTGCCCCTCGCGGCTGTCGACGACGCAAGTGACTTCCACCCCTGCGGCGATCAGGTCGCGCGCGGTGCGGTAAATCCCAGCGTTGTTGCCAAAGACGGCGACGCGCTTGCCCGGCGCCACGGCGTATCGGTTGACGTAGGAGCGCACGGCGCCCGCCACCATCACCCCCGGCCGGTCGTTGTTTGCAAAGGCGATCTGCCGCTCGATCGCGCCGCCGGCCAGCACAGCCTGCTGCGCCACGATCCGCCAGAAACACGCCTTGGGCGCTGCCTCCTGCAGCGGCACATGTTCCGACACACGCTCGAGCGCGCCGTAGGTGCCCTGATCGTAGGCGCCTGTCACCGTCGTGCGCGTCATCAGCCGCACGTTTGGCATGGACCGCAGCTCCGCCAGCACACCGTCGACCCACTCCGAGCCGGACGTGCCGCCCACCTCTTCCCGCTCCGAGAGCAGCCGCCCGCCCATGCGCGTATCTTCATCGGCGAGGATCACATCGGCCCCGGCGCGTGCCGCTGTCAAAGCCGCCATCAGCCCCGTCGGCCCGGCCCCGATCACAAGCAGATCGCAAAAGGCGTAAGCCTTCTCATAAACCGCCTCGCTCGGCTTGCCCGACAGCGCGCCGAGACCTGCCGCCCGACGGATGAACGGCTCGTAGACCTTCTCCCAAAACGACTTCGGCCACATGAACGTCTTGTAATAGAACCCCGCCCCGAAGAAGGGCGCCGCCAGATCGTTGACGCTCAGCACATCCATCGACAGCGACGGCCAGGCGTTCTGCGACTTGGCACTCAGCCCGTCATAAAGCTCCTGCACCGTGGCGCGCACGTTCGGCGCCGCGCTCGCGCCGCGCCCCACGGTCATCAACGCATTCGGCTCATCCGAGCCCGCCGTCACGACACCCCGCGGACGGTGGTACTTGAACGACCGCCCGACCATGCGCACGCCATTGGCAAGCAAAGCAGACGCCAGCGTGTCCCCGGCAAACCCCGAATACCCGACCCCGTCGAACGAGAACCGCAGCTTTTGCCCGCGGTCGATCAGACCGCCTGTCTCAAGCCGCATCATCAGCTCCCGCCTCTTCGGCCAGCCGCGTGCCCAGCACTTCGTGCGTCACCGTGTTGCGCGTCACCACGATCCACGCCCCGCAGCCCGCCGCGTGGCACCAAAGGTCCTCACACACACCCGCCGGGTTCTCCCGGTCGTGCACGTAGTCGTTCCACGCATCCTCACCCGCATCCGGCGCAGGCCGCTGCAAGGCGCCCGCGAACCCGCGGTAGTAGAACTCCCGGCGATCCCGCTCGCCGCAAACGGGACAGTGCAGTCTCATGGCGCGGCCTCCCCCTTATTCTTCCAAAATAAACTCAAAACGCGCCGCCGGCAGCCTGGCCCGGCATCGCAGGTGTCAGTGCAAGTTGTGCTGAGAGCCCGTGCCCTCTTCGTCCATCAGTCCGCGCCCGGTGCGGAACCGGTCCAGACGAAAGCCCTCGGCGCTCTCGTGCGGCTGGCCCGTCGCCATCAGATGCGCGAGCGCGTAGCCCGAGCCCGGCACCGCCTTGAACCCGCCATAACACCAGCCCGCGTTGATAAAGAGCCCGTCGATGGGCGACCGGTCGATGATCGGAGAGCCGTCCGGCGTCATGTCCATGATCCCGCCCCAGGACCGCAGCACGCGCGCCTCGCCGATCATCGGCATCAGCGTCATCGCCGCCTCCATCACGTGCTCCTTCATCGGCAGGTTCCCGCGCTGCGCGTAAGAGGCGTAAAAGTCGATGTCCCCGCCGAAGACCAGCCCGCCCTTGTCCGACTGGCTGATGTAAAAGTGCCCCATCCCGAAGGAGATCACATGGTCGATGCAGGGTTTGAGCCCCTCGGTCACAAAGGCCTGCAGCACCGTGCTCTCGATCGGCAGGCGCAGCCCGGCCATCGCGGCCACCTGGCTCGACCGGCCCGCGACCACCATCGCAACCTTCTTGGCCCGGATCGCCCCGCGCGAGGTCTGCACACCCGTCACCTTGCCGTTCTCGACGTCGATCCCGGTGACTTCACACTTCTGGATGAGGTCCACGCCCCGCTGGTCCGCGCCGCGCGCATACCCCCAGGCCACCGCGTCGTGGCGTGCCGTCCCGGCCCGGCGCTGCAAGAGCCCGCCATAGATCGGGAACCGCAGGTTCTCGAAGTTCAGATACGGCACTTCGGCGCGCACCTCATCGGCGCTCAAAAGCTGCGCATCGTCCCCCTGGTTGCGGATCGCGTTGCCGCGCCGGGCAAAGGCATCGCGCTGCCCATCCGAGTGGCACAGCATCAGCTGCCCGCGCTGCGAGAGCATCACGTTGTAGTTGAGATCCTGCTCCAGCCCCTCCCAAAGCTTGAGCGAATGCGAATAGAACTGCGAATTGCCCGGCAAAAAGTAGTTGGCCCGCACGATCGTCGTGTTTCGCCCGACGTTGCCGCCGCCCAGATACCCTTTCTCCAGCACCGCGATGTTCTTGATGCCGTGGTTCTTGGCCAGGTAGTAGGCGGTCGAGAGGCCATGCCCGCCACCGCCGATGATGACCACGTCATACTCGGACTTCGGCTCGGGATCGCGCCAGTGCGGCGTCCAGCCTGTGTTGCCGGTCAGCCCCTCTTTCAAAATGCGGAGCGCGGAAAAGCGCATCGTCGTCCTCCTCTGCCCGGGCACGAGTCGCCCGAAACTTCGAGGACGTTACCAACCCCTGAACACCTCTGCCCAGACGAAAAGCGTCACATCATGTCGCATCGCAGCGCTCTGCCCAAACGACGCGCGCGACGGAGCGCTCCGGCCAAACGACGCGCGCCAGACGGCGCGAGGAGTGGCCCCGTCAGAGTTGATCGAGCACCTCGTCGGACGCCTCGAAGTTCGTCGTCACCCGCTGGATGTCGTCATCATCCTCGAGTGCGTCGATCAGCTTCATCAGCTTCTGCATGCCCTCGAGGTCCAGCTCCGTGGTGGTCGTCGGCTTCCACACGAGCTTTGTCTCGTCGGACTCTCCCAAGTCGGCCTCAAGAGCGGTCGACACATCGTTGAGGTCGGTATCCGCGCACCAGATCACGTGCCCGTCCTCGGAACTTTCCACGTCCTCGGCACCCGCCTCGATCGCGGCCATCATCACGGCGTCCGCATCCCCGGCATCCGCGCCGTAGGTGACCTCGCCCTTGCGGTCGAACATGAACCCGACCGAGCCCGTCTCGCCGAGGTTTCCGCCGTTCTTGCCAAAGGTGGAGCGCACGGTGGAGGCCGTCCGGTTCACGTTGTCGGTCATCGCTTCGACGATAACGGCGACGCCGCCGGGACCGTACCCTTCGTACCGGATTTCCTTGTAATCCTCACCCTCACCGCCAATCGCCTTCTTGATAGCGCGGTCGATGTTGTCGTTCGGCATGGACTGGCCCTTGGCCACCTTGACCGCGAGGCGCAGGCGCGGGTTCTTGTCCGGGTCCGGGTCGCCCATCTTGGCGGCCACGGTGATCTCCTTGGAGAGCTTGGAAAAGAGCTTGGACCGCGCCGCGTCCTGCCGTCCCTTGCGGTGCTGGATGTTCGCCCATTTTGAGTGGCCTGCCATGGCGCGTCTCCCTCTCACTCTGCTGCTGGTGCCGCTTCTACGCAGGCAAGCCGGGCCTCGCAAGGGGAGGCGCGCCGGCCCTTGCGCCCGCGCTGCATTTGCCAACATGGTGCGCGTATGACGACTGACCAGATCATCCTCTTCACGCTCTTCGGCGCTGTCTTTGGCCTGCTTCTCTGGGGGCGGTTCCGCTATGACCTTGTGGCCTTCTCCGCGCTGGTGCTGGGCGTGATCCTTGGGGTTGTGCCGACCGAGGACGCCTTCTCCGGCTTCGGCCATCCCGCGACGGTGATCGTGGCGCTCGTGCTTGTCGTCTCCGCCGGGCTGGTGCGCTCGGGCGCGGTGTTTCTGATCACCCGGACGCTTGTGGACAGCTCTCGCTCGATGGGCGCGCATATCGCGCTGATGGGCGGGATCGGCGGCGTGCTGTCGGCCTTCATGAACAATGTCGCGGCGCTCGCGCTCCTCATGCCAGTCGACGTGCAGACTGCGCGCAAGGCGGGCCGCGCTGCAGGTCTGACGCTCATGCCCCTGTCGTTCGCGACCATCCTCGGAGGCATGGTTACGCTGATCGGCACACCCCCCAACATTATTATCGCGCAAATCCGCGCCGACAGCCTCGGCGAGCCCTTCCGGATGTTCGACTTCGCCCCAGTGGGCGGTGTCGCAGCCATCGCGGGGCTTGCCTTCGTCGCGCTGATCGGTTGGCGCTTCATCCCCCAGCGGGAAGGCGCGAGCGCCGGAGCGGAGGATCTGAAGGAGTACCTCGCCGAGCTTGTCATCCCGCAGGAGAGCAAGCTCATCGGCCAGCGTCTTTCCGAGCTCGAAGAGGCGGCCGAGAAAGCAGACGTGCAGATCGTTGGCATCAATCGCGACGGGAAGCGGCGGGCGGGCACCTCCCGCGGCGCCCTGCTGCAGGCACAGGACGCGCTGGTGGTCGAGGCGACGCCCGAGGCGCTCGATGAATTCCGCACCGCGCTCAAGCTCGATTTTGCCGACGAGAAACGCGAGGAGCTGCTCAAGGCTGAGGGCGACGGCGTGGCGCTGATCGAGGTGGTCGTGACCGACACCTCCCGCCTCTCTGGGCGCACCGCGCAAGCGGTGGGTCTCTCGTGGCGTCGTCGCACGGTGCTTTTGGGGATCGCGCGTAAGGGACGGCGGATCACGAAACAAATGCGCAAGGTGACGCTGAAACCCGGCGACATCCTCCTGCTCCTCGCCCCGCGCGAGCAGGCGGACGACGTGGTGCAATGGCTCGGCTGTTTGCCTCTGGCCGACCGGGGCCTTGCCGTGACCGAAGATACCAAGACTTGGGCTGCCATCGCCATGTTCGCAGGCGCCGTCGCGCTTGCCTCCTTCGGGCTGGTCTACCTGCCGGTCGCTCTGGGGTTGGTCGTGGTGGGCTATGTCCTGACAAAGATCCTGCCGATCACCGAAATCTACGACCACATCGAATGGCCCGTCGTGGTGCTGCTGGGCTCCATGATCCCGCTGGGCGCCGCTTTGGAGACCTCGGGCGGGACCGAGCTGATCGCCGGCGCGCTCGTGGGGCTGACCGAAGGTCTGCCGCCCTGGGCGATCCTGACCGTGCTGATGGTGGTGACGATGACGCTGTCGGATGTGCTCAACAACACCGCCACCACGATTGTCGCGGCCCCCGTCGGCATCCAGATGGCGAATTCGCTTGGCGTCTCCGCCGACCCTTTCCTGATGGCAGTGGCGGTCGCGGCCTCGGCGGCCTTCCTCACGCCGATCGGACACAAGAACAATACGCTCATCCTCGGACCCGGCGGATACCAGTTTGGCGATTACTGGCGCATGGGCTTGCCTTTGGAGCTGATCATCGTGGGCGTCTCGGTCCCGGCCATCCTGATATTTTGGGGGTTCTGAAGAGACACAATTTTCATGCGAAAATTGTGCACTCCACTCACTCGTCCTTCTTGGCCTTCGACGGTTTGCTCGCCAGAAAATACGTCAGCGCCGCGATCACCACGGCTATGGCGATGCCGTATCCCATAAGGTCCGTCTCTCCGTCCCAGCCCACCACCTGGCCGAGGAAGAGCACCCCAAGCACAACGACCACCACGCCGATCAGCTTGTCCTTGAGATCATCCAAAGTCTTGATCGCCAGCCAGCGCGGCAAAGGCACATCGCTGTCGATGAAGAGCTCGTAAAGCCCCAGCCCGATGATGAAGAACACCGTCCCCAGAAGGAACAGATCAATCACCTCGATCATCTCCAGCGTCAGCGCCTTGGCGCCCTTCCGCGAAACCTCTCCCGTCTCGATCGTGGCCAGCACCAGCTGCACCACCTCGGCAAAGCCGTAGATCAGGATCGTGACCGCCGCGAGGAGCGCGCCAAGCACCGCAAGGATCACCATAAAGCGCGTCGCGCCGAGAAACGAGTTCATGGCACCCTCCTAAAGCGGCCAGATAAACGGGATCACCGCGCTCGCCAGCAAGCCCACGCTGAGGTTGAGCGGAATGCCCACGCGCATGAAATCGGTGAACTTGTACCCGCCCGGGCCATAGACCAGCATGTTGGTCTGGTACCCGATGGGCGTGGCAAAGCTGGCGGAGGCCGCGACCATGACGGCGACGACGAGCGGGCGCGCATCGACGCCCATCGCCTCCGCGAGACCAATCGCAACCGGGGTCACCACCACGGCGACCGCGTTGTTCGAAACCAGCTCGGTCAGCACGGAAGTCAGCAGGTACACCGCCCAGACCAGGAGGAACGGCGAAAGCCCCTGCAGATAGGGTGCGATCAGACCGACAATCAGCGTCACCGCACCCGAGGCTTGCAGCGCGGCGCCCACCGCCAGCATCGCAAAGATCAGCGCGAGGAGCCGCCCGTCGACAAAGGAAAACGCCTCGTCCGCGTCAATGCAACGCGTGACCAGAACCAGCGCCACGGCGAGCACACTCAGCAGGAAGATCGGCGCCACGCCGAACCCCGCCAGCGCGACCAGCGCGACGAGCGCGGCAATCGCCAACGGCGCCCGGCTCCGCCGAAACGCCTGCGCCGAGGGTTTGGAGACATCGACCATGTCCATGTCGACCGCGAGCCGCTGGATGTCGCCCGGCGCCCCTTCGAGCAGCAGCGTGTCGCCCACGCGCACCACGATCTCGTCGAGCGCCCGCCCGATGTTTTGCGCCCGCCTGTGCACCGCGAGCGAGTAGACGCCATAGCGCCGCCGCAGCCGCAGCGTGCCTAGCGAGCGGCCGACCATCTTGCATCCCGGGGTCACGAGCACTTCGACGGTGGTCGTCTCGACGGCGGAGACCTGATCGACGCGCTTCAGCTCCTTGTTGCGCTGGAGCGAGAGCAGCTCGGTCATCTGCGTGCGCAGCACGACCCGGTCGCCGACTTCGAGCATCACGCCCTGCAGGTTGCGCCGCAGCGAGACGTCACCCCGGATCACGTCGATCAGCCGCACGCCTTCACGCTGGAACAGCTGCACCCCCGTCACCTCGCGCCCGATCAGGTTCGACTCCGGCGGGATCACCGCCTCGGTAAAGAACTTCATCCGGCTGCGGTCACTCAAAAGCTGCGCCATGGAATCGCGGTCCGGCAGCAGGCGCGGCGCGATGAAGCGTAGGTAGAGCATCCCCCACACGATCAGGATCAGGCCCAGCGGCGTCACTTCAAAGATGGTGAACGCCTCCAGCCCCTCTGCCCGCGCCACACCATCGACCAGCAGGTTCGTCGAGGTCCCGATCAGCGTGAGCGTACCGCCAAGGATGGCCGCATAAGAGAGCGGAATGAGCAGCTTCGAGGCGGACAGCCCCATCGTCTTGGCCAGCTGAACAAAGACCGGGATCATCACGACCACCACCGGAGTGTTCGACACCACCGCCGACATGAGGATGACAAAGGCCATCAGCACCGCCACAGCCAGCGCGGGTGACTTTGCCGCAAACCCGTCGGCGTAGCGCGTGAAGGCGTCGAGCCCGCCGGTCCGCACCAGCGCGCCCATGACGATGAACATCGCTCCGATGGTCCACGGCGCCGGGTTCGACAGGACATCGAGCGCCGCGTCATACGGCAACACGCCCGTGACGAGCAGCACGGCGACGCCAAAAAGGGCGACGACCTCCGCCGGGTAGACCTCCCGCACAAAGAGGACGAACATCAGCCCAACGACACAGAGCGCCACGATCGGCTGCGCCGGAGCAGAGACGGCAAGCGCCTCGATCATCGGCCCACCAGCCCGCGCCGCACCTCGCGCGGCTGCACCAGAAAGAGGCCAAGCAGCATGACGGCCAGCGCCAGCCAAAGCGCGCCCTGATACCGCTCCCCCAGAAGCAGCATCGACCAGATGACGCCAAAGAGCGTCACCAGATACGACGCCTGCGCCGCAAAGACCGGCCCCGCCCTCCCGACAAGGCTCACGTAGCCGGCATAGACCAGCGCGTGCACCAGCGAGGAGAGCACCAGCGCGCCATCGGCTGCCGTATAAGGCCCGCGCGGGTCGATCCACTGGCCCGACCAAAGGACGAGCGGCAGGCTCAGGATCACGCCGACGACCGACGCGCCAAAGAGCACCTGCACCGCGTCCATCCCGGCGGTACCGAACCGGGCGACCACGTTGCCCTCGACGCCGTAGAAAATCGGCGCGATCAGCGCGACCAGCACCCAGACCGAGAGCGCCGCAGCCACGGCTCCCGCACCCGGCGCGGCAAGCAGGATCACGCCCACAAGGCCGCACACTAGCCCCGTGAGCCGCGTCCAGCCGAACCGGTCGTTGCCCAGCAGAACCGCGATGGGAAATGCAAACATCGGCACCGTCGCGATCACGATCGACAGGACGCCGCCCGGCAGATGCACCGCCGCCGTGTAGGACGCAGAGTTCGGAAGCAGCGTACCGATCAGAGCGATCAGCACCCACATCGCAACCTGCGCTCGCCCCGCGCGCAGCAGCGGCGCCAACCGGCGCTGCACAAACAGGATCACGCCCAGCGCGACGGCCCCGATCGCGAATTGCCAAAATATAAGTCCAAGCGGCTGATACCCGGTCGAGACCGCCACCTTGGCCAGCGGGATCGAAAGCCCCCACCCCGCGCCAAGCGTCAGGAGCGCGGCCAGCGCCTGCGCGCGGTTCAAAGGCCCGTCACCGGCGCTGGACCGGCCTGCTGCAGACGCCCGCCATGTCGGACCATCTCGATCCGCGTGGCCTTGCCCGTCCGGTCATCGGTCTCGACATAGACGCCCGACAGGGTCGCCTCCTCGAGCGCCGGCTGGAACCGCCCCTTCGGCATCCCGGTGATGAAACGGCGCAGCGGCTCGGCCTTCTCCATCCCGATCACCGAATTGTAGTCGCCGCACATGCCGGCATCCGTCAGATACGCCGTCCCGCCCGGCAGGATCTGCGCGTCGCCTGTCGGCACATGCGTGTGCGTGCCGACCACCAGCGACGCCTTGCCGTCCACGTAATGCCCCAGCGCCATCTTCTCCGAGGTCGCCTCTGCATGCACGTCGATCAGCACCGCCTGCGCCTGCCCGCCCAACGGATAAGGCTTCACAGCCGTCTCGACCGCGCTGAAGGGATCGTCGAACGGGCGCTTCATAAAGACCTGGCCCAGCACCTGCACCACCAGCACCTTGCGGCCCCGCGTCGCCTCGAAAAGCCGCGCACCCCGGCCCGGCGCGCCCTTGGCGAAATTCAACGGACGCAGAATGCGGCTGTCCTCCTCGATGGCGCGCAGCATGTCCTTTTGGTCGAACGCGTGGTCACCCAGCGTCACACAATCCGCGCCCGCCTCGAACAGCACCTCGGCATGCGCTGCCGTCAGGCCCGCGCCGTTCGACGCGTTCTCGCCATTGACCACGACAAAATCGAGCTTCCATGCCGCGCGCAGCTTCGGCAACTCGGACGCCACCGCCGCACGGCCCGCACGGCCCATCACATCGCCTAGGAACATCAGTCTCATGCCAACCGGCTTAGCACCGCGGCAGACACGAACAAGGGCAAAGGTGGTACCCGCGGCCGGACTCGAACCGGCACGGCACAAGGCCTAGGGATTTTAAGTCCCCTATGTCTACCATTCCATCACGCGGGCACGCGTGCCTGTCTAGGCGAGGCCCGCGCGGGACAAAAGGTCAAATCTTTGCGCTAGAGAGGCTCAGAGCTTGATCTCGGGACCGCCCTCGGCGTCCTTGAGGAACCGCCGCTCGCTCATCCAGGGGTTGAGCTTGAGCGCCGCGCGCAGCACCGCCTGCGCCTCCTCGTCCCGCTCGAGCCCCATCAGCGTCAGCGCCTTGCCACTCATCGCGCCGAGGTGCCGCGGCTGCAGCTCGAGCGCCTTGTCGAGGTCCTCCAGCGCTGCCTCGAAATCGGCGCGCAGAAAGTTGGCGAAGGCGCGCTGGTTGTACCCCTCGGCATAGGCCGGGCAGTAGTTCACCAGCGCGTCGAAATTGATGATCGCGCCCACGTAGTTCGAGTACTGTCGCTGGCGCATCCCATCGTCGAGGAACCGCTGGGAGAGCCGGTCCGGCGCGTCGAGCCAAATCTCCCACAGCTGCGCGTTGAGCGGCCGCGCGACCTGCTCGGAAGGCGCCATCGCCAACTCGGCATAAAGCTTGTCGACCTCCGCGCTGCGGTCCGGCGTCTCGGGACAGGTCTCCGCCAGCACCGGGCCAGCCATCAGGGCGAGGAAGGCAATTGCATGTCTCATACGTTTGAGCATGGCGCAGCCGCGCCGCAAATCAAGCCCCGAGCGCCTCCGTCCCGGCCTCCTTGACCGCCTGCATCGCCACAAAGGTCGAGGTCGAGGCGACATGCGGCAGCTGCGAGATCTCTTCGGCCAGCACCCGGCGATAGGCCGTCATATCGGCCGTGCGCACCTTGAGCAGGTAGTCGAAATTGCCAGCGATCATATGCGCCTCCTCGACCTCCCCGATGCGCGCGACACCGGCGTTGAAGGCCGACAATGCCACCTCCCGCGTGTCGTTCAGCCGCACCTCGACAAAGGCGACATGCGCCAGACCCAGCCGGATCGGGTCGAGCAGCGCGCGGTAACCCACGATCACGCCGCTCGCCTCCAGCCGCTTGAGCCGCGCTTGCGTCGGCGACTTCGACAAATGGATGCGTGTGGCAAGCTCCGTCACAGTGATCCGTCCATCCCGCGCCAGCTCATCCAGGATGGCCCGATCGTATCCGTCCAAAGTCAGATCGTCTTCCAAAACATACGTCCTCAGGTCTTTCTCCCGGCATATGTCGAACCACAAGGAACTCTCCTGCACAATGCGGCATATAATCACCACATGACCCTAGGCACTTTATGTTAAGGAAGCCGCCATGTCCGAAGACCGCGCCGCCCTCCGCCAAACGATCGACGCCCTGACCTACGCAGACGAGGCACGCCAGATCGCCCGTATGACTGAGCTCGCCGCGCTGGACACGGGCGACCGCGCACGCATCGCAGCCCATGGCGCGGCGCTTGTCTCTCGCATCCGTGGCACAACCGATCCCGGGCTGATGGAGGTCTTCCTCGCCGAGTATGGCCTCTCGACCGACGAAGGCGTCGCGCTCATGTGCCTGGCCGAGGCGCTCTTGCGCGTGCCGGACGCCGAGACCATCGACGCGCTGATCGAGGACAAGATCGCCCCCTCCGACTGGGGCAAACACCTCGGACATTCGACCTCCCCCCTCGTCAACGCCTCGACCTGGGCGCTCATGCTGACCGGCAAGGTCATCGCCGACACGCCCCCCGGCCCGGTCGGCCACCTGCGCGGCGCCATCAAACGCCTCGGGGAGCCCGTCATCCGCAAGGCCGTCTCCCGCGCGATGAAGGAAATGGGCCGGCAGTTCGTGCTAGGCGAGACCATCGCCTCTGCCATGGACCGCGCCGCCAAGATGGAGGTGCAGTGCTTTACCTACAGCTACGACATGCTGGGCGAGGCGGCCAAAACCGAAGGCGACGCCGCCCGGTATCACGCCGCCTATGCACGTGCGATCGCTGCCATCGCCAAGGCTGCAACCCACGACGACATCCGCCAGAACCCCGGCATCTCGGTCAAGCTCTCGGCCCTCTCGCCGCGCTACGAGCCCGCCCAGCACGCGCACGTCATGGCCGTCGTCGCCCCGCGCCTGGCCGAGCTTGCACGGCTTGCCAAGAACGCGCGCATCGGGCTCAACGTCGACGCCGAGGAAGCGAACCGCCTCGGCCTCTCGCTCGACGTGATCGACGCGGTGCTGGCGGACCCGGCTCTGGACGGCTGGGACGGGTTTGGCGTCGTCGTGCAGGCTTACGGCAAACGCGCCGAGGCGGTGATCGACTGGCTCCATGCCACAGCACGCAAGCACAACCGCAAGTTGATGGTCCGGCTGGTCAAAGGCGCCTACTGGGACACCGAGATCAAGGCGGCGCAAGTCGCTGGCCTCGATGCCTTCCCTGTCTTCACGCACAAGGCGGCGACCGACATCTCCTACATCGCGAACGCGCGCAAGCTCTTGGGGATGACGGACCACCTCTACCCGCAGTTCGCCACGCACAACGCGCATACGGTGGCGGCGATCCTCGACATGCAGGCCCCGGCGGAGAGTTATGAGTTTCAGCGCTTGCACGGCATGGGCGAGGCGCTGCACCGGCTGGTGATGCAGGATGCCGGCACGCGCTGCCGCATCTACGCGCCCGTCGGCGCCCACCGCGACTTGCTTGCCTACCTCGTCCGGCGCCTGCTCGAAAACGGCGCCAATTCGTCCTTCGTCAACCAGATCGTCGACGAGGGCGTGCCGCCTGCGGTTGTGGCGCAGGACCCGTGGGAGGCGCTCGCCGCGACGCCCCGCACCCTGCCCACCGGCGCGGACCTCTACCCGGATCGCGCCAATTCCAAAGGCTGGGATCTGGATCACCCCCCCAAGCTGTCTGAGCTCGAGGATGCGCGCGCAGCATTTGCCGAGACCACATGGAGCGCCGCGCCCATGCTCGCCGAAACGGCCCACTCCTCGCCATCCGAAGTCGTGGAAAATCCCTTGGGCGCACCGTCCCCCGGCACCGTCCAGCCCGCAACTGCGGAGAACGTCGACACGGCCTTCTCAGCCGCAGAGCCCTGGGACGCTGCAGACCGCGCCGACATCCTCCGCCGCGCCGCCGACCTCTATGAAGAGCACCACGCCGAACTCTTTGCCCTCCTCGCCCGCGAGGCCGGCAAAACCCTGCCCGATTGCGTGGCCGAGCTGCGCGAGGCGGTCGACTTCCTGCGCTACTACGCCAACCAGCAGCCCGATGCCGCGCCCCTTGGCCGGGTCGTCTGCATCTCGCCGTGGAACTTCCCGCTGGCCATCTTCACCGGCCAGATCGCCGCGGCGCTTGTCGCCTGCAATGCCGTGCTCGCCAAGCCCGCCCCCCAGACGCCGCTCATCGCCGCCCGCGCGGTCGCGCTCCTGCACCAGGCCGGCGTACCGCGCACCGCGCTCCAGCTCCTGCCCGGCGGCACCAAGCCCGGCATCGCGCTGACCTCCGACCCGCGCGTCGACGGCGTCGCCTTTACCGGCTCGACCGCCACGGCCAAGGCGATCCAGAAAAGCCTCGCGGACGCCAACCCCCGCGCCGTGCTGCTCGCCGAAACCGGCGGGCTCAACGCGATGATCGTCGACAGCACCGCCCTGCCCGAGCAAGCCGTGACCGCCATCGTCGAAAGCGCGTTCCAATCCGCCGGCCAGCGCTGCTCCGCCCTCCGCTGCCTCTACGTGCAGCGCGACATCGCGGAGGATCTCATCACCATGCTCAAGGGCGCAATGGACGCGCTTCACGTCGGCGACCCTTGGGACATCGCAACCGACGTCGGCCCGGTCATCGACGCCGCCGCGCAAGAGCGCATCGCGGATCACATCGACGCCGCCCGCGCGCAAGGCCGCGTCCTGCACGCAACACCTTGCCCGGAGCACGGCACCTTCGTCGCACCTACCCTGATCGAGGTCACCGGCATCGCCGACCTCACCGAAGAAGTCTTCGGCCCGGTCCTGCATGTCGCAACCTTCGAGGCGGACGAGATCGACGCCGTCATCGACGCAATCAACGCCACGGGCTATGGGCTGACCTTCGGGCTGCAAACCCGGATCGACGACCGGGTGCAGCACATCGCTGAGCGGATCGAGGCCGGCAACATCTACGTGAACCGCAACCAGATCGGCGCTGTCGTCGGCAGCCAACCCTTTGGCGGCGAAGGGCTTTCCGGCACCGGACCCAAAGCGGGCGGCCCCCTCTACGTGGCCCGCTTCACGAAGCGAGACGCGCCAGTCGGCGCGGCGAGCGGCCCCGACCAAACCTCCCTGCCCGGCCCCACAGGTGAATCGAACCGCCTTGCCCTGCGCCCACGCCCTCCGTTTCTCTGCCTCGGCCCCGGCAAAGACGCCATCGCAGCCCAAGCGGACGCCGTGCGCGCCCGCGGCGGCGAGGCTGTCATGTTGGACAGCCCACTCGACCCCAAGGCACTCATTGACATACCCACCCTCGGCGGCGTCCTCTGGTGGGGTGACGCGGAAACCGCCAAGCCTCTCGCCCAAGCCCTCGCCCGCCGCGCGGGTCCCATTATCCCGCTCATCACCGGCCAACCCGACACCGCGCATGCCTGGTACGAGCGCCACGTGTGCATCGACACGACGGCGGCAGGCGGAAACGCCGCGCTTTTGGCGGAGGTCTCTTGACCGTGCGCGCCGGGCCTTTACCGTCCGGCGCATGTTTCCCATCCGTGATCACAACCCGTCCGGGCGCACGCCCTTCGTCACCTACGCGCTGATCGCGCTCAACGTCGGGATCTTCCTCAGCTACCAGCACCTGCTAAACTCGAACGAGATCCTGCGCGTCTATTTCGACTGGGCGATGATCCCCGCGCGCATGTCGGATGGAGAGGGGTGGAGCGGGCTTTTCACCTCCATGTTCATGCATGGCGGCTGGATGCACATCGCCGGCAACATGCTCTTTTTGTTCATCTTTGGCGACAACATGGAAGACGAGATGGGCCATGTCCCCTTCCTCGTCTTCTATCTCGCGGCTGGCCTCGCGGCGGGGCTGATCCACTTCATTTCTGAGCCCTACTCTCAAATTCCCACCGTGGGCGCGTCCGGCGCGATCGCGGGCGTGATGGGCGGGTACCTGCTGCTCTTTCCCAAGGCCAAGGTCGACATCCTCTTCATCTTCATCGTCTTTTTCCGCATCTTCCCGATCCCCGCCTGGATCATGCTGGGGCTCTGGTTCGGGCTGCAGGTGTTCAACGGCGTTGTCGTCGACACCTCCGCCGGGGGCGTCGCCTACTGGGCGCATGCGGGCGGGTTCATCGCCGGGATCGTCCTGACCGCGCCGCTCTGGCTGCGCCTCGGCGGCACGGCGTTTTGGGACCGCACCGAAGGTCACCCGCCGCATCCCGAGGCCAAATACACCCTGACCCGAAGCTCGATCCCGAAAGTGCCGCGCCGATGACCTACCGCCTAACCTGCCACTGCGGCGCGATCGAAGCTGACGTTACGCTGGCCGAAGAGGGCCTCGACAGCGCCCGCCGCTGCGACTGCTCGTTCTGCCGCCGGCGTGGCTCACCGGCAGTCAGCGCACCCTTGGACGGCATGACGTTCCTCAAGGGCAAGGACAACCTGACGCGCTACACCTTCGGCACGCACACCGCGCAGCACCACTTTTGCAAGACCTGCGGCATCTACATCTACCACCGCCGCCGCTCGAACCCCAACGAGCTCGGCGTGAACGTCTTCGCGCTCGAAGGCGTCATGCCGCCGGATTTGGGCGAAATCGGCTGGGTGGATGGGGTGAACCATCCGTCGGATCGGGAGTAGACGGGGCCGAGAGTTCAAACTTCGCGATTGGCTCCAGCGAAACTGACGTTCACGCGCCGTCCCGAGGGGTGGCGCAAACGCGCCGCCCCATTGGGGCGGGTCATGCCAGAGGCATGCCTTCGGCATGGCGCGGCCTGACGGTTCCCATCAGGCGGGTACTTTGAGTTAGGCGAGTGTCATACGTCGAACGGTGAAACTGGATTTTTTGGTCCCGCATCGAGTCCGGGACTTGGAGCGCATACGCCAAACGCTGGGAACTCTGCGCCTCGGACCTGATCCGGGGCCTCTTACCAAACTCAGGCCCGAATAACCTTCGCCAACCCGTCAAAGAGGTTCCCATTCGCGCACAGGATATTCCCGTCGATCGGCGCACGCCCTTCGTCGAGCGCCTCGACCAGACCGCCGGCCTCCTTGACCAGCAACATGCCTGCAGCCACGTCCCACGCGTTGAGGCGGCGCTCCCAGTAGCCCTCGTACCGGCCCGCTGCCACATACGCCAAATCGAGCGCGGCAGAGCCCCAGCGCCGCACGCCCGCGCAGGTCGGCATGATCCGCGCCAGCTCTTGCAACGTCTCCGGCAGGTCCGCACGCCCGCCAAACGGCAGCCCCGTGGCAAAGACGCTCTCGATCATCTTGGACCGCCCCGACACCCGGATGCGGCTGTCGTTCAGCCAGGCGCCTGCGCCCTTTTCGGCCCAGAAAAGCTCGTCCTTGGCCGCGTCAAAGACCACCGCCGAGACGACCCGGCCCTTGTGCTCGAGCGCGATGGAGACCGCCCAGTGCGGCAGCCCGTGCAGAAAATTGGTGGTGCCATCGAGCGGATCGACGATCCAGCGGCGCGTTGGGTCCTCGCCGTCCTCGCCGCCGCCCTCCTCGGCCAGCCAGCCATAGGTCGGGCGCGCGCCGCGCAGGGCCTCGCTCAGGATCTCTTCGGCGCGCAGGTCGGCCTTGCTGACGAAATCGCCCGCGCCCTTCATCGAGACCTGGAGGTTCTCGACCTCGCGGAAGTCCTTAACCAAAGACCGCCCGGCGGCGCGGGCGGCTTTCATCATGATATTGAGGTTTGCACTGCCTTGCATGGCTCGCTCCGACTGGCTCGCGGCGCTCATACGCCACGGGCCAGATCATCACAAGAGCAAGGCTTGCCGCCTCAGTGGCCGTGCCAGCCGTGGTGGCCGTGGGTGTGACCACCGACTGTGACCGAGCGTGTGTGCGTGTGCGTGACGGTCTTCGAGACGCTGACGCTTTCCGTGTAGGTGCGCGTCGGTGCGTGGTGGTGGACATGCACGTTCGGACGTCCGCAGGACACCGCGCCATGCAGCGTCACCGGCTGCAGCCCGTGCGGGCAAAAGTTATAGGCGTGGATGTGGACCGGGTGCGCGCCGGAATTGTGCCAGTCGCCCGCCTGAGCCGCCGCCGCCGTCAGCCCGAGAGCCGCAATCGTGGAAAGAAGGATACGCATGTCTGCCTCACAGTGGTTTACTTTGTTTTTATGGGATCAGGCATTTGGCAGACCTGTGGATAAGTCAAGGCAATCCCAAGGCATGGCGCCGTTTGGCGTCAGGTGTGGCGCTTTTGACTCTGCGTCAGGTGAGGCGGTTTTTGCGCGCACTGCACGCGGTTTAGCCTTTGGCGACCCGCCGCCTCAGCACCGCGATCAGCACGAGAACCCACCCCAGCAAACCTTGCCCGTGATGGCTCAGTGATGGCCGCTCGGCAAAGGTCAGAAGCCGCCACACATGCCCCACATCCGGCCACGCCTTAACCACGACCTGCTGCGGCAAGCCGTCGAAGATCAGCCGAAAATACTGGTAGTAGACCTGCGGGCTCAGCCAGACAAAGAGCGTGAAGACGATGAGCGCAAGCGCCACAGATAACACACGCGGCCATCGCGCTGCACCGCGCCAAACGATCAGAACCGCAAGGCCCGCCAACACTGCAGCGACAAGCACCAAACCAACCTGCCCCTGCAGGCTCAGCGTGAAAAAGCTGTCTTCGGCGTAGGGCACCAGACCTAGCCGCCAATCACCCCATCGAACTCACGCCACTCGCCCTTGCTCATGCCCGACGTCTCTTGCGTAACCGTCTCCCCGGCGAGCATCCTGCGCACGCAATCTAGCGCCTTGGCCGACAACGTCGCGCCGCCCAAGCGGTAGTCCTCGAAGGCGGCGTAGGCGGCGGGGACCCAGTCGCGGACGATGTTGCAGATCGCGTCGGCGTAGACGCGGATTTCGTACTGGGCGTGGGTGTCGGCGCGCAGGCGCAGGAAGTGCAGGAGGTTGTGCAGGTCGACCTTCCAGTACCACTGCGTGTAGATGTTCGCGGGCAGGTTCATCCGGGCAAGCTCGCGCGCGAGGCCCTGCTGGCCGTCCTGGCTGATCATCTCTTCGTAGTGGTCGTAGGCGCGCATGGCGTCGTCCGTGAGATAACGCAACACGCGCTCGGCCTCGGCGCCCGACAGCGCCTCCCCCCGGCCCTGGTTGTTGACCACAGACTGCGCCGCCAAAGCGTCGGGCGCGGGGATGTAGAACTCCCGGTCGAGGATCGAGTAGCGGGCCGAGTACTCGTTCACATTCGCCGTCCGGTGCCGGATCCACTGGCGCGCCACGAACACTGGCAGTTTCACGTGCAGCTTGATCTCGCACATCTCGAACGGGGTGGAGTGCCAGTGCCGCATCAGGTAACGGATCAACCCCTCGTCGTTCTGCACCGACTTGGTGCCCTTGCCATAGCTCACCCGCGCCGCCTGACAGATCGCGGCGTCGTCGCCCATGTAGTCGATCAGCCGGACAAAGCCGTGATCGAGCACCGGATGCGCGGTATAGAGGTGCTTTTCCGCGCCCTCCGAGACCGTCCGCAAGGTCGGGCGCGCGGTGCTGCGCAGGTCGGCGATTTCGGCCTCTTGGTCCGGGGTCAGGGGCATGGCGGCGACTCGCTTTGGCAGATGGCAGGAACCCTCACTTTATATGGTGGGTGCGGGTCGGCAAACCCATACATGCGGTATCGCGCAAAAGCCTCACCTCGCGCCAAGCGGGTGCTGGCTGAATTGACTTCCCTCCCCGGTGTTCGATGATGGCGCCAAACGCGAAGCCAAAGGGGCAGGCATGCGCAACATCAGTTTGGTTATGGCCGTCCTGACGGCGCTTGCGGCGTGCAGCGGCTCCACGGGCAAGGACAACCCGTTCGAGGAAGACCCGGAAACGACGGACGGCACAGGCGCGGGTGGAGAGACCGGCGGGGAGAGCGAACGCGGCTTGCCTCCCGGCACCGACAACCCCTCCCCCGGCGGGTCGATCTTCCGCAACGAGGCACGCGACGAGCAGGGCGGCGGCTTTGCCGAGAACATCCAGTATAACAACGACCAGGGCCAGGACGAGTTTAGCGTCGACAACCTCGCCTTTGACGGGGACAACGTCTACGTGCGCGGCGGCACGGCGGGCGCGAGCCAGTCCGTCGGCAACCTCGGGCCTTTCGCGGTCTACGAATCCGACGTCACCGCCACCGACCCGGTCACAGGCAACGTCCTGCCGGCCAACGCCTACCGCGCCATCTACGGGCGCTCGACGAGCGGCCAGACCGAGTTCGCCATCGTGCGCAGCGGCGGGTTTGCCTCCTTCGGGTTTGGCGGGTTCATCTACCAGAGGAATGGCGGCGTCGTGCTGCCGACCGAAGGCGACGCGCAATACCTCGGCGACTACGCCGCGGTGCGCGTCTTCAGCGGCGGCGGCGGGCTCGAGTATGTCGAGGGCACGGCCGAAGTGCGGATCGACTTCAAGGACTTCAACGAACAGCAGAGCGGCGTCGCGCTGGTGGTCTATGACCGGCGCCTTTTCGACAGTGCGGGCAACGACATCACCGACGCCTACCTCGCCGCCCTCGATGAAGAGAACCAGTCCGCGGCGCTCATCCGTCCGCAGGGCGCGGGCGGCGACGTGCTGCCGAACCTCGCGCCGTCCGTCTCCCCCGACATCGCCGACACCAACGGGGAGCTTTTGGGCGGCATGTTCAGCACCGTCAGCTACACGGACGGCACGACGACATCCCTGCAAAGCGGCCAGTATTTTGGCATCCTCGGCGGCGCCAACGCCGAAGAGATCGTGGGCGTCCTCGTCGTGACCGAAGAGGATCCGCGCCGCCAGAACGTGACTGCGCAGGAAACGGGCGGCTTTATCGTCTACCGCCAATGACGCGCATCGGCGCGCTTCTTCGGATTGCGTCCGTTTGCCTGTCGTTTGCCATGCCGGCATCCGCCGAGACCGTCACCCTCACCCCGTCCGAGATGCGCGCCGCCGCGGCGCGGTCGGTGCTTGAAGGCCGGGCGGATCAGGCTGCGGGTCTGGCCGAGGCGCTGATTGCGCGGGATGCAAACGACATCGATGCCTGGCTGGTCCTGTCGCGCGCGCGGCGTGATCTGGGACAACATGCGCAGGCGTTGGAGGCGGGCCGGGAGGCGTGGCGTCTCGCCGAAACGCGCCCCCACCGCCACGCCGCCGCGCTGGCCCAGGCGCAGGCGCTCTCGAGCCAGGGGCAGCGCACCCGCGCGCAGCTGTGGCTGCGCCGCGCGGTTGAGGCCGCACCGACACCGCAGGCCCGTGCCACCGCGATCCGCGACTTTCGCTATTTGCGCGCGCGCAATCCGTGGTCAACGACGCTGAGCTTTTCCATCGCGCCAAGCGACAACGTGAACGGCGGCAGCGCCTCGGCCACGTCCGAGCTCTTTGGCCTGCCGCTGGCCTTCGCGCTTGAAGGCAGCGCCCGGGCGCTTCCGGGAACCGAGGCGACGGCGGGCATACGCGGGCGGTACCGGTGGCAGAACACCGGCGCTGTGCAAGTCGACCTGCTTTATGCCGCACAGCAGAGCCGGGTCTGGCTCTCGGACACGGCGCGGGACCGCGCGCCCGATGCCGACGCGCGCGATTTCGACACTGCCGAGCTGGGCTTTGGCCTGCGTCTGTCGGGGACGGCGGCAGATGGGCGCAGCGCGTGGTCCGTGACCGGTGAGGCGCAGCGGTTCTGGTACGGCGGGACGCCCTATGTGAACAGCGTCAAGCTGACGGCGACCGGGCGCACGGCGCTCGGCCCGCGCACGCTGCTGGCCGGTTCGTTGGGACATGAATGGCAGGCCGGACTTGGCACGCGGCCCGACGCCGGGATCACCCGCGCCCGGATGACGCTGGCGCGCGCCCTACCCGGCGGCGCCCGCCTCAGTTGGTCGCTCGGGTGGGAAGAGAGCGCAGCCGACGCCGACTACCTGACCTACACACGCCGCGACACCGGTTTGCGCCTTGCGCTCGGCGCGCCGGTGCTGGGGATGGACGTTTCTTTCGGCGTGACGGCGGCTGAAAAGCGCCACGATCAATCCGCACTTACCGGCGGCGCACGGGTCGAGACCACCTTCGGCGGCGACGTGACTTTGGTCTTCCGTGAGGCGGATTTTCTCGGATTTGTGCCAGCGCTACGGCTCGAGACGCAGCGGACCGACGGCACGATCGACCTGCTCGATGGCGCCGAGACAGGGTTTGGCCTGAGCCTGCAATCGGCCTTTTAGGACGCCCTGCCTTGGCGTGCAGCGCCACTTTGCTATGTCTTGAGTCAGCTTAGACAAAAGGAAGACCCGATGACGCTGCGCTATCTGCACACCATGGTCCGCGTGAAGGACCTCGACGCCTCGATGGCGTTCTACGCCCTGCTTGGCCTCAAGGAAAAGCGCCGGATCGAAAACGACAAGGGCCGGTTCACGCTCGTCTTCATGGCGCCCGAAGGCCAGGAGGAGTGCCCGGTCGAGCTGACCTACAACTGGGACGGCGATGACGGGCTGCCGTCGGATTCGCGCCACTTTGGCCATCTGGCCTACCGGGTCGGCAACATCTACGAGGTGTGCCAGCACCTGATGGACAACGGCGTGACGATCAACCGCCCGCCGCGCGACGGGCATATGGCGTTTGTGCGCTCGCCCGACAACATCTCAATCGAGCTCTTGCAAGAGGGCGACAGCCTCGAACCGGCGGAGCCGTGGGCCAGCATGGAGAACACCGGACACTGGTAGGGTGATGCTGCGCGCGCTGGCGCTGACGCTGTGCGCGCTAGCCGGGGCGGTTGAGGCCGCGCCGTGCCGGCAAGCATTGGCGCTGGGGCTCGATGTGTCGGGCAGCGTTGACGCGCGCGAGTACCGCCTTCAGCTGGACGGCCTCGCCGCCGCGCTTTTGTCGCCGCGGGTGGTGGAAGCCGTGACGCTTGGCCCGGTGGCAGAGCTGCGGGTGATGGTGTTCGAGTGGTCCGGTCCCGAGGCGCAGCGCGTGGTGCTGCCCTGGCGCGCTGTGCGGAGCGAGGCGGACCTTGCCTCCCTTTCGGCGCAGCTGCGTTCTGTCACGCGGGTGCCGATGGACGAATCCACCGCCATCGGGTCCGCCCTCCGGTTTGCGCAGGCCGCATTGGCCGAGCAGTCGGCGTGCTGGCAGCTGACGCTGGACCTCTCCGGCGATGGCCTGTCCAACACCGGTCCCCATCCGCGCGACGTCACGCGGGCAGGGCTTGGGCGGATCACGGTCAACGGGCTGGTGATCGGTCAGGACGATGCGCCCGCCGGGGACATCCGCCAGACTGGCCTTGCCGAGCTCAGCGCCTACTACCGCGCCTACGTCCTGCACGGGCCGGACCCGTTTGTGGAGACCGCACTGGGGTTCGAGGATTACGCCCGCGCGATGGAGGCCAAGTTGCTGCGCGAGCTGTCGACCCTGGCTGTTGGGGCGGTAGACACGGGCCTTATTCCGCGGCCAGACCTGCGGTGAACTGGAGCCGCGCAAGCCGCGCGTAGAGCCCACCTTCGGCCACCAGCGCGTCGTGCGTGCCTTGGGCGACGATGCGCCCCTCCTCCATCACCACGATGCGGTCGGCCTGTTTCACGGTCGCGAGGCGGTGCGCCACCACCAGCGTCGTACGCCCTTCGGCCAGCCGCGTCACGGCGTCCTGCACCGCGCGCTCGCTTTCGGCATCGAGCGCGGAGGTCGCCTCGTCGAGCAGCAGCACCGGCGCGTCGCGCAGGATGGCGCGGGCGATGGCGATGCGCTGTTTTTGCCCGCCCGAGAGCATCACGCCCCGCTCGCCCACATAGGTGTCGAACCCCTCGGGCAGCGCGCTGATGAAGTCATGCGCGGCTGCCGCGCGGGCGGCCTCCTCGACCTCGGCATCGGTGGCCTCGGGACGCCCGAACCGGATGTTTTCGCGCGCCGAGGCGGCAAAGATCACCGGGTCCTGGCTGACCAGCGCCAGCGACTGGCGATACGCCTCGCGCGGCATCGCCGTCAGATCGGTCCCGTCGAGCGTGATCCGCCCGGCGTCGGGGTCATAGAACCGCAAGATCAGCTGGATGATCGTCGTCTTGCCCGCGCCCGACGGGCCGACAAAGGCCACCGTCTCGCCGGGTGCGATCTGCAGGCTCACCCCGTCAAGAGCGGCAGTCTGGGGGCGGGCGGGGTAGCGGAATGTGACATTTTCAAAGGCGATGGCG
Source organism: Pseudaestuariivita sp. (assembly GCF_052825805.1). Classification (NCBI taxonomy): domain Bacteria; kingdom Pseudomonadati; phylum Pseudomonadota; class Alphaproteobacteria; order Rhodobacterales; family Paracoccaceae; genus Pseudaestuariivita; species Pseudaestuariivita sp. Next base: position 359,727 of record NZ_JBRBVB010000010.1, on the reverse strand, counting down.
CCCTCGGCGCGGGCCTCGATCACGGGCGATGCCGCCGGGTCCGAGACGCTGTCCTCGGCCTGTAGCAGTTCTACCAGTCGCTCTGTAGCGCCGGCGGCGCGTTGCAGCTCGGACCAGATCTCCGACAGCGCCGCGACCGAGCCCGCGACCATTACGGCGTAGATCACGAATTGCACCAGCTCGCCTTGCGTCATGGCGTCTGCGCGCACGTCGCGGGCGCCGATCCAGAGCGTGCCGACGACGCCGGCAAAGACGAGGAAGATGACGATGGCCGTCATGATCGCGCGGGTCGTCACCCGGCGGTAGGCGGCGCTCAGCGCCTTTTCGGTCACATCGCCAAAGGCGTTGCGGCTGAGCGTTTCGTGGGTGAACGCCTGCACGGTCTGCACGGCGCCCAGCGCTTCGGAGGCGTTGGCGGAGCTCGCGGCGATCCAGTCCTGGTTCTCGCGGCTGAGCTTGCGCACGCGCCGCCCGAGCGTGAGGATCGGCACGACGACGGCGGGCACGATCAAGAGGACAAGCCCGGTGAGCTTGGGCGAGGTGTAGAGCATCAGCGCCAGCCCACCCATGAAGATCAAAAGGTTGCGCAGCGCGATCGACACCGACGAGCCGATCACCGACAGGATCAGCGTGGTGTCGGTGGTGATCCGCGACAGGACTTCCCCGGTCAGCAGCTTTTCGTAAAAGGCCGGCGACATGCCAATGACGCGGTCAAAGACGGCTCGGCGGATGTCGGCCACCACGCGCTCTCCGAGGCGGGTGACGAGCGCGTAGCGCAGCGCGGTGCCCAGCGCGAGGAGCGCCGCGATGCCCATGGCCGCACTGAAATACCGGTCGAGAAGCGCGCCATCCGCGACGCCAAAGTTGTCGACCACGCGCCGCACCGCGATGGGCAGCACGAGCGAGACGGCCGCAGTCAGAACCAGCGCGCCGACGGCGGCGAGGAGCAGCTTGCGGTAGGGCAGGATAAACGGCCAAAGCGCGCGCAACGCCTTGAGGTCGCTCGATTTGGCGCGGTCTTCCTGCACGTGTGGGGCGGCGTCGGCCATGGTCTCTCCCGAATGGTCTTTTGCTTTAAGACCCGGGGCCGCAAGCCGTCAAGCAGGCTTGACAGGGCGCGGAGGTCCGTGAGGTCGCACCTCGTGCGGTGTTGCGTGTGGGGGAGATGCCGGGGCTTCGATCTCGCACCGGCGCGAGCAGATCGTGGAGCGGGTAGCGGGAATCGAACCCGCACCTTAAGCTTGGAAGGCTCTTATGATACCATTTCACCATACCCGCGCAGCGCTGATCTAGCACCAGCCACCCGCGACGTTCAAGCCGGTTTCATGCGAAGGGTTGGGGCCGGTTGGGACAGCGTATTCGGCTAGACGTCTAGCCTTTTTCGAGGCGGCGCCGCCCAAGGACCAACTCTTGCTTATAGCTACTTTGAGCGGGCCAACCTTCGGGCGACGACCGACAGCGTCCTTTCACCACTAAGAACATCAACCATAAATCACTTACGTTCGGACGGATGAGCACGCGCCGGCCCGAGGGGTGGCGCATCGCGCCGCCCGTTTTGCCAGAGGCAAACCTTTGGTTTGACGGGGGCGGGTCATGCCGGAGGCATGCCTTCGGCATGACGCGGCCTGACGGTTCCCGTCAGGCGGGAGCTTTGATTGAAGCCAATTTGAATTGGGTTTATGAACTAATGCTAAAGCGCGCGGTCACAAACTCTGTCTCGAGTCTGACTGCATAGGCCTCACGCGCCACGCGGCTCCCAAAACGTCGCCCGGGCGCGGCCGGCGCGTTTGGAGGCGTAGAGCGCTGTGTCGACGCCGGAGATCAGTACATCGACGCTTCGGTCCGCGACGTCGGTGCTGCGCAGGATCCCGACGCTGGTGGAGATTTCCGCGGTCCCCGGCATGCCCTCGAGCGGGATCGGCGCGGTGATGGCGTCGATCAGACGCTGCGCAATGTCCGCGAGGCGCGCGCGGTCCAGAAGGCCGGGGAAGATCAGCATGAACTCGTCCCCGCCGACGCGCGCGACGATGTCGTCGCTGCGCGTCTCGCCCTTCATAATCTGCGCCACATGGGTCAGGACCTGATCGCCGGCGGCGTGGCCGTGGGTGTCGTTGACCTGCTTGAAGTAGTCGAGGTCGAGCTGCATCAGGCTGAACGGGTGGTCCATGTCCAGAAGCCGCGCAAGGTGCGTGTCAAAGGCACGCCGGTTGGCAAGGCCCGTGAGCGGGTCGGTCTGGGCCTGCTGCTCGACGCGGGACATCGCCTCCTTGAGGCGGAGGTTCAGCTGCCGCGTCTCTTCCATGGCGGCCGATTTTGCCTCGACCAGGTAGAGGAGCTCGATCGTCAGGTCGGTGGGCGCAAAGTCACGGCTGGTCAGGTCGAAATCCCGAACCCCGTCGAGGATCGAAATCCCGAACGACAGATCCATCAGGACGCCGCCGCCCTCGGGGTCAGGCGCCAGGACTGCCTTGAGACGGGTGTGCGGCGGCGCGCGCAGCTTGAGATGCAGCTTTTCCGCGACATGGGCGTAAAGCCCGGTCACGGCAGGCGCACCGCGCGGGCGCTCGATCTCGAACAGCGCGTCGAAGGCCGCGCCGGGGGCAAAGGGCGTTTCGCCCGCAAGCGCGCACAGCACCTTGGAGATCGTGGGACCGGCGTGCCGGATCACACCGCTGGCATCGAGGCGCAGGTGCATCGGGCAAAGCACATCGCGGGCAGCATCCGGCGCTGCGGCGCGGGCCGTGGCTGGACTATGTGTCGGAGCGGTCATCACGAGGCCACCAGGTGAAACCGGCGCCCTTCGGCAAAACGGCTTTCGATCAGGCGGACCTCGATGGTCTCGGTCTCGCCGCTGCGCCCGGCGTGTTCGAGGAACACCAGCGCGCCATAGTCGTCCGCCATCGCGCGCAGCATGCCGACGCAGATGTGACCGAACCCGGCAAGCGGGCTGGTCACCTCGAGCCGGAATTCGTTGGGGCGCAGCTCCCAAAGCTCGAGCCGCGGCAGCTCGAGATCCGGCAGCGCCAGCCGGGCGCGGTCCGGCAGATCGTCGAGGGAGTTGAGAAACTCCGCAAACGTCTCCCCTCCGAAGCGCAAAAGGCGGCGCAGGGCTTGCGTGTTGGGATGTGACACGAGGTAGGTCCCCATGTCCTCCAGCACCTCGGCGCGCGGTTTGCGCAGCACCTGCGCCATCGCGCCGAGCACTGCGGGCGTCACGTCGTCGTCATAGCTCAGCATCGCCTCGAACCCGTCGAGGCCGGTGCCGCTCAGCCGCATCACGCGTGTCCAGGTGTCCGCGCCATAGGCGTCGGTACAAAACCCCTGCAGGGCCTTGTTCATCAATCCATGCATCTCACTTCCCCTCGACGCGGACCATCGCGCAAAGGATTTAACGAAACGCGAACATCTAAAATGCGCCGAAAAGGTTTGTGCGGAGCGGGCGTCTGGTCAGCGCGCGCCACTGACGGATTTCACCGTCTGAAAGGCGCGGATTCCCCAGAGACCGGCCTCGCGGCCGTAGCCCGAGGCGCCGCGTCCGCCGAAGGGGGCTCCGGCAACTCGGCTTTGTCCGTTCACCTGGACCATGCCGACTTCGAGCGCTTCGGCGACGCGGGCTGCGCGCGCGGGATCGCCTGTTTGCACGTAGCCTGCGAGGCCGTAAGGCCCGTGGTTGGCAAGCGCGATGGCGTCGGCTTCAGTCTCGAACGGCGTGATCGACAGCACCGGGCCAAAAGCTTCGGTGGTGAAAAGCGCCATGTCTGGCGTGACGTCCGCAAAGACCGTGGGGCGGGGGAAGAAGCCGCCTTGCATGTGCCCTGACACGCCGCCGGTGACCAACCGTGCCCCTTCGGCGATGGACTGCGCGATGAGCGCGTCGACCCGCGCCAGCTGTGCGCGGCTGACGAGCGGGCCAAAGTGGTCGCCGGGCTGGCCAGGGTCGGCAAAGACCGCCTGTTCGGCCTGCGCCTTGGCGAGCTGGATGACTTCGGCGTAGGTGCCGCGCTGCACCAGCATGCGCGAGGCGGCGTTGCAGGACTGGCCCGAGTTTCGAAAGCAGTGCGCGACGCCTTGAGTTACTGCGAGCGCTACGTCGCAATCGTCAAAGAGCAGGTTGGGCGATTTGCCGCCCAGCTCCATCACCGCCGGTTTGAGGTCCTGCCCCGCCCGCGCCGCGATCTTGCGTCCGACCCCGGTCGAGCCGGTGAAGGAGATGACGTCGACGTCCGCCTCCACCAGCGCCTGCCCGGTCAGCCCGTCGCCCATCACGATCTGCACCTGGCCCGCGAGGCCGGCGGCGTCGATGATCTGCGCCAGGATAGAGGTGCTGAGCGGCGCCAGTTCCGAAGGTTTCAAGAGCACCGCGCAGCCCGCGCCAAGCGCGCCGCCGAGCTTGAGCGCGACCTGGTTGAGGGGCCAGTTCCAGGGGGTGATGAGCGCGGCAACGCCCAGCGGCTCGTGCCGCGTCCAGTGGCCCGGCGCGGCCTCGGTGCGGTCCGGGGCATTCGTCAGGGCGTCGCGGGTGGCCTCCAGGTGGCCGAGGGCGGCGGTCACCTGTTTGTCGCGGGCAAAGTCGATGGGCGAACCCATCTCGGCGCTGATGGCCTGGGCGAAGTCCTCTCGGCGCGCGGTGATCCCGGTGATCAAAGCGTCAAGTGCGGCGAGGCGCGTGGGGATGTCGTCCTTGAGCGGGCTTGAAGCGGAGGCCGTGCGGGCTTTCTCCACTGCCGCGGCGATGTCGCTTGCGTCTGCGCAAGGGACTGCGCCCGCCGGGGTTCCGGTGGCTGGCGCTTCACGCGCGGCCGAGCGCACGTGGTCCCAACGCTCGGGCCCGGGCCAGAGCGAGGCGGCGTCAGGGCGCGGCAGGCGGGTGGTCATGGCGGTGGGCCTTCAGCTCGTGTCGCGCCATAGGCCCGGCGCGCGGGTGCAGTGTCAAGAGCGGCACGTGGAAGGTGGGCAGGATCGCGGCGAGACGGAACCCGCACGCTTGCGGCACTGCCCACCTTACCTGAACGCTGCGCAATCCTTGGCGGCCTTGCGCTCACATGGAGCCGATCCCGCGCTCAGAAGTCCGTCGGCGCCCCGCCCTCGGCCTTGCGGCGCTCAACATAGGCACCGAGCTCCTCCCGCCGCGCCTCGTCCATGGCTGGAGGCTCGAAACTGTGCACGATCTCCTTGTAGACCCGGTGCGCACGCTCGGCCGTCCAGACTCCACCCGCGACCTCCCACGCCTCGAAGTTCTTCCAGTCCGACAGGAACGGCTGGTAAAACGCGGTCGTGTAACGGTCCTGCGTGTGCTGGATGCCAAAGAAGTGCCCGTCGTGCCCAACTTCGGCGATCGCATCCAGCGCCAGCGCATCGTCATCCGTCGCTGTCAGGCTTGGGTCGAGGTAACGCTGGATGTGCTGGAGCACTTCGCAATCCATGATGAACTTTTCAGGGCTCGCGATCAGACCGCCCTCGAGCCAGCCCGCCGCGTGATAGACCATGTTGGTGCCCGACTGGACCGCCGACCAGAGGGAGTTCGACGTCTCCCACATCGCCTGCCCGTCCGGCACGTTGGCGGCGCACACGCCCGAGGCGCGCATGGGCAAGCCGTAGAACCGCGCCATCTGGCCGGTGATCTGCGTGGCGCGCATGTACTCGGGTGTGCCAAACGCAGGCGCGCCGGACTTCATATCCACGTTCGAGGTGAACGTGCCGATCGCGCAGGCGCAGCCCGGCGCGACGTACTGGAAAAGGGCGATTGCGCAGAGCGATTCCGCCAGCGACTGCGCCACGGCGCCCGCCAGCGTCACCGGCGCCATCGCTCCCGCGAGCGTGAAAGGCGTGACCACCACCGCTTGCCCCCGCCGGATGCAGCGCAGGCACCCGTCGATCATCGGCTCGTCGTGCTTGAGCGGCGAGGTCGAGTTGATGTTGGTGTACATGTAGGGCGTAGCCTGGAACTCCTCCTCGGTGAGGCCGTTCGCGATCTTGACCATCTCCATGACGTCTTCCACGCGCTCCTTGCCGAGCGAGTAGGCGTGCATGACCTTGTCCGTCAGCGTCAGCTTGTCATAGAGCACATCGAGGTGACGCACGGAGGCATGGATGTCCACCGGCTCCACCGGGTAGCCGCCCGCAAAGTGGATGCAGTTGAAATACTGCGTCAGCTTGAGCAGGTCCTGGCACTGCTTGCGCGTGCCGGAGACCTTCTTGCCGATTTCGAGGTCAAAGTAATTCGGCGGCGAGGACACGTTCCCGAAGGCGATATGATTGCCACCGATCGTCAGCTTGCGGTCCGGGTTGCGCGGGGTGAGCGTAAAGGTGCTCGGCGCCTTGCCGATCATCTCCATCACGAACTCACGGCCGAGGTAGACGATGTTCCCGTCGATCCTGGCGCCTGCCTTGCGGAAAATCTCAAGCGCTTCCTCGTTGAGGAAAACCACACCGGTCTCTTCGAGAATACGCATCGCCGCGTCGTGCACGCGCGCCACGCCATCTTCGCTGAGCGGCTCGACGGGCGGGTCGATCAGCACCGGCTGCTTCCAGGGCATCTGCTCGATGACCGCCGTCCCCCGGCGCGCGGCATTGCCGGCACGGCCGCCTCCCCTGCTGCGGCGGCGGGGCGCTGTGTTCGGTGCGGTGATGGCGTCCATGGCAGGTCCTCCTCGGTCGTCCCTACCTCGCGCAGTCCCGCACCGCGACGCGCCATCAAAATCGACACATCGTGTCGCTTTTTGCAAATCAGGCGCCGGAACCGGCCCCGAACCCTTCTAGGCTCAGCGCCGCAGGCAACTCCGCCACTGAGCCAAGGACGACGTCTGCCCACGGCGCCAGCACCTCGGCGGGGGCCGTCCCGGTCAGGACCGCGATGGTGCGTGTGCCTGCCGCGCGCCCGGCCTCGAGATCGTGCACCGAATCGCCGACCATCGCGCAGCGCGCTGGCGACACATTCAGTCGCGACGCCGCTGCCAGGACCGGGCCGGAGTCCGGCTTGCCGCCATGCCCGCTATCGCTGCCAATGACCACATCGAGGTGATCCAGAACGCCCAGCGCCGTCAGATGCGCGCGCGCGGAGACCTCTGCGTCGTTGGTCATCACACCCAGCCTCAGCCCTGCCCCGCCGAGCGCGTCAAAGAGCGGCACAAGCGGCATCAACGGCACAACCTGCGCTTCGGCTCCCTCTTCGGCGATCCGCCGCTCGAGCGCATCCGGATCGAGACGCGGCACTACGGCACTGGCGAGCTCCGCAAGCTCCCGATTGGTCCCGGCAATCGCGGGCGAGGTGTCTTCAAACCGCCGCGCCGCAAGGTCGAGCTGCCAGACGCGGCTCAGCGCTTCCGCCTCTGCCGCGTTCTCGGCAAGCGAGGCCACAAGATCCGCCGCAAACCCGCCCCAGGTTCCTTGCAGATCCAGAAGCGTGCCGTCCTTGTCAAAGATCAGCCCGCCAAGGGCCCACCCGGTCAGGTCCAATGCACCTCACCTCCGCCCGGCAGCGCCATGCGCGCCTGCATCGGAGCCTCGTAGGCATGCCCGCCCGCATCGCAAAAGGCGACCACCCAGGCGTCGTCCATCAGCAGAAAGTCCAGCACGGACGCCAGAAACGCCGGATCGCCCGCCTGCGCGCGCACATCCGCAACCGACGCGCCCGTCGTGCCCAGAAACACCGGCAGCAAATCGTCGTTCTGCGCCAGCCATCCAAGGGCCTCCAGCGCCAGTGTCTCGGCAGCCTCCTGACGCATCGCGCGGCTCCTTTTGCAAAGTCTAAAGGGTTTCTTAACCCTTCCGCGCGCATGGTTGTCAAAACACGAACGTCAAAACAAGAACGGTGTCGAGGCGAGCAGAGCATGCCTGTGAAAATAGTGATGGCCGACCCGGTGCCGACAAACCGGATTGTCTGGAAGGTCCGCCTGAGCGCGGCCTTTTACCAGGTCGTGCAAGCGGCCACCGCGGACGAGGTGGTTGCCGCCACCGCCGATGCCAGCGCCGACCTCGTGCTGCTGGGACCGGGGTTCGACCTCGGCGCCTGCACCGAGGTGATCAAACGCCTTGCATCGGACGGGCGGGACGTGCCGATCGCCACCCTTCGTCCCGACTGCGCAACCTCTGACCGCACCGCGCTCCTGCGCGCGGGCGCTGGCGACGTGCTTGGCCACGGCATTTCGACCGACCACATCCTCGCCCGGCTCCGCGCACTCCTGCGCGCCGCGCAAGCAGACCGGGAGCTGTCGCTGCGGGACGGCACGTGCCGCGCGCTCGGCCTTGGGGATTTTGCTCCGCAGAGCGCACGCCCGGCCAGGATCGCCCTCGCCGGTGAGGACACGCTCGCCGTCGCCCGGCTTGCAAGCACGCTGAAACCCGCGATGCCTTCGGCGCTCTTTGAAACGGACCTGCGTACTTGCCTTCTGGCCGACACCGGTCAGGGCGCACCCGAGGCGTTTGTCGTGCTGCTGGCGCCCGGGCGGCTGGACGAGGGGCTTGGCCTCATCTCCAACATCCGCGCCCGGCCCGCCTCGCGCGGCGCGGCGATCCTGGCGCTCGCCCCACAGAGCCTCCTTGACGCGGCCTGCCGTGCGCTCGACCACGGCGCCAACGACCTCATCCCTGTCGAAGTCGAAACCGCCGAACTCGAGCTGCGCCTGAGCCGCCTCATCGCGCGCAAGCGTGTCGCCGACCGACTGCGCCATACCGTCGAAAGCGGGCTCAATGCCGCCGTCACCGACCCGCTCACCGGGCTCTTCAACCGCCGCTACGCGCTGCCGCACCTGCAACGCATGGCCGCGCGCGACGCCGCCGGCGGACAGGGTTTTGCGCTGATGATCCTCGATCTCGACCACTTCAAGGCGATCAACGACCGCCACGGCCACGCCGCCGGCGACGCCGTCCTCAAGGAAACCGCGCGGCGGCTGACTGAAAACCTGCGCGCGCAGGACCTCGTGGCGCGCATCGGCGGGGAAGAATTCCTGATCGCCATGCCCGACACTGGCGCCACCGCCGCCCGCGCCGCGGCCCGGCGCCTCTGCCGTCAAATCTCCGACCAACCCTTTGTCCTGCCCGGCGCGTCCACCGGCCTATCGGTCACGGCGAGCATCGGCGTCAGCCTCGGCACCCACGCCGCGCGCGGCGCACCCAGCGGCATCGACACGCTCCTCGCCGAAGCCGACCGCGCGCTTTACGGAGCCAAGGCCCACGGCCGCAACCAAATCCATCTGTCGCGCGACGCTGCCTGACGCTGCCTCACCGCGCGACCTAGCTCAGGGCTTAAGCCGCTTGTCCAGATGCGCTTCGAGCCGGTCGGCATACGCCGCCCTTGCCTCCGCAGGAAGCCCCGAAAGATAGGCGACAAGCGCCGCCCGCCCCGCCTGATGCGACGGCCGGGACCGCTCCAGATGCGCCTCGATGTGCTCCGCAAACGCGCCCGCATCAAAGGGATCGGCCCTGAGGAGCGCAAGACTCTCGGCAAAGGCCACGCGCCGGTCGGCACCATCCGCCCTGTCCCGCCGCTGCACCCGCGCCTCCTGCGCCAGCGCCTTGCGCGCCTCCGGCGGCAGCGCGGCGATATACGGCATCCGCATCGCACCGTCCGCCGACCTCGGGCCATGACGGCCCTGCAAGAGCACGCCGGCCACAAGCCCCACGACAACCAAATTGAACGCCAAAGACAGCGCCAACACCACCCGCATCCAGCGCGGCGCTCTGGACTTATCGGACATCACGTCCCCCCTTCGCTGGCATCGAGCGCAAAGAATTCCACTTCCGGCTCGGCCAAAAGCGAGAGGCTGGCAACATCGCCCAGCGCAAGCACCTGCAGCGGTGCATCGAGCGCCGCAGGCTGCGCCCATCCGATCCAAAGCCCGCCCAGCCCCGCAGTGACGAGCCCCGCCGCAGCCGGCCAGCCGCCAACTGCATCGAGCACCTGCCGCCACCAAGGCGCTTGCGCGACCTCGATTTCCGGCGGCCCCGCAAGCGGCTGCGCTGCGTAGGCGTCCTCCAGCACACGCGCCAGGAGGTCTGGCGATGCAGGCTCTTCGGCCTCTCGACGCTCTGCGAACAGGTCGTCGAGCCAGTTTGCTTCCGGCGCGGGCTTATCGGCCTTGGTACGGCGGTCAGTCATCGTCAAACCCCAGTTCTGCGCGCTGGCCGGAGAGGGCCCCTGCCAGGGCACGTTTGCCGCGCGCGGTCAGACTTTCGACCGCCTCCACGGAGATGTCCATGATCTCGGCAATTGCCGGATTGGCGAGGCCCTCGAGGTGGCGCAGCACCACGGCCTGCCGCTGCCTGTCGGGCAGCGCCTGCAGCGCCGCATCCAAGGCCGCAAACCGCGCCGCCTGCTGCATCTGACCTTCGGCGCCCGGCGCCGGGTCGCGCGGTTCCGCGACCGCGTCCAGCGGGACGGGCCGCGCCGTCCGGCGCTGCCGCAGCCGGTCGATGCAGAGGTTCGACGCCACCCGGTAGATCCAGGTGGACAGCTGCGCGCCGCCGCTCTCCCACCGCGGCGCAGCGCGCCAGAGCCGCAGCATCGCCTCTTGTGCCACGTCCTCGGCCTCCGCCCGGGTGCCCAGCATCCGCTGCGCAAGGCCCAGCACACGCGGCGTATGGCGCAGTGTCAGAACACGCGCCGCGCTGCGATCCCCCGCGGCAAAGGCGGCGATCAGGGCGTCGTCGTCGAGCGCGTCCTCGGTGTCGAGCGGCATGGCCATGGCTCCGGCGTAGCGGCTTTGCGGGCGCGCGGCAAACCTGCCCCGCGCCCGCAGTGCCTGGCGTTTACCCGCGGTCCGCGCGCGGGCCTTTGTGGCGGGGACCGCCGTCCCGGCGCGCCTTCATCTTGTCGAGGGCAGCGCTGTACTCGGCCTCTGACAAAGCGCCGCTGCCGTCGGTATCGGCCCGGCTCAGCAGACGTTCGGCGCGGTCTCCACCGCGTCTGTCCGATCCGCCACGCTCTGCAAGTTCGGCAAGGCTCAGCGCCCCGTCCCCATCGGCGTCGAGCCGCTCGATCATGCGGGCGGCGTGCCGGGCGCTGCGCACGGCGGCGCGCTTGTCCGCGGCAGCGGCGAGCTCTTCGGCAGAGACCGCACCGTTGCCATCAGTGTCAATCGCCGCAAACCGAGCCGCCCACCGCGCCGCGCCAAAGGCCTCCAGCTCCGCCGCGGTGACCGAGCCGTCCGCATCGGCGTCCAGCTCTTCAAAGGCCGGCGCAACCTGAGCACGCGGCTCTTTGGCCGCCAGATCGCCCGCCGCCAAGGTCAGCGACGCGCCACCCAGAAGGGCAATCGCCAGATAGTGTGTCCCGAATTTCGTCATGGTCTTTCCTCATCCTCAAAATGCCGCGCCGTGTCTCGGCGGGGTCTGCAGGGTTTCACGGGAGCGCCTGGGCATTCCGTCGGGGGTCAGGCGCATTTTCTCGAAACCGTGCCGGCGAAAGTTTGCGACATCGGGCCGCAAAGCGCCGGAACCCGCTTTCAATCACTGCGTCGACAGGCGTATGACGGGCCATGTGCAGTGAACATGCAGAGCCCGAAGGCCAGTCCCGCAAGGCACGATCCGCCATATGGCGCGGGTGGCGCAGGAAATGCCCGAAATGCGGAAGCGGCCCGGTCATGGAGGGCTACCTGACAATCCGCAAACGCTGCCCCGTCTGTCACGAGGACCTCAGCCACCACCGCGCCGACGACGGCCCGGCCTTTCTGACGATCCTGCTTGTCGGGCACCTGATGGCGCCTTTCCTGCATGTGGTGTTCTTCCGCTTCCAGCCAGAGCCGCTTGTGCTTTTTTCGATCTTTGCGGTCGGGTGCGTGGCCCTGTCGCTTTACCTGTTGCCTCGGCTCAAGGGCGCCATCGTGGGTTACCAGTGGGCGCGCCGGATGCACGGGTTCGGCGCCGCATGAGCGCGCCTGCCACGATCCGCAATGCGGCGACGGTGATCGTGCTGCGCGACCGCAAGACCGCCCCCAAAGTGCTGATGGGTCAGCGCGGCGCCAAAGCGGCCTTCATGCCGAACAAGTTTGTCTTTCCCGGTGGGGCGGTCGATGCGGCGGATGCGGATGTGCAATTGACGGCGCCTCTGAACGCGCCTTGCGCCGCGCGGCTGGCCGAAGATGCCGCGACGGACATGGGCGCGCAGCTTGCCGCCGCGGCGATCCGCGAACTCTTTGAGGAGACCGGGCTGGTGCTCGGCACGCCCGCCTCGTGGGAGGGTCCCTGTCCTGCCTCCTGGGAGGGCTTTGCCGCCACGGGTCACCGCCCCTCGGGCGCGCCGCTGACGTTTGTCTTTCGCGCGCTCACGCCGCCAGGCCGGCCGCGCCGGTTCGATGCGCGGTTCTTTCTGGTCGATGCCGAGGACCTTGCGTCGGACCCCGACGATTTCAGCCGGGCCGAGGACGAGCTCTCGCATCTGCAGTGGATCGCGCTGCCGGATGTGCGCAACTTCGATCTGCCGTTCATCACCGAGGTCGTGCTGGCCGAGATCTCGGGGCTTGCCGCCAGCGACGGCCCGCCGCCCTCGGTGCCGTACTTTCGGAATGATGACGAAGAGAGCCTGTTTTTGCGGCTTAAGGGCCGTGCGCCCAGTCTGCAGGACTGACGGAGCTGGCGGCCTTAGACGTTATACCCATCGCTCAATTCAAAGCACCCGCCTGACGGGCACCGTCAGGCCGCGCCGACCCGCCCCCCCTGGGGCGGCGCGTGCTCGACCGATGCGATTGCATCAAGCTATCCGCCACCGCCGTCAGAGGATCAGCACCAGCGCCAGGATGCTCGCGGTCAACAGTGCGATGCCGGCGAGCTCGCGCCGTGTGACCGTCTCGCGAAACACAAGCACGGAGGCGGCGAGCGAGAAGAGCAGCTCCACCTGGCCGAGCGCGTTCACATACGCCGCCGTCTGCAGCGTGTAGGCGGTGAACCAGCACAGCGATCCGGCCATCGAGGTCAGCCCCACCCACAGCGCCACGCGCCGCGCGGCGATCACGCGGGTGATCTGGCCCGGCTCGCGCAGCCGCAGCCACAGCGTCATCAGCCCGGTCTGCAGCGCCGTCACCGCCGCCAGCGTCACCGCCGCGCGCAGGATGGCGCTGTCGGTCATCACCTCGAGCGAGGCGGCGCGGTAGCTGTTAGCAGAAATCCCGAAGAGAAACCCCGACAAAAGTCCCAGCAGCATCGCCTTTGACGTGAGCCGGTCCCGCCAGCTGAGATCATCGCGCGGCGGATCGGAGAGCAGCAGCACCCCGGCAAACCCCAGCAGGATCGCGCCGAGACCGGCAGCGCTCACGCCCTCGCCGAGGATCACGAGGCCGAGAAAGGCGGCTTGCAGCACTTCGGTCTTTTTCAGCGTGATGCCTACGGCAAAGTTGCGCGACTGAAAGATCAGGACGACGCAGACCGTCGCAGCGATCTGTGCCACGCCGCCTGCCACGCCGTAGACCCAGAACGCGCCGCCCAGTTGAGGCAGGGACGTCCCGGAAGACCAAAGCCACAGCGCCAGCCCCGTCGCCACGAAGGGCGCCGAGTAGACGAAGCGCGCAAAGGTCGCCCCACCCGCCGAGAGCGCCGCCGACGCGAGGTGCTTTTGCAGCATAAACCGCAACGTCTGAAAGAAGGCAGCCGCGACGGTCGCGACGATCCAAAGGTCCATGACGGCCTTTTAGGCCCCGTCCCCCGGCGCGCGCCAGTGCGGATGCGGCACGTCATCCTTGGCCCGGAACAGGTGCTTGCCGAAAATCTCGGCATAAGACGCGTAGCGGTATCCGGCGTTGCGCCCCAGATACCGCGCCGAGTTTGCCGCATAAAGCTGCGGCAGCGTCTGCCAGGGCGCCGCGGGGTGCATGTGGTGCACGATGTGAAAGTTGTTGTTCAGAAAGAGGAGCGCGAGCAGGCCCCGATCCTCGATCACGACAGTGCGTCCGCCAACGTGGTCGTGTGCCTGGTGCTCGAGGAACGTGCGGATTTTCAGCACCGCCATCGCCCCATAACAGGCCAGCAGATACGCCCAGAGCGGCAGCGCGCTGAACGCCGCAAGCCACCACAGCACCAGCGCCACCGCCGGCACGTGCAAGAGCCAGCCCAGCGCCGCGCGCATGTCGCCGCGCAGGATCGCGCGCGCGTCACTGGCCATAAAGCTCAGCTGCCCCAGCACCGGCCCGATCAGCATCCGCCCGGCCAGCGTGTTGTTCACCCGCATCACCAGACGCAAGACGCCCGGCATCCGGTCCCAGACCGCGGGGTCAAGGTAGTTGGATTCCGGGTCGTCATAGGGGTCGGTCAGCACAGCGTCCCGGTGATGCGCCAGGTGCTGATCGCGGAACCTGAGGTAAGGCACGAAGAGCCCAAGCGCCGGGAACACAAGCGCCGCGTTGATCCATGGCCGGTCCGTCGGGTGTCCGTGCAGGGCTTCGTGGCTGAGGGAAGAATGCAGCGTGAGCGCCAGCACCAGAACGGGGATCGCCGCCCAAAGAGGCAGCCAGATCGTCGCCAGGACCCATGTCCCATAACATAGCATCAGCAGCGCCATCATCGGCCAATTGGCCGCAAGGCGCTGCGTTCCAGCCTGTGAGCCGGGCATTCCGTGACCTCGTCTGCGGTTTCGATGCGTCCCTGCGCGCGAGCGCACTGCGCCGCGTCACACTTTTATGACATAACCACAAACGGGCGCATCGGGCGAGCTTTTTCCGTCCTTGCCCGCCACAACCGAGGACATCTTTGCCTAATACGGCATCGGATGCGCCTGATGCGCGGCGTTGATCTCGTCATAGACCTCGTCAGACAAAGCCACGTCGCCCGACGCGAGGATCCGCGGCAGCTGCTCGAGCGTCGTCGCGCCAAAGATCGCCGACATCATGAACGGACGGTCCATCGCAAAGGCCATCGCCAGATGCACCGGGTCAATCCCGTGCCGCTCGGCGATGTCGAGATAGGCGCCCGCCGCCTCGAACGCGCGCTCCGTCTTGCGGCCACCCAGCGCACCCGTGATCGACATCCGCGAGCCCTCGGGCACCGCGCCGTTCTGGTACTTGCCCGTCAAAAGCCCCGCCGCCAGCGGCGAGAACGCAAAACAGCCCACGTCCTCGTACATGCTCAGCTCGTTGAGGTCCGTGTCGTAGAGCCGGCAGAGCAGCGAGTACTCGTTCTGGACAGAAACGACACGCGGGCCGGCCTCTTCCTCGGCTAGTCGCAGCCACTGCGCCGTCCCCCACGCGCTCTCGTTCGAGAGGCCGAACGCGCGGATGCGGCCCCGGTCGACCTCCTTTTGCAACGCGCCAAGGCAGTCGGCCATGTCCTGACGCACTTTGGCCGCCTCGCCCTCGGGGCTGTACGTCCAGTTCTGCCGGAACATGTAGCTGCCGCGGTTGGGCCAGTGAAACTGGTAGAGGTCGATGTAATCCGTCTGCAGCCGCTCGAGCGCACCGTCGATTGTGCCCGGAATGCTCTTCGCGCTGATCGCCGCGCCATCCCGGATGTGCTTGAGCCCGTTGCCCGAATGCTTGGTCGCGATCATCACGTCCTTGCGGCGTCCGGTCTTGGCCGCCCATGTGCCGATGATCCGCTCGCTGTCGCCCTGCGTGCTCGGACCCATCGGGTTGACCGGGTACATCTCGGCCGTGTCGAGAAAGTCGACGCCATGCGCGAGGCACATGTCGATCTGCGCGTGCGCGTCGTCCTCGGGCGTCTGCGTGCCAAAGGTCATCGTCCCGAGGCACATCTTGGGAACGGTCAGGCCCGTGCGGCCCATCGGATTGCGGTGCATGTCGGTCAGTCTCCAGCTTTGGCGAGCGGCGCGGCGCCGATGGCGCCCGGCGCCACGGCCACGGTTTTCAGGATCGCAAAGACCTCAGTCCCGGGGGCAAGGTCAAGGGCGCGCGCCGAGCGCCGCGTGATCCGCGCCAACAGCCGCGAGGGCCCGAGCGCCAGCTGCACCATCACGCCCGGCCCCCGCCCCTCCTCGATGCCGGTGACGGTTGCAGGCACGATGTTGAGCGCCGAAAGCCCCTCGGGCCGGGTGCGCGCAAGCATCACGTCGGTCGCCGGCACACGCAGCCGCAGCGGCGAGCCCTCGGGCGCCTCGACCTCCGGCACGAGCAGCGTCGCGGCGGGCAGCGCAATCTCCGACAGCCCGTCCCCCGCATGGCGCTTTGCAAGCGTCCCAGGCAGGACCGCGCCCGCGTTCTGCACCCCGAGGTGCGGCACCAGCGCCGGATCGGACAAAAGATCGGTCGCCGGCCCGGAGGCCACGACCGTGCCGCCCTCGAGCAGCACGAGCGTGTCGGCCAGCCGCGCCACCTCCGCGATGTCGTGCGAAACATAGAGGATCGGCACGCCCGCCTCCGCCCGCAACGCCTCGAGAAACGGGAGGACCTTGGCCTTGCGCGCCGCATCGAGGGAGGCTAGCGGCTCGTCCATCAAAAGCGCCCGCGGCTGGCACGCCAGCGCCCGGGCGATGGCCACGCGCTGCGCCTCCCCGCCCGACAGCGTCGCGGGGCGGCGGTCCATCAGCGGGCCAAGTCCCAGCATCTCCTCGATCCGGCTTAAGCGCTCCGGCGGCAATCCCGACGCGCCATAGGCGATGTTACGCGCCACGCTCATATGCGGAAAAAGCCGCGCCTCCTGAAAGACGACGCCAAGCTGGCGGCAGTGGCGTGCCACGCGCACGCCCACACCGTCGAGCCTCTCACCCGCTACGGTGATTTCCGCCGCGTCCGGCTCAAAGAGCCCGGCAACCGCGCGGATCACACTCGACTTGCCCGCGCCCGACCGACCAAAAAGCGCCGTGACCCCCGCGGAACTTGCAAAGCTGATGTCGAGCGCGGCGCCCCCCGCAAAGCGGTGTTTCAGCACGACGTCGAACCCGCTCATCGCGCCGTCTTCCGCGTGAGCAGTTCGGAGGCGACGACCGCGCCCAGCGACAGGATCAGCGCCACGACCACCAGCCTCAACGCCGCCGCGTCCCCGCCCGGCACTTGCAAGAACGCGTAGATCGCCGAGGGCACCGTGCGCGTCTCGCCGGGGATGTTCGCGACAAAGGTGATCGTCGCGCCGAACTCGCCCAGCGCCTTGGCAAAGGCCATCACGGCGCCGGCGACGAGGCCCGTGCGGGCGAGCGGCAGCGTGACCGTCAGAAAAACGCGCAAGCGCGAGGCGCCGAGCGTGGCGGCGGCCTCTTCAAGCCTGGGATCCACCGCTTCAAAGGCGAGCCGGATCGGGCGCACCATGAGAGGCAGCGACATGACCGACGCAGCCAGCACCGCCCCCGTCCAGCGAAAGGCCAGCGGCAGACCAAGCGTCTCGAGCAAGGCCCCGAGCGGCGCGGCCGGGCTGAAGGTCAGCAGCAGCAGGTAGCCCGTGACCACCGGAGGCAGGACCAACGGGATGTGGACCGCCGCGCTGAGCATGGCATGACCGCGAAACTGTCCGCGTGCGAGGAGCCAGCCAAGCCAGACGCCAACCGGTAGCGTCAGGAGCGTCGCCCAGAACGCGACCTTGAGCGACAGTCGCACGGCCTCCCACTCCGCCGGTCCAAGCCAGCCCGTCACGGCGCGCCGAACCCAAGCTCTTGCAACGCGTCCTGCGCTGGCGCCGTCGCCAGAAACGCGACAAAGGCGCCCGCCGCATCGCTCTGATCCCCACGCAGCACGGGCGCCGCGTGGTACGTGATTGGCGCGTGGCTCTGCACAGGAATGTCCGCCACCTTTCGGACACGCGGCTCGGCACGCAGGTCAGTGGCGTAGACGATCCCCAGCGGCGCCGCACCCAGCGCGACCAGCGCAAGCGCTGCGCGCACGCTGTCGGTGCCCGCGATACGGTCCTCCAACAAAGGCCATAGGCCGAGCGAGATCAACGCCTCGCGCGCGTAGGTCCCTGCCGGCACGGCATCCGGCAGGCCCATTGCCATCCGGCCTGAGCCAAGGCGGTCTGTCAGGTCCGCCGAAGTCAACGCCAACGGCTCGGCAGCCGCCGCAGGCGCAATGACCACGAGGCTGTTGCGGGCGAACACGCGGTCCGAACCTTCGGCCACCACGCCCTGCGAGACGCTCCAGTCCATCCACGCGGCGTCCGCCGACAGGAACACCTCCGCCGGCGCGCCTGCCGCGATCTGGCGCGCAAGCGTCGCTGTACCCGCGTGCACCGCGCGCAACTCCTGCCCCGTCTCAGCCCGCCAGAGAGGCGCGAGCGCGGCCACAGCCTCGCCCAGCGACGCCGCCGCGTAGACGTCGAGCGGCGTGTCAGACGCCGCAAGCCCCCCAGGCGCCGCACCAAGCGCCCAGAGCACACAAATCAGACGTCTCAGCCACATGCGCATGGCGGCAGAGTGTCCGAGCTTTCAGCCCTCTGCAACCGTCGCACATTCCAAAACAAATGTTGAGAACAAAATACGAACATGGTTAAGTCAGGCACCCAGCCAGAGGTGTTTGACATGCAGCTGACCCGCACGCCCTCCGAGCGCAGCACGCGCAAGACCGCCGCCGAGACGGTGGCCCTGACGCCGGACGTGCAGCTGGCGCGTGGGCGCACGCACGAGGTCTGCGGTCTGGCGCGGCGCAGCTTCGCGGTCTGGCTGGCGGCGCGGATGCAGGGACCGGTGTTCTGGATCAGCCCTGCCTGGGAGCAGGCGAGCCTCAACCCGGCGGGGCTTTGCACCTTTGCCGAGCCGGGGCGGTTCACGTTTCTGGCGCCGAACCGGGCGGAGGACGTGCTCTGGACGATGGAGGAAAGCCTGCGCGCGGGTGCGGTGCCGCTGGTGGTGGCCGAGCTGACGGGCCTGCCCTCGCTCACAGCCGTGCGGCGGCTGCATCTGGCGGCCGAGCAAGGCGGCGCGGCAGGGCTGGGTGCGGCGCCGATGGGCCTGCTTCTGACGCCCGATCAGGGCGGCGCGCCGGGGGTCGAGAGCCGCTGGCACATGGCACCCGCGCACGAGCCCCCGCGCCAGCCGCCCTTTGGCACCGACCTGCCCGGACGCTGGCGCCTGTCGCGGCTGCGCGCCCGCACCGCGCCCGAGGCGCATTGGTGGATCACCGGCCTGCCCGGGCCAGCCGAGATCGCGCGCGTCGCCGCCGCAGCGTGACGGTATGTAAGGTGGGCACATGCCCACCCTACGCCCGCTCAGAGGTCAGTTGACGCGCGACCAGGTCTGCTTCTTGCAGATCGGCCCGACGCAGCCGGAGACCTTGAGCGTGTTGCCCGACAGGGACATCTTGGAGCGGTAGACCTTGTCGGTCGAGGGCTGCCAGATCTTGCCCGACTTGTAGCTGCCGCCGCCTTGCGCAACCATGTCCCAGACCAGGTTCTTGCCTTTGTTCTCGGTCGCAAACTCGCCCGAACTGTTGAACGCCTTGGCGATCTTGCCGCAGATCTTCCCGCCGCAGCTGTACATCTGCACATGCGCGTAATTGCCGTCGTCGACTTGCGTCTTCCAGGTGCCCAGCACCGGATCGGCGGCAGCTCCGCCTGCCACAAGCGCCAGCGCGGCGGCTGCGATGAAGTGTTTCATAATGTCCTCCCTTGAGTGGTGCTGCGACGGTGCGCCACGCCCCCGGGCCAGATCAAGCCTGACGTGGCGTTGCATTGCATCGCGCCCCCGCCCGTGGCAGGAGCCTGCCGACGCCGACCACCAGGGATGCCCGCCATGATCCTCTACCCCGCCATCGACCTCAAGGATGGCGCCGCCGTACGCCTCGTGCATGGCGAGATGGAGAGCGCCACCGTCTTCAACGACAACCCCGCAGCGCAGGCTGAGGCATTTGTCGCGGCGGGCTGCCAGTGGCTGCATCTGGTGGACCTCAACGGCGCCTTTGCCGGGGAGCCGGTCAACGCCGCCGCGGTCGAGGCGATCCTCAAGGCGTGTGACGTGCCGGCGCAGCTCGGCGGCGGCATCCGCGACATGGCCACGATCGAGCGCTGGCTCGACAAAGGGCTGGCCCGCGTCATCCTCGGCACTGTCGCGGTCGAAAACCCCGCACTGGTGCGCGAGGCCGCCAAAGCCTTCCCCGGTCACGTCGCCGTCGGCATCGACGCCCGTCACGGCAAGGTCGCAACGAAAGGCTGGGCGGAGGAGACGGAGGTCGACGCCACGGACCTCGCCCGCTCCTTCGAGGACGCAGGCGTCGCGGCCATCATCTACACCGACATCACCCGGGACGGCGCCATGAAAGGCCCGAACGTGCCCGCGACCGCGGCCCTCGCGCAGGCCGTCTCGATCCCCGTGATCGCCAGCGGCGGCGTGTCCTCCATCGACGACCTCATCGCGCTACGCGACTGCGGCGCCGCCCTCAACGGCGCGATCTCCGGCCGGGCGCTTTACGACGGTGCGATCGACTTGCGCGAAGCGCTGGCCGCCCTCGCCGCCTAACCACTATACTCCTTATGCGTGCATGCAGGCCACACATGCGCGCTACACACCCGACCTTTGCCAATTTCCGCCCCATTCACAGGTTAACGCAAGGTTAACGGGACAGAAGACCCGGATACAAAAATCCGGGGCGCGGGACAGGCGCAGGTATGGGTATTGGTGAGGCAGGCAGTCTGACGCGCGCAGCGTTCGACGACGGGGAGGTGATCCGC
Organism: Pseudaestuariivita sp.; assembly: GCF_052825805.1. Lineage (NCBI taxonomy): Bacteria > Pseudomonadati > Pseudomonadota > Alphaproteobacteria > Rhodobacterales > Paracoccaceae > Pseudaestuariivita > Pseudaestuariivita sp. Next base: position 339,201 of record NZ_JBRBVB010000010.1, on the reverse strand, counting down.
GTCACGTTCGACGTGCCCATCGCCGACCCCGTCATCATCCTCACCAGCACCAACTCGGGCGGCAACGAGTTCGCCCTGACCGTCCTCTCCAAAGACATCTTCGGCTTCGAGTTCATGCTCGACGAGTGGGAGGACGAGGACGGCGACCACCTCGCGGTCGAGACGATCAACTGGCTCGCCGTCGACGCCGGCGTGCACCTTTTGCCCGACGGGCGCCTCCTCGAGGCCGGCCACACCACCGCCACGGACGCCACCTCGTCGGTCAAGCTCACCGCAGAGTTCGACGCCCCGCCCGTCGTGCTCACCAACGTGATGAGCTACAACGAGGCGGACACTGTCGACAGCGATCCGTTCAACATCACCAAGTCCGGCTTTGACCTCGCCCTGCAGGAGGGCGCTTGGTCCGACGGCACACACGCGCCCGAGACCGTCGGCTACATCGCCGTCGCCGCGGGCGTGCAGACCGACGGCCACTCCGGCTCGGCGATCCACGGCGGCACGCTCACAACCGGCGACACGACCTACGACCTCGGCGCCGACTTCAAGGACAAGGTGGTGCTGGCCGAAACCCAGTCGATGAACGAGACCGACGCCGGCACCGTCATCATCCGCGGCCCCGAGAGCCCCAGCACCATCTCGCTCAGCTTTGACGAGAACTCGGGCGCCGGCTCCACCGCCCACGCGGACGAGACTGTCGGCATCGTCGCCTTTGAACACGGACGCATCGCCTGCTTTACGCCCGGCACACGCATCCGCACGATCCGCGGCCCTGTCGAGGTCACCGAGCTGGTACCCGGCGACCTGATCTGGACGCAGGACGGCGGCCACCAGCCCCTCCGCTGGATCGCGCGCACGCACCTGCCCGAACAGCGCCTCGAGGCCGCACCCGAGCTCGCCCCCATTCGCATCCGTGCACACGCCTTCGGCCCGGGCCTCCCGGCGCGCGACATGCAGGTCTCACCGCAACACCGGATGCTGCTCACCGGGTGGAAGGCGCAGCTCTACTTCGGCCAGGCGGAGGTCCTCGCTCCTGCCAAGGCGCTCTGCAACGACCACAGCATCACGCCCGCGGCACCCGCGCCCACGGACTACCTGCACCTGCTCTTCGACCGCCACCACGTGATCGAGGCGGGCGGCTGCCTGACCGAAAGCCTGCACGCCGGCGAGCTTGCCAAGACCGAGCTTGACCCCGCCGCGCGCCACGAGCTCTTCACGCTCTTTCCAGCCCTCCGCCAATACGAGCGCAGCTACGGCCCCACAGCCCGCCCCTGCCTGACCGTGCAAGAGACCACCCGCCTCCTCTAGCGCCCCCGGCCCGCATCGCGTTACACGGACGCTGATGCTGACCTTCACCGCCTCCCTCGCCACATGGCTCGCCCTCGGCCTGCCGCCCGCCTGCGCCGTGCTTGCCTTTGCCCACGCGCGCGAGGCGCACCTGCGCCCGGCCCGCCTGCGCATCGGCTTCTGGAGTTGCCTCGCCGTGCTCATCATGACCGGCGCCTTCCTCGGGATGGAGGCAGCCGGCCAGACGCTCGCCGCTGACGGCTGCTCCGCCGGGGCAGACGGCCCCGTCTGCGCCACGATCCGCTCGGAGACCGCGCAAATCCTCGCCGACATCTTCGGACGGCTCGCCGCCTATCTGCCGCTCGTCGCGCTGCTCACAGCCGCCATCGGCGCCGCCGCGCTGATCCGCGCCCTGCGCGCCCGCACGTAGACGCCGCCGTCGCGCCGCGCTACACGGCAGGCAAAGGAGACGCGACATATGCTCAAGACCCGGATCATCCCCTGCCTCGACGTGGCAGAAGGCCGCGTGGTCAAGGGCGTGAACTTCGTCGACCTGATCGACGCCGGCGACCCGGTCGACGCCGCCCGCGCCTATGACGCCGCCGGCGCAGACGAGATCTGTTTCCTCGACATCACCGCCACCCACGAGAACCGCGGCACGATGTTCGACGTGGTCCGCCGCACCGCAGAGGAATGCTACATCCCGCTCACCGTCGGCGGCGGCGTGCGCTCCGCAGATGACGTGCGGCAACTCCTGCTCGCCGGCGCGGACAAGGTCTCCATCAACTCCGCCGCCGTGCGCGACCCGGACGTCGTGGCGCGCGCCGCGGACCAGTTCGGCTCGCAATGCATCGTCGTGGCCATCGACGCCAAGACCGTCGTGCCCGGCAAATGGGAGATCTTCACCCACGGCGGGCGCAAGGCGACCGGCATCGACGCCGTCGCCTTCGCCGAAACCGTCGCCGCCAAGGGCGCCGGCGAAATCCTCCTCACCTCCATGGACCGCGACGGCACACGCGACGGGTTCAACATCGGTCTCACACGCGCTGTCTCGGACGCGGTCGACGTGCCGGTGATCGCCTCCGGCGGCGTCGGCACGCTTGACCACCTCGTCGAGGGCGTCCGGGACGGCGGCGCGTCTGCCGTGCTCGCCGCTTCCATCTTCCACTTCGGAACGTTTACCATCGGCGAGGCCAAGGCTCACATGGCCGCCGCCGGCCTGCCCGTGAGGCTGGCCGCATGAGCGCGCTCAAGGACCTCGACGCCACCATCGCCGCTCGCATCGGCGCCGACCCCTCGAGCAGCTGGACCGCCAAGCTCCTCGCCCAAGGCCCCGAAAAATGCGCCGAAAAGTTCGGCGAAGAGGCCGTCGAGGCCATCATCGAAGCCGTCAAGAACGACAAGGACGGCCTCACCAGCGAAGCCGCCGACGTGCTCTACCACCTTCTCGTGATGCTCCACGCCCGCGGCCTCAGCCTTGCAGACGTCGAGGCCGAACTCACCCGCCGCGCAGGAACCTCCGGCCTCACCGAAAAAGCCAACCGTCCAAAATAGCGCACCGGTCCTTAGCTTCTCTGGTTCCAAAATACCTCGGGGGCCGTCCGAGTGGCGCCATCGGTACAAGCCCGATGGACGGCGGCAGAGCCCCAAGAAACGTAAGGTGGGCAGATGCCCACCCTACGGCAGCTTCGAAGAAATCACCCCAGTGTTGAACCCACCCATCCGCAACTCTCCAAAGAGCCGCTGGTACTCGATCTTGGGACAGCGGTCCTGGATCACATCACAGCCCCGCGCCTCGGCCAGCCGCGCCGCCTCCGCGTGCCGCACCCCGATCTGCATCCAGACGGTCCGCAAGGACGGCAGCACCTCGAGCGCCTCCTCGACCACCGGCAACACGTGCTCGGAGCGGCGAAAGATGTCGACCATGTCGACCTCCGCGTCGATCTCGGCAAGGCTGCCGTAAACGACCTCGCCAAAGAACGGCTTGCCTGCATGACCGGGGTTGACCGGCAGCACGCGGTAGCCTTTCAGCGACAGGTACCGCGCGACGTAGTACGACGGCCGCACCGGGTTCATCGACGCGCCGACAACCGCGATCACCTTGGTGCGGGTCAGGATGGCCTTCAGCTGCGAGTCGGTGTGCGTCATGCCCGCACCTTGCCGCCACCAAGGCGGACGCGAAACAAAAAAACGCCCGGGACGGACCCGGGCGCAAGGTACGGAACGAGGGACAGAGTCGCATCAAGGCAGACGGTTCCGTCGTCTGCGCGACCCTTCGAACATGGAAGCCACAGGCGGCAGGAAAAAGCGCATCTCACCAAAGTGTTACCCAGTGTCAGGGCGTCGGCAGACCTTTGCCCATGCTCACGGCCAGGCGCGGCGTCCGCGCCGCGCGGCGCAAGGCCACGCTGCTGTGCACCCGCTCGGACCCGTCCAGACCCACACGGCGCGCGCGCCTCAGCAGGAACATCCGCCCCGCCCCGGCCCAAAGCCCGATCGACGGCGCGTGAGGATCGCTCGGAAACCGCGTCTGCCAGCCCTCCGGCAGCGCCAGACCCGACGCCTCCGCCCGCCCCAACATCCAACACAAGGTTGCGTTCGACAGCCCGCGCGCGGGCGCGAAGCCGCCCAGCTGCCCCCCGATATCGCCATGGGTGCCGGGGAACCAGACCTGCTCGATCCGCGCCGCGTCCCTCGCATCCTGTGAAGACCACAGCACCGGGGCGTAGATCGCGCGACGTTCGTTCAGCGCAAGCGCGTGGCAGGCCCGGCGGACATTGGCGCCGAGCTCGGTCGAATGAAACGCATGCCGCCTCTCGGTCAAACGCCAGAGCAGCGGCAGGCGCAGGCCCAGCGCCTTGACCGTGTCCCAGACGCCGATCATCTCGATCGGCACATCGCGGTGGCACATCTGGCGCGCAAAGGCTTGCGCCTCGCCACTCGCAGGCCCCGTCTCATAAAATCCATAGATGTCGCGTGTGTTGTCCCGCGTCGCGCGCGGCGCGCGCAAAAGGCCGAGCCGGTCGATCACGCCGCCCAGCGAGCGCACCGCATAGGCGCCGCGCGAATAGCCAAAGAGGAAGATGCGGTCGCCCGGACGATAGGCCCGCGCGAGCCAGCGGTAGGCGCGGCGGATTTGGCGATTGAGGCCACGTCCGGTTGCAACGTCCCGAAGCGAGCGCCAGCTCTGCCACTGGATGCCCGGCTCGTAGTAGACCTGCACCCCGTCCATGCCCTGCAACAGGCGATAGGTCAGGCCGGCATTGGTCTCACCACCCGGCGCAAGCGAGGACATCGTACCGTCGAGGATCACGACAAGGGTGCGGGGGTCAGGCTTTGCCGATCGCGGCGCACTGTCAGCCCGGCGGAGACACCACCGGGCGCGTGTGAGTGCTCTATTCAGCCGCGAGGGGTTCGGCATCCTTCAGCATGTCCCACACCCGGAGCGGGGTGAACGGCATATCCGCCTGACGCACCCCCCGGGTCCAAAGCGCGTCGTGCACCGCGTTTGCCGTGGCCGCCATCGATCCGACGGTGCCGGCCTCGCCGCAGCCCTTCATGCCCATGACATTGGCCGTCGAGGGTACCGCTTCGGTCGAGAAAGCGATCATAGGTACAAGATCGGCCCTCGGCATGGCGTAGTCCATGAAACTTGCCGTGAGGAGCTGGCCCTCGTCGTCGTAGACCACGTGCTCGGTCAGCGCCTGGCCAATGCCCTGCACCACGCCGCCGTGGACCTGGCCTTCGACCAGCATCGGGTTGATCAGATTGCCGAAATCATCGACCACCGTGTATTTACAAAGGGTTACGACGCCGGTCTCGGGGTCGACCTCGACCTCCGCCACATGCGCCCCGTTGGGGAAGGAGCGGGCGTCGAGCTTGGTGCGCGCCTCGTGCTGCAAGAGGTCGTCCCGGCCCGCCTCGCGTGCCTTTTCGGCCACATCGAGCATGGTCATCACCACGTTCGAGCCCTCGACGCGGAAGGTTTCGTGATCGAATGTTACAGCATCCGTCTCTGCTCCGGTCAGCTCTGCCACAAAGGGCGCGAATGCCGCCACAATCGTGTCCACCGCGCCCAAGACAGCGGTGTTCTGCGTGGTGACCGAGCGCGAGCCGCCCGTTCCGCCGCCCTGTTTGATGCGGTCGCTGTCGCCTTGCACGATGCGGACTTTCTCGGGCGGGATGCCGGACTGGTCGTGCAGGAACGTGGTGTAGACCGTCTCGTGCCCCTGCCCGTTCGACTGCGTGCCGACGTAGAGGTCGACCATTCCGTCCTCGGCAAACTCGACGCGCGCGGTTTCCGACGGATCGCCCAGGATCGACTCAATGTAGTAGCAAAGGCCCAGCCCGCGCAGCTTGCCCTGCGCCTCGGAGGCGGCGCGGCGGCTGTCAAAGCCGCTCCGGTCCGCCGCCCGCTCCGCTGCCGCCAGCACGCGCTCGAAATCGCCCACATCGTAGGTCTCGTCGACCAGCGTCGAATAGGGAAACTGCTCGGGCTTGATGAAGTTCGTGCGGCGCAGCGCCCAGGGATCGACAGCAAGCTCGCGCGCTGCCTGGTCCATCAGGCGCTCCAAAAGGTAGATCGCCTCGGGCCGCCCCGCCCCGCGGTAGGCGTCGACCTGCGTGGTGTTGGTGTAGACACCCTCGACGTGCAGCCAAGCGGTCGGCATGTCGTAGACCCCGGTCAGCACCCGCGAAAAGAGCTGCGTCTGGATCGGCTGCGCGAATTGCGAATTGTAGGCGCCGAGGTTGCAGATCGTGTGGACCTTGTAGCCGGTGATCCGGTGATCGGCGTCAAAGGCGAGCGCGGCGGTGTGGGTCAGGTCGCGCCCGGCGTTGTCGCTCAGCATCCCTTCGGTCCGCTCGGAGGCCCAGCGCACGGGGCGCCCCAGCGCCTTGGCCGCAAAGGCGCAGAGCATGTTTTCGGGGTGCTCCATCGCCTTCATCCCGAAGCCGCCGCCGACGTCGGGGTTGGTCACGCGCACGTTGCTCGGGTCGAGGTCGAATTTCTCGGCCAGCTTGTCCTTGGTCCCCCAGACACCCTGCCCGTTCACGCAGAGATGCAGGCGCGTGCCGTCCCATTCGGCGTAGCAGGCCCGACCCTCCATCGCGTTCACGATCACACGGTTGTCGAAGACGTCCATGGTCACCACATGCGCTGCCTCAGCAAAGACCGCCTCGGTCTTGCCTTCGTCGCCCAGCCCCCAGTCAAAAGCGCGATTGCCCGGCGCCTCGGGGTGGATGGTCGGGCCGTCGAAATCGAGGCCCATGTGCACCGGCAGGTCGTCCACGTCGAGCATCACCAGATCGGCCGCGTCCCGTGCCTGCGCCAGCGTCTCGGCGACGATCAGCGCCACCGGCTCGCCCACGTGGCGCACCCGGCCTTTTGCCAGCTCGGGCCGCAGGGGCGCCGCGCCTTTGGAGCCGTCCCGGTTGGTGACCAGCGAGCCCGCCATGCCGAGGGTGAAGCCACCTGCCTCGAGGTCCTCGGCGGTCAGCACCAGGTGCACGCCCTCGGCCTCCCGCGCATCCGCGACGTCCAGCTCGGTGATCTCACCATGCGCCACCGAAGAGCGCACCACGTAGGCATGGAGCGCGTCCGCGGGCGCGATGTCGTCCACGTAGCGTCCACCGCCCGTCAGGAACCGCACATCCTCGATCCGGGTGACGGGTTGGGATTTGCCGAACTTTTCCATGGCTGCACTCCTCGTGGCGGGTTGGACGACCGGCGGGCACAGCTGCGCCGACGGACGGTCTCGCGAGACATTAGCCGCGCGCGCGCCCGTGTCCAGCGCTGGCCTGTTCGCGGCGCGCCCATGTCGCGGGCAGGCAGGCGCGATCGCCGGGGGTGTGCTTAGCTCGCAGGCATGTGCATGGCAGGGGAGGTGCCGATGCCGCTTGATCTGAGTGCCGGCCGTCTGACGGCCGAACAGCAGGACGCCTATTGGCGGGACGGGTTCCTGCACCCGATCCGGGTGCTGAGCCCCGAGGCCGCTGCCGCCTTTCGCGGCACGCTCGAACGGATCGAGCGGGACTGGCTCGCCGCCGACCTGCCGCAGCCGTTGAGCACCTACAAGCGCCTGAACAGCCACGTGGTCATGCCCTTTGCCGCCGAACTGGCGCGCGATCCGGCGGTGCTGGAGGTGGTGGAGGGGGTGCTTGGACCGGACATTCTGATCTATTCGGCGGAGCTTTTCATCAAGGAGCCGCACACACGGCACATGGTCTCGATGCACCAGGACCTGACGTACTGGGGACTGGGCGCGATCGACGGGCTCGTGACGGCCTGGATCGCGCTCTCGCCGGCGACGCGGGCGTCGGGCTGCATGGAGTTTGTCGCGGGCTCGCACAAGAACCCGATCCTGGCGCATACCGACACGCACGATCCGGCGAACCTGCTCAGCCGCGGTCAGGAAGTGCAGGTCGAGATCGCGCCCGAGGACCGCGTGGAAATCGCGCTTCAGCCCGGTGAGATGTCGCTGCACCATGGGCTGACGATCCACGGCTCGGGTCCGAACGGGTCGGACGACCGGCGCATCGGCTTCGTGATCCGCTATATCCGCCCCGACATGAAGCCCTTGGGTGGGCGCGACTATGCGATGACGGCGCGCGGGCGGGGCAATCCGGCGCATTTCACGCCGCTCCAGGAGCCGCGGGTCGCCTTTGCGCCGGACGCGCTGGCCTTGCACGAGGAGATCCGTCAGCATCAGGCCAAAGTCATGATGGCCGGCGCCACGGGCGCGTCGGCTGCGGGCATGTACGGATAGCCTAAGGGCAAGAGGGAGGCGGCGATGGAGCGCGTCAAATTCACGGCGATGAAGGACGGCGACGCGGAGGACTACGCGCTGCTGCACCCCTTGGAGGTGGATTACGCGAGTGGCACGGCGACGCGGCTGCTGGAGGCGCTGGTCTCGCTGGACGCCTCGCTGTCGGGCTATCAGGTCACGCGGCTCGGGCACTCGCTGCAATCGGCGACGCGCGCCGAGCGGGACGGGGCGGACACCGATTGGATCGTCTCGGCACTGCTGCATGACATCGGCGACATCTTTGCGCCCTACAACCACGACGAATACGCGGCGACGATCCTCAAGCCGTTCGTGCGCGAGCAATGCACCTGGGTCGTGGAAAAGCACGGCCATTTCCAGATGCTCTATTACGGGCATCACGTCGGCGGGAACCAGCACAAGCGCGAGGCGTACCGGGGGCATCCCTACTTCGACGATTGCGCGGCGTTTTGTGAACGGTGGGACCAGGCGTCGTTTGATCCCGGCTACGACACGTTTCCGTTGGCGCATTTCGAGGCGCGGGTGCACGAGGTTTTTGCCCGTAAGCCGTATGATCCTGCGGTGATCCGGTCCGGCGTGCGAGTGCCTTTGATGGCGTGACCTGAAGGAACTGCTGCGCCGTGCTGTTTTTTTGTGGGGGAAACCCCCACACCCCCGGATGGGGTGACGCGTTTCAGATGGTTTGATACCGGCGGCGGAATTGGGTCAAGCGAAATCAATGGGTTAGGGGCGGTGCGTTTCAGTTGGTTTGATACTTCTTGCCCGAAATGCAGCCAATTTGCAGCGAGGCGCCGCTACCTGCGTTCAAAAAATTGTTTGTTTTCAGTGTGCGAGGTGCGGAAATCGAAAACCAATCTGTTTACGGTTCACGCGTTGGGATTGCGGAGCTGATCGCATCGTAGGTGCGCGCTCTATCGCGACGCAATTCCTTTCCGAGCTCGTCTGTCCCTCCGATGAAATTAGAGAAATCGTACATCGCTCTGGCCGCCCACTCGGCAATATCGCGGTTGGCGATCTTCAGCTCCCCTTCGTCGGTTGTACGCTGAGTTGGTCCAGTTTCAAAAGCATCCAAATAAGCCAATTCGGTCAACAGGTCGGAAACCACATAATACACTCCGATCGCATATTCCTTGCGAGTTGAACCCGGCGCAAAACTATCTTCTGACCGCCCGACGAGCCAATCTACGGATACACCGAAATTGTCGGCAATCGCGACCAATGCTGTACGGCCCGGTAGCTTCGGCTTTTCAATTCTAAGGTAACTCTCAAGGCTTCCTTTGGAGATCCCGCATTGGTCAGCCATTTCCTGAACAGTCAAACGTCGCCTTAGCTTCAACATGTGAAGCCTGGCGCGAAAAGCATCAGCGAAGTTCTCGACCACTTCTGTTGATATCTTACAATTGTAAGCCCTTTACCTGACAGAAGTACGGAAAGCCGAGATCGGACCCTCCTTAAGACAGATCCTAACACCAACAATGGCAAGCGCGAAAGCGAATATCTGGACGTTCGCCTTGGTTTTATCCGTCAAGGAACAAGTCTCCATGCTTGGTGCAAGACCCATGGGATCCACATGCCAAACGTCAAAGCTGCCTTCGATGGCAGTTGGAACGGGGGACAAAGCGCAGCACTTGAAAAAGCGCGTCATCGAAGCATCGGAACGATAGACGGTGCTTGTCTACGTCCGTGATCTCACCGGCCTAACTTGGCTCCCGAAAACCAAAATGGGGGTCTTTAAGTGGTTGAGAACACGGGCGGTGGACCTTGACCGATCTGAGAAAAGCTTCCGTGTGCGACTGGCTGATTTACCTGACGAGGCTCGGCGAGAGTATGTCGTGCGCGAAGGTGTATCCCTCGGGCTCGACATGGGCGCGCGGGATGATGCTGCGCACGACCAATTTATGAAGGCGGTGCCGTCTTTGCGGGATGAAGCGGAGCGGAAGGCTGCGATCCTGCGGTTGACGGTGGCGCTCAAATCCGAACTGTCCTGGTCAAAGGTCCAGGCGGAGGTCGAGCGGCGGTTTGGTCAAAAGGGCACGTCGCTGGCGACGCTCAAGAAAATGGCGCGTGACCTGCGCGGCGTCGATCCGATCAACTATGCTCCCGCCCTGTTGCGAGACCAGCGGGGAGGGGCGGCCAAGGCGGCGTTCTGCGATGATGCCAAGCGGTTCTTTTTGACGACGATCCGCGATGCGTACAAAGACTTCCCGCTGAAACGGGCCTGGGCTGACACGCGGGATGTCGGGCGCAAGATGGGCTGGAAAGTCCCGTCGTATCCAACGGTCTATCGCTGGTGGACGCGCGATCTGACCGAGGCGCAGCGGCGTGTTACACGGCTCGGTCAGAGTGAGGCGGCGTGGTCGATGTACCAACCGAAACTGCGCGACAAGACAAGCCTCGCGCCGCTCGAAATCGTGTCGCTGGACGGGCGTACGCTCGACCTCTTTGTTGAGGGTCCGAACGGCACGCCGGTGCGTCCGGTGATGATCGCGCTTGTCGATGTCGCGTCCAATTTTGTTCTCGGGTACGAACTTTCGACTTCTGAAAATGCGGTGACAACACAGCGGCTTATCCGAACGGCTTGCGCGCGGTACGGCACGTTGGAATGGCTCTATCCCGACAACGGGTCGGCCTTTGCAGGCCATCTGATCGCAGGTGGCACGGACCACAAGTTCCGGCGGGTGGCGGGCGCTCCGGTGCAGCCGTTCGGGATCTGCAAGCTGCTCGGCATCAAGATCAAGTTCGCGTTGCCAGGCAATGCGCAGGCCAAGATCGCGGAGCGGACCTTTGCAGCGCTGTCGCGTTCGATTGATGACCGCCCGGAGTTCGCCAAGGCGCATGCCGGGCACCACGCCGGAGCCAGGCCGAAGTCGTCCACAGTGCCGGCCCCGTGGGAGCGTCTGGAACAGATCGTTGCGCGAGAAGTGCTGCGGCACAATGCGGAGGTCGGGCGGACGTCGCAAGGCGCTCAAGGCCGCTCTTTTGAGCAGGTGTTCCTTGATGGCTTGGCGCAAACCGTCCGGGTTCAACCCACACGGCGACAGCTCTATCTCGCCAGCCTTGAGTTCAAGCCGCGTTCTGTCGATCGCCACGGGCGCATCCGCTGGGATGGCTGGCACTATGGCGACGGCAGCACTTACGATGACCTGATCGTGCATCACGGCAAAGGCCGGATCGTCGTCGGGCGCGACCCGGACAACTTTGATGCACCGGCCATCGCTTTCGACGGCGACGGGCGGCTGATTTGCGAGGACATCGCGCCGGTCCGGGCGGGTGACTACAAAAGCAAAGACGGTGCGCGTGCGCTTCACGAAACGGCAAAAAAGGCCCGTCAGCTTGCGGCGTAAAGTGCAGAGCTGAACGCCTACATGGCTGACAAGGAATTCGCGGACGCGTTGGCTGCGCTCGATGACGTTGCACCGCCCGAGCCAACTGACACGCGCCCGGTCGTGGCAGGACACTTTGCCTCGCCATTGCGCAAGAGACCTGTGGACGCCAAGGCTAAGGCAGACGGCATACCGGGCGAATACATGAAGAATTTCAATGCTTTCTTGGCGTCCGAAAAGGGCGCCGAGAGAAAAGGCTGACCAGGCGCGGCAACGCATGGCCAGCCATAACCATGAGGGCACGCCCTCATTAGCACCGGGCGGGACAAGGGACGGCTCCGAAAGTCTATCGAGGAGCGCATCACCAAAACCCTCGACTATCTGCGCAAGTCCATCGGCCAATTCACGATGATCGCCGGTATTCCCGGTTGCGGAAAATCGCGGACGTGTGTCGACTATCTGCGCTCCCGTGCCAACGTGATAGCCCATGTCGCGGTGGCAGGAGAGTGCACCAAATTTGATTTGCTCTACACGCTGTCAGAACGCCTCTACCTTCCCGATCCGAACTCGCGGCGCATGGCTGAAAGTTGCCGCAGTCTTGGCCTCAGCGATCCTATTGGCGCATAACGCCTTTGGCGTGACGCTTAAACAAATCCACCATGTTAAGGTGTTCGCGAGAGATGGCGCACACATCAAGCCGGCGATGCAGGATTTGAAACTGGTTCCGGGAGCGCGATGATGGTGGATCGTATCGTGGGGATCACACTTGAGCTGCGCGCGGATCAATTCGAGCACATTTGGGCCGCAAGTGCGCAAGCGTTGGACTATCCGAACGCCGTTTTTAACGGATGTCTTGAGATTGATGAAGCGCTTGAACAGGGCGACCTAGCGCGCGCGGGAGCCGAGCTGGACGGCCTTAAGGCGGACGTTGTCACCATGTTGCAAATCGGCGCGGTACTGCACGCCGCCGGACGTCGCGCCGTAGTGTCCGACCCGGATGGCGAGCTGCGGGAGTGGGTGCAATGACGGATCGAACGCAACCGGCTGACGCGGTCGAGACGGCCGAGAAGGTGATCGAAGCACTGTCTCACCTTGTCACGCTCTGCCGCACTGTGCGCGACGGCGTGGCGCTACACGGCATGGGCAATGACGAAGTCATCGCCGCACTCACGATAGGCGGCGGCTACGCGGAGAGCGTGCTTGATGGTCCCGGCGAGGAGCTGGTGCGGATGGCCGGTCAGATCGACCATGTTTCCAAGGAGCTTCTCCAATGAAGATCACACCGAACATGCTGAAACTCTTCTGGGTCGCGGTGCGCAAGCTTGGCCTTTCGGACGCAACCGTGCGGACGGCGCTCGTGCAGATGGCGGGCGTCACCAGCTCGAAGGAGCTGGACCGCGCCGGGTTCGACGCGATGATGGGCTTTTTCCAGTATTGCGGGTTAGACCCGGTCACGCCGCAAGGGCAGGATTATGGCTAGCGCCCCGGCATGGCGAGCTTTGCGCAGATCGAGCTGATCCGCGCGCTTTGGAATGAGTACACGACGGGCGAGACCAGTGAAGCGGCTTTGAATAAATGGCTCCTGCGCTGCTTCAAGGTTGGTTCCCTGCGGTTCCTGACGGCGGCGCAAGGGCCCAAGGCGATCACGGCGCTCAAGGCGATGAAAGCCCGCGCGGCCTGATCGCAATTCTACGGAAGTTCCGGGGGCGGTGCTGACGGGCGCCGCCTCTTTTGCTAAAATTTGGATTATCGCGGGGAGAAGCCCGTAGAGCGCGCTCCTCCCGTTTTGGCTACCGTCCCTCGGAAAATCCCCACTCGCGCTTCCTGACCCGTTTAAATGGTGTTCTAAGGACGTGCTGAGCAAGTCGCGTCGCTTCATTTTGCAGCCGGGGTGGAGGTTTCGGGATTGCGCGCTTAAAGTCCACCTGCGCCTGAGTCAAATCGGCGAGCCTGCGACTATGTGCAGCGGGGGAGTTTCCGTCCCCCCAGGCGCACCTTCCAACCGACTACAGAGTGTTGTGGACTACGGTCCCGGGTCAGGACCCTTGTCCGGGGTGGCATGGTGCGCTTATGCCAACGGACCCCACAGATATTCCTTCCTGCGCCGACTGCCAGCTCTTGGGTTTGCCCGTAGCTGGCTGGCTGCTCATGATGGAGCGTGACCTAGGCGTCCAGAAGGTACGCGCGTTTCTGATCGAGCGCGGCGGGCGTGAGTTCGAAGTCCCGAGCCGCCCTGATCCTGATCCGACGCGTGAGTGGCTGCGCCGCGTCATGGGCAAGGGACGCATCACCGTTCCAAAAGGGCCGACCTCTCACGCCGCGCGTCAACGTCTGGCGATCCTTCAAAACCTCCGAGAGGGGCGGTCCATCAGCCAAACAGCGTTTCGTGTCGGGTGTCATCTGCGCACCGTGCGACGCCGCAAGGTCGAGTTCATCGAACGCAATCTTCTCATTTCACCTACGAAAGACACAGCGCCATGATCGCGGGCGGCGCTTCCATTGAACTGGCCTTCAAAGGCTTCAAGGCAAAATACACCGACGCCTACTCCAGCGCGGAAACTCACCGCGACAAGGTCGCGATGACCGTGCCGCCCTTCGCCTGCCAGGAAACCTATGGCTGGCTCGGCCAGTTCCCACAACTCCGCGAATGGCTGGGCGGCGACCGCGTCGTCAAGAACCTCGCCGCGCACGCCTTCACACTCGAAAACCGCAAGTTCGAGAGCACGGTTGGCGTCAAACGTGAGGACTTTTTGGGCGACCGGCTCGGCGTGTTCGCGCCAATGATGGCGGAGATGGGTCACCTCGCGGCGCTGCATCCCGAGGAGATGATCTTCGGTCTCCTCGCGTCGAGCTTCACCAATCTTTGCTTTGACGGCCAGCCCTTCTTTGACGCCGATCACCCGTCGACCGACAAGGACGGCAACCTGGTGACTGTGAGCAACGTCGCTGCTGGCGCGGCGACGCCCTGGTTCCTCCTCGACACCTCACGCGCAGTGAAGCCGCTGGTCTGGCAAGAGCGCGAGAAATACGACTTCCAGAAGGCCACAGCCGCAAACGACCATCATGTCTTTATGACCGATGAATACCTCTTTGGCGTCCGGGCGCGTGTAAATGCGGGCTACGGTCTGTGGCAGATGGCCTACGCCAGCCAGCAGCCGTTGACCCCGGCCAACTACGCCGCCGCCCGTGCCCAGATGTAGGAGTTCCGGGGCGACAGTGGGCGCATTCTTGGCATCAAGCCGACAGCGCTCGTGGTCCCGCCGACGCTGGAAAGCGACGCACTCCACGTGCTCAATACGGAGCATGTGGACGGCGGTGGGTCCAACCCATGGAAAGACACCGCCGAGCTGATCGTCACACCGTTCGCAGCATGATGGGCGCCGATCTGCAAACGTCGCATTGCGAGGCCGTAGCGGAACTAGCGGTCAGTCCCGTGCCCGACCTTGTCCACCTGTTGCCGCGTGGGGCGGTGGCTCGGTGCGATGGGCGGCGCTGGCACATGGTCAATGTTGGCCGTGTAGCGCGGGCGTCGATCCGGGAGGGCGTCGATCTGGTCATCGACTACGAGCACCAGGGCGAGGACCAAAGCCGCACCGGCCCCGTTCCGGCTGCCGGATGGATCCGGGATCTTGTCGCAAAAGATGACGGCCTGTGGGGCCGCGTCTCGTGGACCTCTAAAGCACGCGACGGTCGAATTTGCCGTCAAATTCGACCCGATCGCCAACCGCGCGTACCGGTACCTCAGCCCGGTGATCGTCTATTCCCGAGACGGGACCGTACACCGCATCAAGGGTGCAAGCCTAGTGCACCGTCCCAACCTTCACCTGACCGCTCTTGCAAGCGAGGAGACAGACATGACCGCAACAGCTGGACTTGAACGCATCGCCGACGCGCTTGGGCCCAAAAAAAATTTTAACAAGCCGAAAACGCGACCCTTGACGAAATGGTCGCCGCCATCAAACGTGAGCCTGATCCGGCCAAGTATGTGCCGATTGCGGCGTTGCGCGATGCCCTATCCAAGAGGAGTGAGGCGGCGCAAGCGGCGAACGCTGAGGGGGCCGAGCGTCGCGTTGAAGACGCGATGCGAGACGGACAAATGACACCCGCGATGCACGACTGGGCCGTGGCGCTGTGCGCACAGGACCCGAACAGCTTTGACGCGTTCATCTCTTCGTCGGCGGCTCCTTTTGCTCATCTCAGCAAACCGTCGGCGCTTGCAAATCGCCACCCCAACAAGCCCGTCGCCACAGCCGATCCGATGGCTGAAGCGATCTGCTCGCAACTTGGGCTGGAGCCGGGTCGCCTCGACTGATGGGCGATGCCGAGCAGCACCGTTCGCTGGCCGAATTGCGCGCATCCGTGGGCTCGGCGAGGGCCGCGCTGGAAAATGCCTTGGCGGCTGTCGATCACCTCGCAGAAATGCTCGAAACTTGTGGCTTGGACCTGCCGGAAGTGGACCGTTCACTGGCCGTTAAACGCCGTGTCAATCGACGCCGCAAAATCGACATGGACCCCGAATTGCATGCGTTCGTGGACGCTCGCATCGAAAGGCTGCCATACACGACACTCGCCAAACAGATCGCCGCCCACTTTCCGGCGGCGCGCCGCATCGGCAAATCGGCCCTCCACACCTATCACGTCAGGGAACGCGCACGCCGGGCTTGACCCATCCGAACACTTCCGGCCACATTCGGGCTCTTCCGAGTTCAAACCAACTGATTTGACGGGGTAAGAGCATTAGAAACACAACATGGGGGCCAGCCCCCATACCCCCGGGATATTTTCAGCCAGAAGAAGCGACGGGTTTTCCTTGGCCAAGCCTTTGGGTATGTGCGGCGCACGTAATGGAGGCTGGACCCATGGGGCTCGACAAGACGTTTGACGCAAGTGCCGCCGAGGCGCGGATTTCCAAGGCTTGGGAGGACGCAAATGCCTTTGCCGCGGGCAAGCACGTGGCCAATGCAGAGGACAGCACCTTTAGCGTCATGATCCCGCCGCCCAACGTGACGGGCGCGCTGCATATGGGCCATGCCTTCAACAATACGCTTCAGGACATTCTGGTGCGCTGGCACCGGATGCGGGGGTTCGACACGCTCTGGCAGCCGGGCACGGACCACGCAGGCATCGCCACGCAGATGGTGACCGAGCGGGAGATGGCCGCGAACGGTGAGAAGTCGCGGGCGGAGATGGGGCGCGAGGCCTTTACCGCGCGCGTTTGGGAGCAAAAGGTCAAGTCGCGCGGCACCATCATCGGCCAGCTCAAGCGGCTCGGTGCCTCCTGCGACTGGTCGCGCGAGGCGTTTACCATGTCGGGTGGTCCGGGCGCGCCGAAGGGGGAGGAGGGCAACTTCCACGACGCGGTCATCAAGGTCTTCGTCAAGATGTACGAGGACGGGCTGATCTACCGCGGCAAACGCCTAGTGAACTGGGACCCGCATTTCGAGACGGCGATCTCGGACCTCGAGGTGGAGAACGTCGAGGTGCCGGGGCATATGTGGCACTTCAAGTACCCTTTGGCGGGCGGTGCCACCTATGAATACGTGGAGAAGGACGAGGACGGGAACGTCACTCTGCGCGAGATGAGGGACTACATCTCGATCGCGACGACCCGGCCGGAGACGATGCTGGGTGACGGCGCGGTGGCGGTGCACGCTTCGGATGAGCGCTATGCCCCGATCGTGGGTCAGCTTTGTGAAATCCCGGTGGGACCCAAGCGGCACCGCCGCCTGATCCCGATCATCACGGATGAATACCCCGATCCCGACTTTGGCTCGGGCGCGGTGAAGATCACCGGGGCGCATGATTTCAACGACTATGCCGTGGCCAAGCGCGGCGACATTCCCTGCTACCGGCTGATGGACACCAAAGGCGCGTTGCGAAGCGATGGCGCGCCGTATGCGGAGGCGGCAGAGATCGCGGGCGCAGTAGCGCGCGGCGAGCGGACGCTGAGTGAGGCGGAGGTCGACGCGATCAACCTGGTGCCGGACGAACTGCGCGGGCTTGACCGGTTCGAGGCGCGTGACGCGGTGGTGCAGCAGATCACGGACGAGGGGCTGGCGGTGATGACCGTCGCCTCGGACCCGCGTCTGGGCAAAGCCGCGGTGGTGCCGGTTGCCCCCGAAGAGGGCGGCGAGGCGCGCACGGAGGCCGAAGAGCTGGTCCCGCTGGTCGAGGCCAAGGCGATCATGCAGCCCTTTGGCGATCGCTCCAAGGTGGTGATCGAGCCGATGCTGACCGACCAGTGGTTTGTCGACACCGATCAGATCGTGGGCCCGGCGCTGGACGCGGTCAAAAAGGGCGACGTGACCATCGTGCCGGAGAGCGGGGAGAAGACCTACTACCACTGGCTCGAGAATATTGAGCCCTGGTGCATCTCACGCCAACTTTGGTGGGGGCATCAGATCCCGGTTTGGTATGGGCAAAAGATGCCCAAAAAAGGTGAGCCTCTGCAGTTAGGCGAGCGCGTATGGTTCTGTGCAGAGAATGCCGAAGCAGCCACCAAAAAAGCAGAAGACTATTATGGTCGTCCAGTTGTCGTTTGTGACAGCCCAGCGGATCTTGAGAATTTCTCCGAGCAAGCACTCGCATCGATCTTCGAAGCTGGACCGATGGAAACCTACGAAGACGGAGTGAAGGTCGCTTCGCAAGAAAGTGGACCTCTCAAAATCTACCGCGACCCAGACGTCCTCGACACCTGGTTCTCGTCGGGGCTTTGGCCCATTGGCACGCTCGGCTGGCCGGAAGAGACGGAGGAGCTGAAGCGCTACTTCCCCACGTCGGTGCTGGTCACGGGGCAGGACATCCTCTTCTTCTGGGTTGCGCGGATGATGATGATGCAGATGGCCGTTCTCAGCGAAAAGCCCGTCTCGGAGAAAATCCCCTTCAAGGACGTCTACCTGCATGGCCTTGTGCGCGACGCCAAGGGCAAGAAGATGTCCAAGTCGGTCGGCAACGTCGTCGATCCCCTTGAGATCATTGACCAATACGGCGCGGATGCACTGCGGTTCGCCTCGGCGGCGATGGCGGCTCTTGGGGGTGTGCTCAAGCTCGATCTGAAACGGATCGAGGGGTACCGCAACTTTGGCACCAAGCTTTGGAACGCCGCGCGCTTCGCGGAGATGAACGAGGCGGTGGGGCCTGACCGGAAAGCCGCGAAGGACGTGCCAGATGCCAGCCTCGCCGTGAACCAGTGGATCATCGGCGAATGTGCCAAGGTGCGCGCCGAGGTCGACACCGCCATGGGCGCCTACCGTTTTAACGACGCGGCAAGCGCGCTTTACGGCTTTGTCTGGGGCAAGGTCTGCGACTGGTATTTGGAGCTCTCGAAACCGCTCCTCCAAGGCGATGACGCTCAGGCCAAGGCAGAGACGCGAGAGGTGCTCGGATGGGTGCTCGACCAGTGCCTGATCCTGCTTCATCCGATCATGCCCTTCATCACCGAAGAGCTTTGGAGCGCAACCGCCAAGCGCGAGACCATGTGCGTGCACGCGCCCTGGCCGGAGTACGGCGCTACCGTCGTGAACGCCGAAGCGGACGCGGAGATCACCTGGGTGATCGCGGCGATCGAGGGCATCCGCTCGGTGCGCGCGCAGATGAACGTGCCGGCGGGCGCGGTACTCGACGTGCTTACGGCGGATATTGAGGGTGCTTCGCGGGGCTACTGGGATCGCAACGCGGCGATGATCCAGCGGCTTGCGCGGGTGGGTGCGTTGCAGACGGTGGATGCTCTGCCGAAGGATGCGGTGACGGTGCCGGCGCCGGGCGCGACGCTTGGCCTGCCGCTGGCGGATGTGATCGACGTGGCGGCTGAAAAGGCGCGGCTCGAAAAGACCGCCGGCAAGCTTGCCAAGGAGATTGGCGGCATGGAGGGGCGTCTCAAGAACCCCAAGTTCGCCGCCAGTGCGCCCGAGGAGGTCGTCGCCGAGACCAAGGCCAACCTCGCCGCGCGGCAGGAGGAAGCGGGCCGCATCGCGGAGGCGCTCGCCCGTCTTGCGGAGATGAGCTGAGGGGGCCGACATGATGGAGCTTGCGTGGCACGACTGGGTCGGCTCGTTCGGCACGCTTATGGTCGTGTCAGCCTATTTTGGCACGCAGGCGCGGCTGATCAACTCGGAGGACCTCGCGTTCCCGGTGGTCAACCTTGTGGGGTCAGTGCTGATCGCGGTGTCTCTGTCCTACACCTTCAACCTCGCTTCGGCGCTGATGGAGGGGTTCTGGATCCTGATAAGTCTTTTCGGGATTTGGCAGGCGTTGCAGGCGAAGCGGTCGCGCTAGTAGCGGCCCAATACTCCGATGACAGTAGTTCACGCGCCGCCCCATCGGGGCGGGTCGGCGCGGCCTGACAGTGCCTGTCAGGCGGGTGCTTTGATTTAGGCGGAGTTCCTATTATGGCAGGCCCCTACCCCGCCCGACGCCGCGCAGGCGCCCGGCTCCGCCGCAGCGCGCGCCCCGGCAACCGCAGGCACCAGAGTAGCGCGGCAATGACCATGAGCCCGGCGGCAAAGCCGAGCCCGGCAAAGACCGCCCCTTCAAAGGTCACGGGAACCGCGGGCTTGTAGTCTTCCCACGCCCGCTGCGCGATGCCGGGATCGGTGAAGCGGGCGGCCTGTGTGGCGCGGGTAAAGGGACCTGCGCCCTTGAGCGCCGCGAGATCGGCCTCGAGATTGGCGTGGCGCGTGATGGTCGTGGCCATCGTCTCTGCCCTTTCGGCGCCTATGGCACCGCCTTGCGCCAGCTCCACCAACGCCTCGGACCGGCTGAGGCCGACGTCGGCGGCGTCCGCGTCGAACTCGGCGACCATCCGTCCCAGCTCGTCCACCGCCCCCGCCAGACGCTGCGCATATTGCTGCGAGAACTCGGGGAATTGCGACAGGCCCACCGCGCCCGTCAGTCCGCCAGCCAGCGCCAATGTGCGTGCGATCATGGCCGTTCCCTCCCCGGCTAACCTTCAGTTGGCGGCCTGCATGGCCTCGAACAGGACTTCGGACAGCTCAAGCGCCGCCGCGTCGTCGATGCAGGCATCATAGGCGGCCACGACCGTCCAGTCACCGGCCTGGGTCAGGGCAAAGGCGCCGGAATTGGCAAACCGTGGCACGCAAGTCCCGCCAAAGTGCCAAAACCGGGTGCCTTCGGACGAAAACCGGACAAAGGTGCCGAGACCGTAGAAGACCTGCGCCCCCTCGAAGATGTAGAGCGGCGTGTCCCGCGGGTCTTTGCGCGCGCCGTCGAACCAGTACGCATGCAGGCGGGCGTAGCCCAATGGCGCGATGTGCCAACCACCCCAGGCCAGCGCGTGGCCAGCCAGCTCGGACGCGCCGCCAGTGACGCCCGCCGGAGCCAGCACCCGGGCCGCGCAGGCGTCCTCGACGCCTTCCGGTGCAACCGCCGAGATCATCTCGGCAATCAGCGCGTAGTTCTCGTTGTTGTAGTCGAATTGACCGACGCGCTTGGCTTGCACTGCCCGCTCCCGTGCCCGGCGCGCCACGTCGCCGTTCGGCTCCTTGCCCATGTAGCGCAGCGAGCCGAGCAGACCTTGCGTGCTGTCCGGGCCGATGCCGCCGGTGTGCAGGACAAGCTCCTTGAGCGTGACGTCCGTCCCGCCTTCGGGCGTGTCGTCCCAGGCCAGCAGCCCCTCGTCCACAAGCTCGGCAGCGCATAGACCGGTGATGGCTTTGGAGAGCGACGACATTTCGGCAGGCGCATCCGCCGCCCAGCCATGATCGTAGCCTGTCAAGTCGCCCTCACGGATCACCGCCAAGGCGCCGTTCGGGATGTCATGCTTTTGCAGCCAGTCGTCAAACGCCTCCGAGGCCGGCTCCGCCGCGAGCGGCAGGGCCAGGAGCGTCACAACGGCAGCGAGCCGGATCACACGCCGTAGATCTCGCGGACGCGGGCGATGGCCATCTCGGGCGCCAGTTCCTCACGCTCGCCGGTGCGGCGCGAGGTGAGCTCCACCACGCCGTTCTTGAGCCCGCGCGGACCCACGGTGATGCGCCAGGGCAGACCGATGAGGTCCATCGTCGCGAACTTGCCGCCTGCCCGCTCCTCCCGGTCGTCGTAGAGCGGCTCGAGCCCGGCGGCGGTCAGCGCCTTGTAAAGGTCCTCGCAGGCGGCATCGGCGGCCGCATCGCCCTGCTTGAGGTTCACGATCCCGCAGTGGAAGGGCGTGACGCCCTCCGGCCAGATGATCCCCTTGTCATCGTGCGACGCTTCGATGATCGCGCCCAGAAGGCGGCTGACGCCGATGCCGTGCGAGCCCATGTGGACCGGGACCTGCTTGCCGTCGGGACCCTGCACGGTGGCGCCGAGGGGCTCGGAGTACTTGGTGCCGAAATAGAAGATCTGCCCCACCTCGATCCCGCGCGCCACGCGGCGGCGCTCTTCGGGGATGGCCTCAAACGTCGCCGCGTCGTGCGTCTCGTCCGTGCGCGCGTATTTCGAGGTGAACTCTTCGAGGATTGCCGCGCACTGCTCCTTGCTGTCGTAGTCGATGTCCCGGTCGCCGAACGTCAGATCGGTCACCGCGCTGTCGTAGAACACCTCGCTCTCGCCTGTGTCGGCAAGCACCAGGAACTCGTGCGTGTCGTCCCCGCCGATGGGGCCCGAGTCGGCGCGCATCGGGATCGCCTGCAACCCCATGCGCTCGTAGGTGCGCAGGTAGCTGACGAGGTGGCGGTTGTAGCTGTGGAGCGCGTCCTCGCGGGTCAGGTCAAAGTTGTACCCGTCCTTCATCAGGAACTCGCGTCCACGCATCACGCCAAATCGGGGGCGGATCTCGTCCCGGAACTTCCACTGGATGTGGTAAAGCGTCAGCGGCAGGCTCTTGTAGCTGGCCACATAGCTGCGGAAGATATCGGTGATCATCTCCTCGTTCGTCGGGCCATAGAGCAGATCGCGCCCGCCCCGGTCGGTGATGCGCAGCATCTCTTCGCCGTAATCGTCGTAGCGCCCGCTCTCGCGCCAGAGGTCCGCGCCCTGCAGCGTCGGCATCAAAAGCGGGATGTGCCCGGCGCGCTGCTGCTCCTCGTGCACGATCTGCTCGATCCGGCGCAGCACCTTGTAGCCCAGCGGCAGCCACGAATAGATGCCCGCGCTCGCCTGTTTGATCATGCCTGCGCGCAGCATGTAGCGGTGCGAGACGATCTGCGCCTCGGCAGGCGTCTCCTTGAGCACGGGCAGAAAGTAGCGGGTCAGGCGCATGGGGTGTGGACCTCGGGTCGGAAGAACTGTGGGTCACTGGTTACGCAAAGCCGGTGGGCTCCGCAATGCGCAGGTGGGGGTGCGAGCCGGTGGAGGGTTTGGAATTCGGGGGGGGGGCGTAGCAGGGATGGGGCCAGCGTTCATGTCCGCGTGGTGAAAAGGGCGCACGCCATTCCGGGCGGCACAAACGACTGCTCATCCGCCTCAGCCTCGCAAGGCTTTGCGAAACTCCGTCGGTGTCTTCTCTGCAAAGTTTCGAAACGCGCGGTTGAACGCGCTGAGGGAATTGAACCCGACCTCTCCGGCGATCTGAATCACCGACAACTCATCTTCGGCCAATAGCTGCACCGCATGGATCATCCGCAACCGCGACAAGGTCTCCGACCAAGTGAGCCCGACTTCATCGCGAAACCGTCGCTGCATGCTCCGCTCGGATAGATTGACGCTCCGGGCGATCATGCCCGCGGTGACGGGCTCGGAGAGGCGTGCTTCTGTCTGGTCAATCGCGTTCTGCATGACGGGCTCTGTTGCCGCGGGCCGCTTGACGTCGACCGACCTCGCCGAGAGATCAGCGCAGACATCCAAAAGCGCCCGAAAGAAGAGCTCAGCCTGGGGAGGATGTGTGGCCTCCGGTCCCCATCTCTTGCAATGCCGGATCATGTGTCGCGCCATCGGTGACATCTGAAAGACCGTCGCACGCGTGGGAAAGCTCGCGCAGAAGCCTGGCGACGTGAGCACGGAACAGGTCGTTACCGGTTTTCTGATATCGACGCGCATCGGCGTTTGTGCAGGCACCCACGCCGCGAAGCTGGGAGGGAGTATCAAGGTTTCGCGTCCCACGGTGACCCTCAGCGCGCCGCTCACCGCATAGAGCAGGTAGTCACGCTCGAACGCCGCGTCCAAGGGAGGACGCGGCGCAAGGTCTTGAAAAAAGCAGTATGCCGGAGGGGGGTCCGTCGCCATGGTCTAGATCGTATCCACCTCGGCGATCGTGGTCACGGGCGGCTTCGTCATCAAGGGACGCAAGCCCGCGCCAAGCGTGGCAAATGTCTCGCTCGACCGGTAGGCGTCGAAGTTTTCCATCGTCTCCCAATGCTGCAGGACCGCAAGGCCATCTTCCGAGGGTCTTCGGTACACTGCGTAGTGCGCACAGCCGGGCATCGCACGCACCGCATCGATCTGGTCAAAGAACAGCGCAACGGCGGCATCGAGATCGGCGGACGCGAACTCGGCCTCGACAGTGATGAGCTTCATGCGTGTTCCTCCTCACAGACTTTCGACGTTGCCGGTGGCGATCCGGGTGACGATGCCGCGAGGCTCGCCTTTGGCAGCGTCCAGGACGACAAAGCCGTCTGGACTGCGCAGAAGCTGCGTGCAGCTGTTGCGCGGACCATTCTCCCAGTCGATACAGTATTGATCGCCGTCAAGGCGCCATGTGCCGACCAGCTTCAATCCTGCGGGGAGCTGAGCTGCGGCGGAGCCGTTTTCGCCATAGTAAATAGGCGCTGTTCCACCCTCGGGCGCGCCCGGCGCTCCAGCGGGGATTTCAACGTAGAGCGTGTTGCCGGTAACGAGCGCATCCAGCTGGGCCGCGTCCATCACGGTATCTGCACGTGCAGGCGAAGATATCGTGGCAGCGGCAAAGAGCACTCCGATTTGAATCCGATTTTTCCGGGTCATGTTCCGATCCTCTTTTGATGATCAGAATTTATCTGGAGCTCCGATGGCGGTCTTGCGCGCGTTCGCCAAATGTGCGCCCTGAGCCGCCAATTGCGCGCCACGGGACGTCGCCGTTTTGCGTTGAGAACCGTGTTTGGTCGCAGGTCGCCTGCGCCGGACCCGTCGCACCCTTGCAGTGCAATCTGGAAACAGTTCACGCCTGCGTGAGCGGATTGAACCGATCCAGGAAACAGCACGTAACCCAAGGCACGTACGCCAAGGATACATCTCACCGTGTTTCTCAGTGTGGGCCTTGGGTGTGGGTTCGTAAAAACCAATTGGGAGATACCCCCTATGACCTTCTCTTTCAAGAAAGCCGCGCTGGCGGCGGGCCTTGTGTTTGCGGCCTCGACCGCGTCGGCGAAATCGATTGTCGAGATCGCCTCGGAAGACGAACGCTTTTCGACACTTGTGGCGGCCGTCTCGGCGGCGGGACTCGTGGAGACGTTGTCGGGTCCGGGTCCGTTCACCGTCTATGCGCCCGTGAACGACGCCTTTGCCGCGCTTCCCGAGGGCACGGTCGAGGACCTGCTGCTGCGTGAGAACCAGGACCAGCTGGTGTCGGTCCTGACCTACCATGTCGACGACCGGGCGCTGAGCGCGTCGGACTTTGCCGAGGGCGCGAATTTCTACCAGCCGGTGAACACGGCCGAGCGGCTCTGCATCGACGCGTCGAGCGCGGGTGTGACGATCACCGACTCGACGGGCGAGGCGGCCAACGTGATCGTCGCCAACATCGAGGCGGACAACGGCATCATCCACGTCATCGACAAGGTGCTGCTGCCGGGCGCGCGTCCGGCCTGCCACTAAGCTAATCCGAGGCCCGGGCGATCCCGCGCGGGCCTCACATGCCGACGCATGGATTAGACCGGTAGGGCGGTCACGTCCTTGAGCTCCTCCATCACGAAGGAGGCCGAGATGTCGGAGACGTCCACCCGTGAGATCAGCGTCTTGTAGACCCGGTCGTAATCGGCCACGTTGCGCACCCGCAGGCGGATCACGTAGTCGAGATCGCCGGTCATGCGGAACGCGCCCAGCACTTCGGGGATGGTCGTGACGGCGCGCTGGAATTCCTCGAGCCAGGCCGCGTCGTGCCGGTTGGTGCGCACCAGCACGAACACCATAAGCCCCAGTCCCACCGCCGCCGGATTGAGCCGTGTAACGCGGTCCCGGATCACGCCCGCCGCCTCCATCTGCCTCAGCCTGCGCCAGCAGGCGTTGCGCGAAAGGCCGGCCTGTTCGGCCAGCGCGTCCATGCTAAGGCTGGCATCGCGTTGCACGGCGTGCAGGATACGGCGGTCGGTATCGTCGATGACATAGGGCATATCTGGGATGATGTCCCATGTTGTGTGCAATTTCCAGCACAGAACGGGACACATGGCTGAATTTGGTGAGGCAAGCTGTCGTTAACACAATCCCATCTACGGAGCCTCCATGTTTGCCCGCCTGTTCACCGATCACCCCAAGGCCGTCGACGAGACCTATTTTCAGCACATGGGCGTGGCGCTCGGATTTGCTGGCACTTTGGCGCTGGCGGCGGGTGCGGCGCTGGTGCACGCGCTGATCCCGGCGCTCTGCGAAAAGACGGCGAGCACCACGATTGCGCGCCTCTACGCCAAGACGTCCAAGCGCGGGCCGGAGCCTGCCACCGCGACTGAGACAGCAAGCCCTGCCAAGGCGGCCTGATGTGCCGACTGCTCGCCTACCGCGGGCCGGCGATCCCGCTGGAACGGTTGCTGGTGACGCCCGCGCACTCGCTGGTGCGGCAGTCGCAATATGCGGCGGAGGCCAAGCTGGCCGTCAACGGCGACGGGTTCGGCATGGCGTGGTACGCGCCCGGCTGCGCCGAGCCCGCGGTCTACCGCGACACGCATCCGGCCTGGTCTGACGAGAACCTGCGCAGCCTCGCGCGGGCGGTCCGCACCGAAGTGTGCCTCGCGCATGTGCGGGCGGCGACCTTTGGCGCGACGGCGCGCACCAACTGCCACCCGTTCACCTTTGGCGCGTGGAGCTTTGCGCATAACGGCCAGCTTGCGGACTTTGCCGAGCGGCGGCGCGCCTACGAGGCGCTGGTGCCGGACGCGCTTTATGTGCATCGGCGGGGGAGCACGGACAGCGAGGTCCTGTTTCTGCTGCTCCTCGCCAATGGTCTAAAGACGGACCCCGAGCGCGCAACACAGCGCACGCTGGCGCAGATCGCCAAGGTCGGAGACGGCGCAAGGCGCCCGACGCGGATCGCCTGGGTGCTGAGCAACGGGCAGGATGTCTGGGCGCTGCGGTGGTCCTCGGACGGGCGCGCGCCGAGCCTCTACCGTTCGGACGCCCCCCTCGACAGCGGCGGCGCGGCGTTCAGCTCGGAACCGCTGGACGGCGCGGTGGAGCGCTGGACGCGGCTGCCGGAGGGCGCGCTGGTCAGCCTGACGCGGGAGACGCAGCCGGCCTGAGGCTTCCCCTTGCAATCGCCCCGGGCGGGCGCGACATTGGCGCAAACTTAGCCGGAGCGTCACACCATGGGCCTGCCCGTTCAGGATCAACTCAAGTATTGGGGCATCGCCGCGGCGGTGTTCATGGTGCTTCTCTGGGCGCTCGGGGATGTGCTGCTGCCGTTCGTGCTGGGCGGGGCGATTGCCTATTGCATGGACCCGATTGCCGACCGGTTGCAGCGCATGGGATTGAGCCGCGGCGCCGCCGTCGGCGTCATCACCCTGACCGCCGTTCTGCTGAGCATCGTGATCCTGATCCCCGCCGCGCGCATTCTGGTGAGCCAAGCCGTGCAGCTTTTCGAGGTGGCGCCGCAGCTCTTTGATTCGCTTCAGCGGTTCGTCGACGAGCGCGTGCCAAAGACCATCGGCAACGGCATCGAGGTGCCGGACACGTTCAGCACCATCGGCGACACGATCCGCAGCCGGGGCGGACAGCTTGTGGACACGCTGATCGGCTCGGTCTCGGGGCTGGTGAACGTGCTGGTGCTGTTCTTGATCGTGCCGGTGGTGGCGGTGTATCTGCTCGTGGACTGGGACAACATGATCGCCAAGATCGACGAGATGCTGCCCCGTGATCACGCCCCGACCATCCGCACGTTGGCTGCCGACATCGACAAGACGCTGAGCGCCTTCATCCGCGGCATGGGCTCAGTCTGTCTGATCCTCGGCACCTATTATGCGGTGGCATTGATGCTTGTGGGCCTACAATTTGGCCTGATCGTCGGGTTTGTTGCCGGTCTGTTGACATTCATCCCCTACGTGGGCGCGATCATCGGGGGCGCGCTGGCCCTTGGCCTCGCGCTCTTCCAGTTCTGGGGGGACTGGATGTCCATCGTGATCGTCGCCGTGATCTTCCAGGTCGGCCAGCTGATCGAAGGCAACGTGCTGACGCCCAAGCTTGTCGGGTCGTCCGTCGGGCTGCACCCGGTC
This sequence comes from Pseudaestuariivita sp., assembly GCF_052825805.1. Lineage (NCBI taxonomy): Bacteria > Pseudomonadati > Pseudomonadota > Alphaproteobacteria > Rhodobacterales > Paracoccaceae > Pseudaestuariivita > Pseudaestuariivita sp. Next base: position 311,478 of record NZ_JBRBVB010000010.1, on the reverse strand, counting down.
TGGCTGCTGCTGGCGCTGTCGGTCTTTGGCTCGCTCTTTGGCTTTGTGGGGATGCTTGTCGCGGTGCCGCTCGCGGCGGCGATCGGCGTCGTCGCCCGCTTTGGCGTGGCGCAGTACAAGCACTCGCGGCTCTACCGGGGGCTCGAGACCTCCGAGGACGAGCCGCAGGAGTGACGCCGGACAAGACACCAGACCCCATGCCCGAACAGCTGCATTTCGACCTGCCCGTGCGCACTGCCCGGGGGCGCGGCGACTTTGTCGTCGCCGGTCCCAACGCGCTGGCGGTGGCGCTGGTCGAGGGCGCTGAGTGGCCGGCCGGGCGGCTCCTGCTGATCGGACCCGCGGGCGCGGGCAAGACGCATCTGGCGCAAGTCTGGGCGGAAAGCGCCGGCGCGCAGGTCCTCAAGGCAACCGAGCTGAGCAAAGACGACGTACCGGACCTCGCCCCCGGCGCCACCGTGATCGAGGATGCCGACACCGCCGCAGGGCATGACGCCTTCGAGACCGCGCTCTTTCACCTGATGAACCTTGCGCAAGCCGAGGGGGGGAGGCTCTTGGTCACCGCCAAGTCCCCGCCGCGCGACTGGCCCCTCGCCCTCCCGGACCTCAAGAGCCGGCTCGGCGCGGTGCAGATCGCCCGGATCGAGCCGCCCGACGACGCGCTCCTCGCGGCTGTGCTGCTCAAACACTTCAATGACCGGCAACTCTCGCCCACGCCCGAAGCGATCTCGTGGCTGCTGGCCCGCCTAGCCCGGCGGTTCGACGCCATCGGCGAGACTGTCGCGGCCCTCGATGCACGATCCCTGGCCGGAAAACGCGAGATCAATCGCGCACTGGTGCGTGACTTGGCCGCCGAGGCTCCCCATCTGTTTGACTGACCCGCGCCTCAGCTAGGCAAACAAGGTCATACGGCAGACACATTTTCAGGGTTAAAGCAGGGCCATGTCCGACACCGATTTTCTCAAAGCCGCCTTTCCCGCCCCGACCGATATGCCGGAGCTCGATCCCGAGACCCCGGCGCGCTTCTTCAACCGCGAGCTGAGCTGGCTGGGCTTTAACTGGCGCGTGGTCGAGGAGGCGCAGAACCCGCGCGTGCCGCTGCTCGAGCGGCTGCGGTTCCTGTCGATCTCGGCCTCGAACCTCGACGAATTCTACACAGTGCGCGTCGCGGGCCTGCGCGAGCTGGCGCAGAACGGCATCACGACCCCCGCCGCAGACGGCCTGACCCCGACCGAGCAGCTTGTGCTGATCAACGAAAACGCCCGCGCGCTGCTGGCCAAGCAGCAGGACGTGCTGGCCGATCTGACGGACGAGATGTCGGCCGAGAACATCCACATCCTCAGCCGCGAGGACCTGACGGACGAGGACCTGCCGCATCTCGAGGAGGTGTTCCTGTCGGGCGTCTTCCCGGTGCTGACGCCGCTCGCCATCGACCCCGCGCACCCGTTTCCGTTCATCCCGAACACCGGCTACTCGCTGGCGCTGCAGCTCGAGCGCAAGGGCGACAAGCGCCCGCTGCAAGCGCTCCTGCCAATCCCGGCGCAGATCGCGCGCTTTGTCGCGCTCAAGACGGGCACCGGCCAGTCCTATCTGCCGCTCGAGGAGCTGCTGCTCCTCTTCATCGAGCGGCTCTTTCCGGGCTATAAACTCAAGTCGCATTTCGATTTCCGCGTGTTGCGCGACAGCGACCTGGAGGTCGAGGAAGAGGCCGAGGATCTCGTGCGCGAGTTCGAGGTCGCGCTCAAGCGCCGCAAGCGCGGCGAGGTGGTGCGCCTGACCGTGTCCAAGGGTGCCGCGGGTCAGCTCAAAAGCGTGGTGATGGAGGAGCTCGGCGCAACCGAAGACGAAGTCATCGAGCTCGACGGCATGATCGGCCTCGCCGATCTCAAGGAGCTGGTGACGAACGACCGCCCCGATCTGCTCTGGCCCTCCTTCAAGCCGCGCGTGCCGGAACGGGTGCAGGATTTCGACGGCGACATGTTCGCCGCGATCCGCCAAAAGGACATGCTGCTGCACCACCCCTACGAGACCTTCGACATGGTCATCCGGTTCCTGCAGCAGGCCGCGCGCGACCCGGACGTGGTGGCGATCAAGCAGACGCTCTACCGGACCTCGAACGAGAGCCCCATCGTCTCGGCGCTCTGCGAGGCCGCCGAAGAGGGCAAGTCCGTCACCGCGCTTGTCGAGCTCAAGGCGCGGTTCGACGAGGCTGCCAACATCCGACAGTCCCGCCGGCTGGAACGGGCGGGCGCGCATGTGGTCTACGGCTTTCTCGACCTCAAAACGCATGCCAAGATCTCGACCGTGGTGCGGCGCGAGGGATCACGGCTCGTGACCTACACGCACTACGGCACGGGCAATTACCACCCGATCACGGCGCGCATCTACACCGACCTGTCGCTCTTTACCTGCGACGCGGCGCTGGGGCGCGATGCGACCAAAGTCTTCAACTACCTCTCCGGCTACGCCCAGCCGGAGGCGCTGGAAAACCTTGCGATCTCGCCAACCACGCTGAAGCCGCAGCTGCTCGAAAGCATCGCCGCCGAGGCCGTGAACGCCCGCGCCGGCAAGCCCGCCGCCATTTGGGCCAAGATGAACTCGCTCGTGGACGCGGAGGTGATCGACGCGCTTTACGCCGCCTCGCAGGCAGGGGTGGAGATCAGCCTCGTCATCCGCGGCATCTGCGGGCTGCGCCCCGGCATCAAGGGCCTGAGCGAGAACATCCGGGTCAAGTCCATCGTCGGCCGGTTCCTCGAACACTCGCGCATCGTCTGCTTTGCCAATGGCCACGCGCTGCCGTCGAAGAAGGCGCGGGTCTTCATGTCGTCGGCGGACTGGATGGGCCGCAACCTCAACCGCCGCGTCGAGACGCTGATCGAGATCGAGAACCCCACCGTCAAGGCGCAGATCGTCAGCCAGATCATGGCCGCCAACCTCGCCGACGTGGCGCAAAGCTGGATCATGGCGCCCGATGGCTCTTTTGTACGGCCAGATCCCGGCGAGGGGTTCGCGTTCAATTGCCACAAGTTCTTCATGGAGAATCCGTCGCTTTCGGGGCGCGGTTCGGCAGGGGCCAAGGACGTGCCGAAGCTGACGCATACCGAGGATTAGGGCGGGCAAGGCTTCACCGGAGATATTTGGCACAGAAGTTCACGCGCCGTCCGTTTTGCCGAAGGCAAACCTACGGTTCGACGGGGGCGGGACATGCCGAGGGCATGCCTTTGGCATGACGCGGCCTGACAGTGCCTGTCAGGCGGGCGATTTGATTCAGGCGGTTCCGTTTCTGGAAAAGCGTTTCACCAGCACTCCCCCAACCGATTGACGGCTGGAAATCCCTCCTTCATGGTCCGCGCCAAACGGCGAGCGTTTGGGGACGACATGGACGGCACAAGTGAGCCGCAGGAGCGTGACTGGGGGCCTTTCGGGCGCCCGCTCTTTGACGATGCCAGCAGCCGCAAACTCTCGCGCGTGGGTGTGGTCGACGTAGGCTCGAACTCGGTCCGGCTCGTGGTGTTCGACGGCGCAGCCCGTTCGCCCGCCTACTTTTTCAACGAAAAGATCATGTGCGCGCTCGGCGACGGCGTGTCGGAGACCGGACGCCTCAACACGACCGGCAAAGAGCGCGCGATGGCCGCAATGCAGCGTTTTCAACGGCTTGCCGACGGCATGGGGCTCGAGCCCCTGACGGCGGTGGCGACAGCGGCGATGCGCGACGCCGTGGACGGTCAGGCGTTCGCCGAAGAAATCGAGGCCGCCACCGGCATCAAGGTCTGGATCATCGACGGCGCCGAAGAGGCGCGGCTCTCGGCGCAAGGCGTGCTCCTTGGCTGGCCCGGCTCCTACGGCCTCGTCTGCGACATCGGCGGCTCGTCGATGGAGCTCGCGGAGATCGAGGGCGGCAAGGTCGGCAAGCGCATCACGTCCGATCTTGGCCCGCTCAAGCTCAAGGCGCTCAAGGGAGGCCAGCGCGGACGCCGCGCGGCCATCAAAGAGACCGTGGCCAAGCTCGCGGCGCACATGGGCCCGCAGTCCAACCGGCTCTTTCTCGTGGGCGGCTCCTGGCGGGCGCTCGCGCGGATCGACATGAACCGGCGCGGCTACCCCCTCAAGGTCCAGCACGAGTACCGGATGCGCCGCAAGGACGTGATGGAGACGGCCAAGTTCATCGCAGCCAGCGATCTCGAAGAGCTGCGGCAGGCGTGTGGCGTCTCGTCAGGCCGGATCGTGCTGGTGCCCTACGCCGTCGAGGTGCTCAAGGAGCTGCTGCACACCTTCAAGCCGCACGACATCGCGGTGTCGAGTTATGGGATCCGCGAAGGGATGCTCTACGAGCAGATGCCGCAGGCGCTGCGCGATCGCGATCCGCTGATCGAGGCGTGCCGGTTTGCCGAGGCCAAGGACGCGCGCCTGCCGGGGTTTGGAAAGACGCTCTACGAGTTTGTCAGCCCGCTCTTCAAATCGGCCCCAGAAGAGCGCAAGCGCATTATCAAGGCCGCCTGTCTGCTCCACGATGTCAGCTGGCGCGCCCATCCCGACTACCGGGCGGACCTGTGCTTTGACAACGCCACCCGCGCCAACCTCGGCGGGCTGCGCCACTCCGAACGCATCTACCTCGGCCTCGCGCTGATGTACCGCTACCGCAGCAAGCTAGACGATTCGCAGTTCGCCGGACTTTTGGATCTGCTCACGCCCGAAGACCGCCTGCAGGCCGAAGTGCTGGGCAAGGCCATGCGGTTCGGCGCGATGCTGTGGATGAGCCGCGACACGGAGATGGGGACGTTCAAGTGGTCGCCCAAGAAGAAGATCCTGCGCCTCAGCCTCAACCCCCACAGCTGGCCGCTTTACGGTGAAGTCGCGCAGGCGCGGTTGCAGTCTTTGGCCTCGTCGCTCGAGGCGGAGCTCTCGGTGCAGTTGAAGACGTGAAGTGAGAGCGAGGTCCCGGGTCGAGCCCGGGACGCGGAGGGCTACAGGCCCCGAACTTGATCCGGGGGTGTCTGACCATATAAGCCGATCCGAACGAGCTTTTCTCTAGTCTGAAAATAACAGAAATTCACGCGCCGTCCCGCGGGGTGGCGCAATCGCGCCGCCCCAGGGGGGCGGGTCGGCGCGGCCTCACGGTACCCGTGAGGCGGGCGCTTTGGTCTAGGCGAGTTTCCTTAAGCCTGAGCCGAGGTATTTTGATTTGTACCGAAGGCCCGCTTGCCAGACCGGACCCTAAAGCTCAATCTCACCCTCGACGTTCGGCTTACGGCGGATGATGATGTCGCCGTTCGGCAGGACTTCGGGCATCTCGTATTGCGTCCAGTCGTCGACCTGATCGAGCAGCGAGCGCAGGCCCGGACCCATTTCCTGCGCGAACGAGCGCAGCGCGGGTTCCATCTCTTCCATCAGCTGCTCGAGCTCGCCAAGCGCCGGCTCCATCTCCTCCATCAGACCGCGGAAGAAGAGTTGCGCGCCGCGCTCCATAAGCGTCATCCCCTCGTCTTCCTGCGCGCTGGCAGGCGCGGTCGTCAAAAGGCAAAGCGCGAGGGCGGGGGCAAGAAGCAGCTGTTTCATACATACAAAGATAGGCACAAACGCGCCGCAGTGAAGGGTCAGAGGTCAATATCGAGCGTGACCGGGAAATGGTCGGAGGCGGTGAGCAGGGCGTGGCGCAAGGATGGCGTTTCCCAACACTCGGGATCGTCGAACGGATGCCAGATGCGCCAGGCTGGCGCCCTGGTGCGCAAATCGGGGCTGACCATGATGTAATCGAGCAGCGCCTGCAGGTAGCGTTTTTCTTCGCGCAAGTAGAACCGCGCGGTGCTTGGGTGAGCGCCCAGACGCCGGACCAGCGCCTGCCGCGCGTGTGGGTCGTAGAGGCCGGCCGTGCCGTCCGCACCCATCACGATCTCCACCGACGAACGGCCGAAGAGGTGCTCGTACTGGTCGAGCCCGGGCCCGTCGTTGAGGTCTCCCATGACGATCAGGGGCGCGCCCTGCCCCAGCACCTCCTCGATCCGGCGCCGCAGCCAGATCGCCTGCGCCAGTTGCTTGCGCCGATTGGCGATCGAGATGCGCATGACGGCATCCGGCGTCTTGGCGCCGTGCGGTGCCTTGGATTTCAGGTGTGCGCCGATCAGGTTGAGACGCTGCCCGGAAGCGGTCTCGACCGCAAGCTCGAGCGGCGGCTTGGAGAACTGCACGAGGTCCGCCTGCGCATCGATGTCGAGGTCGATCTCGAACGTGCCGTCGAATCGGGGAGCCCTTTTGCTGTCTCGCGGGGCGTGCACCGCGCTCAGCACGTCCGGGTCGCAAAGCAGCGCGATTTCCTGCTGGGTGGTGTTGGTGAACCCGATCAGCGCGGTGCGCGCGCGCAGGCCGTAATGCGCGGCAAAGGCCTCCAAGGCGCGGGCGCCGTCCCGCGCGCGGTGGCTGTCGGGCGCCTCGATCACCATGACGGCATCCGCGTCGAGCGTCTGGAACACGTGGCCGAGCGCTTCGGCTTGCGCCGCGCGCGTCACGCCATGGCGGGCGGAGCGGTGGTCGTCGAGCAGCAGAGCGCCGGTGTCGTCAAAGAGCGCGTCGAACCATTCGACGTTGTAGGTGGCAAGCCGCATTCAGGCCGGCTCGGGCGCCGCCGTGCGCGAGATCGTCTCCCACGCCTTGTTGATGTCCTGCATGCGCCGCTCGGCGAGCTTGACCGCCTCGGGCGGCACGCCGCGCGCGATCATACGGTCGGGATGGGTGTCGCGCACCAGCTGCTTCCAGGTCTTGCGGATGGTCTCGAGCGAGGCATCGGACGGCACGCCCAGCACCACATACGGATCCTTTGGCGCGCCCGGCACGAAGCGTGCCTCGAGCGACTGGAACTCGGCCGGCGACAGCTCGAAGATCGTCGCAACACGTTCCAGAAACTCGTGCTCGGCGTCGTGGTAGTGCCCGTCCGCAACCGCGATGTGGAAAAGGCCCTCCATCAGCTCGGCAAAAGGACCCGAGCGTCCTGCGAACATCACCTTGATCTTGCGAGCGTATTCCTCGAACCCCGCCACGTCCTGCCGCGCGAGGTTAAAGACGCGCGCGGCGTTCTCGGCGTCGGCGGCGGGGATGTGAAAGACCTCGCGAAAGGCAACGACCTCGCCGCGCGTGACCAGCCCGTCGGCCTTGGCCATCTTGGCGCCCAGCGCGATCACGGCGATGGTGAACGCCACGCTCCGCTCGGGCGGCGTGCGCAGCCGCTCAAACACCTGCGCCAGCGGCTCGCCAGCCGCGAGCGCGGCCAGAGCGTCAGAGATACGGGCCCAGATGGACATGGAACGTTTGCGCCTGCGGTTGAAAAGTCGGTCTCAATTTTTACCGTCACAGCTTCGCAGCCCCCGCGCACGGGGGCAAGTCTGTCAGGCCGTCATGACAAAAATTTGTGGAAGAGGTGAAGATCGAGGCTCCGTCCAAACTTTACCCCCACCTTTGGCAGCACGACCTCGGTGTCGAATCCGTGCCTGCGGTGAAAGGCGATGGCCGGAGCGTTCTCGCCGCTCACACCACCGATCAGGACCGAGGCGCCGCCCGCCCGCGCGCTGAGCTCGATGTCCTTGAGGAGTTTGGCTCCGACGCCCGCGCCCTGCGCTTCGGGCGCGAGATAGATCGTGTGCTCGACCGTGCGCAGGTAGCCCGGACCGCCGCGAAAGGGCGCAAAGCCGCCAAAGCCGATGATCCGGTCGGTCTCGGCCACCATCCACGGCTGCCGACGTTCTTGCCGCAGATAGATGTCCGCCCGCAGCGCGCGCAGCGTCTTTTCTTCGGTCGTAAAGGTGATCGTGGTGTCGCGGATGATCGGGTTCCAGATCTCCGCCATCGCCTCGGCATCCTCCCGCGTGGCGCGGCGCAGCGTTACAGCCATCGCCTGCCGCCCGGCGTATCGAAAGAGGCGTGCATCGCGCTCCGGTCGCTTTGCTCGATCACCAGACGCGGGTCATCAATGAGCGGTGCCAATGCTTGGGCAAGCCCTTCCGCCTCAGGTGTCTCAAGCACCAGCTGCCGCAGCCGCACACCTTGCTGGGTGAGGAGCGGCGCCGGATGCGCCGTCCCATGCCAGCGGATCAGCGCCGGAAAAAGATTGGCAAAGGGCAGGATCCCACTCTCCGGCACCGCCATCTCCCAGCGCAGATCGCCCCGCGCCAGAGGCACAGGCACACCTGTCCCCGGCGCTTTGGCCGTTGCCGCGTCCATATCCTCCGTCCGGCAAATCCAGTTGGTCAGCCGTGGAAGGCCCCGGAAACGGTCGAGGTCGAACCAGCGCGGATAGTCCGGCTTAGGCGCGTCCGGGTCGATGGCAATGACCTCGAGGTAGAGCCCGTCTTCCAGCCCCAAGAGAAGATTGTGCGTGCCGAAATGCGCGTGCTGTCCGCCCGTTTGAAGCGGCACGCCAAGCGCGGTTTCGACCGCCGCGCGCCCCTCATCGAGCGTGGTGCAGGCAACGGCAAGGTGGTCAAGGGAGATCAGGGCCATGCGTTCAACTCCAGGTCTGGATCGAGACGATGACTGCCCAGAGCGCGGCAACAACTGTCGGATAAAGACCGGCGGCAAAACCGAAGACCCGCAGCGTGCCCGCGCGATGGAACCCAATCCAATAGAAAATCCGGCTGACCGCAAACGCAAGGCCCAGCACGAGGATCATCCCGGGCCCCGTGCCGCCCAGCAGGATCGCCACCGCCGGCCAGATACAGGCCGCCAGCACCAGCTGCTCGACCGTGTTGGTGAGCGCCCGGTTGTCCTTGGCCGCAGCCCCCTGCAGCGCACCGCCTGTCACCATCGCGTCGTCCGAATACCGCCGCATCACGACGCTCAGCATCATGGCCATCAGCACCAGACCCGGCGCGAGAAAGGCGGTGAAGATCGTCGGGATCACGCTGAACACCGGCAGCACCACCACCCAGCCGCCGAGGTAGATCACCAGCGCCGTCCAGACGAGCGCCGCCCCCACGCCGACAAAGACAAACCTGCGATCACCCATCTGACGCTCCCTCAAGTTGCTGCGCAAGGTTTCCCAGATCGCGCGGACCTGCAATGACTTTTGCCGTTTTTGCGCGCCGAGCGACGGTTTGGTGCTTTGCGACCTACCGCGCCTCGGGCTAGCGTGCACACTATGACGACACGCCCGCCCCGCATCGACAACCTGCAGTATTGCAACGTCTCGCCCAAGACCTTCGAGCAGATACGCGCGGGCGGGCTCGATGCCGTGCACGTGACCATCGCCTACCACGAGAGCTTTCGCGAGATGGTGCTGCGCCTCGAGGAGTGGAACCGGCATTTCGAACGGCACCCGGATCTGATCTTCAAAGGCACCACCGCCGAAGACGTCACGCGCGCGCAGGAGAGCGGGCGGACCGCCGTCTTTTTCGGCTTCCAGAACCCCTCGCCCATCGAGGATGACATCGGCCTCATCGAGATTTGCCACCAGCTGGGCGTGCGCTTCATGCAGCTGACCTACAACAACCAATCGCTCCTCGCGACGGGCTGTTACGAGGAGGAGGACACCGGCCTCACGCGATTTGGCAAGCAGGCGGTGGCGGAGATGAACCGCGTTGGGCTGGTGGTGGATATGTCGCACTCCGCCGAGCGCTCGACGCTGGAGGCGATCGACCACTCCGCCCGCCCCATCGCGATCACCCACGCCAACCCGGACTGGTGGCATCCCGCGCGGCGCAACAAGTCGGATGCCGTGCTCAAGGCCCTGACCGCACGCGGCGGAATGCTCGGTTTTTCGCTCTACCCGCACCACCTGGCGGGTGGGACCGGCTGCACGCTCGAAAGCTTCTGCCAGATGGTCGCGGAGGCCGCAGACCGCTACGGCGCGGAGAACCTCGGGATCGGCACCGACCTTTGCCAGGACCAGCCTGATAGCGTCGTCGAATGGATGCGCGTCGGCCGCTGGTCCAAGGTCATCGACTACGGCGAAGGCTCGGCCGACAACGCGGGCTTCCCACCCATGCCCGGCTGGTTCACGGACAACCGCGACTGGGACAACCTCGACGCTGGGCTGCGCGCAACTGGCCTTTCGGACGCAGAGGTCGACGGCATCATGGGCGGGAACTGGCTCCGCTTCTACGCCGAGAACTTCGGCCCCCTCACAGGAGACGCGGCATGAAGGACTTCACCCTCCCGCCCCAAACCGCCCTGCGCCCTCCGTCGGAGGTCATGCGCCTCAAACGCTTCGGCAACATGTTCCCGACGCGCCTGTCGTTCCTGCGCTCCCTCATGCGCCGCCTCAGCGCTGAGAACGCGCGCCCCGAGCGCCGCGTGTGGGAAATGGACGCGCGGGGTTTCGGCCACGCGGTCTACACCGTCACGCTTGGAGGCCACGCCTATTCGCTTGTCGCCATCTCCTCGGACCTGCCGCCTGAGATGCGCACCGACCGGGTGATCGCCACCGCCTGGGACGCGGCCTTTGTGCTTTATGACGGGGTGCCAGACGCCTCCGAGATCGCTCGCATCCGGGACAGCGCCCCCCGCCAGGAAGCGGGGCGGTTCACCGAGCGCGACCTCGTCCTCAGCCGCGCGAACAAGTCCGTCCGCCTCTTCTCCCACGTTGCCGAAGCGCTCAGGGGAGGCCGCCAACCAGACACACAAATGGTCCGCGACATAGGCTACCTGATGCGCACTACGGCGGTCTACGGCAACGGCAAGTTCGGCATTTCCGACCGCGCTCGCATCGCCGAGCGCCCCGGCCTCGACGGCCCCTTCGCGGTCGAGATGCTCACCGTCTGGCTCATCCGCGGCTTCACCCACGACCTCGTCGAACACGTCGGCGGCGGCACGCTTGAGCCGGCCACCAAACGCCACCTCGGGATCGGCAATGCGACGGGCCTTGGCATGGCGCCCTTCCTCGTCTCGCACCCGGTTCTGCTCAACAACTGGATGCTGGCGAGAGAGACCGCCCTGGCCCGCGTGCGTGCGGTTGAGGTGCTGACCGAAGATCAAAAGGAACGCATCAGAGCGCTCGCCCAGCGCGCCCAGACACACCTCTCCGAATGGTCCGCGCCGGACCCCGTCCACGACGACGCCATCCGCGCGCTTGAGGTAGACTTCGCCGCTTTCTGCGAGACACATCTGACGGATGCCACGCTCTCCGGCCCCTACCCGATCAACGCACTCTACGAGGCTGCGGACACCACCGCCTTACAAGAGCTGGTCGCCGCCCTCCTCATCGAACCCTTCCCCGAGCTTGTCGATGGCCTGACCGAGTGCATGGCCGATCCTTTCGGATACCTCGGCGCAGGGCTCGCGGGCACCGCAGACCTCAAATCTGCCATCGAGTCGTCCTTCGACTGGGCGCTGAACATCGACTACACCGACGCCGAGGAATGCCGCCGCTTCTGGTACGTCAGCGCCGAAAAGCTCGAGCCGCGCCTCGGAGACCGCCACGCAGAGCCCGGCGCAGACCGCGAAAGCCCGCTCGACATCGCCCGCCGCATCGCCGCGCTTTACGCCGATCTGCCGGACCAAAGCCAGCCGCTCGCAGCCTTCCTCGACGCGCACCCGCAGCACCTGATGGCCGTCGAGCGCGTCGAGATCGCGACCCAGCACCCCTACTCGGAAATCCGCGACAACCTAATTGCCGCCACCTGCCTGCCGATCGACATGCTCCGCGCCAAGCTCAGCTTTTTCGGTGCGACCAAGTTCGACCCCAAATCCGACCTCTGGACGCGCATCACGCTCTGCCAGGGCGCGCCGCTGGCCTCGGACCTCGGCACGGCGCGGGCGGATGATTGGTGGCTGCCGGTCTGGGACAGTTGAGCTTTTCGTGGAACGAGGTTGCCGCGCTTGCCGCCAAGGCCGCGCGTGGCGCGGGCGCCGACGCCGGCCAGGCGGCCGTGTTTGGAGCCGCGCTGGTGCGACATCTCGGACAGGCGCGCGATACCGGTGAGATCCTCGACGCTTTGGAGAGCCTACCGCGCGGTCCGATCCACGCAGGTCCCTTGCTTTGCCGCGCGAAGCGGGCAGAGGCGTCAACGTTCGACACCCGAGAGAGACTGCCGCAGGGTGTGGCGCGCAGCTATGCCGAAACCGTAGGCCAGCCCGGGACAAGCCCGCTCGAAGTGACCACGTTGGACCAAAGCTATACCCTTGGTGCGGACGAACCCGCGCCGATGCCCGAACGCCTGACCCTGCCCACACCCCTCCTGACCCGCCTCAACCGGCTGGCCAAGGAGACTTACGTGCCGAACTCCGACGCCTCGCGCGCGGGTGCAGGTGCGGGGACGAGCGACAATGACTGACGGGCCGGTCAGCGCCGAAGAAGCCGAGAGCTGGCACGCCCGCTGGCGCGACAAGCGTATCAACTTTCACCAATCGGAGGGTCATCCCAAGCTGCGCCGCTGGCTTCCCTCTTTGCAGTTGGTCGCGGGAGCTCGGCTCTTCCTCCCGCTCTGCGGCAAGACGGGCGACATCGGCTGGTTGCGAGGCCAAGGCTTTTCCGTCGCCGGCGCCGAGCTGTCGGAGATCGCCATTGCCGAGCTCTTCGCGGAGCTGAAGCTGACACCGGAGATCCGAGAAACAGGCGCGCTCAAGCACTACCACGCCGATCACATCGACATGTACGTCGGCGACATCTTCGCGCTGGACCTTAAGACGCTCGGCACAGTGGACGCCGTCTATGACCGTGCTGCGCTGGTGGCCCTGCCGCAGGACCTCCGCGCCGCTTACGCGCCGCATGTCACAACTATTACCGGCACAGCGCCCCAACTGCTGATCGCCTTTGACTACGACGCCAGCACCGTCTCAGGCCCGCCCTACCCGGTGCGCAAGGGTGAGATCACCCGGCTCTACGCCGGTCACCACGTCGAAAGCCTCGCCGACGACGACATGCCCGGCGGTCTCAAGGGCGTCAGTCCGGCGCGTGAGCAAGTCTGGCACCTCACCGCGCGCTGAACGGGTCCTCTGGATAGCCAACGCCCGTCAGGTAAAGCCCCTGCGGCGGCGCCACCGGCCCGCAGCGCGCCCGGTCCGCGGCCTCGAGCGCGTCCGAAACGTCATCCGCGCTCCAACGCCCGGCGCCCACACGCTCCAAAGTCCCGACGAAGCTGCGCACCTGGTTGTGCAGAAACGACCGCGCGCGAAATGTCAGGTGCACCTCGGCGCCAAAGAGACCCTCGACACGGCGCACCTCGGCATGATCCAGCGTCTTTACCGGCGATGCGGACTGGCACATCACCGAGCGGAAGGTTGTGAAGTCATGGTGCCCGACCAGCCTCTGCGCGGCCTTGTGCATGGCAGCGGCATCGAGCGGATGCTTCACTTGCCACACCTGCCCCGCCCCCACCGTCATCGGCGCGCGGCGGAGCGCGATGCGGTAGAGGTAGCGCCGCTCCACGGCTGAGAACCGCGCGTGCCAGTCCTCCGGCACACGCGCCGCGTCCACAACCGCCACGGGCGACGGCTTCAGGTGGTAATTCAGCGCCTCGGACAGCCGAAACGGCGTCCAGTCCTGCGCCATGTCGCACTGCGCCACCTGACCAAGCGCATGCACGCCGGCATCCGTCCGCCCGGCGGCAGCGATGCGCGGCACACCGCTCTCGAGCTGCGCAAGCGCCGCCTCCAACGCGCCCTGCACCGACGGCTGGTCCGCTTGCGCCTGCCACCCGGCAAAGGGCGCGCCATCGTATTCGACCTTGAGAGCGTATCGCGGCATGGGCGCGGCTTAGCGCGGCATTCCCGGCGGAACAATCCCCGGACCCGCGGTCTGGCGTTCAGGGACCACCGCCCCTATGTCTACCGCCACGACGCAAGGAGCATGCCATTGGTCATCACCCGGATAGCGGACGGCCTGACCCGCCAGGTCGAGGCGGTCGGGGACACGGTGTCCGGCGCGTTCTTCGAGCCGGTGATCCGCCTTGGCGTGACCGGGCTGGCGCGTGCGGGCAAGACGGTGTTCATCACCTCGCTGGTGGCGAACCTTCTGGACCGGGCACGGATGCCGCACCTTCTGGCGGCGCGTGACGGGCGGATCGAGGCGGCGTTCCTGCAGCCCCAGCCCGACGACACCGTGCCGCGCTTCGAGTTCGAGGATCACCTGAACGCGCTCACCTCCCGCACCCCGAGCTGGCCGGACAGCACCCGTGCGGTGAGCGAGCTGCGCCTGTCGCTGCGCGTACGCCCGACGGGCCTGCTGGGCGGGCTGACGGGTGCCAAGACGATCCACCTCGACATCATAGACTACCCCGGCGAGTGGCTGCTGGACCTCGGCCTGTTGGACAAAACCTACGCGGAGTGGAGTGCGGAGACGCTGGAGCGGCTCGCCTCCCGTCCCGCAGCCGACGCCTTCCGGGCGGCGTCCAATGAGGCGACCGGCCTCAAGGCGTGGAAAGAGCCGCAGGCCAAGGCGCTGGCCGAGACCTACACCGCCTACATGCGCGCTGCCCGGGCCGAGGGGTTCTACGACGTCACGCCCGGCCGCTTCCTGCTGCCGGGGGATATGGAGGGCTCACCCGCGCTGACCTTTGCCCCGCTCCCGCCCGAGACCAGCCCACCCCGCAAGGGGCTTTGGCGCGAGATGGAGCGGCGGTTCGAGGCGTACAAGGCGCGCGTCGTCAAACCCTTCTTCCGCGATCACTTCGCCCGGATCGACCGGCAGGTGGTGCTGGTGGACGCGCTGGGCGCGATCCATTCGGGGCCTGCCGCGGTGGAGGACATGCGCCGCGCGATGGCCGATATCCTCGGCGCGTTTCGTCCGGGGCGGAATGCCTTTCTGACGCAGCTTCTCTTTGGTAAACGCGTGGAGCGCATCCTCTTTGCCGCGTCCAAGGCAGACCATCTGCACCATAGCCAGCACGCCAGGCTGCAGGCGGTCATGGAGGCGCTTAACCGCGACGCCCGCGACCGTGCGCGTTTTGCCGGGGCGGAGACGGCGGCGATGGCGATTGCAGCGCTCCGCTCGACGACCGAAGAGATGGTGCCCCACGCCGGCACCGAGCTTCCTTGTGTGCGCGGCACCCTGCTCGACACTGGGAAGGAGGCGGCGTTCTACCCCGGCGCGCTGCCCGAGGATCCCTCACACCTTTTGACGCCTGCCCGTGACGGGGCGGAGGCATGGCTCGACGACGACTTTCAGGTGATGCGCTTTGCGCCCGCGCCTTTGACGCTCAAACCTGGCGAAGGCCCGCCGCATATCCGGCTCGACCGGGCCGCGCAGTTCCTGATCGGAGACCGGCTGTGAGCGCCGTTGCCCTGCGCCCGGGAGCCCCCCTCGACGCCGGCTGGATCGGCGGGCTCCTGACCGCGTTCGTCGAGGAAAATCCGTGGATGCCGCGCCTGCACACCGCCGCCGAGGACGTGGCGCACGCCGGTGATCTGATCGCGAGGGGGTGGGTGACGGTGGCCGAGGACCAAGCCTTCATCGCGCGCGACGGCGCCGTGGTGCACGCGCTTTACGTTGACGCCAAAGCGCGGCGGCAGGGTCTGGGCGGGCGCCTTCTCGAGGCAGCAAAGGCGCACTCGCAAGAGCTGCGGCTCTGGACCTTTCAGGCCAACACAGGCGCACAGGCGTTCTACCAGACACAAGGGTTCCGCGAGGGTCTGCGCACCGACGGACAAACCAACGACGAAGGGTTGCCGGACATCGAATTCGTCTGGGACCGCCCGGGCAGCGAGGAGCAGGCGGCATGAGCGAGACCCCGAAAGGCCCGGTCCTCTTTGAACGCGATACCGCGCCGTCCAAGCCCTCGCCCGCCGAAGCGCCGCCCGTCCCGGACCCGGTGCTGCCGGAGGGCAGAGACGCGCCAGACGGCGCGACGATGACGCAAGTTGCCGCGATCACGGCGGGCCGTCCCTCGCGGCTGGCGCGCTGGTTCTGGGGGCTCTTGGTGGCCCTGACGATGCTTGTCGTCTCGGTCTGGGCCTATGGCTTTGTGACCGATCTGCTCGCGCGGTTTCCACTGCTCGGCTGGGCGACGACGGGGCTGATGGCTGGCTTTGTGCTGGTGCTGCTGATCATCGGATTGCGGGAGCTCGCGGCCTTTTCCCGGCTCAGCCGGATCGACCAGTTGCACCGCGACGCCGCCGCAGCGCTCGAGGATCAGGACAGCGCCGCTGCGCGCAAGGTGGCAGGCGATCTGGTCCGGCTCTACGCCCGCCGGGACGAGACGCGCTGGGGCCGGGACCGGCTGGCCGAGCTGCTCCCTGACCAATTCGACGCGGACGCGATCCTGTCGCTGACCGAGGCCGAGCTCTTGGCCCCGCTCGACACCCGTGCTGAGGCCGAAGTGCAGGCCGCCGCCCGGCAGGTCGCGACCGTGACCGCGCTTGTGCCGCTCGCCTTTGCCGACGTGGTGGCCGCCCTCACCGCCAACATCCGCATGATCCGCCGCATCGCCGAAGTCTACGGCGGGCGTTCGGGCACGCTCGGCTCCTGGCGCCTGATGCGAGCGGTGATGACGCATCTCGTAGCGACTGGCGCAGTGGCCGTGGGCGATGATCTTATCGGCTCGGTCGCGGGCGGCAGCGTGCTGGCCAAGGTCTCCCGCCGGTTCGGCGAGGGTCTGGTGAACGGCGCGCTCACGGCGCGGGTGGGCGTGGCTGCAATGGAGGTCTGCCGGCCCCTCCCCTTCCGCGCTGAAACGCGGCCCTCGGTCTCCGCGCTCGTGACACGCAGTCTGACCGGCCTATTTTCGCGGTAGTGCCAGCGGGCTTTGCCGGCGCGCGACGACGCAAAGGAACACGCATATGGAATCACTGGCCGCCAACCTGCGCGAGATGCAACGACGCCCGCTGTCGGACGAACACATCGCCGAGATGCGCAAGCTCGGCACCGAGCGGACCTATGCCGAAGGTGACATCGTGGTCGAGATCGGCGACCCGGTCACGCATTTCATCTTTGTCGAGGAGGGTGACATCGAGATCCTCGATTCGATCACCCGCGAGCGGTATCTCGAGGCGTCCCTCGGGCCGGGTCAGTACCTTGGCGACATCGCGTTCCTGACCGGAGGGCGCTACACCGTGCCCTTCCGCGCCGCCGAGGACACCCGCGTGACGGTGATCGAACGGCAAAAGATGCTCGACCTGATGACGCGTGTGCCGGAGCTGTCGGACATCGTGATCACGGTCTTTGCCGCGCGCCGCCGCCGCCAGATCGAAGAGCAGGACACCGCGCTGCGGATCATCGGCGCCGAGGCGGACCGGGCGATGCGGCAGATTGCCGACTTTGCGACCCGCAACCGGGTGCCTGTGCAGCGGCTCGACCTCAACTCGGAGGGCGCGCGGGCGTTAGGCGCCGCCTGCGGGCTCGACCCGGGCGCGCCGGGTGTCGTCTTTGGCGGCAACCAGCTGATCGAAAATCCGTCCCGCGCGGGTCTTGCCGAGCTGATGGGCCTGTCGCTCGAGCTGGATCCGACCGACACGGTCGACGTGCTGATCGTCGGGGGCGGGCCTGCGGGGACGGCAGCGGCGGTCTACGCCGGGGCCGAGGGGCTGTGCGCGCTCGTGCTCGAGGATGTCGCCATCGGCGGGCAGGCCGGCACCTCGAGCCGGATCGAGAACTACATGGGGTTTCCCACGGGCATCTCCGGCGCGGACCTCGTGTGGCGCGGCGAAATCCAGGCGCGCAAGTTCGGCACCCGCTTTGCCATGCCCTACCGGGTGACCGCGCTCAGCGCCTGCGAGAAGGGCCATTTTCACGCCACGCTCGACCGGGGAGAAGTGGTCAGCGCCCGCTCGGTGCTTGTCGCGACCGGGGTGCAGTACCGCCGCCTGCCCTTGGACGGCATCGAGGAGCTCGACGGCGCCGGCATCTACTACGCCGCAACCGAGAGCGAGGCGCGTTATTGCAAGGACACCGAGGCCGTGGTGATCGGGGGCGGCAACTCGGCGGGCCAGGCGGCGATGTACCTCAGCCGCACCGCCAAACACGTGCACGTGCTGGTCCGCTCAGGCTCGCTGGCGGCGTCCATGTCGAGCTATCTGTCGTCGCGGCTCGAGGCGGACCCGCGCATCACGATCCACTACCACACGCAGGTTGGCGCGCTGCACGGCGATGATGCGTTGACCGCAGTGACTTTGCAGACCGGCGGCGAGACACCGCGCACGTGGGAGCTGGAGACCAGCGCGCTCTTTATCATGGTGGGCGCCGCGCCGAACACCGGCTGGCTGAGCGGGCTTGCGCAGCTCGACGACAAGGGGTTCATTCTGACCGGCGAGGCCGTGGGTGGTGCCTCTCCCTACGAGACCTCGACGCCGGGCATCTTTGCCGTCGGCGACGTGCGCGCGGGCTCCGTCAAACGCGTGGCCAGTGCCGTGGGCGAAGGCTCGGTGGTGATCTCGAAAATCTGGGAACACGTGAACCGCGACGGGTGATCCCGCAGATTTTCCGCAAGAAAAATCTGCGCCGTCCTAATGTCAGTGAGCCAACAGATGACGCGAGGCCCGATCGAGCCATACCACGCCCGCCCGCTCGCCGCAGGCGGCCATGTTGAGGCGCACGGTGCGCGGTTCAAGCTCTACCACCTGAACGGCGCACCGGAGGCCACGGTTCTGGACACGCTTGTTGCGGGTGCCCGACCCGAGATCGCGCAGATGGGCGACAGCAACGGGCTGGGCTTTGTGATCCTTCATACGGGCAGTGCGGGCGTCACGGGCAATGCCTTCTGGTGGGTGCAGGGCTCGGTCCTCTGCCAACACCACCTGCGCGTGCCCTTTGGCAGCGCGCCGCTCGGGCCGAGGCCGGTGGTCGGCTACGTGTGGGAGCTGGAGGTCATCGCGCGCGAGCAATCCGCCTGGCGCCGGCATATGATGGACGGCGCGCCGCAGCCCGGTGCATACCTCGACGACTGGGCCGGGACGCAGCATGCCCACTAAGACCGGCAAGCCGCAAACCTGATACACATCGCCTTATCCAAAGCGCCCGCCTGACAGGCACTGTCAGGCCGCGTCATGCCGAAGGCATGCCTCTGGCATGGCCCGCCCCCGTCAAACCGAAGGTTTGCCTTTGGCAAAACGGGCGGCGTGTAAACTTCGGTATCGCTATATCAGTTTCAAGGGCGCCAGCGATGGACGCACCCACACAGCACATTTTCCGCAAGAAAAATGTGCGGGCTCGCCACCTTTACGCGCCGCATCCCCAAGCGTATAGGACGGCGCATGACGCTTTGGATCCGCGCCATTCGAATTACATGCCCGGCGCTCTGACCAGAGCGGCCGGGACTGAGGTGCTGGCCCCGCCGCACCGCCCTCACTCGACATGACATTCCCCAAGAGGATGGACGATCTCCATGTGCGCCGACACGCCTGAGAGCACCCCCGACTACAAAGACACGCTGAACCTGCCCAAGACGGACTTTCCGATGCGCGCGGGCCTTCCCAAACGCGAACCTGCCTGGCTGCAACGCTGGGAAGAGATGGACGTCTACGGCCAGAACCGCGCCAAGACTGGCCGTACGCCCTTCACCCTGCACGACGGCCCTCCCTACGCGAATGGCCACCTACACATCGGCCACGCGCTCAACAAGACGATCAAGGACATGATCGTCCGCTCGCACCAGATGCTCGGCCACGACAGCCGCTACATCCCCGGCTGGGACTGCCACGGCCTGCCCATCGAGTGGAAGATCGAGGAGCAGTACCGCAAGAAGGGCAAGAACAAGGACGCCGTCCCGATCAACGAGTTCCGCGCCGAATGCCGCAAGTTCGCCGAAGGCTGGGTCGACATCCAGCGTGAGGAGTTCAAGCGCCTCGGGGTCACCGGCAATTGGGACGAGCCTTACCTGACGATGAACTTCCACGCCGAACGCGTGATCGCCGAAGAGTTCATGAAGTTCCTGATGAACGGGACTTTGTACCAGGGCTCCAAGCCCGTGATGTGGTCGCCGATGGAGCAGACGGCCTTGGCCGAGGCCGAGGTCGAGTACCACGATAAAGAGAGCTTCACGATCTGGGTGAAGTTTGAGGTTAGCGCCGCAGGAGAACCAGTTTACAAGGCCAAGTGGCGCAGCATTGGCGAACCGCCGCACATGGAGAAAGCAGCTTTTCCCGAAGAGCTTGTCGGTGCGAAGGTGGTGATCTGGACAACTACACCTTGGACCATGCCGTCCAACAAGGCAGTGGTTTTCGGTGAAAGCATTTCGTACGGGCTCTACGAGGTGTTTGAAACACCAGACGTTTGCTGGGCAGAAGTAGGAGAACGCTTCATCCTGGCGAACGAGCTTGCAGAGGACGTCTTTGAAAAGGCGCGTCTGTCGAAAGGCATGTACTCCAAGATACGTGATGTTACCCCAGCCGAACTATGGGCACTTGAACTTAAGCACCCCCTCGCGGGCGCCGAAGGCGGCAAGGGCGAGTGGGACGACATCCGCGACTTTCGCGCCGCCGAGTTCGTGACCGACACCGAAGGCACCGGGTTCGTCCACTGCGCCCCGTCCCACGGGATGGAGGAGTACGAGCTCTACCGAGACCTCGGAATGCTGAGCCAGGTCATCACCTACAACGTCAAGGATGACGGCGGTTTCCGCGATGACCTGCCGTTCTTTGGCGGCACGTACATCCTGAGCCGCAAGGGCGGCGAGGGGAACGCCAACACCGCCGTGATCGACAAGCTGGTCGAGGTCGGCGGGCTCTTGGCGCGCGGCAAGATCAAGCACTCGTACCCGCACTCCTGGCGGTCGAAGGCACCGGTGATCTACCGCAACACGCCGCAATGGTTCGCCGCCATCGACAAGCCTGTGGGCGACGGGCAAGACACGCACGGGAAGACGATCCGCGAGCGGGCGCTCACCGAGATCGACAACGTGAAATGGACGCCTGCCTCGGGACGCAACCGCCTGCACGCGATGATGGAGCAGCGCCCCGATTGGGTGCTCTCGCGCCAGCGCGCCTGGGGCGTGCCGCTGACGTGCTTTACCAAGAAGGGCGCTTTGCCGACCGACCCGGACTTCCTTTTGCGGAACGAGGACGTGAACGCGCGGATTGCCGAGGCGTTCGAGGCCGAAGGCGCGGATGCGTGGTACGAGGACGGCGCCAAGGAGCGCTTCCTCACAGGGCTCGTCGACCCAGACGCGTATGATCAGGTCTTCGACATCCTGGACGTGTGGTTTGACTCCGGGTCCACCCACGCCTTTGTCCTCCGCGACCGCGAGGACGGGACCGAGGACGGGATCGCCGACGTCTACATGGAGGGGACCGACCAACACCGCGGCTGGTTCCACTCCTCCCTCCTGCAATCGGTCGGCACGACAGGCCGGGCACCGTATCGCAACGTCGTCACGCACGGGTTCACACTCGATGAGAAGGGCATGAAGATGTCCAAATCCATCGGCAACACCATCGTGCCCGACGAAGTCATAAAGCAATACGGCGCCGACATCCTGCGGCTCTGGGTGGCGCAGACCGACTACACCGGCGACCAGCGCATCGGGCCGGAGATCCTCAAAGGGACCGCAGACAGCTACCGCCGCCTGCGCAACACGTTCCGGTTCCTCTTGGGCAATCTCGACGGATGGTCCGAGGACGAGCGCATGGATGTGGCAGAGATGCCGGAGCTCGAGCGCTTCATCGCGCACCGGCTGAGCGAGCTCGATGCCCATGTGCGGGCGGGCTATGCCAAGTTCGACTTCCAGGGGGTCTTCCAGGCGCTCTTCCAGTTCTGCACGGTGGAGCTGTCGTCCTTCTACCTCGATATCCGCAAGGACGCGCTTTACTGCGATGCGGAGACGAGCGAGACGCGGCGCGCGGCGCGGGCGATGCTGATGCTGGTGCTTGAGCGGCTGAATACGTGGCTGGCGCCGATCCTCGTCTTTACGATGGAGGAGATCTGGCTGGAGCGGACGGGCGACGGCTCGATCCACCTGCAGGACTTTGTCGCAACGCCCGACTGGACCGACGCGGCGCTGGCCGAAAAGATGGCCCGCATCCGCGCGGTGCGCCGTGCTGTGACGGGTGCCCTGGAGGTGAAACGGACGGACAAGACCATCGGTGCCTCTCTCGAAGCCGCGCCCACGGTCTACGTCGACGCCGAGACCGCCGCCGCCCTGCCGGACACAGCGACCTTGGCCGATCTTTGCATCACGTCTGCGATCACCGTGTCAACGGACCCTGCTCCTGCCGATGCGTTCACCATCGCGGACGCGCCGGGCGTTGCGGTGGTCTTTGCCAAGGCCGAGGGCGCCAAGTGCCAGCGCTGCTGGAAGATCCTGCCCGATGTTGGCAAGCATGGCTTCCCGGGCGTCTGCGGGCGCTGCAACGAGGCGCTGATCCTGAGGCGCGATGTTGCGTGACGGACAAGCCGTCCGATGAAGACATCCGTGCCGCGCTGCTGGAGCTTGCCTTCCAGCGCTGCACGGATAAGACCTTTTGCCCGTCCGAGGTGGCCCGCGCGCTGGCCGAAGACTGGCGTCCGCTGATGCCGGAGGTGCGGCGGGTCGCGGCGGAGATGACGGACCTGCGCGCCACGCAAAAAGGCGAACCTGTGGACGTTGAGACGGCCAAGGGTCCGATCCGACTGGGCCTGCGCAAAGGCTAGCCTTGCCCGCGGGCGCGTTTGCCTGCAACTCTGCCGCCATGCCGCGACTGACCGTAGACACGCCGACAGGGCCGATCACGCTGACCCAGGACGGGGACGCGCTGGTAGCTGCCGACTGGGAAAGCGGTGGCAGCGACTGGACGCCGCTCTTGACCCGCGCGGCGGACCAGCTGACCGCATATTTCGCGGGCGTGCGGCAATCGTTCGATGTGCCGTTAGACGTGCGGGCGTCGGACTTTCAACAGCAGGTCTGCGCGCAGATGGCCGCGATCCCGTTTGGCGAGACAACCACGTACGGCGCGATCGCCAAGGCGCTCGGCGCCCCGGCGCAAGCCGTGGGCCAGGCCTGCGGCGGCAATCCCCTGCCCGTCCTGATCCCCTGCCACCGCGTGCTCGGCGCGGGCGGATTGGGCGGCTACTCCGGGCGCGGGGGTGTCGAGACCAAGGTCTGGCTTTTGCGGCACGAGGGGGCCGGTGGGCTGCTCATCTGAGCGCGGGTTTTGGTGAGGGTGCGTTGACCGACGTGTCGATGACGTCCGCGGTGCGCACATAGCCCACCCTATAGCCGCCCATCAGCTGTCATCGGCAGTGCCCACCCTACACTGAATGGGGTGGGAAGACCGGCGGTTCGTACGCTTACTCGAGAGGCAGCGCACGTCTTACAGGCGCGTTTTCGGCAGTGCCCACCTTACTTTGACGAGAAGGGAGGAAAGGCGTTTTGAGCATACTCTTGCAGGGGCAGTTCCTCTGCTGCGACGTCTCAGACACTTGCTTTCGGCAGTGCACATCTGACGTTGAGAAGTTGGGAGGAAGTATGTTTCGAACACGCTGGCGTAGTCGGCCGTGTTCTCCTGCCGCCTTGTCCCGGACACATATTTTCGGCAGTGCCCTCCTTACCAGTAAGGTGGGCACTGCCGAATATGGTTAACGCAGAGCATGTGATCCAAGTGACTACACACCCAAATGCGCAGATCAATCGCGGCGCGGATCGCGCGGGTAGGTCCCGAGCACCTTGAGGTAGCTCGTGAAATACGCCAGCTCTTCGAGCGCCAGTTGTACGTTCCGATCGTCGGGATGACCCTCGATGTCGGCGTAGAACCGCGTCGCGGTGAACGAGCCGCCGACCATGTAGCTTTCGAGCTTGGTCATGTTCACGCCATTCGTCGCAAACCCGCCCATCGCCTTGTAAAGCGCGGCGGGGATGTTGCGGACCTCGAAGACGAAGGTGGTCATCATTCCCGTGCTGCCGCGGCGGTCCATCCGGGCGTCCGGCTCCATGATCAGAAACCGCGTGGTGTTGGTGTCTTCGTCCTCGATCCCCTCGGCGAGCACATCAAGTCCGTAGGTCCGTGCAGCCAGAGCCGACGCCAGCGCCGCCTCATCGTTGCGCCCGTTTGCGGCCAGATCGGCAGCCGCGCCTGCGTTGTCCGATGCAGCTTCGGGCGTGATTCCGTGTGCACGCAGGAACGCGGCGCATTGGGGGAGGAGCACAAGATGCGCGCGGGCTGTTTTGACATCCTTAAGCTTGACCCCCGGGCGGGCGAGCAGGGCGATCTTCACCCGCACAAAGGCTTCGTCGACGATGTGCAGGCCCGATTCCGGCAAGAGCCGATGGATGTCCGCGACCCGGCCATAGATCGAGTTCTCGACCGGCAGCATCGCGGCGCGGGCGCGGCCGGCGCGGACGGCCTCGATCGTGTCCTCGAAGGTGCGGCAGGGCAGGACCTCCCAGTCGGGACGCGCGGCCTGGCAGGCTTCGTGCGAATACGCACCCAGCGCGCCCTGAAAGGCGATCGGTCCCGGCATCTGGCACTCCCCCGCGCAATCGCCCGCAAAAAGGGCGTTTCGTCGCGCTGTGTATCTCTTGCCCTCCCCGCTTGGAAGCGCATATGTACGCGCGACACGCCAGAAAGGATTCAAGCTCGATGTTCGATACGATGACCCTGACAAAGATCGTCGGTGCCTTTTGCGGGGCCTTCCTGATCTTCCTGCTCGGCAAATCGCTGGCTGAGGACACGTATCACGTGGGCGCCGCGCACTACGGGGACGAGGACCACGCACCGGGCTATCTGATCGAGGTCGCCGAGGCCGAGGTGGACGAAGAGCCCGAGGAGACGGTCGATTTTGCCGTGCTTCTGGCCGAGGCCGACCCTGCCGACGGCGAGGGCGTCTTCCGCGCCTGCCGCGCGTGCCACAAGCTCGAAGACGGCGAAAACGGCACGGGTCCGCACCTTTACGCGGTGGTCGGGCGCGAGGTCGGCGCGGTTGACGGGTTCGGCTATTCGGGCGCGCTGTCCGAAGTTGCGGAGGTCTGGACGCCGGAGAACCTCAACGGATTTCTCGAGAACCCGCGCGGCTGGGCGCCGGGCACCTCGATGGGCTACTCGGGCCTGCGCAAGCCGGAGGACCGTGCCAACCTGATCGCGTATCTCGACACGATCGGCGGGTAAAGCTCCCAAAGTTCATCGTTTTAAGCGTCGTACCCGCCGGGTGCGGCGCTTTTTTGCGTGCGCACGGCCTCTTCACGAACCGTTCACAAATTCGCACCTTGAATATGGGCAAATGCCCGCGCAGGCTTACATGGCACGACAATAAAGGTGACCCGCGCCGCTTGGATGCCGCGGAAATATTGGGAGTTCTGCCATGTCTGACGATCTTCTTCTGCCCCCCACCGGATGGGCGATGAACCGCCGCTCTGCACTGGGCCTGATGGGCGCCTCCGCGCTGACCGCCGGGCTCATGCCGACCAGGGTGATCGGCCAGACGGCCAGCGGCGAGGAGATGATCACGAGCCATGGCTACTCCTTTTACGGCGATCTGAAATACGCGGCCGATTTTCCGTATTTCGACTACGTGAACCCGGACGCCCCCAAGGGCGGGCAGATCACGCTCTCCGAGCGCGGCACGTTCGACGGGTTCAACCGCTGGGCTTCCAAGGGCAACCCGGAGAGCAACTCGGGCGTCGTCGCGGAATCGATGTTCGCCCGCGGCGCCTTCGGTGCG
Source organism: Pseudaestuariivita sp. (assembly GCF_052825805.1). Classification (NCBI taxonomy): domain Bacteria; kingdom Pseudomonadati; phylum Pseudomonadota; class Alphaproteobacteria; order Rhodobacterales; family Paracoccaceae; genus Pseudaestuariivita; species Pseudaestuariivita sp. The sequence continues at coordinate 285,995 of NZ_JBRBVB010000010.1, read as the reverse complement.
GCCCCGCCTGCGGACTCGCTCACCGACAGCTACTGCCTGATCGCGCGCGAGGTCGAGTACCCGGCGAACAAGACCTACTGCGTCTTCCATATGCGCGATGACGTGGTGTTCTCGGACGGCTCGCCGCTGCGCGCGCAGGACGCCGCGTTCACGCACAACCTCTTTCTCGAGCAGGGCATCCGGTCCTATGCGCGCGCCGTCTCGCGCCGCATCACCGGGGTCGAGGTCATCGATGACCTCACCATCCGCTACACCTTTGCCGACGAAATCTCGCGCCGCTCGCTCATCAGCCAGGTCGGCGGCACGCCGATTTTTTCGGAGCGGTGGTTCAACGAGACCGGCGAGCGGCTCGACAGCCCGTCGGTCGCCTCGCCGCTGGCCTCGGGGCCCTACGTGGTTGAGGATTACGACATCAACCGCTACGTCGTTTACGCGCGCAATCCCAACTACTGGGCCTGGGACCACCCGACCAACGTCGGCCGGCACAATTTCGACCGCGTGCGGTTCGAGTATTTTGCCGATGCCACGGCGGAGTTCGAGGGTTTCAAGGCAGGCGTCTACACCTTCCGCAGCGAAGGCAGCACGCGCCGCTGGGCGACGGGTTACGACTTCCCGAACCTCAACGAAGGGCATGTGATCAAGCAGGAGATCCCTTCGGGCAACGCGCCGAACATGTCGGGAGTGATCTTCAACACGCTCAAGGCTCCGCTGGACAACCGCAACGTGCGGCATGCGTTGCAACTGGCGCTGAACTTCGAGTGGATCAAGGAATCGCTGCAGTACGATTTGACGACGCAAACGGTCTCGTTCGTGCAGAACCAGGACTGGGAGGCCAAGGGCCTGCCGGAGGGCAAGGAGCTGGCGCTGCTGGAAAGCCTCGGTGATCTCGTCCCGCCGGAGATGCTGACCGAAGAGGTCGTCACCCCGCACACCTCGGACCCCTCCAACCCCAACGACCGCCGCAACCAGCGCCGCGCGCTGCGGATGCTGGCTGCCGAGGGCTGGACGGTGAACGACGCGGGCCGGCTCGTGAACGAAGACGGCCAGACGATGGACCTGACGTTCCTGGTGATCTCGTCGTGGGACGACACGCGAAAGGCGATCATCGACCGCTACGTCAACACGCTGCAAGCCTGGGGCGTGAACGTGGTGGCAGACGAGGTGGACAGCGCGCAAGGCCAGCAGCGCTTCCTCGACAAGGATTACGACATCATCCACACGCGCATCCTGACGTTTGCGGCCGCCGGCACGGGGCTCAACCAGCTCTTTGGGTCGGAGACGGCGGAGGTGTCGTCCTACAACCCGTCCGCCCTGCGCTCGCCGCTGGTGGATGCCATCGTCGAAGCCGCGCTCGACACCGACAATCGCGAGGACGAGGTCACGGCGCTGACCGCCCTCGACCGCGCGCTGCGCTACGAGCGGGTGATCGCGCCTGGCGGGTTTGTGCCGGCCTACTGGGTCGCGCATTACGACATGTTCGGACGCCCCGAAGAGCTGCCGCCCTATGCGCTCGGCGTGCTCGATTTCTGGTGGTACGACGAAGAAAAGCACCAGGCGCTGATCGACCAGGGCGTGCTGTCGTAAACCGATGGGCGCCTACATCCTCAGACGTCTGCTGCTCATCATCCCCACCCTTCTGGGGATCATGATCATTAACTTTTCCCTGGTGCAGTTTGTACCGGGGGGACCGGTGGAGCAGATCCTTGCCCAGATGCAGGGCGAGGGGGATGTGTTCGAGAGCTTTTCCGGCGGCGGCAACGACGTCGGGGAAGAGACGTTCGGCTCGGACAGCGAGTACATCGGCGCGCGCGGGCTCGACAAGGAGTTCATCGCCGAGCTCGAAAAGCAGTTCGGCCTCGACAAGCCGCCGCTCGAGCGGTTCTTCATGATGCTCTGGGATTACATGCGCCTCGACTTTGGGGAGAGCTACTTCCGCTCGATCTCCGTGGTTGATCTGGTGCTCGAAAAGATGCCCGTGTCGATCTCGCTGGGGCTTTGGTCGACGCTGATCGCCTACCTCATCTCGATCCCGCTGGGCATCCGCAAGGCGGTGCGGGACGGCTCGTCCTTTGACACCTGGACGTCGGGCGCGATCATCGTGGCCTACGCGATCCCGGGCTTTCTCTTCGCGATCCTCCTGCTCGTGCTCTTTGCGGGCGGGTCGTACTACCAGATCTTCCCTCTACGTGGGCTGACGTCCGACGGGTTCGAGAACCTCAGCTTTATCGGCAAGATTGCCGACTACATCTGGCACCTGATCCTGCCGGTAACGGCGCTGACGATCTCCGCCTTTGCGACGCTCACCTTGCTCACGAAGAACTCCTTTCTCGACGAGATCAAGAAGCAGTACGTCATGACCGCCCGCGCCAAGGGCCTGCCCGAGAGCCGGGTGCTTTACGGCCACGTCTTCCGCAACGCGATGCTGATTGTGATCGCGGGTTTCCCGGCGGTGTTCATCGGTGTCTTCTTCACCGGCTCGCTCATCATCGAGACGATCTTTTCGCTCGACGGGCTGGGGCGCATGGGGTTCGAGGCGGCGGTGGCGCGCGACTACCCGGTGATCTTTGGCACGCTTTTCATGTTCGGTCTTATCGGCCTCGTGGTCGGGATCCTGTCGGACCTGATGTATGTGCTGGTCGATCCGCGCATCGACTTCGAACGGCGGGAGGGCTGAGCCATGGTTGCCAAACCGGATCTTCCCGAGACGCCGCACGACCAGCCGGTGCCCGTGCCGGAAGCGCCCAAACGCTTTGCCATGTCGCCGCTGAACCAGCGGCGCTGGCGCAACTTTCGCAAGAATGGGCGGGCGTTCTGGTCGCTGATCATCTTTTCGTTCATCTTTGTCGCCTCGCTCTTTGCCGAGTTCATCGCCAACGACAAACCGATCCTCGTGGAGTACCGGGGCGGCTACTACATGCCGATCTTCAACTTCTACGCGGAGACGGAGTTCGGCGGCGACTTTCGCACCGAGGCCGCCTATCGCGACATCGAGGTCCGCTGCCTGATCCGCTCCGGCGGGCTCGAAGACTGCTTTGACGACCCCGAGGGCATCGTCGAGCAGATCGAGGCCGGCACGTTCCAGGCCACCGACTTCGACGAAGGCTGGATGCTCTGGCCACTGATCCCCTATTCCTACGACACCTCTGTCGACCGCCCCGGCGCAGCCCCCCTGCCCCCGGGTGACGGAAACCTCCTTGGCACCGACGACACCAAACGGGACGTCTTTGCCCGCGTGCTTTACGGCTTCCGCCTGTCGATCGTGTTCACCATCATCGTGACCGTCGCCGCCTCCATCATCGGCATCATCGCGGGTGCGGTGCAGGGGTATTTCGGCGGACGCACGGACCTGATCTTTCAGCGCATCATCGAGATTTGGGGGGCGACGCCGTCCCTCTACATCATCATCATCATGTTCGCGATCCTGGGGCGCAGCTTCTGGCTCCTTGTGTTCCTGACCATCCTCTTTGGCTGGACCGCGCTCGTGGGCGTGGTGCGCGCCGAGTTCCTGCGCGCCCGCAACCTCGAATACGTGCGCGCGGCCAAGGCGCTGGGGGTCAGCAACTGGACGATCATGTTCCGGCACATGCTGCCGAACGCGATGGTGGCGACACTGACCATGCTGCCTTTCATCGTGACCGGCACCATCGGCACGCTCGCGTCCCTCGACTTTCTCGGGTTCGGCCTGCCGGCCTCGGCGCCCTCGCTGGGGGAGCTGACGCTGCAAGCGAAACAGAACCTGCAGGCGCCCTGGCTTGCCTTCACCGCCTTCTTCACCTTTGCGATCATGCTGTCGCTTTTGGTGTTCATCTTCGAAGGCGTGCGCGACGCGTTTGATCCTCGGAAGACCTTTCAATGAGCCTCCTCGACGTCACCGACCTGCGCGTCTCCTTTCGCGCCGATGGCAAAGTCACGCCCGCCGTCAAAGGCGTCTCGTTCAGCGTCAACCGCGGGGAGACCGTGGCGCTGGTGGGAGAGTCCGGCTCGGGCAAGTCCGTGACGGCCCTCTCCACCGTGTCGCTCTTGGGTGAGAACGCCATCGTCGAAGGCTCTGTCACCTATGAGGGCGAGGAGATGGTGGGCGCCGAGGAGCGCCTCCTCCGCAAGGTGCGCGGCAACGACATCTCGTTCATCTTCCAGGAGCCGATGACCTCTCTCAACCCGCTGCACACGCTGGAAAAGCAGCTCGGCGAAAGCCTCGCGCTACACCAGGGCATCGTGGGCGCGGAGGCGCGGGACCGTATCCTCGACCTGTTGCACAAGGTCGGCATCCAGAACGCCGAAGAGCGGCTCGGCGCCTACCCGCACCAGCTGTCGGGCGGGCAGCGCCAGCGCGTGATGATCGCCATGGCGCTGGCCAACAAACCCGATGTGCTGATTGCGGACGAGCCGACCACGGCGCTCGACGTAACGATCCAGGCGCAGATCCTCGAGCTGCTCTCCGAGCTCAAGGACAGCGAGGGGATGGGGATGCTCTTCATCACCCACGACCTCGGCATCGTGCGCCGCTTTGCCGACCGCGTCTGCGTGATGAAGGACGGCGAGATCGTCGAGACCGGTGCGACGGCGGCGATCTTTGATGCGCCCCAGCATCCCTACACGCAAAAGCTGCTGAGCGCGCATTCGGTCGGCAGCCCCGATCCTGTCGCTCCGGGAGCGGAGGTGGTGGCGGGTGCTGAGAACCTCAAAATCTGGTTCCCGATCCAGCGCGGCCTATTGAAACGCACCGTGGGTCACGTCAAGGCCGTCAACGACGCGACCTTTACCGTGCGCGCCGGAGAGACGCTCGGGGTCGTGGGCGAATCCGGCTCGGGCAAGACTACGCTGGCGCTCGCCATGATGCGGCTGATCGGCTCCGAAGGGGTGATCCGGTTCGACGGCGAGAACGCCCGCGACTGGTCCACCCGCAAGCTGCGCAGCAAGCGGCGCGACATGCAGATCGTGTTCCAGGACCCCTACGGCTCCCTTTCGCCGCGCATGACCTGCGAGCAGATCATCGCGGAGGGGCTGTCCATCCACAAGGTCGAGGGCGGTGAGAACCCCCGAGCCTTGGTGGCGCAGGTGATGAGCGAGGTCGGCCTCGACCCGGCGACGATGCACCGCTACCCGCACGAGTTCTCGGGTGGCCAGCGCCAGCGCATCGCGATTGCCCGCGCCATGATCCTGCGCCCCAAGCTGGTCGTGCTCGACGAGCCCACCTCGGCGCTCGACATGACGGTGCAGGTGCAGATCGTGGACCTTTTGCGCGATTTGCAGCGCAAGTACGGCCTCGCCTACCTTTTTATCAGCCACGACCTGAAGGTGGTCCGCGCGATGAGCCACAAGGTGATGGTCATGCGGCGCGGGGATGTGGTCGAGCATGGCGAAGCCGAAGAGATCTTCCACAATCCGCAGACCGACTACGCGCGCGAGCTTTTGAGTGCAGCGATGACCTGACGGGGGTTGGGCTTGCTCTGCCTCATATGGCAACCGATAGCTGGCTCAAGAACAACTGACATTCACGCGCCGTCCCGCGGGGTGGCGCATCGCGCCGCCCGTTTTGCCGGAGGCAAACCTACGGTTTGACGGGGGCGGGTCATGCCAGAGGCATGCCTTCAGCATGACGCGGCCTGACAGTGCCTGTCAGGCGGGTGCTATAATCTAGGCGCAAAAAAATAGCTGCACGGCCGCGCCCCCACCACCGTCGCCATTTCGTCATCAATGGCGCGGATACCGCCGGACTTTGCCGAAAAGGCGGCCCGGGCTGCCTGCATTTGTCCTTGATACCCAGAAGGGGTCGCGACGTGGCCACATCTTCGCCCGAATTGGAGGGCCATATGATCCTCAACACAACGATGGTTGAGGAGAACGACATGGCCCTTATCACGATGCTCTTTGGCGGTGTTGCCGGCACGTTCGCGGCTGTGACCGGCTGGCTCCTCTTTGGCCTCAGCCTCGGCAGCGCGGCGATGCTCTACGCGGCTCTCGCATTCTGCCTGCCCTGCGCCGTGATCGCGGTGGCCGCCGTCAAACGCGCGGATGCAGCGCCGAAGGGCCACCCGCTGCACGCGCGCGGGTAACCGCAAACCATAACTCCCTCAGTGTTCTACAGACCTCAGGCCGACCCTTCCCGGGCGGCCTTTTTCTTTGTCATGCAATGCTGTGCATGGTCTGGTGCGCTGGCACGGCTCAGGAAGCAGGGCCGACCATGAAACAGGTCGCACCGCGGCTTTGCAGGCGGCGGCAGGCCAGGTCCGCGTCCTCGCGGCTGAGCCCGGTGAAATTCGCCTCGAACCCGGTGGAGCGCTTGACGATGCGGCGCGCGCCGCCCGAGAGCACGCTGGTTTCAGCCAAAGCGGTCTTGAGCAGCACTTTTTCGGCGGCAAAGCGGCTGGGGTAGCGGCCGAGCGTGACACCCCAGTGCCGGCCGCCGGAGGTCGACAGACGCGTGACCACTTCCTGCACCGCCTGCCGCTGAGGCTCCGGCGCACGCGCGGCAGTCCCGCCTGTTGCGGCAAGGACCAGCGCCGCCGGGCGGGCGGAGGGTTTGACGCTGCGCTGAGGCGCGGGCGTCGCTGCGACTTGCACGGGCTCCGGCGTCGGCGCTGTGGGCGCGGGCGTGACAGTCACCGCGACGGCCTCGACCACAGCCGGGCTTGCAGCCTCGGTCACGGCCTCTGCGGCGGCGAGCGCCTGCGTCGCCTCGAGCGCGGCGTTCAGGTCCTGCGCCACAGCCGCCACAACGACCGAGGTGTCGGGGACCGCGCGCGCCTGCGGGCGGAGCGATGTCTTTACCGCGCCGACCACGCGGAGCGTCTTGCCGGCGCTGCCGGGCTTTTTCTGAACCGGGACCGCCTTGGCGGTCAGCGTGGCGCCTTGCGGACCCGGGCCGCGATAGGCCGGCATCTTGGGTTTGCGGAGCGCCACGCGGGTCGGCGCCCGTTTGAACCCCATGTCCAACAGCTCGGCCACGCGTGCGTTGCGCGTTGCCGTCGAGCGCCCGCCGAAGACCGTTGCGAGCACCCGCTCCCGTCCGCGCTCGGCGGAGGCGACGAGGTTGAACCCGGCGGCGCGGGTGTAACCTGTCTTGATCCCGTCGGCGCCCTTGTAGTTCGACAAAAGGCGGCTGTTGGTGTGGCTGACGTGGCGCACGCCCGCGTCGGCGGTCTTGCGCGAAAAGAGGTTGTAGTACTGCGGGTAGTCATAAATCACATGCCGCCCCAGGATCGTCATGTCCCGCGCGGTCGACATATGCCCGGTCTCGGTCAGGCCGTGCGCGTTCTTGAAGGTCGTGCGGGTCATCCCGAGCTGCTTGGCCGTGCGGTTCATCCGGCGGGCAAAAGCCGCCTCGGAGCCCGAGATCGCCTCGGCAATTGCGGTGGAGGCGTCGTTGGCGGACCGCACTGCAGCGGCGCGCACCAGATAGCGCAGCTTGATCCGCTGGCCGGGTTTCAGACCCAGTTTGGAGGGCGGCTCGGCGGCGGCTTTCTTTGAGACGCGCACGCGCGTGTCCATCGTGATCTCGCCGTTCTGCACCGCCTGAAAGACGACGTAGAGCGTCATCATCTTGGTCAGTGACGCCGGGTGCAGCCGGGTGTCGGCGTTGCGCGCGTGCAGGACCTCGCCGGTGCGCGCATCCATCACCATCGCCGCGTAGGGCGCGGATTTCACGGATGCCGGCACCAAAAGGAGCATCCACAAAAGCGACATGAAAATGAGCCCTGCTCGGGCGGACACTCGAAAGCGTTCCGTCACGGGTGACCTGCCTATATCTCTGCCTCGCGCCCCCGGATTTGCTCCGATGAGCTTTATAATTACCCGAAAGCTAGCACCTAAAGAGGTTTGAATAAACTCCTCATTTCAAACATTTTTTGTGCAGTGGCCGCTTGCAACACCGCAAAATATTGCGCTTTGAAAGCAGCAGACCGCAAGGACAGCCAATGGGGCGAAACTGCGGCGGAATGTGGCGCGAATGGGGCGGGCTTCACCCCTGCTGCGCGAGCCAATCCGGCAGCTCGGAGAGGTCCGTCATCTCGATGAATCGCGGCTGGTTTTCGGGGGCGTCCGCGTGCTCGAGGTGCCAGGCCAGGTCTTGCGGCACGAACACGCCCCACCCGCCCGCGTCGATCATCGGCAGCACGTCGGACTTCATCGAATTTCCGACCATCACGCCGCGCGCCGCGCCGTCTCCGTGCCGGTCAAAGATGCGGGTGTACTGCGCGGTCTGCTTGTCCGAGACGATCTCGACAGCAGCAAAAAGCTCGCCCAGCCCCGACTGTGCCAGCTTGCGCTCCTGATCGATCAGGTCCCCCTTGGTGATCAGCAGAACGCGGTGTGTCTCGGCGGCAGCCTCCACCGCCTCCCGCGCGTGCGGGAGGAGCTCGATCGGGTGTTCCAGCATCTCGTGGCCTGCATCGATCAGCGCGCGGATCACGGAGGCCGGCACCCGATCCTCGGTCACGTCGAGCGCGGTTTCGATCATCGACAGGACAAACCCTTTGATCCCGAACCCGTAGCGCCCCAGGTTGCGCCGCTCGGCCGCCTCCAGCCGCGCATCCAGCGCCTCCGCCTCCGCATAGGGGCGCAAGAGGTCGGCAAAGCGCGCCTGCGTGAGGCGAAAGAACTTTTCGTTGTGCCAAAGCGTGTCGTCCGCATCAAAGCCGACGGTGGTGATGTTTTTGGCAGGCATCTGCATCCCCATGGCCTTCGGCTCTTTTCTGACAGGCCCCGTACATTATATAGAGCGCTCTGACACGCAACCGCGCCAGGCTGTTCGATGATGCTGCACCCGACCTTGATGGCTGACAAGATGTCCGACGACCTGGATGGGACGGACATTGATCTTGCGACCAAGGTCAAACCCAAAACAAAGCGTCCGCCGCTCTACAAGGTGCTGCTGCTCAATGACGACTACACGCCGATGGAGTTCGTGGTGCATGTGCTCGAGCGGTTTTTCGGCCTCAGCCATTCGCAGTCCTTCGAGATCATGCTGACGGTCCACAAGAAAGGTGTCGCGGTGGTGGGTGTTTTCAGCCACGAGATCGCGGAGACCAAGGTGGCGCAGGTGATGGATTTTGCGCGCAAGCACCAGCACCCGCTGCAATGCACCATGGAAAAGGAATAGCCGGGCGGTGTCCGCACGGTTGGCGTTGGCGACGGAGGCCGGGCTCGACCTGACCGGTGACGTGCTGGTGGTCGGTGCGGTGCGCGGCCAGGACCTGAGCGCGCTGGACCGGGCATCCGCGACTCTGCTGTCGACGTTTTATCCCGATTTTGCGGTGCTTGAAGGTGCGGGCTGGCGTGTGCGGACGGACTGGCCGGAGCGCGCGGAGACCGTCGTTGTCTGCCTGCCCCGCGCCAAGGCGCTTGCACTGACCTGGGTGGCCAAGGCGGCAGAGATCGCGACACAAACGCTGGTGATCGACGGGCAAAAGACGGACGGCGTCGAGTCGATCCTCAAGGCTTTGCGCAAGGTCTCGGCACTCGATGGCACGCTCTCCAAGGGACACGGGAAGCTCTTCTGGTGCGCGCCAAGCGATCAGATTGCAGCGCTTGCGCCTCCGCCACCGCCGCCCGTCGAGGGATTCGCTGTGGCGCCCGGCGTCTTTTCAGCCGATGGGATCGACCCGGGCTCGGCGCTGCTGGCAGAGGCTTTGCCGGACAAGCTTGGACCGCGCGTTGCAGACCTTGGTGCGGGCTGGGGGTACGTGGCACGACAGGTCCTAGCGCGGGAGGGCGTTGAAACGCTGCACCTGGTGGAGGCCGACCATACCGCGCTCAGCTGTGCCAAGGTCAATGTCGCCGACGCGCGCGCGCAGTTTCACTGGGAAGACGCAACGACGTGGCGCGCGCCAGACCGGCTCGACACGGTGGTGATGAACCCGCCATTCCACACCGGGCGCGCGGCGACGCCGGACCTCGGGCAGGCGTTTGTGACGGCGGCGGCACGAGCGCTTGGCCCGCGCGGCACGCTGTGGATGGTGGCCAACCGGCATTTGCCGTACGAAGAAACGCTGGACAGGGCCTTTGCACAGGTCGACACCGTTACGGTGACAAATGGGTACAAAGTGCTGACCGCGCGGGCTCCGCGTCGCGGGCGCTGAGGAGGCCACATGGCGATTTCCATCGAAGGCAAGACCGCCATCATCACAGGCGCCGCGAACGGCGTGGGTCTGGCGCTGGCGCGGCACATGGCCGAAGCGGGCGCGAATGTCATGCTTGCGGACATGGACGAAAAACGCCTTGCCGACGAGCTGGGAGATGCACCCGACGAGGGCGAGATGCGCTACTTTGCCGGCGATCTGCGCAAGCGGCTGACGGTGGCGAACCTGCTGTCGGCAACCATCGAGGCGTTCGATCAGGTCGACATCCTCGTGAACGCGAGCCGTCAGGTGATGCCGACCGATCCGCTCGATCCCGAGGATACGTCGGTGGACACGCTGATCGAGCAGAACTTCATGACCGCCTACCGGATCACGCAGGCCGTGGCACGGCGGATGATCAAGCAGGCCGACGGGCGCGACGTCAAACAGGCGGGCGCGATCGTGAACATCTCGTCGATTGCCGCGCGCCGGGTGCATCCCGAATTGCTCGGGTATGCCGTGTCCACGGCGGCCTTGGATCAGATGACCCGCTCGATGGCGGTGGCGCTCGCGCCGCACCGGATCCGGGTGAACGCCGTGGCCATCGGCAGCGTGATGAGCGCGAGCCTGCAGGGCGCGCTCCGCGAGGATTCTCAGGCCCGCGAGGAGATCGAGGACATCACCCCGCTCCACCGCATCGCAAGCCCCGGGGAGTTGGCCGAAGCGGTGCGCTTTCTCGCCTCCGAGGCGGCGGGTTTTGTCACGGGCCAGGTGATGACGGTCGACGGCGGGCGCTCGCTCCTTGATCCGGTAAGCGCCGCGGCGCATTAGCGCCTTTCCGTTGTTGCGCCATTTGTGACATGATACCTGTCAGAAAGATCTGACAGGAGCCGCGCGCCATGACCATGCAATTCGACGCTGAAAAGACCCGCGCCAGCGCCTGGTTCCGGCAGCTCAGAGACGACATCGTGGCGGCCTTCGAAGGGCTCGAGACCAGGTATGCCGGCGAGAGCGGGCCGGGTGCCTTTGACGTCTCCGAGACGCGGCGCACGGCCGAGGATGGCAGTGACGCGGGCGGCGGGCTGATGAGCGTGATGCGCGGAGGCGCGGTCTTTGAAAAGGTCGGCGTGAACGTCTCCACAGTATACGGCACGCTTGGCGCGCGCGCGCAAAAGGCGATGGCCGCACGCGGCGTGCCGGGCATGGAGAGCGATCCGCGTTTCTGGGCCTCCGGCATCAGTCTGGTGGCGCATATGCAGAACCCGCACTGCCCGGCGGTGCACATGAACACGCGCATGTTCTGGACGCCCCATGCCTGGTGGTTCGGGGGCGGTTCGGACTTGAACCCCTGCCTCGAGTACGACGAGGACACGGCGCATTTTCACGCCACGCAAAAGGCGCATCTCGACCCGCATGGGGAGGAGCTCTACCCCAAGCTGAAGGCTTGGGCGGACGAGTATTTCTTTGTCCCGCACCGGGGTCGCGCGCGCGGGGTCGGCGGCATCTTCATGGATGATCGCAACACCGGCGACTGGGAGGCTGATTTTGCCCTGACCCAGGACATCGGGCGGGCGTTCCTGCCGGCTTACCTGCCGCTGGTCGAGAAGCGAATCGGCGATGCCTGGGGCGAGGAAGAGCGCGACGCACAGCTGCGCCACCGCGGGCTTTATGCCGAGTACAACCTTGTCTACGACCGCGGTACCAAGTTCGGGCTCGAGACCGGGCATGACGCGAATGCGGTGCTCATGTCCCTCCCGCCGCTTGCGAAGTGGAACTGACAGAGCGGAGCTGACGCGCTCTCATCTGTGGGGGCAGGCCCCCACACCCCCATCTCTTGGGGCTCTGCCCCAAACCCCGGGATATTTTTAGCCAGAAGAAGATCTGAGCTGCGCGAAAAAGGCTTTGAGTTGGGCCTCGGCTTCGGCGGCCTGGATGCCGTCGATGACTTCGGGGACGTGGTGGCATTGGGGGTGGGTGAAGAGGCGCGGGCCTTGGGCGATGCCGCCTGATTTTGGGTCGGCGGCGGCGTAGATCAGGCGGGCGAGGCGCGCGTGGCTGATGGCGGCGGCGCACATCGGGCAGGGTTCCAGCGTGACGGTAAGGGTCAGGCCGGTGAGGCGTTCGGTGCCGAGGGTCTGGCAGGCGGCGCGGATGGCGAGGACTTCAGCGTGCGCCGTGGGGTCCTTGAGGGCGCGCATCTGGTTGCGGGCCTCTGCGATGATCCGCGCGCCATCTGAGATGACGGCGCCGACGGGGACTTCGCCGTGCTTTGCAGCCTCTTCGGCCAGCGCGAGGGCGCGGGGCATGTGGCTGGCGAAGCTCTTTCCGGTGGAAGGTTGTCTGGCGCAAGTCATGGTGCGCAGGTATAGGCGAGGCCATGGCAGCTTCTCAACATCCCGGCGACCGGATCGCAAAGGTTCTCGCGCGCAGCGGCGTGGCCTCGCGCCGCGAGGCAGAGCGCATGGTTCTGGCGGGGCGCGTTGCGGTGAACGGCAAGGTCATCGACAGCCCGGCGCTCAACGTGACAGACGCGGACAAGGTGGCGGTGGATGGCAAGCTGCTCGGCGCGCCCGAGCCGGAGCGGCTGTGGCTTTATCACAAGCCGGTGGGGGTTGTGACCACGCATAAGGATCCCGAGGGGCGGCCGACGATCTTTGACGATCTGCCGGAGGGGATGCCGCGGGTGGTGAGCGTGGGGCGGCTCGATCTCAACTCCGAGGGGCTTTTGCTGCTCACCAACGACGGCGGGGTCAAGCGCAAGCTGGAGTTGCCGAGTACGGGCTGGCTGCGCAAGTACCGTGTGCGCGTGCATGGCGCGCCGACGGACGCGACCTTTGCGCCTTTGCGCGAGGGGATTACCGCCGATGGCGAGCGGTTTCAGCCGATGCAGGTCACGCTCGACCGGCAGCAGGGCGCGAATGCCTGGGTGACGGTGGCGCTGCGCGAGGGCAAGAACCGGGAGATCCGGCGGGCCATGGCGGCGGTGGACCTGAGCGTGAACCGGCTGATCCGGGTGTCCTACGGGCCGTTCCAGCTGGGGCAGCTCAAGCCCGGCGCGGTGGAGGAAGTGCGGCGCCGCGTGGTGCGCGACCAGCTGGGGCTGGAGCAGCCGCCCGAGGCCAAACCCAAACCCAGACGCGGGCCGCGACGGAGAGACGGTGGGCGAAAGTCCCCGTAAAGCCGCTCTGCCCTTTCTTGCGGCTAAGGGTTAAGCTTGGCCGGACGTAAAAAGACAAATACCCCGGGGGACCGCGCATGGCCGACCTTTTGACACCCGAGAACCTCGGCAACCTCGTGATGCTGATCTTTCTGCAGGCGGTGCTGGGGTTCGACAACCTGCTTTACATCTCGATCGAGAGCCAGCGCGCGCCGGTGGCGCAGCAGGCGGCGGTGCGGCGCTGGGGGATCATTCTGGCGGTGCTGCTGCGGATCGTGCTGCTATTTACCATGATCCAGCTGATCGACGCGCTGGCCGAGCCGTTTCACGTCTTCGAACCCGGCGGGTGGATCGAGGGGGGCGTGAACTTTGCCACCTGTGTGTTCGTCGTCGGCGGGATCTTCATCATCTATACTGCGGTGAAGGAGATCAGCCACATGCTGACAATCCATGACCTTTCGACCGATGTGGAGGCCAAGTCGGGCAAGTCCGCCGTGCAGGTCGTGATGCTCATCGTGTTGATGAACCTCATCTTTTCCTTTGACTCGGTGCTCTCGGCGCTGGCGATCACGGATGTCTTCGTGCTTTTGGCGACGGCGATCCTGCTCTCGGGCGCGGCGATGCTGCTGCTTGCGGACGGGGTCACGCGGTTTCTCGAAAAGAACCGGATGTACGAGGTGCTGGGCCTTTTCATCCTGCTGATCGTCGGGGTCGTGCTCCTCGGGGAGGCGGGTCAGGCCGCGGTGCATGGCGTCGAAAGCGTGGGTGTGCCGCATGACGAGGCCAAGGCGCTGGCGCTCAAGCTCTTTGGCTACGAGGTCATTCCGATGTCCAAGACCACCTTTTATTTCAGCGTAATTGTGCTGGTGGCGGTTGAAATCATCCAGTCGGGATACACACGTAAGCTCAACCACGAGCGCCGCACCGGCGCGCGCCACTGATCCTTGACGCCTGCGCTGGTGCGCCTAGGCTTGTCGTGACCCCCGGGGAAAGCTGCCGATGACCGGAACTGCCTTGCAAAAGATCGCCTATGTGGCGCTCATCGTCGTCCTGTTCGGTGTCAGCTCCGGCTGGCTGGGAGGGCTGTGATGGCACAGAGGTTTGGCGGCAAGTACTCCCCCGGCGGCAGCACTGAGGGCGATGAACGTCCCAGGGCGGAGGCGTTCGAGACGGCGCGTGTCGATCCGGCGGGGGCGCGGAGCAACGTGCTGTTTGTGCCTGGCGTCGTGCTGCTGTTCACCACGATCACCGATGGCGCGTTCACCATGGCGGCGGGGCTGCTTGGCGCGGCTGCGCTGACGCTGGCGGCCTGGCTCCTGCGCGACGGGCTGAGGGCGGAGGCGGAGTACCACAGCCGCAAGGTCGCCCGGCGCCCGGCCATTCCGCGCAAGATCTTTGCCAGTGCGCTGACAGGGTTCGGCGCGGCGTTTGCCGTTGTCGCACATGCCGGCGCCGCCCAGATCATCGCGCCGTTTATCATCGGGGCGGTGGCGACCGTGCTGCACGCGGCGGCCTTTGGCATCGACCCGCTCAAATCCAAAGGCATGGAGGGCGTCGACACCTTCCAGCAGGACCGGGTGGCACGCGCCGTGAAGGAGGCCGAAAGCCACTTGCGCGGCATGCAGGACGCCGTGAAACGCGCAGGAGACCGGCAGGTCGAGGCGCGGGTGGAGCGGTTCACCGACAAGGCGCGTGAGCTATTGAGGGTGGTCGAGGATGACCCCCGGGACCTCACGGCGGCCAAGAAATACATGGGCGTCTACCTGCTGGGTGCGCGCGATGCGGCGGTGAAATTCGCCGACATCTACGCGCGCAGCCGCGACACCCAGGCGCGCAGCGATTTCATGATGCTGCTCACCGATCTCGAAGAGAGCTTTGGCGACAAGACGCAAAAGCTCCTGCTCGACAACAACACCGACCTGACCGTCGAAATCGACGTACTGCGCGAGCGCCTCGCGCGTGACGGCGTGCGCCGCTGACCCCATTTCCCTTAGCTGCCAAGGAAGCTGAAGATGTCCGACACCACCCGCCAAAAGGCTCAGGAGACCCTCGCGCTTGTCGAGGAGGTCAACGCGGTCGTGCTGCCCGAGCCGGCTGACGCCAATGCCATTGTGCCGCTCGAGCAGGCCGACGCGCCCGTGGGCGCCGAGATCCGCAAGCGGATGGGCGAGATCGACATGGGCGACACGAACTCGATCGTGGCCTTTGGATCAAGCGCGCAGGCCGAGTTGCAGGAGATCAGCCAGGCGATGCTGGCGGACGTGCGCAACAAGGACGTGGGCCCGGCGGGCGACAGCCTGCGCGGGATCGTGACCACCATTCGCGGCTTTTCGGTCTCCGAGCTCGACATGCGCCGCGAGCGCTCCTGGTGGGAAAAACTGCTCGGACGCATGGCGCCCGCCGCCAAGTTCGCCGCCCGCTTCGAGGACGTACAGGGCCAAATCGACAAGATCACCGACAACCTTCTCAAGCACGAGCACACGCTTTTGAAGGACATCAAGTCGCTCGACATCCTCTATGACCGGACGCTGACCTTCTACGACGAGCTGGCGCTCTACATCGCCGCCGGCGAGGAAAAGATCAAAGAGCTCGACGCCAATGACATCCCCGCCAAGGAGGCCGAAGTGCAGGCCGCGCCCGAGGGCGAGCAGGTGATGAAGGCGCAGGAGCTCCGCGATCTGCGCGCCGCGCGGGACGATCTGGAGCGCCGGGTGCATGACCTGAAACTGACGCGGCAGGTGACGATGCAGTCGCTCCCCTCGATCCGGTTGGTGCAGGAGAACGACAAGAGCCTCGTGACCAAGATCAACTCGACCCTCGTGAACACTGTGCCGCTTTGGGAGACCCAGCTGGCGCAGGCGGTCACGATCCAGCGCTCGGCAGAAGCCGCCCGTGCGGTGCGCGATGCCAACGATCTGACCAACGAGCTTTTGACGGCCAACGCCCAGAACCTGCGCGAAAGCAACAAGATGATCCGCCAGGAAATGGAGCGCGGCGTCTTCGACATCGAGGCGGTCAAACAGGCGAACGCGGACCTCATCGGGACCATCGAGGAGAGCCTCCAGATCGCCGACGAGGGCAAGGCCCGCCGCGCCGCCGCCGAAGCCGAGCTGCAAAAGATGGAAGCCGAGCTCCGCGACACGCTGGCGGCCGCCAAGGCCAAGAAGACGGGTCTCGGCGACACTGCCGGCACCGCCGTGCCTGCCAGCTGAGGTGCAGCGGGCGGACGGATATGGTTCTGAACCGGCGCGCACTTCGGTGCGCGGCCGGGCTTTGGCTGGGTCTTGGCTGAGCCGCTGCGTGGTCCGAGCGTCTCGCAGGACTGCCGGCAACGTCGCGATGAAGACACCAGCTGCCCGTAAGGTCGGCAGTGCGGTAGAAACCGTTAAACATGCCTGCCGAGGAAAAGCGACGGACGCTGAAAACGCTTCAGCGCCGCCTTTCGCATGCAAAGTTCGAGGCACTGTCGCGTCTCAGTTGCCTGACCTTGGCCGCAACGTAGGTGACCTGTCCGTCCGTATGATCCGTTATCTGCGATGTAAGATGGGCACCGCCGCCACCGCTGTCATCGCTTTGGTACCTCCCCTCCCCCGGAAGGTGGGCACTGCCGAACGGCAGCACGCGCACCTTAAGGCTGGCACTGCCGTCACGGTTTCTACGGCCTTCGCTCCCTCCCTCCCCGGTAAGGTGGGCACTGCCGCTATTTCTTTGGCTTCGGGTCCGGCTTCCAAAGTCCGCACAAACCTTTCCCTCACCCATAAGGTAGGCAAAGCAGTTGCTTATGTGGCGATGGCACTCCCTTTCACGCCGTGCAAGAACCCCTCCCTCACCCGTAAGGTGGGCACTGCCGAACGGCATCAAGCGCCCCGTAAGGTGGGCCATGCGCAGACCAGCCGGGTCTGGCTCGCCGCAGGGGCGTGCGTGCTGCTGGCGGGGTGCGATATGGCGTCGTGGCCCACCGCCAATGCGCCCCGCAGCTCGCTCACGCCCGAAGTGCGCACGCCACAGCCGGCTCCGCCCCCGGCCCCCACAGCCCCATCCCAAGCCAGCCAGCAACTCGCCGCCTACTACGCGCGGATCGAGGCGGACCTCTTGGTACGCGGCCTCCTGCGCACCGACGGCGGCGGGATCGACACGCCCTACTCACGGCTCGACCTCGTGCGCAACTTTGAGCGCATCGCGTTCTTCGACGAATACGCGCGCGGCGGCGGTCTGCGGCAGTCCGACGGACGCGCGGGGCAGCTCAAACGGTGGGGTCAACCGGTGCGCGTAGGCGTCACCTTTGGCGCGTCCGTCCCCGACCGCGCCCGGGCACGCGACCGCAGCGAAGTCCAGCGCTACACCCAAAGGCTGGCGCGGGTCACCGGCCACCCGATCAGCTTTGGGGCGCCCGGCACCAACTTTCACGTCTTCATCGCATCCGAGGACGACCGGGCCAGCTTGCCTGCGCAGGTCCGGCAGATCGTGCCGAACATCAACCCCGCCGCGCTCGACCTCTTTGCCAACCTGCCGCGCTCGATCCACTGCTTTGTGATCGCCTTTGCCGGCGGGCCGAACCCGTTCGAGTACACCCAAGCCATCGCGCTGATCCGGTCCGAGCACCCGACCCTGCTGCGCCGCTCCTGCATCCACGAGGAGATCGCGCAGGGACTGGGCCTGGCCAACGACAGCCCCCGCGCGCGCCCGTCGATCTTTAACGACGACGACGAGTTCGCGCTGCTCACGACCCACGACGAAGAGCTGCTCGCCCTCCTCTACGACCCGCGCCTGCGCGCCGGCATGACGCTGAGCGAGGCCCGCCCCATCTACTCCGGCATCGCCACCCGCCCCACCGGCGGGCAGGCGCTTTGAGACCTTTCGACCTTTGAGTCACCACGCAGAAAGACCCGATCCATGAGTATTTTCGACTTCCTCTCCGGCCAGTTCATCGATGTCATCCACTGGACCGACGACAGCCGCGACACGATGGTCTGGCGGTTCGAGCGGCACGGGCACGAGATCAAGTATGGCGCCAAGCTGACCGTCCGCGAGGGACAGGCGGCGGTTTTCGTGCACGAGGGCCAACTGGCCGATGTCTTCACCCCCGGGCTCTACATGCTCGAGACGAACAACATGCCGATCATGACCTCGCTCCAGCACTGGGATCACGGGTTCAAATCGCCCTTCAAATCAGAGATCTATTTCGTGAACACCAACCGGTTCACCGATCTCAAGTGGGGGACCAAGAACCCGATCATGCTGCGCGACCCGGAGTTCGGCCCGACGCGCCTGCGCGCCTTTGGCACCTACACGGTCAAGGTGGCGAACCCCGCGCGCTTCATGTCCGAGATCGTCGGGACCGATGGGGAGTTCACGACGTCCGAAATCTCCTTCCAGATCCGCAACATCCTCGTGCAGGAGTTCTCGCGCACCATCGCCGCCTCGGGCATTCCCGTGCTCGACATGGCCGCCAACACCCGCGAGGTGGGCGAGCTGATCGCCAAGGCGATCTCCGGCACGATGGAGCAATACGGCCTCACTTTGCCCGAGCTCTACATCGAGAACATCTCCCTGCCGCCCGCGGTGGAAAAGGCTCTCGATGAGCGCACCTCGCGCGGGATCGCCGGCAATCTCGACGACCATATGAAATGGAAGGCCGCAGAGGCCATGACCCAGCCCGGCTCCGCCGCGGGTCAGGCCATGGGCATGGGCATGGGCGCCGGTCTCGGCATGCAGATGATGAACCAGTCCGTGCAAGGCCCCTGGGGCGCTGCGCCTCAGCCCGCCGCAGCAGCCCCTGCGCCACCTCCCCCGCCCGTCGAACACGTCTGGCACATCGCCGAGAACGGCGAGACCAAGGGTCCGTTTTCCAAAGCCCGCCTCGCCGAGATGGCCGGTTCCGGCGCTTTGAAGCGCGAGACATTCGTGTGGACCGCCGGGCAAGACGGCTGGAAGAAGGCCGAGGACGTGATGGAGCTCGCGCAGCTCTTCACCGTCATGCCGCCACCCCCGCCTCCGGGCGCCTGACGCAAAGGTGACTGACACGCGCGCCAACCGCGAGGTGATCGCCCCTGCCGCCTTGGCGGAGGCGGTTGCCGCCACGGGCTTCAGCCCCGCCGTGCGCGCCGGCGACGTCGTCTATTTCACCGGCGCCACGGGTGGCGAAGCGGACGGGACGATGCCCGAAGACGCCGCGACACAGACCCGCAACGCGCTGGAGAAGGTCCGCCTTGTGCTGGCGGAAACGGACGCAGACCTCGGCCACATCGTCGAGGTCACCGCCTATCAAACTGCCCTGCGGCGCGACTTTGCCGCCGTCGAGGCGGTGTTCCATGACGTGCTCGGCAGGCCGCTCCCTGCCTGGACCGCCGTGGGCGTGGCCGAACTCCGCCGCCCCGGCGCGGTGATCGAGCTGCGGATCGTGGCGCATGTCCCGCAGGTCTCGTGAAACTAATTGCGCCGCCCGCTCGTAGGTCCTGACATGCGCGCCGAAACCGCCATACCCCAAACGTCCCACGCACCCCGCCGAGTGCTGTTAACGGACGTTCTTGCCGGCCTCACCGCGCGCCTGCCAACCAAACGCACCACGCTCAAGCTTTTGCACTGGACGCTCCTGCCCTTCTTTGTCTGGTTCATCTTTGCCGACCCCGACGCGCTACGTGCCATGGGTCCGCGCGTCTTCCAGTTCCACTCGCTGATGGGGCTGGGCTTTGTCGTGATCGCGCTGATCTGGACGGGCTTCTACCTGCGCCATGGCCTCCTCAGCCGCCCGGGACCCAAGCTGCCGGGCTGGGCGCGCAAGGTCCATCGGGCCATGCATCACACGCTGATCTGGGGGATCTTCCTTGTCGCCTTCGGCGGCTTCCTCCTCGGCCTTACCTCGAGCTTTCTGATGAAGGCCGGCGGCTTTCTCCCCTTCGCCCCGCCGCTCAACATGCCGCAGGCCAATCACCTCATCGGCCTCGCGCACACCTATCAATTCTACGCCCTCGCCGCGCTCGGCCTCGGCCACGCAGGGTTTCACATTTGGCGCCACGTCCGGCTCAAGGACAACGCGCTCCGCATTATGGCCCCCAAGGCGCTGCACCGCTGGCTTTAACTGCCGGGCCAAAGGGGCGCTCCGCTCTGGTCCTCGCCCACGGCCCTGCTATCCTTGCCGCATGAGCGCCGAGACCCCTGCCCCGTCCATCACCCTCGAAGACCACCGCTTTCCCTGCGACAATTGCGGGGCAGACCTGCGGTTCGCGCCCGGCACGGACAAGCTCGAGTGCGACCACTGCGGCAACACCCAGACCCTCGACGGCGCCGGCCCCTGGGGACAATCCTCGATCCAGGAACTCGACTTCGAACGCGCCGTCGCCGACAAGCTGCCCCAGGCAGAGATGGAGGAGACCCGCGTCACCACCTGCCCCAACTGCGCCGCGCAAGTCGAGTTCGACGCCAACGTGCACGCCGCCGAGTGCCCCTTCTGCGCCACCCCCGTCGTGACGGACACCGGTGCGCACCGGCACATCAAACCCAAGGGCCTGCTCCCCTTCGACTTCGATGAAAGCGAGGCGCGCAAAGCGATGAACGACTGGCTGGGCGCGCTCTGGTTCGCACCTAACGGCCTGCAGGACTACGCCCGCAAGGGGCGCAAGATGCAGGGCATCTACGTGCCCTACTGGACCTTCGACGCCGATACGCAATCGGCCTATTCCGGCCAGCGCGGCACCGTCTACTACGAGACCCGCACCGTGATGCGCGACGGCAAGCACGTGCAGCAGCGCGTCCAAAAGGTGCGCTGGACCCCCAAACGCGGGCGCGTCGCAAGGTTTTTTGACGACGTGCTCGTGCTCGCCTCGCAAAGCCTGCCCAAACGCTACACCGACGCGCTCGAACCCTGGGACCTGTCGGCCCTCGAGCCCTACCGCCCCGAATTCCTCGCTGGCTTCCGCGCCGAGGGCTATACCGTCGAGCTCGAGGCCGGCTTCGCCGAGGCCCGCGCCCATATGGACCGCGTCATCGCCCGCGATGTCAAATTCGACATCGGCGGCGACCGCCAACGCATCCACCAGATCGACACCAAAGTCCGCGACGTCACGTTCAAACACGTCCTGCTGCCGGTCTGGCTCGCCGCCTACAAATACCGCGGCACGAGCTACCGCTTTGTCGTCAACGGCCGCACCGGACGCGTGCAGGGCGAACGGCCCTACTCGGCGATCAAGATCACACTCGCCGTCATCGCCGGCCTGATCGTCGCCGGCGCCATCGGCTTTGGCGTGGCGGTCACGCAATGAGGGCGCTGATCCAACGCGTCACCGAGGCCCGCGTCGACGTCGCAGGCCAGACCATCGGACGCACCGGCCCGGGCCTCCTGATCCTCGTCTGCGCCATGCCCGGCGACACCGAAGAGACGGCGACGAAACTCGCCGCCAAGATCGCCAAACTCCGCATTTTCCCCGACGAAGCAGGCAAGATGAACCTCTCGCTCGCCGCAGCTCAAGGCTCCGCCCTTGTCGTCAGCCAGTTCACCCTCGCCGCCGACACATCCCGCGGCACGCGCCCCGGCTTCAGCGGCGCCGCCAAACCGGACGTCGCCAAACACCTCTACGAACACTTCTCGGACGCCATGCGCAACCAGGGCATCCCCACCGAAACCGGTAAGTTCGGCGCCGACATGCAGGTCACCCTCACCAACGACGGCCCCGTCACCATTTGGCTCGACACCGACGCCTAGCCCGTCCCCAGCTTCTCTGGTTCAAAAATACCTCGGGGGGCCGTTCATTTGGCGCCATTGGTTCAAGCCCAATGGACGGCGGGCAGCGCCCCCATGAAAAGTAAGGTGGGCAGATGCCCACCCTACGGCTCGCGCAAAGCCTCACGCGATTTGTAGAGCGGCTTCAGCAAATACTGCAGCACTGTCTTCTCGCCCGTATGCAGCTCGACCTGCGCCTGCATCCCGGGGCGGATCTCGATGGACTGCTGGCGCTCAGTCAACTCCGAGAGGTCCACGTTCACCGTCACCTTGTAGTGCGGATCGCCGTCCGCCTCGCGCGCGCGCTCGTCCTTGAACGTGTCGGCCGAGATGAAGTCCACCCGCCCTTTCAAGGCGCCGTAGATCGTGTAATCGTAGGCCGAGAGCTTGACCGTTGCCTCCTGCCCGCGCCGCAAGCCCGCAATGTCTTCGGGGCGCACACGCGCCTCCACCCGCAGCTCGTCGCCAAGGGGCGTGATCTGCAGAATCTCCTCGCCCGGGCGCACGACGCCGCCGATCGTCGTCACGTTAAGCTTGTTCACCACGCCATGCAGCGGCGAGGTCAGCACCGTCCGGTTCAGCTGATCCTCGCTCGCCTTGAGGTTCTGGCGGAGCGTCGCCAGCTCCTTCAAGACATCCGAATATTCCTGCGCCCGCTCCAGCTCGGTCTGGGTGACCACCTCGTCGAACTTCACCTGCGCGTCGGCATGCGCTTTGCGCGCGCGGGTGACTTCGATCAGCGCGACGACCTTCTTGGCCAGCATGTCCTCGAGCAGCCCGCGCTCCTTGGCGGCCTGCGCCAGCACGCGCTGCGCCCCGTCCCGTCGGGAGACGAAATCAGACTGCCGTGCCCGCAGCAGACCACGTTCCGAGGCGACGATCTCAGGGGAGTGCTGCGCGAGGGCCTCCGGCACCTGAAACTCGGACGCGCCTTCGAGCTCTGCCTCGATCCGCAGCTGGCGCACTTGCAGCGCGACCACCTGATCCTGCAAGTCATCCACCGAGGAGCGAAACTGCGTGCCGTAAAGACGTGCCAGCACGTCGCCGGCAAGGACTTCATCGCCCTCCTGCACCAACAGCTCGCGCAGGATCCCGCCCTCGAGGTTCTGGATGATCTGCGGGCGCGAGGCGGAGATGATTTCACCGTCGGCGCGCACCACCTCGTCGAGCCAGGCAAGCGACGCCCAGACGACAAATCCCAGAACCGCCGCTCCGATCATCCAGATCAGCGCCGAAGAGCTGGCGGACCGTTCCTCAAGCTGCTCGGCAAAGTTCGTGCTGATCGCGCTCATCGGCCTACTCCTGCGGGTTGTTTCACGCCCGCCAGATGGCGCAACACCTCGTCACGCGGCCCGTCGATGGCCATCCGCCCGTTCTGCAGGATCAGCGTGCGCGCGGTCAGCGCAAGGATCGGCATGCGGTGCGTGGCGATGATCGCCGTGCGCCCCTCGAGCCACTTTTCCAGCCGCGAGACCAGCGTCTTTTCCAGCGTCTGATCGAGCGCCGCCGTCGGCTCATCGAGGAGGCACACCCGGGGGTCCTGCAGCCAGAGCCGCGCCCAGCCGATCGACTGGCGCTGCCCGACGGAAAGGCCCTGCCCGCCGTCGCCGATCTCGAGATCGAGCCCCTTGGGATGCGCCTTCACGAACTGGCCGAGCCCCGCGAAATCCAGCGCTTGCATGAGCCGCGCATCATCGCGCT
The DNA here is from genome assembly GCF_052825805.1 of Pseudaestuariivita sp. NCBI lineage: Bacteria > Pseudomonadati > Pseudomonadota > Alphaproteobacteria > Rhodobacterales > Paracoccaceae > Pseudaestuariivita > Pseudaestuariivita sp. The sequence goes on along the minus strand of NZ_JBRBVB010000010.1, from coordinate 262,363 downwards.
CGAGGAGCGTCAGGTTGAGGTTGTCGCGGAGCGTGCCGGCAAAGAGCCGCACGTCCTGCCCGAGATACCCCACCAGACGCCGCACATCGCGCGGCGCGATCTGGCCCATGTCGGTGCCATCCAGCATGATCCGGCCCGACGACGGCGCATAGAGGCCCGAAAGCATCTTCAGCAGCGTCGACTTGCCCGAGCCGTTGGCGCCCAGCACGGCGACCTTCTGGCCCGGCTTGATCTGCACACCCGGCACGTCCACGACCGCCGGGCTCTCGTCGTCATAGGCAAACCGCACCTCGCGCAGCTCGAACGCCCCCTGCACGGTGTCGCGGCGCAGGTAGGTGCGGGTTTCGTCCTCGTCCTGCGGCGCATCCACGATCCGGTCGAGCGCGGTTAGGGCCGTCTTCACGTTGCCCCAGCGCGCCAACACGCCCGCCAGCTGCGTCAAAGGCGCGAGGGTGCGCGACGTCAGGATGCCGACGGCGATGATCGAGCCGACGGTGAACTGCCCGGCGAACACCAGATACGTCCCGGCGATCACGGCACAGACATAGGTCGCCTGCTGCACGCCCGCGCTCCAGTAGCTGAGCGTGGAGCTGAGCTTGCGCTGGTCCGAGGATTTGAGCGCCGAGAGCGCCACCAGCTCGGACCAGACCCGGCGGATGCGATCCTCCCCGCGCTGCGATTTGACCGTGTCGAGCTCGAACACCGCCTCCTGCAACACACGGCCCGACTTGATCGAGGCGCCCTGCATCTCTTCGGTGAGGCGCATCATCCGCTTTTGCATCAGGAACGACGGCAGGACCATCAGCACACCGCCCGCGATCAGCACCCACACGACGGGCCCCGCAATCGAGGAGACCAGCAGCAGGAAGATGAAGATAAACGGGATGTCCGCCAGCGTGCCAATCGTGGCGGCGGTAAAGAATTCGCGGATCGAGGAGAACTCGCGCATGGTGCCGAAAATCTCGCTCGGCGCCTTGCTGTTCATCTCCGAGCGCATGCCGAGCACGCGGTCCATGAGCATCTGTTGCAGGCTCAGGTCGATCTGACGGCCGACGTTGTCCATCAGCCGCGCCCGCGCGATCTTGAGACCCGCTTCGAGGAAGAGCGCCAAGGCGCAACCCGCCGCCAGCACCCAGAGCGTTGCGACGCTTTGGTGCGGGATCACCCGGTCGTAGACCTGCAGGCTGAAAAGGGCGACGGCGATGGCCAAAAGGTTGGCCACGAAAGAGCCTGTCGCCACCTCGAGGAAGTAGCGTTTGAAGCGGGGAAACTCCGCCCAGAACCAGTGCTTCTTGCGCTCGGCGGGCGCATGCGTGCGGGCGATGTCGTCCAGCGCCTGTTCTGCCTTGATGAGCCGCCCGGTGAAGTAGGGCATGAATTCCTTGGCAGCGACCTCGGCACGGTTGTCGGGCGCGCCGGGCTCATAGACGGTGAGCAGACCCTTGGCCTGCCCGAGCACCAGCACCACCTGACCGTTCGACATCTCCGCGAGCGCGGGCCAATCGGTCGGGGCAAGCGTCTTCATCTTGCGGACGGAGGCGCGCAGGCCGGTGGCCTTGATCCCCGCAAAGAGCGCCTCGAGCGAGGTGTCCTCGGCGCCGGATTTTGCCATCGCGTCGAGCACGTCGCGCCCCTGCGCCTCGACACCCAGAAGGCCCACGTAGGTGCGCACCAAGGCTGCACGCGCCATACGCTGGCTCGTGTGCGTGGACGTGGCCTTCGGCGGTGTGGGCGAGTTGACCGGCGGCTGGGGCGCGGCGGTCGCAATCGGGTTGAGGCTCAGCTTGGAAGGTCCGCTCATATGCTGGCTCCGTCTGCGAGCACACCCAGCTCGCGTGCAATCTCCAGCTCGGTCCGGGCGGCCTCGTAGCGCAGCTGGATGCGGCGCTCTTCGGCGGCGGCGTAGGTCTCGTAGACGCCGACGACGTCCATCACCTGCCGCGTGCCGCCCTGATATTGCGACTGGAAAAGATCGAGGTTTTTCTTGGCGTTGCGCGCCAAGGTGTCAGCTTCGGCGGATTGCCGGTGCTTGGCGGCAAGCGTCGCCTCGAGCGCGCGCACCGTGCGGGCGGCGTCCTCGCGGGCCTCGGCCACATCGCGCGCCGCGCCGTCCTCGACGGCCTTGAGCGCTTTGAGCGTGTCGCCCGTGCCAAGCCCCAAAAGCCCGTCACCCAAGGTGATCGCGCCCGAAGAGCCGTCGCCCGAGACGCTGCCCGTCGCCTTCACGCCCGGCAGGGCGCCTGCCCGGTCGAGCCGAGCCCCGGCGATCTTGCGCGCGGCTTCGGCCTCGGCCAGCAGGACAGACAGAGGCTCGGCCACGACGCCCTCGGCGTTGACCGAATTGATCCCGCGCACGTCATCAATAGGGCGCGCGGACATGGCATTGAGCTCGGCCAGCGCGGCAGCAGTCATCTCATGACCGCGTGATTGCGTGGCGCGGATTTCGGAAAGCTTGTGGCGCAACACGTTGAGGTCGGACATGTCCGACACGCCGCCTTTGACCCGCTCGTGCATGACCCACTCGAAATGCGCCATGTCCTTGAGCGAGGTGGCCGCGCGGGCGGCGGTCTCCCGACCCTCTTCGGCGGTCAGGTAAAGGCTCAGCGCCTCGTAGACGCGCTCGTTGGTGTCGTCCGAGAGCGTGACGGCGGCGACCTCGACATCGGCCTTGGCAAAGGCGCGTTCGGCCTTGAGGCGGCCATTGTCGAAAAGCACCTGCTCGATCACCAGCGAAGCAACGAAATCGCCCATCGAGCTGAGGGAGATGTTGGGTCCGATCTTGGGAAGCCAGTTCTTGGAGGCGGCGGAGGCACGCAGGCGCGCGGCCTGCAGCTCGGCCTCGGCAGCGCGCGCGCTGGCGGCCATCACCGCATCGGACACTTCCGCGTAGGGACCTGACGTGGACAGAACGGAGGGGCGGGTTTGGAGCGCGCGGATGACGGCCGACTCCTCGGCCTCCTTTTGGCGCTGTGCAGCTTCCTTGGAGATGTCCTGATCGGACGGCTCCGGCGAGGCCGACTTGAACCGGGAGACAAAGTCGCCGGCTGCGCCGCCCTCCCCGCATCCTGCGAGGGCGAGCGATGCCGCAAGGCACACTGCGCCTAGCTGTTTCCTGCCCATCTTACACACCACCCATGACCCCTACCGGAGTTCTTGTTGTGAGGGGGCGGGGGGATCTCTGCCCCCCTCGCCCGCAGTCTTGCGTGTGGTCGTACCTTAGATCGACACGTTGGTGATCTCGTCCTCCACGCGGATGGTCGAGTCGCCCATGTCGTAGACGTTGAAGGTCGTGCCAAACTCGGTCTGCTGACCGGTGAGCGTCGCGCCGGTGATCGTGACCTGGTCGTCCATGCCGCCGTAGACCGTCAGGATGTCCGAGTTCTCGGACATGGCCGTGATCTCCGCATCGGTGATCGTCAGCTCCGCCTCGTCGGCGAACTGCAGGTCGATCGCCTCGATGTTGTAATCGAGGAGCGCCGGGTTCGAGAGATCCACCACGTCGGTGCCCGCCTCGTCCAGCGCCTGATAGGTGCCGGTGAGGTTGCCCGCCTGGTCGCGTGCGATCAGCACAAGGTGCGAGCCATCCGGGACGGACTGGTCAAAGAACATGCTCGTCTGGCCGATGGCCGGGATGTCGACCTGCGTGTGCGGCACTTCGTTGATCGCGCCCGCTGCGGTCTCGACGTAGACCTCCTGGATGTCGTTGGCCGCATCGACCGAGACGCCGATGACGTTGCCTTGGAAATCCTCGGTGTAGGTCGCGACCTTGGTGGCGAAAGGCGCCTCGGTGTCGACGTGCACGCTGTCGGAGATTTGCGACACGTTGCCCGCCGCGTCAGTTGCAGTGACGGTGATGTCGGCGCTGTAATCCGCGTTCATCGCAAACGCCGACGAGGGCACCACCACCGACCAGGCGCCGGAGGCGTCCACGGTCGCAGTGTAGTCCGTTCCGTCAAAGTTCACGACCACCGACGAGCCGGCCTCCACCGTGCCGGTCAGCGTCACGCCGCCCAGCGCTTCGGAGACGTTGACCATGCCGTCGCCGGCGATGGACGAGGCCGCCATCATGCTGAGTTCGTTGACATATGTGTCGATCTGGACCGGGCGGCTGACCGAGGCGGTGTTGCCTGCGGCATCCGTCGCGGTGACCATCGCGGTCGTGTCGAACTCCTGGTTGGCGAGGCCCGCGCCGGAGAAATCGGCGCTCCACGTGCCATCGGCTGCAACTGTCGCCGCGACCGTCATGCCGGCAAAGGACACCATGACCGAAGAGCCGCCCTCGACCGTGCCGGTGAGCGTGATCACGCCTCCGCTTTCGGTCCCGTTGACGACGTCGTTGCCCGCGATGGGACCGTCGAGCGTGAGGTTCTCGACCGACGGGTCGACCATGACCGACGACGTGGCCGTCGCCGTGTTGCCCGCCGCGTCCGTCGCAGTTGCGTTGACCGCAAAGGAGCCGCTCGTGGCCGGGACCGCACTTGCCGGGAAGGACACCGTCCAGGCGCCCGAAGCCGACACCGTGGCCGGCAGCGTCACGCCGTTGAACTCTACCGACACGGACGAGCCGGGCTCGACCGAGCCGCTGAAGGCGAGCCCCTGCAGGCCCTCTTCCGCATTGACGATGCCGTCCGCGCCGCCATTGGCGTGGGTGATGTCGAAGGTGTTGACCAGAGTGTCGACGTTGATCGTGCCCGACGCGCTGCTGGAGTTGCCCGCACCGTCCGTCGCCGTGGCGGTCACCGTGACGGTGGTCTCGCCGGTCGGGAAATCACCCGGAGCAAAGGTCACCGTCCACGCGCCGTTTGCATCCACCGTGGCGGGCTGCACGACGCTGCCGACCGTGACCTCGACCGTGGAGCCGGGCTCCGCCGTGCCGTTGATCACGACGCCGTCGGCGTGTTCGGTGCCGTTCACCGTGCCGTCACCCTCGGTGGTGTCCGTGTCGATGGACACCGTGCCGATCGTGTCAATGGCAAAGGAGTCGTTGAGGGTCGTGGTGTTGCCGAACGAATCCGTGGCCACGATCACAACCGGGACGTCGAGCTCGCCGGTGGGCAGCTCGCTGCTGGCGAACTGGACCGTCCAGGTGCCGTCTGCGCCGACAACCGTGCTGTGCGTGACGCCATTTGCTGTGACGGCGATCGAGGCACCGACTTCGCCCGTGCCGGAGATGTCGATGCCGTCCGAATGGTCCGCGTCGTTCACGACGAAGCCCACCGAAGACGCGCCGCCCGTGACGGCCACGTCCGGTCCGGTCGTGTCGATGGTGACGGTGCCGCCGGTCAGCGCCGTCTCGGTGCCGTTCGGGTCGGTCACGACGGCGGTGATCGTGTAGACGCCGTCCGCCGGGAAGTCGTCGCCGTCGAAGGTCACCGTCCAGGTGCCGTCGTCGCCCACGATGGTTTCGATGGTCTTGTCGCCCACGGTGACAACCACGGTGCTGCCGGGCTCGCCGGTGCCGGTCACGTCGATCGTCTGGTCGGGTTCGGAGCCGTCGCCGCCGATGGTCACCGGATCGTCGTTGTCGATGGTCGGGGCTGCCAGTTCGTCCGAGCCGCCGCTTTCGCTGTCACCGCCGCCCAGCGCGGAGACCGCGAGGCCCGCTGCCGCGATGCCGCCCGCTGCCGTGCCAAGCCCGCCGATGCCCAGAAGGCCCGGCGCCAGCATCGACACGGTCTCACCGCCCGGCCCTGCGGCCAGAACTTCGGCGCGGTCCGCAAAGATCAGCGCGTCGTCGGCGCTCCACTTGCCCCAGACTTCGGAGGGTCCGTAGCTGGCAAAGAGCACGCCGTCCGAGCCTGTTTCGAAGAGAACTTCGCTCAGCAAGCCATCGGTCGACAGGTAAAGGCGCGTCGTCGGAACGCCGGTGTCGGCAAAGTAATCGTCGATGGTCACGACCCGGCCATCGGCCAGAGTGATCACCAGTTGGTCGCCATCGCGGAAATACCCGCGCAGATCGTTTTGGGCGAGGTTCAGCGAGACGTCATAGCCCCGGCCGCCCTGAATGATTGTTTGTTCGGCACCATCCTCGATGATGCCACGTTGCACATTGCCCGCACCTGTGCGGACGACGAAATTAATCGCGCTCATGAAACTTACCGCTCTACCTCAAGGGGCCACCTCTTCCGGGTGTGCCACGTTTTGCTCTGCATTCTGCATATCGCGGCGGGGGCGGTATCGCTAGATTTTAATGGGCTTTTTGGAGGCACCGCGGCCCGGGCGCCGCAATTGCGGCAAAAATGGCACCATTTGTGGGCGGCCCGGCAGGCTTTCGCTAGATGCAGTATTGCAAGCCGATCACAGCCGCGTCCGCGGAGTGCCTTGGTGGCCAGTAGGGGGAAGCGGGGGCGCTATTTCACCCCCACCGCCTGCCCCGCCAGCGCCGAGCTTTGCGCGGCCATCCCCATCTCGACCGCGCGCAGCCCGTCGATCAATGAGACCTCCGGCCGCCCGCCGCGCCGCACCACGTCGAGGAACCGCGCGTGCTGATAGAAAGTCGACCCGTTGTGATCGCCCGCATCGAGGATCGTCGGATCGACCGGGATCTCCACGACCTGCGGCCCTTTGGGCTGGCGCGGGGAAACTATCACCTGCGGGACCGGCGGCACACCAAGGTGCGTCGGCCAGAACCGCCCCGGTCCCGGCACAAACGCCTCGATCTTGCCGTTCGGACCCACGGCTGAGATCTCCTCCTGGTAGCGCGCGCCCTCGGCATACATGCAAAGCTCGAGCATCGCCCGCGCCCCGCTGTCGAAATCCACGATCACATAGGCGCTGTCCCAGATGTCCGGCGTCTCGCCGCCATAGCGTTCCGCCAGATGGTTCACCTCCTGGCCCGCGCTCGCCATCACCCGCACCGGCTCGGCCTTGAGCACGAAACGCATCAGGTCAAAGAAGTGGCAGCACTTCTCCACCAGCGTGCCGCCCGTGTAGCGGTTGAACCGGTTCCAGTCGCCCACCTTGGGAAGGAAGGGGAAGCGGTGCTCGCGGATCGTCAGCATCTTTACCCCGCCGGTGGCGCGCTGCACTTGCTCCGCAAACGTCTGGATGGGCGGCATGTAGCGGTACTCCATCGCCACCCAGATCGGCGCCGGATAGCTTTCTCCGATTGCCCGCACACGCGGCGCGTCGTCCGGGTCGGTAAAGAGCGGCTTTTCAATGAGGAGCGGCAGCGGGTTGCGTGCGGCGATCTCTTCGAGCTGGCTGACGTGCAGGTAGTTCGGCGACGCCACGAGCAGGCAATCGAGATCATCGCGGCTGAGCAGCGCCCAGACGCTTTCCATCATCTGCGCGTTCGGCGCGATGGCCTTGGCGGCCTGCGCCATGATCTCGTCCGGCTCGTAGATCGCCGCCACCCGCGCGCCCTGCAAAAGGGCGATGTTGCGCAGGTGCTCCTGCCCCATCATCCCGCAGCCGATGATCCCGTAGTTGATCACCTTGTCCATCCCAGTTCCTTACCTGATGCGCGCCACGTAGGTGGCGACGGATGTGTCGATCCAGTTGAGCGAGGCTTCGCACGCCTGCCCGGTGTTGTCCCAGCTGATGCGCGTGACACACAGCGTGTGCGCGCCCGGCCGCAATCCAAAGCGTTCCGGCGCCCAGCGCGGCACGGCGCCCATACCGCAGCGGTCCTCGGCCCGGGCAATCCAAAAGCCCAGCGCCGTGCGGTAGTGCAGATAAAGCGACTCCGACAGGTCCTCTGCGCGCAGCACCTCCGCCCGACTGCCATCGAGCCAAATCTCCTCAAGCACCGCGGGAGTGCCGGAAAGACTGCGCAGACGCCGGATACGGTGACCTTCCGCGCTGTCTCCGAAATACGGGAGCCCTTTCGGTTTCATCTCGCGCGCAACCGAGAGGACCTCTGCCGTCGGCGTCCCGCCGCCGCCGAGCAATTCGGTCCGAAAGAAGGCATAGACGTTGTCCGGCTGCGCACGGCTTTGCACGTAATTTCCCGACCCCTGCCGCCGCTCGAGAAAGCCGTCGTCCGTCAGGCGCGCCAGTGCCTTGCGCAACGTGCCGACCGAAGTGCCGAAGTCCTGCGCCATCTCCCGCTCGGGCGGCAGCTTATCGCCGGCCAGATACCGCCCCGCCGCGATCTCGCGCGCGATCAGCTCGGAGAGCTGGGCGTAAAGCGGCAGGGAAGCTTGATCGGTCACGGGCGCTCTCGGCTGGCCGCGCGGCGCGGCAGGTTCAATTGATACACTATTGATCTACCAAAGCGCGGGTGGTACGCAAGACCCATCTGCTGCTGACCGAGACACCCATGACGATTGTGCCCATCACCTCCCCCGATCTCGACGCTGCGGAAGTGTCCTGGTTCTCGGCGCTGTGCTCGGACGATTATCAATTCCTCGGGGTGCCGGACGGCGCGCTGCGTTCCTCCTGGGCGCATTGCCGCGACATCGTGCTGGAGGCGGAAAAGCAAGGCTTTCGCAACATCCTGTGCCCGTCCTCGTATCAGGTCGGTCAGGACACGCTGTCGTTCGTCGCCGGCTGCGCGCCGCTCACCTCCGACATCAACATGCTCGCCGCCGTGCGCTGCGGGGAGATGCAGCCAATCATGCTCGCCCGCACGCTGGCCACGCTCGATCACATGATGGAGGGGCGGCTGACGGTGAACATCATCTCGTCCGACTTTCCTGGGGAGAAGGCCGAGAGCGCCTACCGCTACCAGCGGTCGCGCGAAGTGGTGGAGATCCTCAAGCAGGCGTGGACGCAGGACGAGATCAATTACGAGGGCGAGGTCTACCAGTTCAGCGGGCTGACCACCGGCCCGGCCAAGCCCTACCAGACCGGCGGGCCGCTGCTCTATTTCGGCGGGTACTCCCCCGCCGCGCTCGAGCTGTGCGGTCAGCATTGCGACGTCTACCTGATGTGGCCGGAAACGCAGGACATGCTCGCCCAGCGGATGAAGGACGTGAACGCCGTCGCCGAGCGCTATGGCCGAACGCTGGATTACGGCCTGCGCGTGCACATGATTGTTCGTGATACAGAAACAGAGGCGCGCGAATACGCCGATTACATCGTCTCCAAGCTCGATGACGAATACGGTCAGCTGATCCGCGACCGGGCGCTCGATTCCACCTCGCTCGGCGTCTCGCATCAGGCGCGTGCGCGCGAGCTGGCGGACAAGTTCGGCTACACCGAGCCGAACCTCTGGACCGGCGTGGGCCGGGCGCGCTCCGGCTGCGGCGCGGCGCTGGTGGGCTCGACCGATCAAGTGCTGAGCAAACTCGAAGAGTACCAAAAGATGGGCATTCGCGCCTTCATCCTGTCGGGCTATCCGCATATCGAGGAGGCCAAGCACTTCGGCACCCGCGTGCTGCCGCAGATGAAGACGTGCTCCCTCCCACACGCCTATGGCCGCGTGCCGGGCGAAGCGCCCAAGACACCCCTAGCCGCCGGAGAGCGCCGCTGATGGACCGTATTCAGATCACCGATGACTTGAGTTTCTCGCGCCTTGTCTACGGCATGTGGCGCCTCTCGGACGACGCCAACACCTCGCCCAAGCACGTGCGCGCCAAGGTCGACGCTTGCCTCGATCAGGGGATCACGACGTTCGATCAGGCCGACATCTATGGCGGCTACGAAGCCGAGGAAGTCTTTGGCGCTGTGATGACGCCCGAGCTGCGCTGCAAGATCGAGATCGTCACCAAATGCGACATCGTAGCCCCTGCGGGCCGCTATGCCGATGCGCGGATCAAGTACTACGACACCTCCCGCGCGCATATCCTCGCCTCGGTCGATCACTCGCTGCGGCTGATGAAGACAGACTACATCGACACGCTGCTGATCCACCGCCCCGACCCGATGATGGACCATCACGAGACGGGCGCCGCCCTCGACGAAGTGATCGCCTCGGGCAAGGTGCGCAGTGTCGGCGTTTCGAATTTCAAGCGTCACGACTGGACGCTGCTGCAATCGGCGATGAAGGCGCCGCTGGTCACCAACCAGATCGAGATTTCGGTGCTGCACCACGTCCCCTTCACCAACGGGGATGTCGCATATCTACAGGAGGCGGGCGTGCCGATCATGGCGTGGTCGCCGCTCGCGGGTGGCGCACTTTTCGAGGCCAAGAACGCGGGCCTGCGTGACCTTCTGAGCAAGATCGGCGCCGAGTTTGGCGTCGACGACACCGCCGTCGCGGTGGCGTGGCTGCTCGCGCACCCGGCAAAGATCATCCCGGTGCTCGGGACCAACACGCTCGAACGGATTGCAAAGATCGGGGATGCGGCCAAGGTCACGATCGACCGGCAGACCTGGTTTGAAATCTACACCGCCGCGCTAGGTCACGAAGTTCCCTGATGTCAGCCGAGCCGCGCCATCCCATGACCCAGACCTTTGCCCCCTCGCCCGACACCGCCCGCGATCTGCGCAATGCGCTCGGGCAGTTCGGGACGGGCGTGACGGTGGTCACCTGCATCGACGGCGAGGGCCCCCTGGGCATGACGGCGAACTCCTTTGCCTCGGTCTCGCTCGACCCGGCGCTGGTGCTATGGTCGCCGGCCAAGGCGTCGAAACGCTACCCGAGCTTTGTCGCCGCCAAATCCTTTGCCATCCACATCGTCGCTGCCGAACAGGCCGGGCTTTGCGCCGGCTTCGCGCGCGACGGGCGCGCCTTTGATGGCGCGGACTGGGCGCCTGGCGCAAACGGCGCGCCAGTTCTGAAAAATGCGCTTTCGGTCTTTGAATGTGAGCAATCGGCCTTGCACGATGCCGGCGATCACACGATCATCCTGGGCAAAGTGACGCAGGTCACGACCCGGCCCGGCGCGCCGCTGATGTTCTTTGGCGGGCGCTACGGCGGCTTTGCCGAGGGCTAGGCGCGACTGAAGCTGAGGCCACGCGGCTGACACGACACCCGAGCGCCCCGCTCGACCAAAACAACAAGGGGCGCCGGACACAGGGAGGAGAGAGGATGCCTGCGCTTTTCGCGCTTTTGGCGCCGTTCCAGCTGTTCAACGACCACGTTTTGCGCGTGGGGCGCTGGATCGCGATGGTGTGCATCGCCCTGATGGTGGTGTTCATCCTCGTGCAAGTCTTCTTCCGTTATGTGCTGAACAACGCCCTGCCCTGGCCGGACGAGGCGGCACGGTTCATGATGCTGTGGATGACCGGGCTGATCGCGCCCTCGGCCTACCGCCGGGGCGGGTTCGTGGCCATCGACATGATCGAGCGGGCGCTGCCGAGCGTGGTCAACCGCCTCCTGACGCTGACGTTGCTGGCGATTGCGCTGGCGGTGCTGCTGGTCGCGGTCCAGCACGGCAACAAGCACGTCACCTCCGGCTGTCTCTTCAAGACCTCGACGCTCTGGCTGCCGTTCAAGTTCGAGTTCAACGTGCCGCTGCCATTCGACCTGAACCTGACGCTCTGCACGCGCCAGGCGTGGACGTTTGGGCTCGAGTGGGGTTGGCAGAAGATGCCGCGCGCGGTGGTCTTTGCCTCGCTCTACGTCGGGGTGATCCTGCTGATCATCGTCAACATCGAACTAATGCTGCGCCAGATCATCGGGCTCTTCGGCGGCGGGGACCGGCTGCGGTCCTTTGAAGACGCCTCGATGCAGGGGGCGACGTGATGGGTATGGCGCCTCAGTTGCAAAGCCTGCCGCGCACGCGTCATCCGCGTACCACTTTCAAGTATTGCGCGCCGGATCGCTTGCGGTCCGGCATGTGCCCGCCCGCCCCCAAGGCGGGCACATACGTGCCCACCCCGGGCGGCCACATGCCTTTTGTCGCAACGGGAGCCACCCCATGCTGATCTGGTTCCTCCCGCTCTTCCTGCTCTTCCTGATGGTCGGCCTGCCGGTCTTCTTCGGGATGCTCGCAGCCCCCGGGATCATGCTCTTCCTCAACGGGCAGGAGCGTGACGTGGCGCTCCTTTACCGCAATGTCTACAACGGGATGGACAGCTTTCCGCTGATGGCGATCCCGTTCTTCATGCTCGCCGGAGAGCTGATGAACCGGGGCGGGATCACCGAGCGGCTGGTGGAGTTCTCCCAAGCGCTCATGGGTCACCTGCGCGGCGGGCTGGCGCAGGTCAACATCCTGTCCTCGATCCTCTTTGCCGGTCTGTCGGGCTCGGCCGTGGCCGACACCTCCGCGCTCGGCTCCATGCTGATCCCGGCGATGGAGAAGGAGGGCTATTCGCGCAAGTTCGCCGCCGCCATCACCGCCGCCTCGTCCGTCATCGGCCCGATCATCCCGCCCTCGGGCATCATGATCATCTACGCCTACGTCATGGGCGAGTCGGTCGCGGCGCTCTTCCTCGCTGGGATCGTGCCGGGCATCCTCGTGGGCGTGGGCCTGATGGTCATGGTGCGCCTGACCGCCGACCGCTACAACCTGCCCGCCGCGCGCAAGGTGGCGCTGTCGGACAAGCCGCTGTCGAAGCGCGAGGCAGTGTTCTCCTGGGTGCTTTTGCGGCTCAACTTGGGCGGTCTCCTCTACCTCATCGCGCCGCTTTCGAGCGAGGCCGACAGTTTCCTCAAGCTCGGCGTCTTCGCGATTTGCCTCGCAGCGATCCACGGCTTCCTGCTGCTGGTGCGCCGCGGGGTCAGCCACGCCTTTCGCCTGACCTGCAAGCGCGCCGTCGTGCCGCTGCAGACGCCGATCCTGATCCTCGGCGGCATCCTCATCGGCATCTTTACCCCGACCGAGGCCGCCACCGTCGCGGTGGCCTACGCGCTGGTCGTGGGCTTTCTCATCCTCGGCTCGATGAAGGCCAAGGACCTGCCGCAAATCCTGATGAACGCGGCCTCGACCTCCGCCGTCGTGCTGCTGCTGGTCGGCTCGGCAATGGCGTTCAAGACGGTGGTCTCGCTCTCCTACGCGCCGCAGATCATGGCGGAGTTCATGCTGTCGCTCAGCGAGAACCCCCTGATCCTGCTGTTCCTGATCAACCTGCTGTTGTTTGTCGTCGGTATGTTCCTCGATGCAGGCCCCGCCATCATCATCCTCGGCCCGATCCTGGGCCCGATCTTTGTCGACCTCGGCGTGCACCCCGTGCATTTTGCCATCATCATGTCGGTGAACTTGACCGTGGGGCTGGCAACGCCGCCCATGGGGCTTGTGCTCTTCGTGGCGAGTTCCGTGTCAGGCGAGAAGGTCGACAGCATCGCCAAGGCCATCCTGCCGTTCCTTGCCATCGAGATCGTGGTGATCTTTTTGATCACCTACATCCCCGCCATTTCCATGACGATCCCGCGCCTGACAGGGTTCGTTCAATAACCACCGCCGTAGGATGGGTGATATCACCCATCCTACAACAGAGCATCAACAGGGAGACACTCATGCTCAAACACCTCACCAGCGCGGCGCTTGCCGCCACGATGACCCTGGGGGCTGCGGCCACCGCATGGGCGGACGGCCACGCAATCACGCTGCGCGCCACCGCCAATTCGAACGAGAACGACGAGGACTATGACGGCCTGGTGGTCTTCAAGAACTACGTCGAATCCGCCTCGAACGGCGCGATCAGCGTCGAGCTCTTCATCGGCACGCAGCTCTGCGGCAACGGCACGGAGTGCCTGCAGGGCATCGCCGACGGCACCATCGACATCTACGTGGCGACCTCGGGCGGCTCGTCGGGGATCTTCCCCTTCGTGCAGGTGCTCGACCTGCCCTACCTGATGGCCGATGACCGCGTCGCCGAGGCCGCCATGGCGTCCGGCACCGAGTTCATGAACACGATGAAGGCGATGACGCTGGAGAATTCCGGCGAGGCGATCCGCCTGATGACCGTCGGCAACACCGGCGGCTGGCGCAACTTTGCCAACACCCAGCGCCCGATCGAAGAGCCCGGCGACATGGCCGGCCTCAAGATCCGCACCGTCGTGGCCGACCTGCCGCAAGAGCTGGTCCGCGCGCTCGGCGCCTCCCCGACGCCGATCCCGTGGCCCGAACTCTTCACCTCGTTCCAGACGGGCGTCGTCGAGGGCTCCAAGAACGGCATCACCGACATCATGAACATGAAGTTCCCCGAAGCGGGCCTGCAGTACGTGACACTCGACGGCCACGCCTACATGGGCGCGCTGTGGTTCATGAACAACGAGCGGTTCCTCGGCATGGACGAAGGCATGCGCCGCGTCATCGTGGACGGCTTCTACCAGCTGCAGCAGGCCACCTTTGCCTCGCCCAAGCGCAAGTCGATCCAGGCCTACGAGGACTTCGTCGCCGGTGGCGGCAACCTCTACGTGCCGACGCCCGAGCAAAAGGCCGCGTTCAAGGACGCCGCAGCCCCGGTGTTCGACTGGTTCAAGGACAACATCGACGGCGGGGAGCGCATCTTTGACGCGCTGAACGCCACCGTGGCCGAGGTCGAAGCGGATCTCGAGGCCGTGCGCGCCGCCGACATCCAGTAATCCGCTGGACATCCTGCGTAAGGTGGGCAGTCTCTGCCCACCTTTTTTGTTGGCCCGGGAGCCGCCGCCATGATGGGTTACGTGACAGTCGGGTCGAATGACATGGCCGCCTCCGAACGGTTCTACGCCGCCGTCCTGCCCGCCCTCGGATACACGTCCGAACGCTACCAGGGCGATCTCAGCTACCTGCCACCCGCCGCGCTTGGCCCGGCCGCGCCACATTTCTACGTCAAGGCGCCCTTCGACGGCAAAGACGCCTCCGCAGGCAACGGCGCGATGGTGGCGTTCGAGGCACCTTCGCAAACCCTAGTCCGCGATTTGCACGCAACCGGCCTTGCGGCAGGCGGCACGGATGAAGGCGCCCCCGGCTTCCGCGCCGCCTACAGCGCCAACTTCTTTGTCGCTTATCTGCGCGATCCCAGCGGCAACAAGATCGCCCTCTTCACCACGTCAGACGCGTAGCGTCCGCGCCAAAGCGCCGCAGGTCAGCACCACGCTTGATCCCTTTGAAAAAACCGCCAAAACTCAGCGGAAGGGATACATCCACACACGGTAATCGTCGATCAGCTCATGCGCCTTCTCGATCTCTTCGCGGGTCATCTTCTTGACCACCTCCTCCTGGCTGATCGCCGCGTCGGGGTCGCCGCCGATGGCGCTCAGGACGTACCACATGTAGGCGCGGATGAGGTCCGGGGCGGGCATGCCGATGCCAACCTCGTAGTACCATCCGACGCCGGACTGCGCGCCGGGGTGGCCCTTCATGGCGGAGCGCAAGTACCAGTCGAAGGCGCGGATCGGGTCCCGCTCGACGCCGAGGCCAAGCGCGTACATGACGCCGATCAGCTCTTCGGCGTCGGCGTTGCCCGAACGCGCGGCGGGCCACATCAGCTCGTAGGCTTTCTCGAACTCCCCGGCCTCCATCAGATCGCGCGCCTCTTCGATCTCGGCAAACGCCGGAGCGGCCAGAAACGCAAGCGTTATCAGAAGCTTCTTCATGTCCTGCCCTTCCTCTTGGCGACCAATGCAGCGGCCGAACTGCCTGCCCCTCTGACGGAGGCGGACTTTCATCCCGTGGACCCGGCCAAGGCGCAGCTCGGCCAGCTTTTGTTCTACGATAAGATCCTCTCCGGCAACCGCAACATCTCTTGCGGGACCTGTCACCACCACGACCTTGGCGGCACCGACGGGCTGTCGCTCGGCCTCGGCGAGGGCGGCACCGGTGTCGGTCCCAAGCGCACAGCCGGAGTGGGCGACGACCGCATCCGCAAGCGCATCCCGCGCAACGCGCCCGCGCTCTGGAACCTCGGCGCCAGGGACATCCGCGTGCTCTTTCACGACGGGCGTCTCGAAGTGTCGGACATCTACCAGAACGGGTTCAACTCTCCCGCCGAGGAGTGGCTGCCGCAGGGCCTCGAGACCATCGTCGCCGCGCAAGCCGTCCTGCCGCTCGTGGCGCAGTTCGAGATGGCCGGCAACCCGCGCGAGAACGAGATCGCGGGCGCCATCCACGACCGTATCGACACCGCCTGGCCGATCCTCGCCAAGCGCGTGCGCATCATCCCCGCATACGGCGAGATGTTCGTGGACGCCTTCGATCACATCGACGAGTCTTCCGAGGTCACGATCGTCGAGATCGCCAACGCGCTCGGCGCCTTCATCCAGTCCGAGTGGAAGAATTTCGACAGCCCGTTCGACCAGCACCTCGCCGGGACCAAGCCTTTGACCGGGGACGCGCTCGCCGGGATGGATCTCTTTTACGGACGCGCGCAGTGCAGCACGTGCCACGCGGGGGCGCTGATGACGGATCAGAGCTTTCACGCGCTAGGCTTGCCTGCCTTTGGCCCGGGGCGCACGCGCCGCTTCGATCCGATGCCGCGCGACGTGGGCCGGATGGGAGAGAGCGACGCGCTCGAGGACGCCTACCGCTTCCGCACGCCGATGCTGCGCAACGTGGCGCTGACCGCGCCTTACGGTCACAACGGAGCCTTTCCCGATCTGGCGTCGATGATCCGGCATCACGCCGATCCCGCTACCTCGCGGGCGGCGTGGACGCGCGACATGGCCAAGCTGCCGGACGCGCCGTGGATTTCGATGATCGACTTCGTGATCCAGACCGACACGCGCGAAATGGCGCGGCAGGCGGCCAAGCTCGACATCCAGCCGGTGGCTTTGACGGACGCCGATGTCGCTGCGCTGGAAGCGTTCCTGCACAGTCTGACCGGAGAGTCTGCGCTCAAACGCCCGCTGGGCCGTCCTGAGGCGGTGCCGTCTGGTTTGCCTGTGGATTAGAGCATAAGAACTTCAGCCTGATACAAACCCGCTCAATTCAAAGCACCCGCCTGACGGGCACCGTCAGGCCGCGCCGTCCCGCCCCCTGGGGCGGCGCGATTGCGCCACCCCGCGGGACGTCGCGTGTCCATCTGTCGTAAATGCGTCTGGGTCGAAGAGCGCTGCTTCTACACATCCAACGCCGTCTCCACAGCACCACTCAGCTTGTCCACGATCTCGTCGAGGTGGCGATCCTCCATGATGAAGGGCGGCGCGAGGAGCACATGATCACCCTTCTGCCCATCGATGGTCCCACCCATCGGGTAGCAGATCAGTCCCGCCTCGAAGGCCGCCTTCTTGACCTTGGCATGCAGCTTGCGCGCAGGATCGAACGGAGCCTTGGTCTCGCGAACGGCCACCAGCTCGATCCCGCGAAAGAGGCCCCTTCCCCGGATGTCCCCCACATGCGGGTGCTGGCCAAACGCGGCTTCCAGCCTCTCCTGCAACGCCTCCCCCAAAGGCGTGACCCGGTCCACAACCCCGTCATCGACCAGCCGCTCGACCACCGCCAACGACCCCGCACAAGCGGCAGGGTGACCGAGATACGTGTGCCCGTGTTGGAAAAAGCCCGACCCTTCGGCAATTGCATCGTGGATCGCGGCGGTACAGAGCATCGCGCCGATGGGCTGGTAGCCCGCCCCAAGCCCCTTGGCCACGGCGCAGATGTCGGGTGCCACGCCGTCCTGCTCGCAAGCAAAGAGCGTGCCCGTGCGCCCCATGCCGCACATGACTTCGTCGAGGATCAGGAGGATCCCGTGCCGGTCGCAGAGCGCGCGGATGCGTTTGAAGTAGTCGGCCACCGGCGGCACCGCTCCCATGGTTGCCCCGACGACAGGCTCGGCGACAAAGGCCATGACCGTCTCTGGTCCCAGCCTTTGCACTTCGGCCTCCAGCTCCGCCTCGAGCCGCGCGGCATACGCCTCGGGCGTGTCCTTCCCTTGCCCGCGATAGGCGTAGCACGGGCTGACATGAGACATGTGCACAAGCAGCGGCTCGAACGGCGCGCGCCGCCATGCGTTCCCACCCGCCGCCAGAGCGCCCAGCGTGTTGCCGTGATAGCTCTGCTTGCGGGCAATGATGTGCTGGCGTTCCGGCTGGCCGATCTCGAGAAAGTACTGCCGCGCGAGCTTGAGCGCCGCCTCCATCGCCTCGGACCCGCCCGAGACAAAGTACACGCGGTCGAGCTCCCCAGGTGCCAGCGCGATCAGCCGGTCCGCGAGCGCCTCGGCAGGCTCGGAGGTGAAGAACCCCGTATGCGCAAAGGCCAGCGTCTCAAGCTGCGCCTTGATCGCCGCCGTCACGTGCGGATCGCCATGCCCGAGGCAGGACACCGCCGCCCCGCCCGAGCCATCGAAATAGGCCTTGCCGGACTCATCATAGAGGTAGACGCCCTCGCCGCGCACGGCTTTTGGCGGCATCGCGGTGCTGTTGCGGGCAAAGACATGGTTCATGGGGCGCTCCAATCCGGGTCCGGGCCACGCGCTAAGAGTTGCAAGTTGACGCGAATCCCGGCTCAATGTTGCGCACGAGGTTCCGCAAGGGAACCAGCCAATAGGGAGCAAACACATGAAAAAGCAGCTTTTCGGAGCCCTCACAGCCGGCGTCATGGCGCTGGGTGGCGGCGTGTCCGCGCAGGAGTTCATCTCGATCGGCACAGGCGGCGTCACGGGCGTCTACTACCCCACCGGCGGCGCGATCTGCCGTCTGGTGAACCGCGACCGCAAGGAGCACGGAATCCGCTGCGCCGTCGAATCCACCGGCGGCTCGGTCTACAACATCAACACGATCAAGGCCGGTGAGCTGGAATTCGGCGTTGCGCAATCCGACTGGCAACACCACGCCTTCAACGGAACGTCCAAGTTCGCCGACAACCCGTTCCCCGAAATCCGGGCGGTCATGTCGGTCCACCCCGAGCCGTTTACCCTGATCGTGCGCGGTGACAGCGACATCAACGGGTTCGAGGACATCGCGGGCAAGCGCGTGAACGTCGGCAACCCCGGCTCGGGCCAGCGCGCCACGATGGAAGTCGTGATGGAAGCCTTCGGCATCGGCATGGGCGATCTGGCGCTCGCGACCGAGTTCAAGGGCTCGGAGATGGCCAAGGAGCTCTGCGATGGCAACATCGACGCGATGATCTACACCATCGGTCACCCGGCCGCCGCCATCAAGGAAGCAACCACCACCTGTGACGCGCGGCTCGTGTCGGTGACCGGCGCGCCGATCGACCAGCTGGTCGCGGACAATCCGTTCTACCGCGTGGCGACGATCCCGGGCGGCATGTACAAGGGCACCGATGGCGACACCACGACATTTGGCGTGGGTGCGACCTTTGTGACCTCAGCGAACATCCCCGAGGAGACCGTGTACGTCGTGGCCAAGGCGGTGATGGAAAACATCGACGACTTCCGCAACCTGCACCCAGCGTTCGCGAACCTCGATCCGGCGCAGATGGTCAAGGATGGCCTCTCGGCACCACTTCATGACGGCGCTGCGCGCGCGTACAAAGAGCTGGGCTTGATCGACTGATCCGGCTGCTTGGTGGGGGCGCGCGTGTGCCCTCACCCTTCTCTTGCCTCAAACTGGCCTGCGGTTTGTGCTTACCCGACGTGCATCCGCCCAAAGCCGGAGATGGAGCTTGCCAAGTCGCGTCGCGACTCCTGCATAGGTCCGAGGTCAGGCTTGCAGTCCAAAGCACGTTTTCTAAGCCGCCTATTGTGCGCCGCGATGATCTGCGTGTCTGCGACATCGGGCGCAGCGCAGGAGAGCGACGTGTCGCACGTCGTCTCAGACGTACGGCACCCACGAGAAAGCCTGGCAGTCGTCGCAACGCGCCTGTCCGATGGTCAAGTGTGGTCGAGCAACGAGGCGCGGGCAGATCGCCGTTTCTCGCCTGCCTCGACCGCCAAGATACCCCACAGCCTGATCGCGCTCGACGAAGGTCTCGTGAACTCAGAGACAGTCTTTGCCTGGGACGGGGTCATCAGGTCACGCAGCGTCTGGAACCGCAACCAGACGCTCAAAGGCGCGTTCCAGAGCTCCGCCGTCTGGGTCTTTCAGCACATCGTCCGTCTGGCCGGCGCCGAGGTGATGGCACAACGGCTTGCGCAGTTTGGCTACGGCAACGCGGACATCGGCGGTCCCGAACAATTGGCGACCTACTGGCTCGACGGCACCTTGCGCATCTCCGCGTGGGAGCAAGTCGATTTCCTGTCGCGGCTCGCGCGGGAAGAGCTGTCTGTGTCTCCAACGACGTACGCCGCGGCGAAGAACATCATGCACAGCGACAGCGGCGAGAATTGGGAGATGTGGTCCAAGACCGGGTGGCACCACAGAGCGTCCGCGATGGACATCGGCTGGTTCGTCGGACGGGTGGCCTGCGGCTCTGACACCTACGTCATCGCGCTCAACATGGACCTACCCGACACAAGGTTTCTGTCCGCACGCAAGGCCAAGGCCTACGCCGTCCTGACCCACATCGGGGCGTTTGATTGCAGCTAAGGGGCGCTCGTGTACGCGCGTATCGCGGTCTTTCTTTTAGCGCCTTAGCGCCGTGACCGCCGCCCAACCAGCCGCCACAAGAACGGCAAGGCTGAGTGCCCATTTCGACCAGACCTCCATCGTGCCTTCGATAAGGAGGGCATGGGCGACGGTCCCTCCGGCCGCCAGCAGCGCGAAGGCGACGTGCAAAACCCGCCATGTTCGCGGCGCGAGGCGGAGCCGCCGGCGGAAGGCGGCAAGAGCGGCGGCAAAGATCACGCCCCACATCGCCAGGGCGCCCCAGACGCCGAAGGGCGTGGGGGAGGCGAAGGTCAGCACGTCGATCACGTCCGGGGGGCTGGTGATCCAGAGCCCCGCGATGTGCACCGCGACGGCCAGCACCAGGGCGAGGCCGATCAGGCGATGCACTTTGCGCGCGGAGGGAGGTTTAAGGCCCGGCAGGGCTCCGGCAATGGCGAGCGGCTGGATCAGGAGGAGACCGAGCGCGAGCACGCCGGAAAAGCCTGCGATGATGTAGATCGGATCGCGCCAAGCGAGCAGTGGGCTTAGGGCGGAGAGCGCCAAGGGCGCGCCCACGGCCACGGCAATGGCCGTCCAGATTGCGGCGTTGCGCATCAGGGCGCGCGGCGGGTCAGGCGGGCACGAGGACGAAATGCGCCTCGAGGCTCGTGTCGGCGGAGCTTGACATCACGGGGCGCAGGAACACTGTCTCGAACGCGTCGCTGTCGTAGGCCAGATGCCCGTGCGCCTGGCCAAAGGCGGGCACGATCTGCGGCATCTCGAGGCGGAAGACACCGCTGGCGTCCGTGAGCGTGGCGCCATGGCTCGCAAGGTCGCGCTCGTGGCCTTCTGTGGTGTGTGCCCAGATCTGGATGCGGGCGCCTTCGATGGGTGCGCCGTCGCCCGCGCGGCGCACGGTGCCGGACATCCAAAAGCCGCCGCCACCGATCCGCTCCACGATGGGCGCGCCCGGGCGGTAGTTGTTGGCGCCTCCGCGCATGGTCGGCGTGGGCGCCAGCCCTTGCGCGCGGGCTGGCACGGTGAGGCCGGTGGCACCAAGCGCAAGCGCGGCGGAGCCGGTGGTCAGAAGCGTGCGGCGAGTGGAGAAGCTGGACATGGGTCTGGTCCTTTCAAAAAGGCAGGATCGCATTCGTCATGGATCAAAGGTGCGGCGATCCCCTTCCGAGATCAACGGACCTGACGGCTTTGTGAGCGCGGCCTGCGGTGCTTTGCCGAGGGCGCGGCTCAGAGAAGAGGCAGCCGATGCCAGGGGCGTCCGACAGAATTCCCTTGCGCGACTCCCCCGGGCCGGGACAGCCTGACACAAAATAAG
Organism: Pseudaestuariivita sp.; assembly: GCF_052825805.1. NCBI lineage: Bacteria > Pseudomonadati > Pseudomonadota > Alphaproteobacteria > Rhodobacterales > Paracoccaceae > Pseudaestuariivita > Pseudaestuariivita sp. Next base: position 240,845 of record NZ_JBRBVB010000010.1, on the reverse strand, counting down.
GCGACGGGGACAACACATGGCCAACACGACAGAGCGCAGCGCCGACGACATGGTGGCCGAGGCCGACACCGGCGCGAGAAGCCCGGCGAACTGGCAAGGCACGCTGATCATCGGGCTGTGCATCACCTGGTCGCTCTTTCAGCTCTACATCGCCTCGCGCGTGCCGGGGCAGCTGGCGCAGGCAACGGGCATGAACATCTTTGCCAACATCGTGGCGCAAGCGCGGTTCGTGCACCTCGCCTTTGCGATTGCTTTGGCGACGCTGGCGTTTCCGCTGTTCAAATCGTCCCCCCGCGACCGCATCCCCGCCTATGACTGGGCGCTTTTGGCGCTTGGGGTGGCGTCCTGTCTTTACCTCGTCGTCTTCCGATTCGAGATCGCCGACAGGCCGGGGCTGTGGAACACGTCAGACATCGTTATGTCCTCGATCGGCATGGTGGTCCTGATGATCGCGGTCTACCGCTCGCTCGGCCTGCCGCTCGTGATCATCGCGTCCTGCTTTATCGCCTTTGCCTTCTTTGGTGGGTACTCGGAATGGGCGCGGAACATCACGAACTATGGCGGGGCGTCCTTCTCCAAGGCTTTGGGTCACTACTGGATGCAGACCGAGGGCGTCTTTGGCGTGGCACTTGGCGTGTCGACCTCGATGATCTTCCTCTTCGTGCTCTTTGGCGCTTTGCTTGATCGCGCGGGCGGCGGGAACTGGTTCATCAAGGTGGCCATCGCCTTGCTCGGCGCTTTGCGCGGAGGCCCGGCCAAGGCGTCGGTCCTCTCCTCGATGATGACCGGCATGATCTCCGGCTCGTCGATTGCCAACACCGTGACCACCGGTACGTTTACCATCCCGCTGATGAAGCGGATCGGGTTCCCGGCGGAAAAGGCGGGCGCGGTCGAGGTGGCCTCCTCCACCAACGGCCAGCTCACCCCGCCAGTGATGGGCGCGGCGGCGTTCCTGATGGTCGAGTACGTGAACATCCCCTACATCGACGTGATCAAACACGCGTTCCTGCCGGCGGTGATCTCGTACATCGCGCTCCTCTACATCGTGCATCTCGAGGCGCTGAAGATGAAGATGCAGGGCCTTGAAAAGCCCGGTCGCCACATCGGCCCGCTGATGATCCTGATCCTGTTCCTGTCGGGCTTTATCTTCCTCGGGGCCTGCACATTCGTGATGATCGGCATTCGTCACATGCTGGCGCCGGTCATGGGCGACACGATCTACGTGGCGGTCGGGATCGTGGCCGTGCTTTATCTCGTGCTGCTCTGGGTCGCTTCGCGCTACCCGGATATCGAGATGGATAGCGAGGACGGCCCGGTCAGCGCGCCGCGCCTGACGCCGACGCTGCTGGGCGGTGCCTATTTCGCGCTGCCGATCTTTATCCTGGTGTGGAACCTGATGGTGCGCACCGAAGAGCTGGATCGCCTCTCCCCTGCCCTCTCGGCCTTCTGGGCGACGGTGTTCATGATCATCGTGGCGCTCACCCACCGCCCGCTCAAGGCGATGTTCCGGGGCCAAGGTTTTGGTGGCCAAACGGTGCAAGGCTGGGTCGACTTCGTGAACGGTCTGATCCTCGGCGCGCGCAATATGATCGGGATTGGCGTGGCGACAGGGGCGGCGGGCATCATCGTCGGCACCATCTCCCTGACGGGCGCGCACCAGGTGATCGGCCAGGTGATCGAAGTCATCTCCGGCGGGAACCTGATGATCCTTCTGATCCTGGTGGCGGTCCTGTCGCTGATCCTCGGGATGGGTCTGCCGACGACGGCCAACTACATCGTGGTCTCCTCGCTCATGGCGCCGGTGATCGTGAGCGTGGGGGCGCAAGCGGGCCTCGTAGTGCCGCTGATCGCGGTGCACATGTTCGTCTTCTACTTCGGGATCCTCGCCGACGACACGCCCCCCGTGGGTCTGGCGGCCTACGCGGCGGCGGCGATTTCCCGTGGGGACCCGATCATGACGGGTGTGCAAGGCTTTGCCTATGACATCCGCACGGCGCTCCTCCCGTTCCTCTTTATCTTCAACACGGACTTGCTGCTGATCGATGTGGGCTTTGCAAAGGCGATCCTCGTCTTCTTCATCTCCCTCATCGCGATGCTCTTGTTCGCGGCGGCGACGCAGGGGTATTTCATCGCCAAGAGCCGATGGTACGAGACTGTCGCTCTCCTCTTCATCGCGTTCATGCTGTTCCGGCCTGACTTCTTCCTCGACCAGGTGAGCGAGAAGTACAGCACCGCCGCCGGACCCGCCGCGATCACGCTGATGGAAGGCGCACGGGACGGGCAAGACGTGCGGCTCATCATCGACGGGCCTGATTTCGACACCGGCGAGAACCGCCCGACAACGGTGGTGATCCCGGCGGTCAATGGCGATGCAACGGGCGCGCTTGATGCGCAGGGCCTGACGGCCTTCGCCGAGGGCGAGGTGCTGGTGCTCGAAGAGCCCTTCCCCGGGACGCCGCTCTTCGAGCAGCTGGGGCTCGAGTACGACTATTACGGTGACACGCCCGTGGTGATCCGGCAGGTGCAGGTCGAAAATGACCGCCTCCCAAAGGAGCTGTTCTTCATCCCCGCGCTTCTGCTCTTGTCGCTCCTGGTGCTGATGCAGCGCCCGCGCGCGACACAGCCGGCGTTCTGAAACCAATCCGCCGCGCCCGCGATCAACGCTGGCGCGGCCTGCCGCGTGACGCTAAACACACAGCCAGCGGTCCCTTAGCTCAACTGGATAGAGCAGCTGACTTCTAATCAGCAGGTTCAGGGTTCGAGTCCTTGAGGGATCGCCACTCTGCCATGCTTTTTTGGACCGAGCCTCTTGTCGGGTCGCATGCCCCCGAACGCTAGAACGCTTGTCAGTACCAATGGTGAAAAGCTGTCCGTCTCCGGCTCTGTTGCCAACGCAATCCGAGCAACCCCGACGGGGTGTCGAGCAGGTACCGCGCGGCGGGTCCCGGCGTGGCAGAGCGCAAATGTGCGGCGTAGAACGTGGGCTCTTCGGGCGGTGCGCTGTCCTGCGCCAGCACAAGCCTCGCCAGCCGTCCGTCGGCGAGCGCGCCCGACATCAGATGTTCGGGCATCCGGCATCGACCAAGCCCATCCCCCAGAAAATCCATCCTAGCGGCTGAGGTCGGCAAAACGCTATTGCCGCGCACTGACGCAGCCAAATTTCGGGCCCTCCGGTGCCGCAGGATCCCGGCAAAACAAGCCGTACAAAGGGCTCGAGGTCCTCCGGTGCCAGCGGAGCACGCAGTGCCGCAAGCGGATGGGAGGGCGTCCCAACCTGCACGGTGGCGTCGTCGATGAGCCAAAAGCCCTTTGGTGGAGTGCACACGTCCACCGCCCCGACTTTGGCCTACGCTTCCCGGGGCAATTCTATCACTGGGAGACGGCGCTCAATCAGAACTGGATGCGGGATTATGATCCGACGACGAGGCGGTGTGTCCAAGCTGATCCGTTGGGGCTGGTGGATGGGGCCAGTGTGTATGGGTATGCGTTGCAGTCGCCTGCGCGATTTACTGACCCAACCGGCGAATTCATTCCACAACTCATCGGAGGTATTTTGAGAGCTGGAATTGAATACCTGACAAACCCCTGCGCGACGGCAAAGGATACTGCCATCGCAGGAGCTCTTTGTGCCGTTGGTGGGGGGGGTCTCGAAAGCACTGTTTTTAGGGCACGGCGCGAAGTCTCTCACTCGGGAAACCGGCAAACAATGGTCGCACAGTCTCAGCAAAAAGACGGTGAACAGGAACACTTCGGGAGGCCTGAACAAGGCACTTAATCAGCGTGGCGGACTCAATGGGTCTTGGGATTCGCCGAAACGGCATTTCAAGCACGATCCGGCGCGGTACCCGAAAGGTCGGCGGAATATGGGGGAACGGCTGGACCCAAGATTACAAAAACTGGATCGAATTCCGGACTGGGCAAAAGGCACTGTGGCTGGAAGTTTCGCCGCAGCAGGTGTTGCTGGCGTTGGCAGTGAATGTGGGTGCAATTGAATGTTGGGAAATATCTCTAAGGTATTTCGGTATTTGAATGCACTCGGGCACTACCAAGCTGGCGCGGGCAGTTGGTCACTGCGCCCGCATGAAGAGGCGTTCATCGAAGCCGTTCTGCAAGAGCTTTCAGAAGACGTGGCAAACGTGGTTCGTCGGCAGTTGGCGCGCAAAGACTTTGTAGAACGCTCCAACCCGCGGATAAACGTCCTCTCACCTTTCGATTTGAACGATGTTGAGAAGATCGACTCGTCCGAATTTGACGACGCGTTGTACAATGTGCGTTTTCGAATGGATGGCAAAAGGCAGACGGCACACGTGACCTTTTACGAACGTCGATTATTTTCTGTGGAAACCAAACTGCCGGGTAAATCGTACATTGGCAAAACGATTTCGGTGGAAAAGGTTGAACGAGGCATGGCACGCGACACGATGACCAAGGAGATCGACAGGTCCGAACACGGTTAGTTGAGGTGCACACGTCCACCGGCCCCGACTTTGGTCTGCGCTTCCCGGGGCAGTTCTATCACTGGGAGACGGCGCTCAATCAGAACTGGATGCGCGACTATGTTCCTACGACGGGGCGGTACATCCAGGCTGATCCGTTGGGGCTAGTCGATGGCGCGAGTGTATATGGGGATGCGCTGCAGTCGCCAGGGTTGATCGTTGATCCCTACGGGTTAGAAGCGCAGATACCGTACGTGTTGCCAAATAGCCCTGCCGAACTTGATGAGTATTGGAAGCGGAGCAACCCAAGAAATCCAAAGCAGACATCTACGCGAGATCACGAAGGCGGTCGCTGCGGGCGACGTCGTGCAAGCCCTCACTGCAGCAGCGCTACGCGTTGGAGCCGTCGGTTGTCCACGCCACCCGTTCCCCACACCGCATCTGTTCGCCTGCGCGCGGAGCCTCTAGTCTGGCGCCATGCGCCGCGACAACCGCCTTTCTCGCACGTTGCACGTCCTGATCCATATGGCCGATCAGGACGCGGCCGTGACCTCGGATGCCATCGCCGAGATGCTTGGCACCCAGGGGCCGGGCGTGCGGCGGATGATGGGTGGGCTGCGCGAGGCGGGGATCGTGACCTCGACCAAGGGGCATGGCGGCGGATGGCGCCTGACGCGCCCCTTGGCCGAGATCACGATGCTAGACATCTACGCGGCGCTCGGGGAGCCGGCGGTCTTTGCGATGGGTCCGGCGCGGGAGAACCCGACTTGCCTCGTGGAGCAGGCGGTGGACGCGCGCCTCGGCGTTGCGTTCGACCGCGCGGCAGCGCTCTTGCGCGCCGAGCTGCAGGCCGCGTCGCTTGCCGATATTGCCGACGACTTCGAGCGCCGGCTCGCCGCGCACACGGGCAGACCTACGACCTGACCAGTCGTAGAGCCGAACCTAGGGCCGGGAATGCTTGACCCATGTGCTTTCTCGTAACATATGAATGCACGTTACTGTCACGGAAGATGCACGATGTCCCAAGACCGCCCTGACCCGCGACCTTTGGTGCCGAGCCCCGGCCTGCCGATCACCGTCGCGGTGCTTGCAGTCTCCAGCATGACGGTGCTCGCCAATGCGACGGTTGCGCCGGCCTTGCCCGGGCTCGCGCGCGCTTTTGCGAGTACGCCGGGGATCGAGACGTTGGCCGGGCTCGTCGTGTCGCTGCCCTCGCTCGCGGTGATCTGCACAGCGGCGCTCTTTGGCTGGGCGGCGGATCGGTATGACCGCTCGGCGCTCTTGTTGGTCGCGCTCTTGGCCTACGCGCTTGGCGGCGCGTCGGGTCTTGTGGCGGAGACGATGCCGCTTATCCTCGCCGGACGGTTGCTGCTCGGCATTGGCGTGGCCGGCACGCTGACGATTGCGACGCAGATCGCGGCGGACCTTTGGCACGGGGCCGACCGCGCACGGTTCATGGGCTGGCAGGGCGCGGCCATTTCAGCCTCCGGCATCCTGTCGCTGCTCGCCGCCGGCGCGCTGGCCGAGGTGCACTGGCGCGCGCCATTTGGCGTCTACCTTCTCGCGCTGCCAGTGGCCGTTCTGGCCTGGATGGCCCTGCCGCGCAGAGCGCGAGGCCAGTCCAATACGCCGCAGTCAAAAGACACGGTGCCATTCCCCTGGGCGGTGCTGGCCCTGACCGGAGGCATCCTGTTCCTTGCCATGGTGTTCATCCTGCTGGCCGCGACGCGGCTGCCGTTTTTGCTGAACGAGCTCGGCGTCACCTCGGCCAGCGTGATCGGCGCAACACTTGCCCTGATGACCGTGGCGAGTTTTCCGGGCGGGTTTTTCTACGGCCGCATCCGTGCACGGTTCGCTCCGCCGGTGATCGCCGTGGTGTCGCTGGCGGTTATGGGTTTGGGCTACGCGCTGATCTCACAAGCCGAGACGCTGCCGCTCGTGGTCGCCGGCGTGCTTACAACGGGAGCGGGGCTGGGCGCAATCATACCCAACCAGAACGTGTGGCTGATGGCGCATGTGCCGGACACTGCGCGCGGGCGCTCTTCGGGCATGATGACGACGCTGCTCTTTGCCGGGCAATTCGCCTCGCCCTTTGTCTCGGCAGCCGTGCTGGCGGTCACGGACCTGTCGGGCGTCTTTCTGGTCTTTGCGCTTGGCGCGGGGATGGTCGCAGCGATGCTCGGCGCCAGCCACATCGTGACGCGCAGCCGCGCCGCAGGCTCACACTAAATGTCTGATCTCCCCCAAGAAAACAGCCCACATGACAGATGCCTATCACGCGGGCTGCCAGACTTTGTCCCGCGCGCGGCCCTACTCTGCGACCGCCGTCATGAAGCGGTCGCGGATGACGACGGGGTCCTTGGTAATGACCGGGACCTTGATGTTGCCGCTCTCGCATTTGGTGACGATGACGGTCATCTTCTTGGACGCGATCGCCTCTTCTAGCACGCGGCCGGTTTCTTCGGCCTGGCACTCGACCACGTTTTCGCAGCCGCAGGCCCGGGCGACGTCGGTGAGGTTCGTCTTCTTGCCGGCATAGGTCGGCTGGTCGCCGGTCGAGCCGTAAGAGCCGTTGTCGACGATCATCAGGATGAAGTTGTCCGCCACGTTGTTCGCAATCGTCGGCAGCGTGCCGAGGTTCGTCAGCACCGAGCCGTCGCCGTCGATGGAGATCACCGTCTTGTCCTGCGCCAGCGCCAAACCCAGCCCGATCGACGACGCCAATCCCATCGTGCCGAGCATGTAAAAGTTCGTCGGCTGGTCGTCGATCAGGTGCATCTCCTGGCTCGGCAGGCCGATGTTGCAAACCACCAGATGCGGGCGGAGGATCGGGGCGATCTCTTTGAGAATTTCCGAACGGATCATGTCAGTACCCTCCCCAGAAGGTTGCGTCGGTCAGGATGGCCACGGGCTTGTTGCACATGAACGTGTACTTGAGGATCGCGTCCAGCTCCTTGGCATCTTCCTGGTGGTGGAAGTGGTAGGTCGGGATGTTCAGCTGCGCGAGCAGCGCCTTGGTGTGCACCGCCATCTCCGCCTGGCAGGCCACGGGCTCGAGCAGCTCGCCGCGGTACGAGATCAGCATCGGCAGCGGCATCCGGTAGAACTGTGTGAGCGTCACCAGCGTGTTGATCGTCACCCCGATAGCCGTGTTCTGCATGATGATGCAGGGGCGCTTGCCTCCCATGAAGGCACCGGCACAGAGGCCCATCCCTTCGTCCTCTTTGTTGGAGGGGATATGGTAGATTTCGGGGCGCTTTTCGACCTCGTCGATCACGCCGCCGAGCTGCTTGCAGGGGACGGTGGTGACAAAGTCGATGCCGTTCGCCACCATGTCGTCCACGATCTGTGTGCTGATGCTCATGTCGGTCCTTAGGGCTTGAGTAGAATTTTGGGCGCGGCCACCCGGCCTGCGCGGATGTCGGCGAATGCTTGGGGTCCGTCCGCGAGGGAGCGCGTCTCTGTCCAGTCGAGCGCGCCGAGGCGTCCCTCGAACATGGCCGCGCAAGTGTCGCGAAAGTCCTGGGCAGTGTAGGCGTAGGTCCCGATAAAGGTGACCTCCTGCAGCGTCATGCGCCGGATATCGAGGCCGCCCGCGCCGGAGCCAAGGCCAACGTGCAGGATCGTCCCACCGGGCATGACTTGCGCTGAGGCCGTCGCCCTTGTGCCTTCGTACCCCACGGCGTCGACCACGAGGTCAAAAAAGCCTGTCGCCTTGTCAGGCTCCACCGCGTCAAAGGGTTGGTCCTGCAGATAAGCGAGGCGCGCCGCATTCGGCTCGACGAGCGTGACGTGTGTTGCACCTTGTGCGAGTAGCGAGAGCGCCGAGCCCACGCCAATCGCGCCGCCACCGATGACAAGGGCGGATTTTCCTTCCGGCTGGCCAAGGCGCGCGGCATGCCAACAGACCGCCAGCGGTTCGGCGAGCGCAGATTTTTCGAGCGAAAAATCTGATGGCACGTCGACGAGGTTCTCCTCCGGCATCGAAATGATCTCGGCAAAGGCGCCGGGGCGCGGAGGCATCGAGATGATCTGGCGAGTCTGGCTGAGGTTCGTGCGGCCTGACTGGCTGAAGGGACAATTGGCGTCCACGACCAGAGGGTTCACCGTCACGCGCCGCCCATCCGCCGTGATCCCCGCCGCCTCGTGCCCCAAGATCAGCGGCGCGGGGCGGCGCTCGTCGTGGCCGAGGTAGGCGTGCATGTCGGACCCGCAGATGCCGACCGCCTTAACCGTGATGAGGGTGTCCGTGCCGCCCGGCTGACCCGGCGGCACCGCGTGGCCCGACCCCGGCAGAGGGTCCGGCACATCGCGCAGAACCAGCGCTTCGGGACCTTCGTAGACCAGCGCCTTCATTCGGCGGCCGACAGGTCGAAGTTCTCGCCGGGGAAGTACTTGGCGAGCCGGATGTCCGCCGTGCGCGCATGCCCCTCCATCCCTTCGAGGCGGGAGATGCGGGCGGTTGCTTCGGCCACACGCTTGGCCCCGTCCCGCGTGGCGCGCTGCCAGGTGACGATCTTCATGTACTTGTGGACCGAAAGCCCGCCCGTGTACTTGGCCGATTGCGAGGTCGGCAGGACGTGGTTGGTGCCCGACGCCTTGTCCCCATAAGCGACCGTCGTTTCCTCCCCGAGGAAGAGCGAGCCATAACACTGGAGCCGCGAGAGCCACCAGTCCAGATCCTCCGCCTGCACCGTCAGGTGTTCAGGCGCGTAATCGTCAGAGCAAGCCGCCATCTCCTCGCGGTCTGCGCAGAGGATCACCTCACCATAGTCACGCCAGGCGGCACGAGCGTTGTCGCGGTTGAGCTCGGGCAACTCTTCGATCAGCTCCGGCACGCGGGTGAGCGTCGCCTCGGCCAAAGCGCGGTCGTCGGTCACAAGCCAGACGGGCGAGTTGTAGCCATGCTCCGCCTGCCCCACCAAATCGACGGCGACGATCTCCGCATCGGCGCTCTTGTCCGCGAGGATGAGCGAGTCCGTCGGGCCTGCCACCATGTCGATCCCCACGCGGCCGAAGAGGATGCGCTTCGCCTCCGCCACGAACTGATTGCCGGGACCCACGAGGATGTCCGCCTTTGGCAAACCAAAGAGGCCAAACGTCATCGAGGCCACGCCCTGCACCCCGCCCATGGCGAGGATGTTGTCCGCGCCGCAGAGATGGGCGGCATAGACGATGGCGGGCGGGATGCCTTCGCCCGGACGCGGCGGGGAGCAGGCGGTGATCGTCTGCACGCCCGCGACCTTAGCGGTGGTCACCGTCATGATGGCCGAGGCGACGTGGCTGTAGCGCCCGCCCGGCACGTAGCAGCCCGCCGCGCGGCAGGGGATCGCCTTTTGACCGGCCATCAGCCCCGGCACGACCTCGTACTCGACATCGCGCAGCGTCTCCTTTTGCGCCTCGGCAAAGCGGCGCACGTTGTCGGCGGCAAAAGCGATGTCGTCCCGCAGCTTTTGCGGCACCAGATCTGCCGCTGCGGCGATGTCCTCGGCGCTCAGGATCGTCGGCCCGTCGTATTGGTCGAACTTCTTGGCATAGGCCAAAGCCGCGGCGTCACCGCCCGTCTCAATCTCGTCGAGGATGTCCATGACGATCTTGCGCGTCTCGCTTGCGTCCGTGCGCGCGTGCTTTGGCGCCTTCTTGAGATACTCGCGGGCCATGGGGTCTCCCTGCCTAAAATTGGTACTTTTATTCTCAGAATACGGCGGGCGCGTCCTGTCAACGCACATCTTTCCTTTTCACGAATGGCAAAACTTGGCTTCGGGTTTTGCAAATCAAGGCGCGGAAAGCAGTCTCAATAAGATGCTTTTGCGACTTGCCGGCCATGGGCAACAAGGCACCCGAAAAGCGCCGTTGGCGGGATCGCAACCAGCGACTCAGACCGGGACAGAAAAACGCCGCGGCCCGGGGGTCGCGGCGTTCCAAAGCTTGATCGCAGAGGGGTGCGCTAGCCGCCCATCACCCGCGGCAGCCACAGCACCAGCTGCGGGAAAAGGAGCAGCAAGATCAGCCCGGTCAGCTGCACCAACATGAACTGCATCATGCCGAGGTAGATGTCCTTGAGGTCCCAATTAGGCACGACGCCCTTGAGGAAGTAGGCCGAGAGCGCCACCGGCGGCGAGAGCCACGCCGTCTGCAGGTTCACCGCCACGAGGATGCCGAACCAGACCATCAGGTCGTAGCGCTCCAACCCGTAGATATCGAGCGCGGCCACCGTCGGCAGCAGGATCGGCACCACGATCAGCACGATCGGCACCCATTCCAGCGGCCAGCCCAGAAGGAAGATCAGCGCCATCACGAGCAGCAGGATCAGGAAGGGCGCCATGTCGAGGCCCAGCAGGATCTCCGTCATCATCTTGGGCGTGCCAAGCGACGAGAACTGCGCCCCGAAAAAGTTCGAGGCCGCAACTAGGAACATGATCAGCACCGTGATCTCGAGCGCCTTGATCAGGCTGTCGAAAAAGCCCGGCAGCGTGAACTTGCGGTAAGCGACCGACAAGAGGATCGCACCGAATGCACCCATCGCCGCAGCCTCGGCCGGCGTGGCAAAGCCCAGCAGGATCGAGCCCAGCGCAAAGGAGATCAGGATCGTCGGAGGCATCAGCCCGGCAAAGAACTCGTCCCAGAGCTGGGAGAAGTAGAACTCGGTATCCGCGTCCTTGCCGTAGATCGGACGCGCAAGGAACGCCAGGAACACCATGAAGACCGCCAGAACGATGGACCAGACCGAGAGGCCGTCGCCCGAGTTGGCGAACACCATGTAGATGTGGAACAGCACCGCAATCGGCAGCACGATCCGCAGGACTTGCACGTTGCGGTAGGCGGCATAGGCCACGGCCACGGTGGCCGCGAGCACCAGGAGGCCGCCAAAGGGGATGAACCCGAGGCTGCCGCCGAGGCCCAGGCCGAAGACGCGGCAGATCGTCAGGATACCCAGACAGACCAGCGCAACCTCGGCGCCGTAGTATTTCGACGTGTCGGGCTGATCTTCCGGCCCCAGGATCGGACCCAGCGACGGGTTCAGCCAGCACCGCCCCAGCGTGTAGAGCAGGTAGAGCGAGGCCAGCAGAGCGCCGGGGATGAACGCGCCGCGGAAGAGGTCGAGCGTCGAGACCTCGAGCACCGGCCCCATCACGATCAACATGATCGAGGGCGGGATCAGGATGCCGAGCGTGCCGCCCGCGGTGATCGTCCCGGCGGCGAGCTTCACGTCATAGCCGGACCGCGACATGGTCGCCCCGGCCATGATCCCAAGCAGCGTCACCGACGCGCCCACGATGCCGGTCGCTGCGGCAAAGATCGTCGACACGATCAGCACCGCGATAAAGAGCGAGCCGCGCACCCGCGCCATGATCATCTGGATCGAGGCAAAAAGGCGCTCCATCAGGCCCGCGCTCTCCATCACGATGCCCATGAGCACGAAAAGCGGCACCGCCATCAGCTGGTCATTGAGCATCGCCGAGTTGGTCTGGAGGGTAAAGATGAACGCCGTCTTGAGGAAGTTGTCCCCCCAGATGCCGAACACAAAGGCCAGGAAAATCAGCGTGAACGAGATCGGGAACCCGATGAAGATCACGAACAGCATCGCGCCCAGCATGATCAGGCCGATGGTGGGGCGGGACAGGTCCGGGCGGGCCTTCATCAGATCGGTGAACCAGTCGCCGCCGATCACGTAATCGGGCGTAAAGACCGCCATGACAAGCCAGACCAGACCGATCAGGTAGACCGGCAGCAGCCGGACAAAGATACGCTCGCGCGCCTTTCCCATCTTGTGAAAGGCGCGAAAGATCTCCGGCAGACCCTGCAGCAGCAAGAGCGCGCCGCCGATCGGCATGGCGATCCGGGCCGGCCAAAGCAAAGGCCCCCAGGCGCTGTCGACCTGGTTGGTCTCGCCCTGCGCCATCAGGTCCATCCAGGAGGCCCAGGACGTCCATTCGAACCCACTAAAGCTGTAGCCGCCGGCAAAGGACTTCCACCAGAATTGCGAGGCAACCCAGGTGAAGAAGATCATCGACGGGATAAAGAACAGCAGATACGCAACGGCATCCACCGTCGCCTGCGTCTTATCCGACCAGTTGCGGTAGAGGAAGTCGGCACGGATGTGCACCCCGCGCATCAACCCGTACCCCGCGCCCGCCATCCACAGGACACCTGCGATCATCCGGCTGAGGTCATAGGCCGTCAGCGTCGGGCCAAGCCCAAGCCCCCGCGCAAACTCCTCGTAGCCGGCGTTCGCCAGGATGATGAAGGAGTTCCGCGAGAACACCTCCCAGACCACGATGGCGATCAGCGGCACCATCAGCAGCGCGATGAACTGGCCTGCACGGTAGTTGAGCACGTCGATGGCCGCGGTGATCGGGCGCTGCCAGGCCGTCATGTCCTCGGGCGTCTCCCCCGGCGCTTCGGCACGGCGCTCGGCGATCAGCTCGTCGGCGATCTCCAGGTCTTCTGGGCGTGGTTCTTCGGCGGCCATGGGGTGTCCCTCTTCATTCGGAAGGTGCCGTGGCGGTCGGCACCTCGCCAATAAAGACGTCGCGTTTCGGGGGAGGTGGTAGGATGGGTGCTAGCACCCATCCTACGCGAGGGTCGCTTACTTCAGCGTGTCCGCGTATGCGCGGCCGAGGTTCGCGTTCGAGGTTTGCGCACCGGACCAGAACGGCACGGCGATGGCGGCAAAGTCCTTCTGGGACTGCCACACCTGGGCAAAGAACTCGTTCTCGTCAGCGGCGGCCTGCAGGGCGTTGTTCGCTGCTGCCGAGTACTCGGTGAAGTAGTCCGCCGGGGTGTCCTCGAGGATCACGCCGTGGTTGTCGACGAGGTCCTTCAGCGCCTTGCCGTTCTCGTAGATACGGTAGGACATGGACTTCGACAGCGACGCGGTCGAGGCGACTTCGAGGGCTTTCTTCTCGAGGTCGGTCAGCGAATCGTAGAAGTCACCGTTGACATACATGTCGGCGTTCACGACGACCTGGTGCAGACCCTGCAGGTAATAGTGCTTGAGCACCTTCTGGAAGCCAAAGACCGAGTCAGGCTTCGGGCAGCACCACTCGGCTGCGTCGATGGTACCTTTTTCCAGCGCCGGCAGGATGTCACCGCCGCCCATCGCGACCGCGGGCACACCCACGTCAGCGTAAGCCGCGCCAACCATGCCCGGAGGCGCGCGGAAGCGCATCTGCCGGAAGTCGTCCATCGAGGTGATCGGCTCGGGGAACCAGCCCAGGGCCTCGGGGCCAACCGGCTGCAGCATGAAGCCTTTGACGTTCACGCCCATCTCGTCCCACAGCTGGTCGTACAGCTCTTTGCCGCCGCCGAACTGGAACCATGACAGGAACGCGATGTTGTCCATGCCGACGCCAGCGCCCGCAACCGGCGCGCCAAAGAGGTTGGCCGCGACGTGCTTGCCGCCCCAGTAATGCGTCCAGGCAAAGCCGCCTTCGACAAGGCCTGCGTCCACGGCGTCCATGATGTCGCGCGGGCCGACAACGGCACCGGCGGGCAGGACTTCGATGGTGAGCGAGCCGCCCGTGAGGGCCGCCACGTCGTCACCGAAGGCGCGCAGCATCACAACTTCGTCCGCCGTCGTCGGCAGGACCGACTGGATGCGGAGCACTTTGGCGTGACCGTCGGCAAGCGCCGCCGTGGCCATCGCCGTCAGGCCAACGGCAGCTGCCGTCAGGCCCTTTGCGAGGGTAGAAAGATTGAACATGATGTTCCTCCCGTTTTAGTGCCTTCTTTTGACGTTTGATCCGGGCCGCGAAGGCGATCTCGATCCGGTTGTCCTCCCAAGGCCCCGCCAATCTGCGGGACCCCGAAATCTCAAAATGCGGTCAGTGCCCCTTCCCGGTGGCAAAGCCCTCGACCAGCCCCAGCATCGGTCCGACGCCGTGGTTGATGTCGAAGAACCCGCGGTAGAACATCTCGCCTGCGACGTAGACGAGCACGAACAGGCCGAGCCAGCTGATCCAGGGGTACTTGGCCAGAACCTTCATGATGATGGTGGCGGCAAATGCCATGAGCACGATGGCAAGGCCGAGGCCGAAGACCAGCATGACCGTGTCCCCGTCCGCGATCGCGGCCACGGCAAGCACGTTGTCGAGGCTCATCGAGACATCGGCCAGCGTGATCGACCAGAGCGCAGACGCCATGGTCCGCCGCGGCGGGCCGGTGTAGCCGGCCTCGGGATCCTCGGCGGTCTCCATCGCCTCTTCGGCCTCCTCGGGCTGACCCTCGCGGATCTCGCGGTAAAGCCGCCAGCACACCCAGAAGAGCAGCAGCGAGCCGACAAACAAAAGGCCGGGAATACCCAGCAGTTTGGTCGCGACCACGGCAAAGACGATGCGCAGAACAGCGGCGATCACCATCCCGTAGAGGATCGCCTTGGCCCGCAGCTCGGGCGCAAGCCCTGCCGCCGCCATGCCGATGATCAGCGCGTTGTCGCCAGACAGGATCAGGTCGGCGATGATGATTTTTCCAAAATCGAGGGCCGTGTCCATCATGCGACGGCATCCTCGAGAATCATGTCAGACACTTTCTCTCCAATCATGATGCAGGGGGCGTTGGTGTTGCCGGAGACGATCTGCGGCATGATCGAGGCATCCGCGACGCGCAGCCCCTTGATCCCGCGCACGCGCAGGCGTTCGTCGACCACGGACATGGTGTCCTGTCCCATCTTGCAGGTGCCGGTCGGGTGATAGATCGTGACGGCCGTGTTCCGCGCCCAGGCGAGCGTGCCGTCGTAATCGTCGTAGGCTACCTCGCGGCCCGGCGCGTATTCTTCGGTCACGTAGTCCTTGAGCGGGCTGTGCGCGGCAATCTTGCGCGCAACCTGAATGCCCTTGACGATGGTCTGCTGATCGAGGTCGGTCGCCAGATAGTTCGGATGAATGTCCGGATGCTCGAAGGGGTTATCCGATTTGAGCTCGATATGCCCGGCGCTTTCCGGGCGCAGCTGCAGCACCGACGCGGTAAAGGCAGAGAACTTGTGCGGTCCATCCGCAGGTTTGTCCGCCGAAAACGGCTGGATGTGGAACTGGATGTCCGGCGTCTCGAGCCGCGGATCGGTCTTGAGAAAGCCCGTCCCGAGCGAGGCCGCCATGGTCATCGGACCCGTTCGCTTGGCCGCGTATTCGAGCGCGATCAACGCCTTTTTGAAAAGCGAGTTCGTCTCGACATTGATGGTGCTCAGCGTGGTCTTGTAGACCGGACGCGCCTGCAGGTGATCCTGCAGGTTCTTGCCCACCCCCGGCACATGGGCGACCGACTCGATCCCGTGACGGCGCAGCTCCTCGGCGTCGCCGATGCCGGAGAGCATGAGGATCTGCGGGGAGCCGATGGCGCCCGAGGACAGGATCACCTCCTTGCGGGCGCGTACCGTGATGCTCTCGCCCTTGCGGCTGACGACGATCCCCTTGACCTGCCGGTCCTCGATCACCAACCGCTCGGCCTGCGCATCGGTCAGGACCTCAAGGTTCTCGCGCTTGCCCCGCACGGGCGTGATATACGCCTTGGCCGACGAGCAGCGTTGCCCGTTGCGCTGGGTCAGCTGAAAGTAGCCCACCCCCTCCTGGTCGAGCCCGTTGTAATCGGGGTTGCGTTTGTAGCCGGCGTTCACGGCCGCATCGACCCAGTGGTCGACGATGTCACGCGAGAGGCGGGTGGGGTTCACCGACAAGGGCCCGTCCTTGCCGCGCACGGCGTCCGGGTCTGGCGTATCCCCGCCCCAGCTCTCGGCCCGCTTGAAATACGGCATGACGTCGTCCCACGCCCAGCCGGTGTTCCCCAGTTGGCGCCAGTGATCGTAATCCTGCGCCTGCCCCCGCACGTAAAGAAGGCCGTTGATCGACGACGAGCCTCCCATCACGCGCCCGCGCGGCCACGAAATCGCACGCCCCGCAATGCCCGGATCCGCCTGCGTCATGTAACGCCAGTCCGAGCGCGGGTTTCCCATCGTGCGAAAGTAGCCGACCGGAATGTGGATCCACGGATCGCGGTCGCGCGGTCCGGCCTCGATCAGGCAGACCGAGTAGCGACCGGAATCACTCAGGCGTCTGGCCACCGGACAGCCGGCAGACCCCGCGCCGACAACGACGAAGTCGAATTCCACATTCCCTCCCATGGGCTCCCGCCCGCGCGCTTGTCCCTCCACAAGATCAAAAAATGAGACTTTTTGTCTTGTTTTTGCGCGATTCCACTGTATGGCTAGGAGACACGATCCGGCAAGAGATTTATTTCGATGGATGTCGACGCGCGTATACCGACCAACCTGCGCACCCTGCTGATCCTCGAGATCGTGGGGCGCAGCGACCAGCCCCTCTCCCCGACCGAGATCAACGCCTCGCTCGGTCTGCCAAAGCAGACGATCCACCGGCTGGTGGCGACTTTGGAGCGGGAAGGCTTCCTGCACCGCGACGGCGACCGCAACAAGTTTCGCCCTGCCCGCCGCGCGCGCATGATGGCCACCGGGCTGATGCACGCCTCGCAAAGCGCGATCACCCGCCACCAGATCCTCGAGGACATCGCGGAGCAGACCGGCGAGGCGGTGAACTTTGTCGTGCCCGAGGCGTCGGGGATGAACTACCTCGACCGTGTGGATACAAACTGGCCGTTCCGCATCCAACTGCCGCGCGGCTCACACGTGCCGTTCCACTGCACCGCGAGCGGCAAGACGTTCATGTCGAGCCTGCGCCCCGCCCGCCGCCGTGCCTTCGTGATGGGGCTGACGCTCGACCGGCGCACCCGCAACACGCTCGTCAACTCCGACGACCTGCTCGGAGAGCTGGTCGAGATCGCCCGGCGCGGCTACGCGATCGACGATCAGGAGTTCATGGACGACATGTTCGCCATCGCCGTGCCGATCACCGATCCCGACGGCCGCTTTGTCGCCGCCCTCGCCACGCACGGCCCCAAGCAGCGCCTCAACGAGGACCACGTGGACGACTGCGCACGCGTGCTTTTGAGCGGCGCCGAACGGCTGCAACAGACCCTCTTTGCAGAGGGACCTTAAACCTGATGCAATCGTAACCGCTGTGCACTCGCCGTCCCGCGGGGTGGCGCATCGCGCCGCCCCATGGGGGCGGGTCATGCCGGAGGCATGCCTACGGCATGACGCGGCCTGACGGTGCCCGTCAGGCGGGGGTTTCCATTTAAGCCGGTGTGTCTGATGCTAAAGGTAGCCTGTATCCAACTCAGCGCTCTAGAAAAACGCCTGCAGACCAGTCTGCGCGCGTCCAAGGATCAGCGCGTGTACATCATGCGTGCCCTCGTAGGTGTTCACCGCTTCGAGGTTCATCACGTGCCGGATGACCCCGTATTCATCGCTCACCCCGTTGCCGCCGTGCATGTCCCGCGCCTCGCGCGCGATGGCGATGGCCTTCCCGCAATTGTTGCGCTTCATCAGGCTGATCAGCTCCACCGGCGCCGTGTGATCGTCCATCATCCGCCCCAGCCGCAGAGAGCCTTGCAGCCCCAACGCAATCTCCGTCTGCATGTCGGCAAGCTTTTTCTGCACCAGCTGCGTCTGCGCCAGGGGCTTGCCGAATTGCTGCCGGTCGAGCGTGTATTGCCGCGCCGCGTGCCAGCAGAACTCCGCCGCGCCCATCGCGCCCCAGCTGATCCCGTAACGCGCCCGGTTGAGGCAGCCGAATGGCCCTGCCAGACCCGAAGCATTCGGCAGAAGGTTCTCCTCGGGCACAAACACATCATCGAGCTGGATCATGCCTGTGACCGAGGCCCTCAGGGAGAACTTGCCCTCGATCTTCGGTGTCTCGAACCCGTCCATCCCGCGCTCGACGATAAAGCCCTTGATCTTCCCGTCATGCGCGTCGGACTTGGCCCAGATGACCGCCACATCCGCGATCGGAGAGTTGGTGATCCAATTCTTCGCCCCCGAAATCCGGTACCCACCGTCCACTTTCCTGGCGCGGGTGAGCATGCCCGCGGGGTCCGACCCGTGGTCGGGCTCGGTCAGACCAAAACAGCCGACCATTTCGCCCGACGCGAGCTGAGGCAGGAATTTCTGGCGCTGCTCTTCGGTCCCGTAGGCAAAGATCGGGTGCATCACGAGACTGGATTGCACCGACATGGCCGAGCGGTAGCCCGAATCGACCCGCTCCACTTCGCGCGCAGCGAGCCCATAGGAGACGTAGTTCGCTCCCACCCCGCCATAGGCTTCGGGGAGGGTCGAGCCCAGCAGACCCAGCGCCCCCATCTCCCGCATGATTTCGCGATCAAAGGTCTCGTGGCGGTTCGCCATCAGCACCCGCGGCATCAGCTTGTCGTCGCAATAGGCGCGGGCGGCGTCGCGGATCATCCGCTCTTCCTCGGTCAGCTGCGCGTCGAGGCCGAACGGGTCCTCCCAGTTGAGTGGCGCAGGCTTGGCGCGCGCACTTTCGGGCGTCATGGCGTGTGGCGTATCGTCTTTCATCGGGGCACCTCCAGTTGGCCTCGGGTGTATCCCAGCGCGTCTCAGCCGGAAAGAGGCAGCGCGTCACACCACGCGGCTGTCGATCATCCAGGTCTCGACCGCACCGGCGTCGAGGCTCCAGGTCAGATCGAACCGCGTGCCGGCGTCCAGCTCGTCCGTCAGACTGCGCGTCAGCTCGAGCGTCAGGCCATCCCCCTCCACCTCGACCACGCGCGCCGCATCAAAGCCAAAGACGCGCTGCACTTCGGGGTGGAGCGCCTTGAAAAGCGTCTCCTTGGCGCAGAACCCCAGCGTGTCGGCCACCGCCGCCTCAGTGGAGACCGGCGCAAGCACCTGGCGGTCCGCGATGCTCAGCGCCTCGCTCCGCAGGGCAGAGAGGCTCTCGCCCTGCGCGATGTCCTGGATGTCGAGCCCGACGCGCCAGAGGCCCGGCACCACCAGCGCGCCCACCTCGGAATGGGTGTGGCTGATCGCGCCCGATGCGCCCAGTGGCCACTCGGGTGCACGCGACGCGGCGCGTGGCAGCCTCGCAGGCAGTCCCAGCACGGCGAGCGCCGCCGACGCCAGCACCCGGCCCGCCGCGAACTCCGCCTGCCGGCCAAGGTCCCACCCGGAAAATCCCTCCGGCGCCTCGGGCCAGGGTTTGGGCGGCACGAGCCGGCTGTAGGACGCTCGCAGCGCAAGCCCGCCCAGACGCTCCTCGACGCGCACGTGAGACAGCGAAATCCCGATCTGCCGGGAGAGATCCAGTACCGCTTCGTGCGCGGTATGGGTGATCATCGGCAGTAAGAGCCGCTGCGATAGCGCGCCGTGTCGAAGTGGAAGTGATCGCGGTGGAACCGGTCCGCTTCGGGGCCCAGCACCGTGCCGAAGGGTCCGCACGCCGCGCGGTGCATCTCGCGCAGCATCCGGCCCTCCCGGCCCTTACCCCAATCCTTGAGCACGCTGATCTCTGTCCCGTCGCGGGTGTAGAGCGCCGCGATGTCGATGGCGCGGCCCTTGCCGTGCTCGCTGATCTTGCCGCCCGGCAGGTTGTTGCGCGTCCGGCAGGCATAGTGCGCCGCCACGCGAATACGCTGGAGCCCGCCACCGTACGAGCCGATGGCCGGACGTGCGCCCGTGTTGATCCAGTTCTTGATCGCCTTGGCCGTCGGGCAGTCCATGACCGACAGCGTCGACAGGCGCACGCCATCGACCGCCTTGAGCTTGATCGCGCTCTGGATGCCGCAGCCGCGCAAACGGCCAGGCACCGTGCCGACGACTTCGCCCTGCAGCGACAGGTCCCCGCAGACCGAGCCGCGTTTCAGCGCCTGTTGCTCCTTCTGCCGCTTGGACATGATCCGCTGCACCATGCCTTCGGGACGGAGCGCGGGACGCAGCGACACCGTTTCCCCCATCACCAGCACCGCCGGTTCGGGGTTTGGCAGATTGGCAGCCAGATCATCCGACGTCGGCGCAACCGAGACGGGCGCCACCGCCGAGACTTGCGCCCAGCGCGGGCGCGACGTGGGGCGCACGGCATCTATCGGGGAGATGACCTCCACCGCCGGCACGACGCGTGACGCAACCGGGCCTGCAAGTGCAGCGGCCGGTCGGGCCAGAGGCCGTAAGGTGGGCAGTGCCGTACGCAGCAGAGCTTCCATGGCGGGACTTGCATCGCCCTCGGGACGCGGCATCGGGCGCGGAGACGTTTCCGGAGCGGCACTGCCCACCCCGGCCAGACATGTCACCACAAGCGCCCAGATCAGCCTCATACCTCACCCTTGCCTCCGCCTGAGCCCCGTCCAAAGTTTGGCTCACTTGTATCCTGCCCGGCCTCGATGATGCCACGGCGGATCGCGCGCGTGCGGGTGAAATAGGCGTGAAGGTGCTCACCGTCACCCGTCCGAATGGCACGTTGCAGCGCAAAGAGCTCCTCGGTGAAGCGCCCAAGCACCTCGAGCGTCGCCTCCTTGTTGGTCAGGAACACGTCGCGCCACATGGTCGGATCGGATGCTGCAATCCGCGTAAAGTCGCGAAAGCCTGCCGCCGAGTAGTTGATCACCTCGCTGTCCGTCACCCGGCGCAAATCGTCCGCGACGCCTACCATCGTGTAGGCGATGAGGTGTGGCGCGTGGCTGGTGACGGCCAGCACAAGGTCATGGTGGTCCGGCTCCATCCGATCCACGTTCGAGCCAAGTCCGCGCCAGAACGCCTCGAGCCGCGCGATCTCCGCCTCCGGCACGCCGGGCGCCGGTGTCACCAGACACCAGCGGTTGTCGAAGAGTTCGGCAAAGCCCGAGGTCGGCCCCGAATGCTCGGTCCCCGCGACAGGATGCGCTGGGATGAAGTGCACACCTTCCGGCACGTAAGGCCCGACGCTGTCGATCACGTCCCGCTTGACCGAGCCGACGTCCGAGATCACCGCCCCGGGTTTGAGGTGCGGCGCCATCTCCTTGGCGACCGCCTCCATCGCGCCGACGGGCACGCACAGCACCACAAGATCGGCGTCCTTCACGGTCTCCGCGATCGTGTCGCACACTTCGTCACAGAGCCCGATCTGGCGTGCGGTGGCGCGCGTCTCTGCCGACCGAGCGTAGCCCGCAACCTCGCCCGCGAGCGTGCCCCGCCGGATGCCCCAGAACATCGACGAGGCGATCAGCCCCAGCCCGATCAGCGCCACTCGCCCGTAAAGCGCGCTCACGACACGTACGCCTTGGTATGGCCCGCCTTGAACGCGCCCACGGCTTCGGCCACGCGGCGGCAGGCGTCTTCGTCCCCGACCGTGATCCGCAATGCCGCCGGCAGGCCGTAGCCGCCCACCTGCCGCACGATCAGGCCTTGCGTCTGCAAAAAGGCGTCACAGGCTTGCGCCTCTTCTGGCGAGGCAAACCGCGCGAGGATGAAATTCGCGCAGGACGTGTCCGACGGCACGCCGTGCTCTGCCAGCGCCTCGGCCAACCAGCTCCGCAGCCGCGCATTCTCGCGCTGGCAGGCGACCGCGTAGTCCCGGTCGCGGATCGCCGCCTCAGCCGACGCCAGAGCAGGCGCAGACAGGTTGAAAGGTCCCCG
This sequence comes from Pseudaestuariivita sp., assembly GCF_052825805.1. NCBI lineage: Bacteria > Pseudomonadati > Pseudomonadota > Alphaproteobacteria > Rhodobacterales > Paracoccaceae > Pseudaestuariivita > Pseudaestuariivita sp. The sequence continues at coordinate 218,936 of NZ_JBRBVB010000010.1, read as the reverse complement.
GATGCGGTTCAGCACGTCGATCACCTCCGCCGTGCCGTACCCCCATCCGACCCTCAGACCACCCAGACCATACAGCTTCGAAAAGGTGCGCGTCATAAAGACGTTGCTGCGCTCCGTCACCAGCCCTGCGCCGCCGTCGTAGCCGTCCACGTATTCGGCGTAGGCCCCGTCGATCACCAAGAGCGCCTGCGGAGGTATGCCGTCCGCCAGCCGCGCCAGCGCGCTTTGCGAGATCATCGTGCCGGTCGGGTTGGCCGGGTTGGCGAGGAACACCAGCCGCGTGCGCTCCGTGCAGGCCGCCAGCAGCGCATCGACGTCCACGACCCGCTCCCGCTCCGGCGCCACCACCGGCGTCGCCCCTGCGGCCAAGGCGCTGATCTTGTACATCAAAAACCCATGCTCGGGGTAGAGCACCTCATCCCCCGGCCCGGCATAAGCCTGACAGAGGAAAGTGATGATCTCGTCTGAGCCCACCCCGCAAATGAGCCGGGCAGGATCGAGGCCATGCACCTCTCCGATCGCCGCACGCAGGCCTGCGTGGTCGGTCGAGGGATATCGGTGCATGTCGCGCGCCGCCTGCGCCAGCGCGTCGACCGCGCTTTGTGGCGGGCCCAGCGGGTTCTCGTTCGAGCTGAGCTTGACGGTGTTGCCGCCCTTCTCGCCCCCCTTGCCGCCGACATACGGCGCGATGTCGAGGATGCCCGGTTGTGGTGTGATCTGGCCCATCTAGATGCCCTCTCGTCGTCGTGCCGGGGGTGTAACTTGCCGCCGCGTGCAAGACCAGCGCGCAAAAGCGCCCTGTTCCGGCCGGTAGAGGCTGCAAGCGTTGTGACCAAAGCACGCAGGCGTTGCGCTTGCCACGCGCGCCGCCTTGCATGCGACCTACCGTGTGGTCACACTTTCGCCGCAGTGGTGTGGTCCGCTCCCGCCCAAAATGTTGTGATTCACGAGGCCCAAGATGAGTGTTCTTCCGCTTGACGCGCAAAACCTGACGCTGGACCGCAAGGCTGCCGAGGCGGCGGGTGCCGCGTTGGCCGAAGAGTACCAGTCCGGAAAGCCGTTCCACTACATCGGCGTCGACAACTTCCTGCCGCTGGAGATCACCGAAAAGGTGCGCGAGGAGGCGCTGATGCTCCGCCAGAAGGAGGCCGAGCACTCGAGCCTGCAGGAGCACCTGAAATCTTCGTACAACCCCGATACGCTGCCCGATTATTCCCGCAGCGTCTTTCACGCCTTCAACAGCCTCGCGTTCATCCGCTTTCTCGAGGAGATGACCGGGATCACCGGGCTGATCCCCGACCCCTACTACTTTGGCGCCGGCATCCACCGGACCGAGACAGGCGGCTATCTCGGCATCCACGCCGACTTCAACTACCACCAACGGATGAACCTCGAGCGGCGCCTCAACGTGTTGATCTACCTCAACCCTGACTGGAAGGACGAATACGGCGGCGCCTTCGAAGTCTGGAACAGCGGGATGAAGAACAAGGTCGCAGGCTTCACGCCGGTGATGAACCGGATGTGCTGCTTTTCGACGACGTCCGACAGCTGGCACGGCAACCCCGAGCCGGTGAACCACCCCGAGGATGAGCCGCGCCTGTCGATCGCGCTTTATTACTACACCGCGACCTGGGACGAGGGGCGCATCGCGCACTCCACCCTCTTCAAACCACGCCCCGGCACGACCGACGTCGCCGCGCGCACGCCCTACATCCGCAAGGGGCTGGAACAGGCCCTGCCGCCGATCGTCTATCGCGGCGTGTCCAAGGTGCTCTACCGGATGGGCATGTAGTCTTTGGTGGGCGGTGGGCGTTGCCCACCCTACCGTGGGTGGCGATGGATCGTCTTGTAGGCTCGGAGAGGGCCACTGCTGGTCTGGAAAACAGCGCCCAGTTCAAAGCGCCCGCCTGACGGGCACCGTCAGGCCGCGCCGTCCCGCCCCCTTCAAACCGAAGGTTTGCCTTCGGCAAAACGGGCGGCGCGATTGCGCCACCCCGCGGGGCGGCGCGTGCACAACTGTTTGTCAGGCATCATTTACATGGCCATTTGATTGGGACGGCAGGAGCCAATCCAACCCGGCCAGAGTCAAGACTTCGGCTTGAGCTGGCTTTCCCTCTCCAACTCAAAGATTAGACCAGTTCGGCACGCGTCCTCACGCAACGCCCGCCTCGTAAGGTGGGCACTGCCGAACACCATCGACATCCGGGGCAGAGGCATGTGCCCACCTGAGCAACACCCACACCCAAAACCGCCGGAGCCTGCAAAAGCAAAAAGCCCGCCAAGTGGCGGGCCTTCCAGAGTCGCGCGGCAGGAAACCGGATCAGTTCTGCGCGTAGTATTCGATGACGAGGTTCGGCTCCATCATGACCGGGTACGGCACGTCGCCCAGACCCGGGGTGCGCACGAACGTCGCGGTCATCTTGGAGTGGTCCACGTCCAGGTAATCCGGCACATCGCGCTCGGGCAGGCCAGCGGCCTCGAGCACCAGAGCCATCTGCTTGGACTTGTCGCGTACCTCGATCACGTCGCCCTCTTTCACGCGATAGGAGGGGATGTTCACGATCTGGCCGTTCACCGTCACGTGCTTGTGGTTCACGAACTGGCGCGCGGCGAAGACGGTCGGCACGAACTTGGCGCGGTAGACAACCGCGTCGAGACGGCGCTCCAGCAGGCCGATCAGGTTCTCGCCGGTGTCACCCTTGACCCGGGCTGCGTCCGCGTAGATGCGCTTGAACTGCTTCTCGGTCAGGTCACCGTAGTAGCCCTTGAGCTTTTGCTTGGCGCGCAGCTGCAGGCCAAAGTCGGACATCTTGCCCTTGCGGCGCTGTCCGTGCTGGCCGGGGCCGTACTCGCGGCGGTTGACCGGGGATTTGGGACGACCCCAGATGTTCTCGCCCATGCGGCGGTCGATCTTGTACTTGGCAGAGGTGCGTTTGGTCACCGTCTGGTCTCCTTCTCAAATATGAAGGGCGTTGTCCTTTGGCACATGGATCACCCCAAGCGCCCGACAGGCATCCCCTTGCGGGGGCCACCAACACCAATGTCGCGCCGTATACAGGCGCTGCTCGCTGAGTCAACACACCCCGCGCGGCACATCGCTACCTGCGCCAAAGGTTCCACACGATCTGCAAAACACTCTGTTGACGGAAGTTACCCGAAAATGACCGCGCCGGTTTACCAATTATTAGACTAGACACGGTTATTTGCCTGCAAATTCGCATGGAGAGCACAAATGGTGCAGGCACGATTCATCGAAATGTCCGACGTCAATCCGCTGGCCTTTGCCGTGGCCAAACGCGACGGCGACACACTCACACTAGTCAAGGACGCGATCCGCAACAAGCGCGTACACCTGGCCTTTCAGCCGGTGGTCCAGACGCAGCGCCAGACCCGGGTGGCCTTTTACGAGGCGCTGATCCGGGTGGAGGATGCGGGCGGGCGCATCATCTCGGCCGGGCAGTTCCTGCCGCAGATCGAGAGCCACGAATCCGGCCGCGTCCTCGACTGCCTCGCGCTGGAAAACGCGCTTGGCATCCTGCGGGAGAATGACGGCCTGCGCCTCTCGGTCAACATGTCCGCGCGCTCGATCGGGTACCGCGGCTGGACCGACATCCTCGACAGGTCATTGGCGCAGGACCCCGAGCTCGGCAGCCGCCTCATTCTCGAGATTTCCGAGGATTCGGCGATGACCGTGCCCGAGCTGGTCGTCGAGTTCATGCGCGAATACCAGGCGCGCGACGTGGCCTTTGCGCTCGACGATTTTGGCAAAGGGTTCACCTCGTTCAAGTACTTCCGCGACTTCCAGTTCGACATCCTCAAATTCGACGGCGACCTGATCCAGGGGATCTCGCAGAACCCCGACAACGAGGTGCTGACCCGCGCGCTGCAGAGCTTTGGCGAGCATTTCGACATGTTCACCGTCGCCTCCAAGGTCGAGGACCGCGCGGACGTCAAGGTGCTCGAGGACATCGGCCTCGACTGCCTTCAAGGCTACTACTTTGGCGCCGCGACCATCCGTCCGCCCTGGCAGGTGAGCGAGGAGATGGCCGAGGGCTGACCCGGCGTCAGCGATCGGCTCTTGGCAATTGGTCGTTTAGCGCGGCCAAACCCTTCTGGAAATGCCCGGTATGCGTGCGCTGCAACGCTGCTTCTCTGCCCTTACGGCAGGGCTGGCTTGTGGCGGGCGGCGTGATCCGGTAGGCGGTGCGCGAACCCGGGCCGCCCTGCGTCCCTCTCGGGATGTGGGTGCGGTCCAGTCGCACCACCCGAGGAGACCTCCATGACCAATGTCGTCATCGCCTCTGCCGCACGCACCGCCGTCGGCAGCTTCAATGGCTCGCTTGCCACCACCCCCGCCCACGACCTGGGCGCGACCGTCCTCGAGGCCGTCGTGGAGCGCGCCGGCATCGACAAGTCCGAAGTCTCCGAGACGATCCTTGGCCAGGTGCTGACCGCGGCGCAGGGCCAGAACCCTGCCCGGCAAGCGCACATCAATGCCGGCCTTCCCAAGGAAAGCGCCGCCTGGGGCATCAACCAGGTCTGCGGCTCGGGCCTGCGTGCCGTCGCGCTGGCCGCGCAGCACATCCAGCTGGGCGACGCCTCGATCGTGGCTGCCGGCGGACAGGAAAGCATGTCGCTCTCGACCCACGCCGCGCACCTGCGCTCGGGCACCAAGATGGGCGACCTGAAATACATCGACACGATGATCCGCGACGGACTCTGGGACGCCTTCAACGGCTACCACATGGGCCAGACCGCCGAAAACGTCGCCGACCAGTGGCAGATCACGCGCGAGGCGCAGGACGAATTCGCCGTCGCCTCGCAAAACAAGGCCGAAGCGGCGCAGAACGCCGGCAAGTTCCAGGACGAGATCGTCCCCTTCACCGTCAAAACGCGCAAGGGCGACATCGTCGTCGACAAGGATGAATACATCCGCCACGGCGCCACCATCGAGGCCATGCAAAAGCTCCGCCCCGCCTTTACCAAGGACGGTTCGGTCACGGCGGCCAACGCCTCGGGCATCAACGACGGCGCCGCAGCGGCCCTGGTGATGAGCGCAGAGGAAGCCGAAAAGCGCGGCATCGAACCGCTGGCGCGCATCGCCTCTTACGCCACGGCCGGGCTCGATCCCTCGATCATGGGCGTCGGCCCGATCCACGCCTCCCGCAAGGCACTCGAAAAGGCCGGCTGGTCCGTGGGCGATCTCGACCTCGTGGAAGCCAACGAAGCCTTCGCCGCACAAGCCTGCGCCGTGAACAAGGACATGGGCTGGGACCCGTCCATCGTGAACGTGAACGGCGGCGCCATCGCCATCGGCCACCCGATCGGCGCCTCGGGCGCGCGCATCCTCAACACGCTGCTCTTCGAGATGAAACGCTCGGGCGCCAAGAAGGGCCTCGCGACGCTCTGCATCGGCGGCGGCATGGGCGTGGCCATGTGCCTCGAACGCCCGTGAGGCATCCGTAGGGTGGGCAGCTTTGCCCACCCTACATCCGCGCCGAAATAAAGTTGCAAATCTGGACGCCAGACGGCAATTAAATTCCCAAGCAGAATCACGAGGAGTTCCCCCCATGGCACGAGTTGCACTGGTCACTGGCGGATCGCGCGGCATCGGCGAAGCGATCTCGAAAGAGCTGAAATCCAAAGGCTACGAGGTCGCGGCGACCTATGCCGGCAACGACGAAAAGGCCGCGGCCTTTACCGAGGCGACCGGCATCAAGACCTACAAATGGAACGTCGCGGACTACGAGGCGTCCAAGGCCGGCCTCGCGCAGGTCGAGGCGGACCTCGGCCCGATCGACGTCGTCGTTGCCAACGCCGGCATTACCCGCGATGCACCATTTCACAAGATGACGCCCGAGCAGTGGCACGAAGTCATCGACACGAACCTCACCGGCGTCTTCAACACCGTGCACCCGATCTGGCCCGGCATGCGCGAGCGCAAGTTCGGTCGCATCATCGTGATCTCGTCGATCAATGGTCAGAAAGGCCAGTTTGCACAGGTGAACTACGCCGCAACCAAGGCCGGTGACCTCGGCATCGTGAAATCGCTCGCGCAGGAAGGCGCGCGTGCGAACATCACCGCCAACGCGATCTGCCCCGGCTACATCGCGACCGAGATGGTCATGGCCGTTCCGGAAAAAGTCCGCGAAGCGATCATCGGCCAAATCCCCGCAGGACGTCTGGGCGAGCCTGAAGAGATTGCGCGTTGCGTGTCCTTCCTCGCCTCGGACGACGCGGGCTTCATCAACGGCTCGACGATCTCGGCCAACGGTGCGCAGTTCTTCGTCTAAGCGCGCCAGCCAGAACAAGAAAAGGCCGGTCCAGGTGGACCGGCCTTTTGCATTCCGTAAGGCCCCTCGCGCGCGGGGCCAGCGGAAATTCAGCGCGCCCAGCCAAAGAGGCGGGCGATAAAGGCGCCGCGCGCCTCGTGGGCTGCGCGGTAGGCGTCACGGGTGCGGGCGTCAGGCGTTGTCTCGATCATGGGAGCGTTCTTTCGTATGCGGTGTGGGACTGGTGTGTTTCTTGTCTGACCCAGAGATAGACGCCTGCCACGCAACCGACAAACGAGACTTTTCACGGCTTCACTTAAGCTGTACTTAAGTGAGATGTCCGACCGCCTCCCTCCGCTGACCGCTTTGCGCGCGTTCGATGCCGCCGCGCGTCACATGTCCTTTGCCAAGGCTGCGGCCGAGCTCAACGTGACGCCGGCGGCGCTGTCGTTCCAGATCAAGTCGCTCGAAGAGCATCTTGGCGCCCCGGTCTTTCGACGCCTCAACCGCGCGGTCGAGCTGACCGACGCGGGCGAAACGCTTGCGCGCGGGACCACCCCGGCCTTTGCCGATCTGTTGCAAGCGTGGCGGGCCACGCAGCGTGTGACCGACAACAGCGTGCTTTACGTGACCTCTGGCCCGGCCTTTGTCGCCAAGTGGCTGGCGCCGCGCATGTACGGATTTGCCCAGGCGCACCCGGAGACCGAGCTGCGCTTTGCCGCCGGGCTCAAGCTGATGGACCTTGCGCGGGACGGAATCGACGTGGCGATCCGGTTCGGGCGCGGGGATGACGCCGGGCTTTTCTCGCGCTCACTTGGAGTGGAGTGGCTGACGCCAATGATGATCCCCGAGCTGGCACAGCGCTACGAGACGCCCGAGGCGCTCAGGGACGCACCGCTGATCATCGACGACAGCATCACCTTCCTGAGGCCGCGCGCGGACTGGGCGGCCTGGTTTCGCGCTGCTGGCGTGAATGCGCCGGAGGTCAGCGGTGTTCACTTCAGCCAAGCCGACCACGCGATCGACGCCGCCGTCTCGGGCGCCGGCGTGGTGCTGGCGCGCGGCACGCTTGCTGCCTTTGACCTGCGCGCAGGACGGCTCGTCGCGCCGTTCCGCACGGCCATCACGACCGAAGCGCATTTCCGTTTTCTGTGCCTGCCCGGCCACGAAGAGCGCCGCGCCATCGAGGCGTTTCACGCCTGGGTGATGGAGGAGAACAAGATCGTGCACGCCCTGCAGGGCAATCACGATCTGGTGCCGATCACGGCGCTTGGTGGTTAGTTCGGCCAGTCTCTAGCTAGATACACATCGGACTAAATCAAAGCGCCCGCCTGACCGGCACGATCAGGCCGCGTCATGCCAAAGGCATGCCTCCGGCATGACCCGCCCGCGTCAAACCGGAGGTTTGCCTTCGGCAAAGTGGGCGGCGCGATTGCGCCACCCCTCGGGTCGGCGCGTGAACTTCTGTTGCAAATGCCACAGATTTAACGTCGCTTGCGAAAGCACGCGCCCCTAGGACTAAGCAAAACGCACATCCCACAAAAAACGGCGCAACACCCGATCGGGTCCTGCGCCGGCACACTCTTGAAGAGACCTGTGGCGATCCGCGTCAGCCTGCGCTGAGGCGGGTGATCTCTTCTTTCAGGCGGAGTTTCTGCTTTTTGAGCTCAGCAATCTCAAAATCGCTCGACCCGGGGGCGCGTTGCGCAACCTCGACGGCGTCGGAGAGGGCAGTATGTTTTTTCTTCAGTTCTTCCAGATGGGAACTCAAGCTCATGCGATACCTCCAATTTTGATGATGTACTCAACATAAAACCACAGGGTGTGCGTTCTGTCACGCCGCACGCGCAGCATCCCGCGCAGCGTTATCGCTAAAATGCCAATTATCGGGCAATGCCGGGAATTTGGTCATTCCAGCCAAGTGCGGTGCCGTCGCGCAAAAGCGCCTCGACCTGCGCGGTATAGGCACCTCCATCGGCGTGACTGTCGCCGGCGTGCAGGACCAGCGGCGCGAGCAGCACCGGGTCCGCCCGGCCACCGTGGCGCGCGCGGATCAGCACCAGCTTGGCCGGACGATGCAGTCGCGGCGCCACGGGTCGAACCGTGATACGCCCCCAGCCCGCGCCCAGCGCGACGAAGGCATCCTGCAGGCGCTCGGCGCGCAGCACCATCCAGAGCCAGCCCCCGGGTTTCAGCCGTTTGTGCGCGGCCTTGCACCACGTCTCGAGCGGCAGATCCTCGGCAAAGGCCGCGGCCTTCCCCGCGTCACGCGCCTGGGTCACATCCTCCGGCCGGTAATACGGCGGGTTCATCACCACGTGATCGAACCGCTGCGCCTTGAGCTCTTCCGGCAGCGCCGCCAGACACCCGGGCCAGACCTGCATCTCTGCCCCGGCCTCTTCGGCATTGCGGCGCGCGAGGGTGGCATAGCTCTCCTGCCGCTCGACGCCCGCCAGCGCCAGCCCCGGCACGCGCGTATGAAGGCACAGGGCAATCGCCCCAACACCGCATCCAAGGTCCAGCACCGTCTGCCCCGCCCGCGCCTCGACCGAGGCGGCGAGCAGCACCGGGTCCACACCGGCGCGATACCCCTTCATCGGTTGCCAAAGATGCAGCCGCCCGCCCAGGAACGCGTCGCACGTCACGCTCATCGACAGGCCCCGCGCCTAGCCGTCCAGCGGCACGCCGCCGTCCTGCATCAGCCGGCGCGCGCGCGGCAGATCATCTTGCAACACCATGAGACGGCGCGGCAAAATGCCAATGGAGCCTTCGAGCACGCTCATATTTACGTCCAACTCGAAGCACTCTATGTCTGCATCGGCCAAAAGAGCGCGCGCCAGCGCAATGGCAGTGATGTCATTGGTGCGGAGCAGCTCTTCCATGCGCCAGTCTTACGAGGTGATCGCGGGGCGGTCGACCCCACCGGGAAAGGAAAGAAACGCCAGATGAGCGCAAAACCGCATGAAGCCCTGGCCAAGATGCTCGCAGACGACATGGCGGCGGTGAACGATGTGATCCGCACCCGCATGGCGTCCGAGCACGCGCCGCGCATCCCCGAGGTCACCGCGCATCTGGTCGAGGCCGGCGGCAAACGCATCCGCCCCTTGATGACGCTCGCGGCGGCGCGGCTCTGCGGGTACGAGGGCGCGCATCACGTCTCGCTCGCCGCGACGGTGGAGTTCATCCACACCGCGACGCTCCTGCACGATGATGTGGTCGACGAGAGCGACCAGCGGCGCGGGCGCCCGACGGCAAATTTGCTTTGGGACAACCAATCGTCGGTGCTGGTGGGCGACTACCTCTTTGCCCGCGCGTTCCAGCTGATGGTGTCGACCGGCAACCTGCGCGTGCTCGACATCCTGTCGAACGCTGCCGCAACCATTGCCGAAGGCGAAGTGCTGCAACTGACGGTTGCACGCAACATCTCGACCAGCGAGGAGACCTACCTCAAGGTCGTGCGCGGCAAGACGGCGGCGCTCTTCTCCGCCGCGACCGAAGTCGGCGGCGTCATCGCGGGCGCGGAGGAGGACGTGGTGCGCGGCCTTTTCGACTACGGCGACGCGTTGGGGATTGCGTTCCAGATGGCCGATGACCTGCTCGACTGGCAGGGCGATGCGGGCGCAATCGGCAAGAATGTCGGCGACGATTTCCGCGAGGGCAAGCTGACGCTGCCGATCATCAAGGCGATTGCCAAGGGCGGCGCCGCGGACCGCGATTTCTGGGCGCGCACCATCGGCAAGGGCAAGGTCGAGGACGGTGATCTGGAACATGCGCACGCGCTGTTGACACGGCACGGGGCGCTGGCGGAGACGCGGCAGGCGGCGCTCGACTGGTCGGCCAAGGCGCGCATGGCGCTCGAGGTGGCGCCGGAACACGCGCTCACGTCCGAGCTTCAGGACCTCGCCGATTACGTGGTCGCGCGCCTCAACTGACGCGCTTGGCCAGGGGCGCGGAAGCGACCCACCAACCGGGATGTTGCGCCTGAATATCCGCGGCCAGCTGCGTCGCCGCGCGTTCAGTCATGCACAGGCCAAAGCACGTCGCCCCCGACCCCGACATCGCGGAAAAAGGCGCAGGCGCAAGCGCTTGCAGGACATCGTCGATCACCGGCGCGACGGTCTTCGCGGGCGCGGTCAGGTCATTGCGCTGGCGTTTGAGCCAGGCGATGAACGTCCCGGCTGTTGGAAAACGCGGAATGCTCTCTGGCATCGGAGGATGCTCTTTTACCTGCAACGCGCGGAAGACGTTCGGCGTCGCGACAGGCACACGCGGATTGACGAGTACCGCCCAAAGTGCCGGCAGCGGGTCCAGCGGCGTGACGTGCTCCCCGACCCCGCGCATCCGCACAGGGCCCGGACCGGCCAGGCACACCGGAACGTCTGCGCCCAGCGCCTCCGCCCCGGCCGCAGACCCGCCGCAAAGGGCAATCACCGCGGCCGCATCTGCCGACCCACCGCCCACGCCGGCGGCAGCTGGCAGGCGTTTGTCGAGGGTCACGTGGACAGGAACCTTCGAGGCGTGGCGCGCCGCGCGCAAGACGAGATTCTCCTCCCCGCCCGGAACATCCTCCGCGTTGGGACCGGTCACGGTCAGCCCCCAATCCGAGAAGGGGCGCACGGTGACCTTGTCACCGATCTCGGCAAAGACGACCAGGGAGTCCAGCAGGTGGTACCCGTCCGCCCGCTGGCCGATTACGTGCAACGTCAGGTTGATCTTTGCACGGGCGAGTGCGGAAACCTCCGCGACCAACGTGTCAGCCGCTGTCATCGGCCAGTTGCAGCGGCGCGGCGCCTTCCTCCTCGAGCACGACGTCGAGACCGACCTCGAGCTTGCGGCGGATGCGGTCCGGCTGCACCTCTTCGAGGTTCGTGTCATCGGTGATAAAGCTCAGCGCACGGCGCCACTGGAATTGCGCCTCGAGCTCGCGCCCAACCGCCCAGTAGACATCGCCCAAATGGTCGTTCACGACCGGGTCGACGGCCTCGAGCTCCACCGCGCGCTCCATATGGTGCACGGCCTCTTCAAACCGCCCGAGGCGATAGAGCACCCACCCGAGGGAATCGACGATGTAGCCGGAGTTCGGGCGTTTCTCGACGGCGGTCTCGATCATGCCGAGCGCCTCGTCGAGCTTGATCCGCTTTTCGACCAGCGAATACCCGAGGTAGTTCAGCACCTGCGGCTGGTCGGGATTGATCTCGAGCGCGCGGCGGAAGTCAGCCTCCGCCTGCGGCCAGCCATCGGTGCGCTCATGCACGATCCCGCGGGTGTAATAGACGAACCAGTTCGGCTCGTCGTTCTCGGCATTGATCGCAATCGCACGGTCGTACGGCGCGATGGCTGCCTCGAACTCCTTTTCGCGGCGCAGGATGTCGCCGAGCGTCGCGTGCACGTTGCTCAGATGTCCGTGTGTTTCGGCAAGCTGTTTGAGCGTTTCGACCGCCGCATCCGCGCGTTCCGCATCATAAAGCGCCTCCGCGCGGCCAAGCTCCGCGATGTGGAACGCAAAGCTGCTGCGCGGCACCCGGTCATAGGCGGCAATGGCGAGATCGAACCGCTCGAGCTGCTCGAGCAGGTTGGCGATCATCAGCGTGCTTTCCACCAGCTCGGGACGGATATGCTCGGCGATGTTGGCGTAGAGCAGCGTGTACTGGTCCTCCGCCTCGTCCTGCAGCACCATCGCGATGGAAAAGAAGACCTCGGCCACACCGTCCCGCGGCGTGCGGATCGTGGTAAAGGGCAGCGTCTCACCCGCCTCGAGCTGCACCCGCATCGCGGCAAGGCCCGGATCGAGCGGCATCCCGAAGGCAACGTCGAGCAGCGTCAGCGCGTCCTCGTTCCGGCCAAGCTGGCTGAGCACCTCGGCCCGCGCCATGATCCCGCGCCGCGTGCGCATCGAGACATTGGCATCGTTGGCTTCGAACACCTCGTGCGCGGCCGCGTTGTTGCCGAGCGAGGCCAGCAAAAGCGCCTTGTGGTAGTTCGCGAACCCTTCCAGCCCCGCCTGCTCGGCCAGCCGGTCGAGCACCATGATCGCGCTTTCCGCATCCCCCTCGCCAAGGTGCGACCAGGCCAGGATCAGATCGGCGGTGAGCGGGCCAAGCCCGGCGTTGCCGTCGACCCGCGTGCCAAGCGCGCCGTACGCGCCGGTTGCCGCAAGGTCCGCGGTGATCGCCAGATCCGCCACTTGGCTCTTGAGCCCGGCAGCCTCGAGCGCGCGTGCAATCTCTGCAGCCTCAGTCACCTGGCCAAGGGACAGATCGGCGAGCGCCGCCTGTTCGAGCATCCGCGCGTTGGTGGCGTCCCGCGCCAGCGCCGCGTCGAAATAATTGGCGGCGGCCTGAAAATCGGCGCGCGCCATCGCCTGCTGCGCGGCGAGATACGAGCCCGACAGCGAGTCCGCGTAGGCCCCGCCAGCGCTCAGAGCCAAAACGGCGGTCGTAATCCATGCTTTGTACGTCATTTGATCACACTCCCTCAGCGCATCCCACTGCGCCAGATCACGTTAGGCAGAGCCTTCCGGCATGACAACCAACCACCAAAAAAGGGACGGCGAAAACACGCCGCCCCGGGTCTAGGTGCTGAAAAGACAAGCTGAACAAATTTCGCTGGCGCTAGGTGTGCTGGCGCCTGCCACTCACGGTGCTCATGGTTGCGGATGCGCCGCGTATCCCCCAGCCGGCTTGCGCGAAATTGCTTGGGAAACGGGGATTTATTCGGCAGACTGATTTCACGATGCGCGAAATCGAGTACCCTTTTCAGACCGAGCCCAAGCTTTTTGGCTTTATGACTGCGCTTGTCGTGCTAGTCACGCTTGGTCCCTTCGCGACCTATGACGACCTGTCGCTTTTTGGTCGCATCATCTACTGGAGCGTCATGCTCACGCTGGTGGGCTTCCTGATCGAGTTCGCCAATCACGCCGCCCTCAATGCGCGCAGCCTGCGGCGCGTGCCGCCTGTGGTGCGGGCGGGTCTGGCGACGGTTCTCGCGGCCTTCCCCGCGACGTCCTTCGTGATCTTCGTGGACCGGAGCATGCGTGCCTCGCAGCTTGGCATCGAGGATTACCCCAACCTCTTTGTGCAGGTGGCGCTGTTGTCGCTGGCGATGACAATGGCGGACCTCTTTATCTGGCGGCGGCTCTTTGGCGGCTTGCCGCGTGAGGCCGCAGGGCCGTCGGCCGCGCCCGCACCACAGGCCACGCCGCTGGCCAAGCCCAAGCTTTACACACATCTGCCGCCTGAGATGCAGCAGGCGCGCATCGTGTCGCTGTCGATGCAGGACCACTATGTCGAAGTCACGACCACCGCGGGCAGCCATCTAGTGCTGATGCGGCTCGGCGATGCCGTCGCCCTGCTGGAGGGTATTCCGGGCACGCAGACGCACCGGTCGCACTGGGCGGCGGCGGACTTCATGCGCGACCTCGCCCGTGCGGGACAGAAAACGCGCCTCACCCTGACGGATGGGCGCGTTCTGCCGGTCAGCACGCGGTATGTGGAGCAGGTGCAGGCCCTGCTCCCTTAGCCTTTACATGTTCGGGTAGTTCGGCCCGTCGCCGCCTTGCGGCGTGGTCCAGACGATGTTCTGGGCCGGGTCCTTGATGTCGCAGGTCTTGCAGTGGACGCAGTTCTGGAAGTTGATCACGAACCGCGCGTCCTTGTCCGCCTCCTGCACGTACTCGTAGACGCCCGCCGGGCAGTAGCGCTGCGAGGGACCGGCGTAGGTCGGCAGGTTCTTGGCCACCGGCACCGAGGCGTCCTTGAGCTTGAGGTGCGCGGGCTGGCTTTCCTCGTGGTTCGTGAACGAAAACGCCACGTTGGTCAGTCGGTCAAAGCTGAGCTTGCCGTCCGGCTTGGGGTAGTCGATGGGCGCGTGATCCGCCGCAGGCTCGGTCGCCTCGGCGTCGGACTTGCCGTGCTTCATCGTGCCGAGCAGCGAAAAGCCGAGCGTGTTGGTCCACATGTCAAAGCCCCCCAGCGTGAGCGAGGCGACGAGGCCGCGCTTGGACCAGAGCGGCTTGACGTTGCGGACCTTCTTGAGGTCCTGACCGATCGCGCCAGTCCGCACTTCCGTCTCGTAAGACGACAGCTCGTCCGAGGCGCGCCCGTCCTGGATCGCGGCATAGGCGGCCTCGGCGGCAGCCTTCCCCGACAGCATCGCGTTGTGGTTGCCCTTGATCCGCGGGACGTTGACCATCCCGACCGAACAGCCGAGCAGCGCCACGCCGGGCGCGACCATCTTCGGCATGGACTGGTAGCCCCCTTCGGTGATCGCCCGCGCGCCATAGGCGACGCGCTTGCCGCCCTTCAGGAGCTCGGCCACCATCGGGTGATGCTTGAACCGCTGGAACTCCATGTAGGGGAACAGGTGCGGATTCTTGTAGTTCAGGTGCACCACAAACCCGACATAGACCTGATTGTTTTCAAGGTGGTAGATGAAGGACCCGCCACCGGCATTGCCGCCCAGAGGCCAGCCCATCGTGTGCGTGACCGAGCCCTCGCGGTGCTTTTCGGGGTCGATCTCCCAGATCTCCTTCATGCCGAGGCCGTATTTCTGCGGCTCGCTGTCGGCATCGAGGTTGTATTTGGCGATCACTTCCTTGGACAGCGATCCACGCACGCCTTCGGAAAGGAACACGTATTTGCCGTGCAGTTCCATCCCCGGCTCGGTGTTCTCGCCGATGGAGCCGTCTTCCTCGAGGCCGAAGACGCCCGCGACGACGCCTTTGACCTCGCCGCTGTCCCCGTAGACCAGCTCGGAGCAGGCCATGCCGGGGAAGATCTCGACGCCCAGCTCTTCGGCCTGCTCGGCCATCCAGCGGCAGACATTGCCCATCGAGACGATGTAGTTGCCATGGTTGTTCATCAGCGGCGGCATGGGGAAGTTGGGGATGCGCACCTGGCCCGCCTCGCCCAGCATGTAGAACTTGTCCTCGGTCACCGGCACGTTGAGCGGCGCGCCCTTGGCCTTCCAGTCGGGGATCAGCGCGTCGAGACCAACGGGGTCGAGCACCGCGCCCGACAGGATGTGCGCGCCCACTTCAGAGCCCTTTTCGAGCACGACAACCTCGAGGTCGGCATCAAGCTGCTTGAGCCGGATCGCCGCCGACAGGCCCGCCGGGCCCGCGCCCACGATCACCACATCGTATTCCATCGTCTCGCGTGTCACGTCGGCCATGCCATCTCTCCAAAACCTGCGCGCAATAATGTTCCACGCGGAGGTATAGACGCCCGCTTGCGCCGTCAATTGCGACACTGCGTTACGGCTGCGGAGCTTTGCGCATGGCGGCGGCGGACCGGCGAGAGCCCTTGAATGGTGCTGCACTTGCAGGCATGTTGCGGCGATCAGACGTGACCGCACGCAGCGCTTCCCGCAAGAGAGATCCTATGGACAAGATACCGATGACCCGCGCGGGGGCGACCGCGCTCGAAGCTGAATTGAAGACGCTCAAGTCCGAAGAGCGCCCGGCGATCATCCAGGCGATTGCCGAGGCACGCGAGCTGGGCGATCTGAAAGAGAACGCCGAGTACCATTCCGCGCGCGAAAAGCAGGGCTTTATCGAGGGCCGGATCAAGGAGCTGGAGGGCGTGCTTGGTCTCGCGGAGGTGATCGATCCCAAGACCCTGTCTGGCGCAATCAAGTTCGGCGCGACCGTCACCGTCGTCGACGAGGAGACCGACGAGGAGAAGACTTGGCAGATCGTCGGCGAGCACGAGGCGAACATCGACGCGGGCCTCTTGAACGTGCGCTCCCCCATCGCGCGCGCGCTCATCGGGAAGGAAGAGGGCGACAGCGTCGAGGTCCGCACGCCGGGCGGTCAGAAGGATTATGAAGTGCTCAAGATCGTCTACGTCTGACGTGCCGGACTGCGCGCCCGCTTGGATCCCCGCTTGGATCGACGTGACCTGAACCAAAGACGCAAATGCATGACAGATCACCATGACTGATCCCAAGTCCGACACGCCATCTGCCACGCCCTCGGACGCGACGCCGCCGGGTATCTATCGCAAGCCGCGCCGCACGCCGCCCGGCACGGTGGAGATCGTGTCGGTCATCCTCGCCGTTCTGTGGCTCGTCGGGTCGGGCGCCTATGTGCTGACGGCAGGCACCGACCTCGATCCCAGCGCGGGTGGGCTGCGGTTCGTGCTCGTGGCGCTGATCGTCTTTCTGCCAGTCGCGATGATCGCTGTCGCGGCGCTTGCCGCGCGCGCCAGCCGCGTGATGCGCGAGGAGAGCGAGCGTCTGCACACCGCCATCGACGCCATGCGGCAGTCCTACCTCAGCAACCTGCAGACCAGCCAGGGCGCGCCGAGCTCGGCGCTCACGCGGCGGCTCGATGAGCTGGCCCAGGGCCAGCGGAAGACCGAAGCGATGATCGCGAGCCTGCCGATCTCGAAACCGGACCCGGCGCCCGCGCCTACTGCCGAGGCGCCGCTTGCCCCGCCCGCCGGGCAGGTCGCGCTCGAGCTTGGCACCCAGGTCGAGGAGATGGAGCCGCCCCTGCCGCGCGAGGATTTCGTGCGCGCGCTGCATTTTCCCGAGACGGTCGAGGACGAGCAGGGCTTTGCCGCGCTGCGCCGCGCGCTCAAGCACCGCGACGTTTCGAAACTGGTGCAGGCCGCGCAAGACGTGCTGACGCTTTTGAGCCAGGATGGCATCTACATGGACGATCTGCGCCCCGATATGGCCCATCCCGATGTCTGGCGCAAATTCGCGTCAGGCGAGCGGGGGCGTCCCGTGGCAGCGCTCGGCGGGGTCCGCGATCGCTCATCGCTCGCGCTGACGGCGGGCCGGATGAAGCAGGACCCGATCTTTCGCGACGCCGCGCATCATTTTTTGCGGATGTTTGATCGCAACGTGACGGTGTTTGCGCGCGAGGCGTCGGACAGCGAAATCCAGGCACTTTCGGAGACGCGGACGGCGCGCGCCTTCATGTTGATTGGGCGTGTGGCTGGGACGTTTTCCTGAGTTTTCTGAGCTCCTCGCTTGCGGAACGTGTGGGAGCCTCCGGCGGGGATATTTGTGGCCAGAAGAAGCTACGGGGTCAGGCGAAGAGGCTGGCGAAGGGCAGGTAGGTGACGGGTGTGCCGGGGGTGATGGTGATTGCCTCGTGGGGGAGTTCGACGAGGCCGTCCGCCCAGCTGAGGCCTGAGATGCGGCCTGAGCCTTCGGAAGCAAAGGTTTCGACGCCGTCGGGGCCGAGGCGGGCGCGGAGGTATTCGCTGCGACCGGGCTTTTTGCGCTTGGTGAACGCGGCGGGCAATGTGAGGCGCGTGGGCTCTTGCCAGGGGCGGCCAGCCAATGCGTGGAGCGCCGGGCGCGCAAAGATCAGCGTGCAGACGAGCGCGGCGACGGGATTTCCCGGGAGGCCAAAGACAGGCGCGCCCTGCCATTGTCCCAGCGCCATCGGGCGCCCGGGTTTCAGCGCCAGCCGCCAGAGGTGCATCGCGCTGGTCTCTCTAAGCAGGGCGGACACGTGGTCCTCGTCCCCTGCGGAGGCGCCGCCGGAGGTGATCAACACGTCGGCCTGATCGGCGGCCTGATCGAAGGCGCTGCGCAGGGTGGCGCGGTCGTCGGGGATGATCCCGAGGTCGATGGGCGTCATGCCCCATCCGCGCACGACTTCGGCGAGCATCGGGCGGTTGGCGTCGAAGGTGCTCGTCGCGGGAGCGTCCGTGGCGGGATTGCAGAGCTCGTCGCCGGTGGACAGGATCGCGACCCGAAGCCACGCACGCACGGGGACGCTGGCTTGGCCAGTGGCCGAGAGCAGCGCGAGATCGGGGGCGGTGAGCTTGTGACCCGCGTCAAAGAGCGGCGCGCCGGCGGTGACGTCCTCCCCGGCGGGGCGCGCGTTTGCGCCGCGTTTGAGCGGGCCGTTGAAGGCCACCTCCCCCGCCGCAACGGCGCTGTCCTCTTGCAAGAGCACCGTGTCCACGCCGTCCGGCAGTGCGGCGCCGGTGAGGATGCGGATGGCGTGGCCGGGTGGGACCGATCCTCGGAAGGGCTGGCCGGCGGCGGCGCGGCCGGCCACCAGCGGCATGCGCTGCGGGCCGTCGCCCGCCGGGCCGGCAAAGCCGTAACCGTCGACCGCGCTGTTGGCGACGGGCGGATTGGCGCGCGGAGCGATCAGGTCCGTCGCCAGGATGCGCCCGCCAGCCTCGTGCGTGGACACCTCTGCCGCCTCGGTAATGGGATGCAGGTTCGCCTTGAGATGCGCGAGCGCCTGATCAACCGGCAGCCAATCGACGCCCGGCGGCAGGGCGAAACAATCGTCGCTGAGGCGCGGCGGCGCGGGGCGCAGCGCGTCGTTTAGCGCCTCCTCAAAGCCAAGGCCGAGGATCCACCCCTCCTCCGGCGCAGTGACATCGAGTATCTCGGCAAGCGCAGCATCATCCAGCCCGGCAAAAGCGCTGGCCATCAGCTGCACCTGCACCGCGTCCTTGATGCCGCCTTGGGTTGCCAGCGTCCGCTTGACAGCGGGATCGAGGAGGGACGGCCAAATCTCGGCAAGCGTGATGGGTGTGTCCTGCGTCTCGAACGGCCAGACGGCGATCTGGCCGGCAAAGCGGCGCCGGAGGCGCGCGAGCACGGGCAGCCCCATGAGCGTCTGCGAGCCGACGGACCCGGTGGTGAAAAGCTTCCAGACCGCAGAGGCGCCCTTGGCGATCTCCTCGACCCTGCGGCGCTCGGGGAAGGCGGAGGCGTAGCCGGCCTTGTTCGGGGCGAGATGCGCGTAGCTGTGTGACGGCGGGTGCCCCCAGAGGGGCCCTTGCCCGCCGAGCAAGCCATTGATTTCGTTCGCGACTTCAAAGCGGTTGTTGGTACTCGCGCTGTCGGTGATGCGTGCCTCGAGCCAATCCCAGACGGCAAACGGGTCGGCAGAGCCGGTAAGCGCCTCGGCAAAGCCGGCGGGGTATCCGAAGGGGAAATCGAAGCCGATCAACAGCTCTTGCCCCTCGGACAAGGCGCGCTCGATGCGCGCGGTCAACCAGTCCTCGGCGGTGATGCGGTTCTTGAGGTAAAGCGCCTCCCCGCCGTCCTCGCTGAGCCAGATGCGGTCGGGGCGGGGCTTGTCGATCGTGTCGCTGGCGGCGGACCAGTCGACCATGATCGTGGCACGTGTCACAGGCCCAGCTCGACGCGGATGAAGGCGGCGATGGCGGCGGTGTCGTCGAGGTGCAGGACCGGGACGGGTGCGCCGGGCTCCGAGTCGCTGGCGACGGCGCGGATGGTCGGGTCCTGGGGCGCGATCAGGGGCTGGCCTGTGGCGGCGCGGTGCGCCTCGATCTTGGGGTGGCCGGAGCGCTTGTAGCCCTCGATCAGCACCAGATCGACGGGCGCGAGACGCCCGAGCAGGTCCTTGAGAGGCGGCTCGGGCGCGCCGCGCAGCTCGGTCATCTGTGCGACACGCGTGCCAGAGGCGAGCAGCACTTCGGAGGCGCCCGCCTCGCGGTGGCGGTAGCTGTCACGCCCCGGATGATCGACGTCGAACCGGTGATGCGCGTGCTTGATGGTCGACACCGTCAGCCCCTCACCCACGAAATGCGCGACGAGCCGCTCCATCAGGCCGGTCTTTCCCGAGTTCTTCCACCCGGTCACGCCGTAGACCTTCTGCGTCATAGCAGCGACCGGGCGTGGGCCAGGTCCTCGGGCGTGTTCACGTTGAAAAACGCGGCATCGTCCGGGAAGGTCGCAGTGCCGGCGCCGTGTTTGTCGGTCCAGCGGACGACCTTGCGGAGACCGTCTTGGAGCGCGTCCTCGAGGTCGGCGCGCAGGGCAACGGGCCAGAGGCCGAACGTCGGGTGGCGGCCGTCCACGGTGGCCGCGAGGGCGAGGTCATTGCCCGTGGCTTGCAGCTGCGCGACGAGATCGGTCGGGAAGAAAGGCGTGTCGCCAGCGACGGTCACGATGTGGCGCGCCCCCTGCTCTGCTGCCCAGTCGAGGCCGGCAAGCACTCCGGCGAGAGGGCCGGGAAAATCGGGGAGCGTGTCGGCAACCACAGGCAGAGCGGTGTGCGCGAACCGGGCCGGATCGCCGTTGGCGTTGATCGCCATGCCGGAGACCTGAGGAGCAAGACGCTGCATCACGTGATCGAGGAGGGTTTGGCCACTCCCGAGTTCGAGCAAAGCCTTGTCGCCACCGCCCATGCGGGTGGCCTTGCCGCCGGCGAGGATGACGCCGAGGGGCTTGTCCGATGAGAGGCTCATGCGCGGGCGCTCTTGCGGCGGTGCTTGGGGTCTTCGGCGGCGACGGCGGCGGGGTCGGTGTCACGCACGAGACGCACCTCGCCGCTGAGGCAGACAAAGCGCTGACCGCGCAGACGCCCGATCAGTGTCAGGCCCACCTGCCGTGCGATGTCCACACCCCACGCGGTGAAGCCGGAGCGGGAGACCAGCGTCGGGATGCCCATGAGCGCGGTCTTGATGACCATCTCGGACGTGAGGCGCCCGGTGGTGTAGAGGACCTTGTCCCCGGCGGGGATGCCATGGCGCAGCATGTAGCCGGCGACCTTGTCGACCGCGTTGTGGCGACCCACATCCTCCATATAGATCAGTGGCTTATCGCTTTCGCAGAGCACCGTGCCGTGGATGGCGCCGGCGCTGAGGTAGAGCGACGGCAGGCGGTTGATCTGGTGCGAGAGGCTGTAGAGCCAGCTGGTGTGCACCGGTGTTTGCGGCAACTCGAGCCCTTCGAGCCCCTCCATCATGTCGCCGAAGACAGTGCCCACGGCGCATCCGCTGGTGCGGGTCTTTTTCTTGAGCTTGTCCTCGAAATCCGTGTGATCGGCAGTGCGCACCACGACGGTTTCGAGCTCTTCGTCGTAGTCGATGGCGGTGATCGTGTCGGCCTCGGACAGCATCCCCTGATTGCGCAGGTAACCGACGGCGAGGTACTCCGGGTAGTCGCCGATCGTCATCATGGTGACGATCTCTTGGCGGTTGAGGAACAGCGTCAGGGGGCGCTCTTCGACCACCGCGAGGGAGGTCTTAGCGCCGGTGTGGTCATACCCTTCGACCGCGCGGGTCAGGCCCACGGCGTCCGGGTCCGGCGCGATCCAAAGGGAGCTGTCCTCGGACTGCGCCACGCTCAACCCTCGGGCGAGAAGGCGTCGATGGCCACGGACTTGTCGTCGGCGTCGTCTTCGTAGAGCTCGCGCGTGCTGACACCCGGCAAGGCGCCGAACTGGTCCATCAGCTGCTTAGGGTAGAACGTCGTGCGGATGCTGCGCGTCTCGGGCAGGCGGCTGAGGATCGACGACGTGTGATTGGCGCAGAACGCCTGCGGCGCGGGGCCGTTTGCCTCGACCAGGCGGATGGCCTGTTCGGCGGAGGCGGCGGAGATCACCAGCCGCTGGATCACCACGTGATACGTCTCGCGCGCATGGGCGCGGGCGTAGAAATCCGCGTAATGCGGGGTGATCCCGTAGAGCACGTCGTTGCGCTCGGGCAGCGTCTCGTGCCGGACCGAACCTGCGGGGTCAAAGATCACCCGCTGCGAGGGCGCGTTTACCATCAGTGAGGTATGCGCGCCCGCCCCGGTGCGGTTGCTGATCATCGTGTAGAGCGTCAGCGCGGGCGGGCCGTCGTGGCGGTACGCCTTTTGCCGCATCACCGCGAGCGAGACGTCGTCGCGCGGCGCAGCGCAAGCCGCCAGCGCCGCCGGCAGCATCACGAGGAACGCCCGGCGTTTCATCAGCCGTTGACGAGCCCTGCAAAGATGATGATCCCGATCGAGACAACCGCGACCCAGACCGACCATTTGACGAAGCCGTCAAACGTCTTTTCCTGGGCGGTGATGTCCATTTCGCCGTGTTTGTGCTCTGCCATGGTCCTGGGCTCCCTGAGGCTGGGGTGGGTATGCAATCGCGTGCAGCTTTAGGCCATCTGCGGTGCGGTGTCACGCCGCCACACACCCTTTTGCGCGGGACGTTTGGTCTCAGGCGTTTGGTCTCAGGCTTCGGGCACTGGATCGGCGGTCAGACCGCGCGCGAGGCGGAAGCCGATGCGGTTCGGCTCGGAACGCTCGGGCGCCTTCGGCAGAGCCCGCAGCATGACGCTGAGCTGGCTGACGTGCTGCACCAGCTGAGTGCGCGCGCCGGTCGGGTCGGTGCCGGTGAAGGTGATGAGGTCGGGCTCGAAAAAGCCCATGCCTTCGATCCTGAGGATGCCGATGTCGCCGCCGGCAAAGCCCATCGCCACCTCTTGCTCGCCATCCAGCGTCTTTTCGAAGTTCTGGATGTAGAGGATCAGCCGTTCGTAGGCCCATTGCGCGGGGCTTTTGCGCGTGGGCTGCTGGCTCGCCTCCGTGTCCTGCCGCGTCTCGCCGCTTTCCGGGTCGCTGTCGAACTTGCGCCCGAGCACCGCGTTTTCGGCGGCTTCGGCGGAGGTCTGAATATCGGAGGCGCTCATGTCTCAGCCCTTTGTCTGGTAGAGCCAGGCGCCGTCGTCCCGGCGCGTCCGGCTCACATCGCCAAGGTGCCACAGGTGGGAACAATGCGCGACCGATTCCACCAGCGCGAGGCCGTATTCCGCCGGCCCGATGGTCCGTTTGAAAAGTGGGGCAAAGCACTCTCCGGCGGTCTTCGGGGTCCGCAGATGGTCCCGCAGGCGGTCGAGCGCCGTGTGGTGATTGTCCTCGAGCATCTGCATCCGCTTGGGCAGGCCGGTGAACGGCAGCTTGTGTCCCGGCAGGACGAGGTGCTGGCCCTGCGCAAAGGCGGCAAGGCGCTGGCAGCTGGCGATCCAGTCGGCGAGCGGGTCCGCCTCCGGCTCGGTCGGGTAGACGCCGATGTTGGGGCTGATCGTCGAGAGGATCTGATCGCCCGCCAGCACCAGGTCATCGCTCCAGAACGTCGCATGATCGGGCGCATGGCCGCCGCCCAGCCGCACCGTCCAGTCACGCCCGGCCATGTGCAGCGTGTCGCCCTCGCTCAGCCGGGTGAAGCCGAGCGGCATTTCGTGCACCCCGTCGGAAGTGTTGAACGGCCGCTCGTGTCGGCGCATCTCGAGCATGTCCGGGTCCATCCCGGCGCTCTGGTAAAAAGCGATGGCCTCGGGCGTGTAGCGCTCCTGCACGTCGAGCTTGAGCATCCGCGCCATCAGCCAGGCGGTGCGCGTCATGTGAAGCGCCGCGCCCCGCGCCTGGAACCAGCCGGCACAGCCGACGTGATCGAGGTGGTGGTGGGTGACAAAGACATGGGCGACGGGCCTGCCGCCGCAGACCTTACCCAGCGCGTGTTCCCAGAGGCCGACCATCTTTTTCGAGTGGAGGCCGGTGTCGATCACGCTCCAGCTGTCGCCATCGTCGAGGAGGTAGACATTGACGTGGTCGAGCTTCATCGGCAGCGGCAGGCGCAGCCAGATCACGCCGTCCGCCACCTCCTGCCAGGCGCCTTTTTCGGGCGGCTCGGGGAAGGGATACCTCAGGCCGCCCGCTTCGCTCATGCCGGGATCAGATCTGCGGTCTCGATGGCGTAGAGGTCCTCCGCCCCCGCGCGCGCCTCGGTCAAAAGGCCGACATGCTGCGGCAGGAGGCGGGTGATGTAGAGCCGGGCAAGCCGCGCCTCGGCGCTGTCCTTGCCACCCGCCACGGCTGCCTTGAGGTGGTAGAACCCGCCCAGCACACGCGCGAAGCCGTGCAGATACGGGACCGCGCCGCCGAAGCGGGCGTTGAGGTTGTCCTCACCCACCAGTGCCTCGGTCGTCTCGCGCAGCGTCTCGGTGGCTTGCCAGACGGGGCCGGCGAGCTCGGGGAACGCCTCGCGCGCGCCTTCGGCAAAGGCCTCGACCTCGTCGAGCAGCTTGTAGGCCGCCTCGCCACCGTCCATCATCTTGCGCCCGACAAGGTCCATAGCCTGGATGCCGTTGGTGCCTTCGTAGATCGCCGTGACGCGCACGTCGCGGGAAAACTGCGCGGCGCCGGTTTCCTCGATGAACCCCATGCCGCCGTGGACCTGCACGCCCATTTCGGAGACGCGCATGCCGGTCTCGGTCCCGAACGCCTTGGCAATGGGGGTCAGCAGAGCGGCTTGCGCGGTCCAGCCGGCGTCGCCGGTCGCGTTGCCGAGGTCGATCGCTTTGGCACAGGCGAGCGCGATGGCGCGGGCGGCAAAGATCTCGGCTTTCATCGTGGCGAGCATCCGGCGGACGTCGGCGTGGTCGAGGATGGTGCCTTCACCGCCATCGACAGGCGTCCGCCCTTGCTTGCGGTCCTGCGCGTAGGACAGCGCATGCTGGTATGCGCCTTCGGCGGCACCGATCCCCTGCCCGCCCACACCGAGACGCGCGTTGTTCATCATGGTGAACATCGCCTTCATCCCGCCATGCTCGGGCCCGACCAGCCAGCCGGTGGCGCCGTCGTACTGCATGACGGCGGTGGGCGAGCCGTGCAGGCCCATCTTGTGCTCGAGGCTGACGACCTTGAGGTCGTTGGCCACCCCCGGCGTGCCGTCCTCGCTCAGAAGGCGCTTCGGCACCATGAAGAGGCTGATCCCCTTGGTGCCCGGCTTGCCGTCCGGCAAACGCGCAAGCACCAGATGGCAGACGTTCTCGGTAAAGTCGTTGTCGCCCCAGGAGATGTAGATTTTTTGCCCGGTGATCGCGTAGGTCCCGTCGCCGTTCGGCACGGCCTTGGTCCTGAGCGCGCCGACGTCGCTGCCCGCCTGCGGCTCGGTCAGGTTCATCGTCCCGGACCATTCCCCCGAAATCAGCTTGGGCAGGTAGAGCGCCTTCAGCTCATCGCTCGCGTGGTGCTCCAGCGCCTCGATCTGGCCTTGCGTCATCAGCGGGTTGAGTTGGAGCGAGAGGCACGCCGCCGCCATCATCTCGTTCACCGCCGTGGTCACGGTCATCGGCAGGCCCATGCCGCCGTGTTCGGGGTCCGCCGCAATTGCGACCCAGCCGCCTTCGGCGATGGCCTTGTAGCCCTCGGCATAGCCGGGCGAGGTGCGCACGATGCCGTTCTCGAGCACCGCTGGGTGCAGATCACCGGGACGTTGAAGCGGTGCAAGCACCTCCTCGCACATCTTGCCAGCCTCCCCGAGGATCGCGGCAACGACGTCGTCCGTGGCATCGGCGTACCGCTCCGTCGCGGTCACGTCCTCTAGGCCGACCACGTGGTCGAACAGGAATCGGTATTGGTCCACGGGGGCGCGGTAGGCCATGTCTGTCACCTCATCAAATGCGTCTCGCGCGCCTTGCGCGGGCAAGGCACGGCGCGTAGGTCGAAATCTGACAAACATGGTAAGCACCCGGCTGCAACCTTCAAACGCAACGCCACGTCACGGGAGGGCAGCGTGCCAAAAACGCAAGTCATGCACCCCGATGCGGCGGGCCTGAGCGCGGCGGCAGAGCTGCTGCGCAGCGGGGCGCTGGTGGCCTTCCCGACGGAGACGGTCTACGGCCTCGGCGCGGATGCAACGCAAGGCGCGGCGGTTGCGGGGATTTACGCGGCCAAGGGGCGCCCGAGCTTCAACCCCTTGATCGTGCACGTGCCGGATGCAGCGAGCGCCCGACGTTATGTCACATGGTGCGACACGGCAGAGGCGCTGGCAAAGGCATTCTGGCCCGGTCCCATGACGCTGGTGCTGCCATTGAAGGAAGGCCACGGGATCGACCCGCTGGTGACGGCGGGGCTCGAGACGCTGGCGATCCGGGTGCCCGCCGCGCCGCTCGCGCAAGCCCTGCTAAGGGAGGCCGACGTGCCCGTCGCCGCGCCATCGGCCAATCCTTCGGGGCGCATTTCGCCCACGACGGCGGCGCATGTGCTGGCAGGTCTCGACGGCAGGATCGCCGCGGTCCTCGATGGAGGACCATGCGAGGTCGGCCTTGAATCGAGCATCTTTGCCGTGGGACCCCCGGTGCAGGTGCTGCGCGCGGGGCATGTGACGGTGGAAGACGTCGAGCATGTTCTTGGGGAGAAACCTATGCCGTCCGTCTCACCTGGTATCACAGCGCCCGGCCAACTTGCCTCGCATTACGCCCCCAAGGCGCAGCTGCGGCTCAATGCGACCTGGGCCAAAGACAAAGAGACCCTAATCGGCTTCGGCAATGTCGAAGGCGACATGACCCTGTCCGCGTCGGGTGATCTGGTGGAAGCGGCGGCCACGCTCTTTGCCCTGCTGCATCAACTCGATGCGCGCGGCGTGACACGGGCGGCAGTGGCTCCCATCCCGGACGAAGGGCTTGGAATCGCGATCAACGACCGTCTGCGCCGGGCTGCTGCACCTCGGGACGCAGTTTAGATTGAGCGGAATTTATTTTATCCAACAGTGCTTAAACCAGAGCACCTGCCTGACAGGCACTGTCAGGCCGCGCCGACCCGCCCCCATGGGGCGGCGCGATTGCGCCACCCCTCGGGACGGCGCGTGCATTTCTGTTTCTCATTTGCATAAGCCGCGGCTGCCTCTCAATTCGGACGCGACGCACCCGATCCCAGGTTAAGCCCGTCGATCCCCAGTACCCGCATCGCGGCGCCGTATTTCTCGCCATCGGGCAGATCGAACAGCATGTCCGCAGGCGCCTCGGCCACCAGCCACCCGTCCTGCTGGATTTCGTTCTCGAGCTGGCCCGGCGACCAGCCGGCATAGCCCAGCGCGATCAGGCTCCGCTCCGGTCCATGCCCCGCGCCGATGTCGCGCAAAACGTCGAGCGTCGAGGTCATGCGCAGATCGCCCGCAATCTCGGCCACGGGCGCGTCCGTCGCGTATGTCCCGTCAAAGAGCACGAAGCCGCGCGTCACCTCCACCGGACCGCCAAAGTGCAGCGCGTGATCGTCGCGCACGCCCCGGTCTGGCAATTCCAGCTGCGCCAGCATCTCCTTGAGACGCGCGCCCTCCGCGGGCTTGTTCACGATCAGGCCCATCGCGCCATCCTCGGAATGCGCGACGATCAGCACCACCGCCTTCTCGAACCGCGGATCCGGCATCGACGGCATCGCGATCAGCACCTGCCCGGTGAGGTCCAGAGAAGAGGTCGTGGCAGCCATGGCAAAAGGATGGGCACCGCCACGGAGGATTGCAAGGCGCGCCGCACATGAGCAAATCGTGAGTTGGCCTCGGCGCGCGGATCCGGCATTCAGGCGGCATGACCCGGCTCATGCCCCTCCTTGTGACCCTTTTCGCGGCGCTCGCGTTGGCGCTGCCTGCGAGCCGTGCCGCTGCCAAAGACGGCCTCGATAGCGTCCTCACGGCCAAGGTGCTGCCCGGCTGGCGGATGCAATCCGGCGTGCATGTGGCCGGGCTTGCCCTGACGCTCGAGCCGGGGTGGAAGACTTACTGGCGCGTGCCGGGAGAGGCGGGCATCCCGCCCAAATTCACATGGCGCGGCTCGGGCAATCTCGCCGGGATCGAGGTCGTCTGGCCGACGCCCATCGTCTTTGACCAACTCGGCACGCAATCGGTCGGCTACAAGGGCCGCGTCGTGCTGCCGCTGCGCCTGCGCGCGCAAGACGCTCGCGCGCCCGTCCGTCTGCGCGGCAAGGTGGTCATGGGGGTCTGCCGCGACATCTGCATCCCCGTCTCTTTCAAGATCGACACCACGCTCGCGCCTGCTGGGACACGGGACGCTGCGATCGTCGCGGCGCTTGTCGACCGGCCTCTGTCCGCGCGTGAGGCGGGCGTGCGCAGCGCGACCTGCCGCATCCGCCCGATCGAGGGCGGCGTGCGGGTCGATGCGCAGCTCGCCCTCCCCCCTACTGGCACGAAAGAGGCGGTGGTGATCGAGGCCGCCGACCCGCAGCTCTACATCGGGCAGGCCAAGACTGCGCGCGACGGGGACACGCTCAGCGCCAGTGCCAAGGTCTACCACGTGGACGGCGGCGCCTTTGCCCTCTCGCGCGAGGCGCTGCGGTTCACCGTGATCGGCAGCCGGCACGCGGCCGACATCGCAGGCTGCAGCGCAGGCTAGGCCCTTACGCGGCCGCCCGCGCCGGGCGGACGAGCACCATCGCCAGCGCGTAGGCCGCAAGGCAGAGCACCGCCAGCCCCGCGGCAAAGAGCGCCACCGCCCCCGTCATCGCCATCCCGGCAAAGGCTAGCGGCGCCAGCGCCTGAGGCAGCGCGCCCGTAACCAGCGTCCAGCCCAGCGTCAGCCCCGCCCAAACCGCGACCAGGAGGCTCACGGCCTGCATGAATCGCCGCGCCGGCGCCGCCCGGAAACGGAGCGAGCGCTGGTAGCTCTGCCGCAGATGCTGCACGTCCTCCTGCATCGCCACCAGCGACGGCACGACCAGCAGCACCAGCAGCATCCCAAAACCCAAGCCGTAGATCAGCGTGATCACCGTGGGTTTGAGGAACTGCGCCTGCACCGACCCTTCGGAGAGCAGAGGCATCAGCCCGAGCACCGTCGTCGCTGTCGTCAGCATCACCGGGCGCAGGCGGTCCACCGCCCCGTCGATGATCGACGGAATCAGCGCGCGGTCCTTGGCGTATTGGTCGATCTGGGTGATCAGCACGATGCTGTCGTTGATGATGATCCCGGTCATGCCCAAAAGGCCGACCACCGTGAACATGCTCAGCGGCACCTCGTGGAAATGATGCCCCCATATGGTGCCCACAAGGCCAAACGGGATGATCGCCATCACCACGATGGGGCGCGACCAGCTGGCAAAGACCCAGGCGAGCACAAGGTAAATCCCCGTCAGGCACAGGATCAGCCCCAGCTGCGCATCGGCGAGGAACTGGTCCTCCTGCTCGCTCAGCCCGGCCAGGATGTACTCGACCTGGTTCTCCTCCGCGATGCGCGGCAGGATGTCGTTCGTGAGCATCTCCTGGATCTCGGTGGCGCGCGCCGGGTCGTCTTCGGAGATGTCGCCGGTCACCGACACGATCTGCAGACCGTTTTCGCGCCTCACGGTCGAAAAACCTGTCCGCCGCTCCACGCTCACGATGTCCGCCAGCGGCACGTAAGAGCCCGAAGCACTGCGCATCTGCGTGCGTTCGAGGAAGTCCGCGGTAAGCTCACCCGCGGGGAGCTCAACACGGATGGTCGCAGACCGGGGACCCAGCGGATAGGTCGCTGCCTCGATCCCGCCAAGCCGGTGCCGCAGCACTGTGCCAAGCCCGTCGATGGTAAAGCCCAGCGCCTGACCCTGCGGGGTCAGCTCGAGGATCAACTCCTCTTTGTCGTAAGCCAGATCGTCCTCGACGGCGGAGACCTCGGGGAACTGGCTCAACGCCTCTTGCAGCGCGATGGAGGCGCCTTTCAGCGTGTCCGCATCCGCGCCATAGAACTGCACGTCGAGCGCGTCACCGCCCGGTCCCTGCCGCCATCCGCGGAAGCTGACCGTTTCGACGAGCGGCAAGCGACGCACCTCGTCCTGCAGCTCGCCCACGAACTGGAAGGCCGAGTATTCCGGCCGCAGGTCGGCATCGATCAGCTCGATGGAGATACCGCCCAGAAGGTCCGCCGACTTGGTGTCCGTCCCGGCGAGCCCGCGCCCAGCATTGCCGCCGATCTCGGCAATGACAAAGTCGAGCGGGTTGCGGCCATACCGCTCTTCGTACTGCGCCGCGAGCGCATCCGTGGCGCGCTGCATCTCACGCATCATGGCTTGCGTGTCCTCGCGCGTCGCGCCCTCCACCATCGCAAAGTTGCCGGTGACAGACGAGCGCTCGGGCGCGTTGAAGAACCGCCACTGGACCGAGCCGTCGATAAAGAGCGCGACCTGGCTTGCCAGCACCGCAATCGTCCCCGCCAGCACCGCGTAGCGCGCGCGGATCACCAGCGCCATGAAGGGGCGGAAGCCGCGCTCGCGCACCCATTCGAATCCCCGGTTCACCACCCGCGACGGCACGTCGTACCAGCGCTCCCTCGCCGAAGCGGCCAGCGCGTGCGCCATGTGGTTAGGCAAGATCAGGAAGCACTCCACGAGGCTCGCGATCAGCACCACGATCACAGTAAACGGGATGTCGGCGATAAGGTCTCCGAACCTGCCCCCAACGGCCACCAGCCCGAAGAACGCGATGATCGTCGTGAGCGTGGCGGAAAAGACCGGCAACGCCATGCGGCGCGCCGCGTTCTCGGCAGCCAGCATCGGCGGCTCCTTGAGGTGGCGGTAGCGCCAGTCGGAGTGCTCGCCCACCACAATGGCATCATCGACCACGATCCCCAGCGTGATGATCAGCGCAAAGAGCGAGATCATGTTGAACGTGATCCCGGCCACGTACATCAGCGCCACGGCGGCAAACATCGCCGTCGGGATGCCCGCCGCGACCCAGAACGCCGTGCGCGCGTTGAGGAAGAGGAAGAGCAGCAGCACCACAAGCCCAAGCCCTTGCAGGCCGTTTTCCAGCAGCATGTCGAGCCGGCCCGAGATCGCTTCGGCCCGCGTGCGGATCAGCGAGACCTCGACCCCCTCGGGCAAGGTCAGTGCCATCTCGTCGGCAACTTCCTGCACCGTCACCTGAATGCCGATGGCGTCACCCTGATCCGAGCGGTCCACCCGGATCGAAATCGCCGGCTCCTCGCCTACGAAATACGAGCGGTCCCGGTCGATGCCGAAGACGCGCACCGTGGCGATGTCACCCACCGTCAGCTTGGACCCGTCCGGGTTCGAGCGCAGCACGATGCCCGCGATCTGGTCCGCGCTCCGCTTTTCGACGCCCGTGCGTACGCGCGTGTTGGTGCCCTCGACGTCGCCCGCCGGGTCCGCGTCCACCTCCGAGGCGATGGCGTCTGCGATCTCGCGCATCGTGATGTCGAACGCGATCAGCCGCGACGAGGGCACTTCGATCACCGTTTCCGGCGCAGCCAGCCCGCGGATGGTGGTGCGCGTGACCCCGGCGGCAAAAAGGCGCGCGGTGAATTCGTCGGCGAACCGGCCCAGCTGCTCGACCCCCACGGGGCCGGTGATCACGACGTCGGTGACCCTGTCCCGCCAAGCACCGCGGCGCACCGTCGGATCGTCCGCCTCCACCGGCAGGTTCGAAACCTGATCGACGGCGGCCTGCACATCGTCACCCGCACGGGACATGTCCCAGCCCGGCTCGAACTCCAGCCGGATCGAGGCGCTGCCCTCCCGGCTGGTCGAGGCCGCGCTTTCGACCCCTTCGACAGCCAGCAAGGCGGGTTCGAGGAGCTGAACGATCCCGCGGTCCACGTCCTCGGCCCCCGCGCCGTCCCAGCGCACGTTGACCGACACGTTGTCGACGATCACGTCGGGAAAGAACTGCGCCCGCATGTTGGGAAAGGCCACGGCCCCCGCCGCCAGCATCAGCACCAGCAGCAGATTGGCCAGCGTCCGGTGGCGCGTCAGGTAACCGAGGATACCCTTTGGCGGCGGCAGATCGCGGGTGGTGGCCATGGCCTAGCCTCCCATCCGGCTCTCGAGCCGTTCGACCATGCGCGCCGGCACCTCCGGCGCATCGAGCTGCGCCAGCATCCGGTCGCGCACCTCCGCCGGCATCCGCGTGTTGCCTTCGAGAAACGCCTTGAGCTTGGCCCGCCGCTCATCGGTCAGGGCGATGGTCTGCGGCTCTTCAGGCACATTGGTGTCGGGCCCGGTCTGCAGCACGCGCACCTTGATGCCCGCGCCCAGCACGGGCGAGCGCTCGCTGACCACCTGCGCCCCGGCAAGCCCCTGAGCGCGCACCAGAATGTCGTCCCCCTGACGCCGCAGCAAAACCACCTCGCGCTCTTCGAGCCGCTCCTCGGCGCCGACGACCAGCACCCGCTCGGAGGCATCGATCGCCGCCGCCGGCAGACGCACAACCCGGTCGAGCGCCGGCTCGTCCACCGTCACGGTCACGAAATCCCCCGGCTTGAACCCCGGCGCGGCGCCCAGCCGGGCAAAGATCAGACGGCCCGTCTGCCCTTCCTCCACGGCGGCACTGTCCCGCGAGAGCGTTCCGGTCGCGGTCAGGTCCGTGCCAAAGACGTCGAGCGTCGCGCGCACCTCGGCCTGCCTCAGCTGTCCGGCCTCGTCCAGCAGCCGCGCATATTGCGCGGTCGACACCCGAAAACTCACCTCGAGCGCCGACGGGTCGATCAACTGGCCGACCTCGCTATTGGCCTGCACCAGCCCGCCCTCGACCAGCGACACCCCCGTGAGCGTCCCGTCAAAGCGCGCGGTCAGCGTCAGATCACCCAGCCGCCGCTCCGCCTCGGCCACCGCGATCTGCGTCCGCGCAAGGCTCGTCGCCGCCTGGTCGACGCGTGCCTCCGCAGCCGCCAGCGCCTGCCGCCGCGCCAGCGCCGATTGCCGCGCCGAAGACAGCGCCAGCTCCGCCGCCTCGCGGTTGGCCGTCGTGCCGACGCCGCGCGCCGACAGCTGGTTTTGCCGGTCAAGCGCCGTCTCGCGCAGCGCGACCTGCTCCTCGCCCGCCGCCAGCTCGTCCCGCGCAAGGGCCAGCGCCCGGTCCGCGTCGCGCACGGCCGCCTCGGCATCGAGCAAGTCCGAGGCCACGCGCTGCCGCGCCAGCTCGGCGTCGGTGGGATCGATCTCGACCAGCACTTCACCCGCTTTGACCTGCCCGCCCTCGACGAAATTCTCGGAGAGCGCCACCACCGTGCCACCCGCCGCCGTGCGCAAATCGAGCGTCCGGCGCGACTGCACCTCGCCAAAGGTGATCAGCTGCGGCACCTCGCGGCCCGGTACCGCCTCGGTCACGTTCACGGCAAAAACACGCTCGCGCGCCGGACGCTCCCGCGGCTCCTCGGATATGCGCGCCTGCACCGCATCGCGCACGGTCCCCGCCGCCCAGGCCATCAGCGCCACTGTCACCCCAAGGAGGAAAAGGCCCGTCAGGGCCTGCCGGAATACGCGCATCGAGGTCCTCGCAATACGGGCTGGGTCCCGTCAGATATAAGCCACGCAGGCACGCCGCCAAGCTGGCGCACACCCACGTGATCGCCCCTATACACGCACGGCGTCAGACTTTCCGTCGCAAATGTTCGTCCAGACGCGGAAAAATCTCGACAAAATTGCAAGGCCGGTGCCGGTAGTCGAGCTGCAACGCCAGGATCTCGTCCCAGGCGTCCTTGCACGCGCCCGGCGAGCCCGGCAGCGCAAAGAGGTACGTGCCCTGCGCCACGCCGCCCGTCGCCCGCGACTGCACCGCCGAGGTCCCGATCTTTTGCATCGAGATCATGGTAAAGACCGTGCCAAAGGCGTCGATCTCCTTCTCGTAGACATCCCGATGCGCCTCGACCGTCACGTCGCGTCCCGTGAGCCCCGTGCCGCCGGTAGAAATCACCACGTCGATCTGAGGGTCCGCGCACCAGCCGCGCAGCTTGGCCGCGATGACCTCCCGGTCGTCCGGCACCAGATCGCGCGCGGCAAGCCTGTGCCCGGCGCCCGTCACCCGCGCCTCCAGCACGTCGCCCGACTTGTCATCCTCGAGGCTGCGCGTGTCCGACACCGTCAAGAGCGCAATCCGCACCGGGACCATGTCCCGCGTCTCATCAATCCGGCTCATCCGCGCTCCACCCGTTCTGCAAGGTCCAACATATCCGCCCAGGCCTGCTTCTTGGCCGCTGGATTCCGCAAAAGGTAGGCGGGATGCAGCATCGGCAGACAGGGCAGACCCTCCGCCTCGCTCCACTGGCCTCTGAGCCGCGTGATCCCCTTGCGCCCGAGCAGTGCCTGACAGGCGTGATTGCCCACCGCCACCAGCACCTTCGGCTGCGCCAGCGCGATATGCCGGCGCAGGAACGGCAGCATCATCGCCATCTCGTCCGGCTTCGGGTCACGGTTCTGCGGAGGCCGCCAGGGCAGCACGTTTGTCAGGTACACCGTCTCTTGCCGCGAGAGCCCCCCGGCCTCCAATATGCGGTCGAGCAGCTGCCCGGCCCGCCCCACAAAGGGCTTGCCCTCACGATCCTCGTCCCGCCCCGGCGCCTCGCCCACTAGCATGACCGGCGCGCCCGGGATGCCATCGGAAAACACCAGCGACCGCGCGCCCTTCTGTAACTCGCAATGGGGATACGCCGCCACCGCCGCCTTGAGCGCTTCGAGCGAGCCCGCAGCCGCCGCAGCCCTCTCAGCATCGGCAACCGGGTCCCCGCCGGCTGGCACCGCCGTAGGCTCCGGCGTCGCCGCCCGAACCGGCGCCGGCTTGACCGAATCAGATTTCACCGGCGCAGGCACCGCCGTCCGGGCCACCGGCACATCACCAATCGCCTCGTCCGCGCCCAGCTCGATCTGCCAGGCAAGCGCCGCAAGGGCCTGATGCGAGTCCATCTCCATGCCCCAGACATAGGCCATCCCGGGACAGCCCTCCAACTTCTTCTGGCTAAAAATATCCCCGCCGGAGGCTCCCGCCCTTGGACGCCCGCGCAGCCCCCGCCTATAAGAGCGCCACGCCGCAAGGAGCCGCCATGACCTTCCGCCAGTCGCACCTCCTCGGGATCGAGCCGCTTGCCCCGGACGAGATCACCACGCTCCTCGACCTCGCGGACAGTTACGCCGCCCTCAACCGCGGCTCGAAACACGCCGACGCGCTGGCCGGGCTCACGCAGATCAACATGTTCTTCGAGAACTCGACGCGCACGCAGGCGTCGTTCGAACTGGCAGGCAAGCGCCTTGGCGCGGACGTGATGAACATGTCGATGCAGACCTCGTCGGTCAAAAAGGGCGAGACGCTGATCGACACCGCCCTGACGCTCAACGCCATGCGGCCCGACCTACTGGTGGTGCGCCATCCTCAGTCGGGCGCGGTCGATCTGCTCGCACAAAAGGTCAACTGCGCCGTGCTCAACGCCGGCGACGGGCGGCACGAGCACCCGACCCAGGCGCTTCTGGACGCGCTCACCATCCGCCGCGCCAAGGGCCGGCTGCACCGCCTCACCATCGCCATCTGCGGCGACATCGCGCACAGCCGCGTGGCCCGCTCGAACCTGATCCTGCTGGGAAAGATGGAGAACCGCGTCCGCCTCGTCGGCCCCCCAACCCTCATGCCCGCAGGCATCGAAGAGTTCGGCGTCGAGGTCACGCACGACATGGCCGCGGGCCTCAGGGACGCCGACGTCGTGATGATGCTCCGCCTGCAAAAGGAGCGGATGGACGGCGGCTTCATCCCCTCCGAGCGCGAATTCTACCACCGCTATGGTCTGGACGCGGCCAAGCTGCGTCATGCCAAAGACGACGCCATCGTCATGCATCCCGGCCCGATGAACCGCGGGGTGGAGATCGACGGGGAGATCGCCGACGACATCACCCGCTCGGTCATTCAGGAGCAGGTGGAGATGGGCGTGGCGGTGCGCATGGCGGCGATGGACCTTTTGGCGCAGAACCTGCGCGCCCGAACTGCGCGCGGACTTGGCGAGGTCATGGCGTGAGCGCGCCCGTCGCGACCTTTCGTCCTGCGCGCCGTGCCTATGCAAAACGCCTCGCCCTGCTCTTTGCCTTCACCATCGCGGTGCTGATCCCCGGCTGGGCGTATTTCGGCGTCTGGCAGAGCCTCGCCGGATCGGTCCTGCTCGCGCTCTGCTACATGTTCGCGACCGACGAGCTGAGCCTCTGGCGCCGCCACGCACAGGCGGTCTGGACACTGACGGATCAGACACTGACCTATGCCAACCCGGTCGAGGAAGCGGAGGCGCACAGCCTGCCGCTCACAGAGATCGCGCAGACCAAAGTCCGGCTCGGCACCCACGTCGTGCTGCGCCTGACAAACGGCACCGCAATCACGATGGCCTACCTCTCCGATCCGAAGGGCGCCAAAGCCTCGATCGACGCGGCGCGGGCTGGCGCATCTGGGAACAAAATCACAGGCTGACGCGCTACCCTCCCATGACACTTACAATCGCCGCACATGATCACGGACGGGTCGACGTCTTCTCCATCGACCTGCCCGCCGCCGAGGCCGCTCAGTTCGACGCGGACCCCGCGCGGCTCGGCGTTCTTTTGGGAGAGACGCCGCTCGCCACGCAGGTCGACATATTCGACACCGCCGTCATGGGCGATCTCGGCCTCCACGGCTATCTGCGCGAGGGGATCGGCGTGCCCGAAGAGGCGCTGGCGCCGCACGCCGCAACGCTCGGCAACATCACCCACGCGGTGGTTCTGCGCGCCGAAGCCTTCCCGGAGCGCCCGGTCACGCTGCACCCCCAGCCGCCGCTCAACCATGTCGTCACGCTCGGAGAGCGCGCGGCGGAGGTCGACCTGACACCCCTGCAAAGCACCTCGGCCAGCGGCAGCCTGCAGCCGCCGCCGATCCCCGGCACGGTCGCGCCCCGCATCCCCAAATGGGTCTGGGCGATGCTGGCCGTGATCTTCTTTGCGATCCTCGTCGCCATCATCCCGATCTTTGCCCGCTCCTGAGGCGCTGACTCAGACGTCCCAGATTGCCTCCCCCGCGCGAATGCGGCAAACAGCCCATGAGCCTAGAGGCCGGGTGCACCCGGCAGGCACCACGGGACAGGGCACGGATGGCCGACTGGGACAGCATCCTCGACAACGGTGAGCGCATCCTCTGGCAGGGACGCCCGGATGGTCGGTTTTCGGTGCCTGTGCAAAACTGGTTCATGGTGGTGTTCGGACTTTTTTTCACCGGTTTCGCACTTTTCTGGATGATCTTGGCGAGTGGCGCGGGCGGGACGTTCTGGATGTTCGGACTGCTCCACTTCAGCGTTGGTTTCGGCATCATCTTTTTCAGCGTTACCTGGCCGACCTTTGTACGCCGCCGGACGTGGTACACGCTGAGTGACAGACGCGCCTTCCTTGCTACCGACCTGCCGCTGAGCGGCAAACGCCTCAAGAGCTACCCGATCAGCAGCGACACAGCGTTAGAGCTGGGCGGGGATACACCCGGCTCCGTCTATTTCGCACACAGGACGAAACGCACCAAGAATGGCACGCGGAGCGTGCCGGTCGGCTTCGAACGGATCCCCGACGCCGCCGACGTCATGCGCCTGATGCGGGATGTGCAACGAGGTGCTGCATGACCGCCAAGCTCTTTCACAACGCCACACTGATCGACCCGGAGGCAGACACACCACGCCTCGGCGCGCTGCTGGTCAAGGACGGGCAGATTGCCGAGGTCTTTGACGAAGGCGTCACGCCCTCTCTGCCCTCCGCCGACCTTATCGACTGTCGCGGCAAGTGCCTCGCCCCGGGCATCGTCGACATCGGCGTCAAGGTGTGCGAGCCCGGCGCGCGTCACCTCGAGAGCTACCGCTCGGCGGGACACGCGGCGGCGGCGGGCGGGGTCACGACCATCGTGACGCGCCCCGACACGGACCCCGCGCTCGACAGCCCCGAAACGCTCGAGTTCGCCCGGCGCCGCGCGCAGGAGGCGGGCGTGCGCGTACACGCCATGGCCGCGCTCACCAAGGGCCGCGCGGGCCAGGAGATGACGGAGATCGGGTTCCTCTCGGACGCCGGCGCCGTGGCCTTCACCGATTGCGACCACGTCACGACGAACACCAAGGCGTTGCAAAGGGCGTTCACCTACGCGCGCCAGCTCGGCGCGCTGGTCATGTGCCACGTGCAGGAGCCGAACTTGAGCGCGGGCGCCGCAGCCACCTCGGGAAAGTTCGCAACGCTGCGCGCGCTGCCCGCCGTTTCCCCTCTTGCCGAGCGGATGGGGCTGGAGCGGGACATGGCGCTCGTGGAGGCGACGGGCGTGCGCTACCACGCCGACCAGATCACGACCGCCGCGGCACTGCCCACCCTACGGCGCGCCAAGGACGCCGGGCTCGACGTGACCGCCGGGGTCTCGATCCACCACCTGACGCTAAACGCGCTCGACGTGGCGGACTACCGGACCTTCTTCAAGGTCAAGCCGCCACTCCGGGACGAGGACGACCGCCGCGCTGTGGTCGAGGCTCTGCGCGAAGGGCTGATCGACATCATCCATTCGATGCACACGCCGCAGGACGAGGAATCGAAGCGCCTGCCGTTCGAGGAGGCCGCCTCCGGGGCGGTGGCGCTCGAGACTTTGCTCCCCGCCGCCATGCGCTTGCACCATTCCGAGGGGCTGAGCCTGCCGCAGATTTGGCGCGCCCTGTCGCTCAATCCCGCGCGGCGGCTGGGGCTCGAGGGCGGCAACTTGTCGGTGGGTGCGACTGCGGACCTCGTGCTTTTCGATGCCGGCGCGCCGTTTGTCCTCGACCGCACGACGCTGCGCTCGAAATGCAAGAACACGCCTTTTGACGGGCAGCGGATGCAGGGGCGCGTGCTGGCGACCTACCTGGGTGGAGAGGTGATCTATGAGCGTGCGTGATGCCTGACGTGACCTCCTCCGCCGCAATTCTGGCGCTTTGGGCGCTGATTGGCTACGGCCTCGGCTCGGTGCCGTTTGGCGTGTTGATCTCGCGGGCCTTTGCGCTCGGAGACCTGCGCAAGGTCGGGTCGGGCAACATCGGCGCGACAAATGTGCTGCGCACCGGCAATAAGCTCGCGGCCTTCCTCACCTTGCTCCTCGATGGCGGCAAAGGCGTCGTCGCTGTGCTGCTCGCGCGGATGCTGGCCGGCGAGGACGCGGCGCAGCTCGCAGGGCTCTGCGCCTTTGTGGGGCATTGCTTTCCGGTTTGGCTGGGGTTCAAGGGCGGCAAGGGCGTCGCGACGTTCCTTGGGCTGGTGCTTGCACTGGCCTGGCCGGTCGGCATCGCGGCCTGTCTGACTTGGCTCGCTGTCGCTGCGCTCTTTCGCTACTCGTCGCTTGCCGCGCTGGTGGCGG
The DNA here is from genome assembly GCF_052825805.1 of Pseudaestuariivita sp. Lineage (NCBI taxonomy): Bacteria > Pseudomonadati > Pseudomonadota > Alphaproteobacteria > Rhodobacterales > Paracoccaceae > Pseudaestuariivita > Pseudaestuariivita sp. The sequence continues at coordinate 180,050 of NZ_JBRBVB010000010.1, read as the reverse complement.
CTTGCGCCGCTCCGGTGTGGGCGGTGATCCTAGGACGCGGGGAGGTAGCTTTGCTCTGTGCCGTGCTCGCCGCGATCATCCTCTGGCGCCACGCCGAAAACATCGCGCGACTGCGTGCGGGCACCGAGAGCAAGATTGGCGGGAAAAAAGCCTAGCCGATCAGTCGTGCAACCTCGGCTGGATGGCTGAGCGGCACCATATGCCCTGCCCCTTCGATCACGTGCCGGCTCGCATGAGCGACGCGCGCAGCAAGCGCCGTCTGGATGGCCGACACGATCGGCGGGCTTTCAGCCCCCTCGATCAGCGTCACCGGACAGCTCAGCGCCTCGAGACGCCCCAGCGCGAGCATCCCGCCGACGTCGTCGATGATCCCCGGCTCTCCAGCCGGGATCAGGTGGATGCGGTCCGCCATCATCTGCCTTTGCGGCTCGGGCAGCGCCTCCCACGGCACGCCGCCACCCCAGATGGAGGTGAACTCCCGCGCCGCGCTCCGCAAGTCGCCACGCCGGTAGGCATCACCAAACCCGGTGAACTGCGCCTCGTAGACCGCCCGGCTGGCCGGGTCATGGGCAAACGCAGCAGCAAAGAACACAGGCTCGATCAGCGTCAGGGAAGCCACGAGATCCGGGCGTTCGAGCGCCACGCGCAAAGCAACAGTCCCGCCAAAGGAGTGACCGACCAGATGCGCAGGACCCGAAAGCGCCTCCATGCGCGCCACGACTGCGTCGGCGGTCAGTCCCTGCAGCTCGGCGTCACCAGGACGCCAATCCGGCGAGGCGCCGTGCCCCGGCATGTCGCAAGCCAACACCTGCATCCGGCCGTCCAAAGCCTTGGCCACACCCGCCCACGCCTTTCCGAAGGCGAGCGAGCAGTGCACCGCGACCAGCGTCCGAGGCCCCTGCCCGAGCTCGTGCCAGGCCAACTCCATCGCCGGTCAGCGATCTGCGAGGTGCGCGTCGAGATCGTCGAGCCGGTCCTGACCCCAGAACCGCGCGCCGTCGTCGGTGATGTAGAACGGCGCACCAAAGACGCCGCGCGAGGCCGCCTCTTCGAGGTTGGCCGCATATTCCTCCGCGCCAGCCAGCATCCCGGACTGCGCCAGCGCCGGGTCAAAACCCGCCGCCTCGAGACAAGCCGCGATCACATCGTCCTCGGCCACGTTCCGCTCTTCGGCCCAGCACGCGCGCGTCACGGCATGGCAAAGCGCGCCCAGATCGCCGCCGCCCACCTTTTGCGCGGCGATGATCGCATACGAGGAGGGCGCGGGGTTGGTCGGCCAATGCGCCGGGTGCAGGTTCAGCGGCATGCCGAGCTTGGCCGACTGCCGCTCCATCTCGATCAGGCGGTACTCCTGCCGGGCGGGGTGACGCTCCTTGGGTGGCTGGCCACCCGTCTTGCCAAAGAGCGCGATCACATCGCAGGGCTTGTAGGTGATGCTCGCGCCGTGCCGGGCGGCAATCTCCTCAAGACGGGTGCCGGCGAGATAGGTGTAAGGCGAGATGGTCGCAAAGTAGTAGTCGATATGCGTCATGGGAGCCTCCCTGGCATCTGGATCGCTTTGACGGGTCAGGTCTGCGTGATAAGGCACCGGCACGCAACACGAATCCATGTGTGTGCCACGGGGGACAGATCACCATGCCAGCGAGCGCCGCGCCCAAGATCATCACGGGCAACTCGAACCCTGCCCTTTGCGCCGCGATCGCCCGGCGCATGTCGATCCACCGCGGCGCCAAGGTCGAGCTGGTCGACACCCGGGTCGAGCGCTTCAACGACGGGGAGATCTTTGTCGAGGTCTTCGAGAACGTGCGCGGCGAGGACATGTTCATCATCCAGTCGACGTCGAATCCGGCCAACGACAACCTGATGGAGCTCTTGGTGATGGCCGACGCGCTGCGCCGTTCCTCGGCCTCGCGGATTACCGCCGTCATCCCCTACTTCGGCTACGCCCGGCAGGACCGCCGGACCAAGGCGCGCACGCCGATCACGGCCAAGCTGGTGGCGAACATGCTGGTCGGCGCCGGCATCGAGCGGGTCCTGACGATGGATTTGCACGCGGCTCAGATACAAGGCTTCTTCGACATCCCCGTCGACAACCTCTACGCTTCGCCGGTCTTTGCGCTCGACGTGGCGGCGCAGTTCGCGGGGCGGATGGACGAGCTGATGGTCGTCTCCCCGGACGTGGGCGGCGTGGCGCGCGCGCGCGAGCTTGCGAAACGGATCGAGGCGCCGCTTTCGATCGTCGACAAGCGCCGGGAAAAGGCCGGGGAAGTCGCCGAGATGACGGTGATCGGGGACGTGACCGACAAGGTCTGCATCATCGTCGACGACATCTGCGACACCGCCGGCACGCTCTGCAAGGCCGCCGAAGTTCTGATCGAGAACGGCGCCAAGGAGGTCCACTCCTACATCACACACGGCGTCCTCTCGGGCCCGGCCTGCGAGCGGATCACCAAATCGGTGATGAAATCGCTGGTCGTCACCGACTCCATCGCCGCCACGGCCGAGGTCAAGGCCACACCCAACATCCGCATCGTGCCGACCGCGCCTATGTTCGCGCAGGCGATCCTCAACATCTCGTCGGGGCAGTCGGTCTCGTCGCTCTTCGAGCTCGACACGCTGATGCCGATCTACGAAGGCACGCTGGGGCGGTAAGCCCGAGAAATAGGCGCAGCTTATTTTTGGGCGCTCAAGACCCTGCCGCCAGTGCCTCCGCCTCGACGCGCTTCACAAACGCGTCCTTGCCGTCCATGTAGCTTTCGCTCGTTGCACCCTGCTGCGAGACCAACCGGCGCTTGAGCGCGGCATAGTCAGCCGCAACGTCGGGGTTCGCCCGCAAGTGATTGCGAAACGCGAGGTGGCGCCGCGCGCCAGGACTGCCCGTTTCAAAGATATGCAGGTGATGCGTGCGGGTGCCTGCCGCATCGGTCTTGCGGCAGTAAAGCCGGCCCGGGATGCCGAACGCGCCTTTGACCTCGTAGCCCAGCCGCGCGAATTCGGCAGCCTGCCCTTGGGCGTCTTCGAGCCGTTCAACCTCTCCCAGCATGTCGATGATTGGCTTGGCGCAGAGGCCCGGCACCGACGTGCTCCCGATATGGTGCAGCGTGACGAGGCCCTGTGGCAGCTCTGCTGCAATCCGCGCCGCCTCGTCGGCAAAGGCCGCGGGCCAGGCCGGGTCATACGCGACGATCCGCGGCGCGGCAGGCGCCGGGGTCACTCGACGTCCCAGTCGTCCGAATTCCTCTGACTGCCAATCGCCAGCCAGTTGACATGCACACGCGCCACACGTGTGTCACCCCAAGTGCGGAAGACCACGTCGAACCGGTCATGCTCCACGTTCTCGGCCCGGACGTCGACGCGCAGGTTGGTGCGGTTGTCCATGTCCCAAAGCGCGATCCCGACATGCACCATCGGCGGCGCGTCGAAGCCTTCCGCAAAGATGATCTTGCGGCGGCGCTCGCGCGGGCCGGACCCGGTCCACATCGGACCGCCCTCTTCGAAATCGGAAAAGAGATCGACGCGCCCGTCGTCGATCACGATGTCGCGGCCAGAGAACTTTTTCATGCCCAGTACTTCATCACTTCAGTCTTGCGTCACACACCCTATACGCGAGTCTAGGCACTCGGCGCCGTCGATCCACCCCAAATTGCAAACGGGCCCGAAAGGGCCCGCGCGTGTCGTGATCGAGGTCACAGCGTTCGTGTCAGACCGTGGCGGTCAGACGCCCAGCTGCGCCTTGAGCGCTTCCATGTCGGCGACCATCTTGTTAGCCGTGTCGACGCCGGAGCCGGTGGCGGAGCTGGCTGCCGCCTGCGCCGCCTCGATCAGGGCGTCGATGTCGGAGGCGGTCGCCTCGTCTGCCGGGATCGCGCGTTCTGCAAGCACCGAAGTGCCCGCAGTACCGATTTCGGCAAAGCCGCCCGTGACCGCGTATTTCTTGGTCCCGTCCGGGCCGACCACCGTCAGGATGCCGGGGCGCAGGGTCGAGATGACCGGTGCGTGATCCACCATCGCGGTGAAGTCCCCGTCCGCGCCGGGGATCTGCACTTCGGTGGCCTGCATCGAGGCGAGGCTGCGCTCGGGGCTCACGAGATCGAATTGCATCGTGTCTGCCATGTCTGTCTCCTTAGCCATGCCAGATGGGTGCAAGCACCCATCCTACGCTTGATCGCCTAGGCCGCTTCCGCTGCGAGGCGCTCGGCTTTCTCGATCACCTCGTCGATGCCGCCCACCATGTAGAAGGCCGCTTCGGGAAGGTGGTCGAATTCGCCGGCCACAACACGTTTGAACGAGTCGATCGTGTCTTCGAGCGGGACCTGCTTGCCGTCCGAGCCGGTGAAGACCTTCGCCACGTCGAAGGGCTGGCTGAGGAAACGCTGGATTTTCCGGGCGCGGGCCACGGTCAGCTTGTCCTCTTCGGAGAGTTCATCCATCCCGAGGATCGCGATGATGTCCTGAAGCGACTTGTAGCGCTGCAGGAGACCCTGCACGTCACGCGCGACTTCGTAGTGCTCTTGGCCGAGGATCAGCGGGTCCATCAGACGCGAGGTCGAGTCGAGCGGGTCCACCGCCGGGTAGATACCCAGCTCGGAGATCGCGCGGTTGAGAACGGTCGTCGCATCCAAGTGCGCAAAGGTCGTCGCCGGCGCCGGGTCGGTGAGGTCGTCCGCAGGCACGTAGACGGCCTGGATCGACGTGATCGACCCGTTCTTGGTCGAGGTGATCCGCTCCTGCATTGCGCCCATGTCGGTCGAAAGCGTCGGCTGGTAGCCCACCGCCGACGGGATCCGGCCAAGCAGAGCGGACATTTCCGAGCCGGCTTGCGTGAAGCGGAAGATGTTGTCGACAAAGAACAGAACGTCGGTCCCGGTCGCATCGCGGAACTGTTCGGCCAGCGTCAGGCCGGTCAGGGCGATCCGCGCACGCGCACCCGGAGGCTCGTTCATCTGGCCGAAGCACAGCGCGATCTTGGAGTCAGTCAGGTTGTCCGGGGTCAGAACGCCGGATTCGATCATTTCGTGGTAAAGGTCGTTGCCTTCCCGCGTCCGCTCACCCACGCCGGCGAAGACCGACAGGCCCGAGTGCACCTTGGCGATGTTGTTGATGAGCTCCTGGATGAGAACCGTCTTGCCCACGCCGGCACCGCCGAAGAGGCCGATCTTGCCGCCTTTGGCGTAGGGGGCGAGGAGGTCGATCACCTTGATGCCGGTCACGAGGATCTCCGCCTCGGTCGACTGGTCGGCAAAGTCCGGCGCCGGTGCGTGGATCGGGCGATACTCGTCCGCTTCGACCGGGCCCTTTTCGTCGATCGGGTCGCCCGTCACGTTGAGGATGCGTCCCAGCGTCGCGGTGCCAACCGGCACGGAGATCGGGCCGTCGGTGTCCTTGACATCCTGACCGCGCACGAGGCCCTCGGTGGAGTCCATCGCGATTGTCCGCACGGTGTTCTCGCCGAGGTGCTGCGCAACCTCGAGCACCAGGCGGTTGCCGTTGTTGTCCGTTTCCAGCGCGTTCAGGATCTCGGGCAGGTGATCCTCGAACTGCACGTCAACGACAGCGCCGATGACCTGCGTGATTTTGCCGACTGCGTTTGCCATGTCGTCTCTCCAGTCCTTAGAGCGCTTCTGCGCCCGAGATAATTTCAATCAGCTCGTTCGTGATGACGGCCTGACGCGAGCGGTTGAACTCGATGGTCAGCTTGTCGATCATCTCGCCCGCGTTGCGTGTGGCGTTGTCCATCGCGGACATGCGCGCGCCCTGCTCGGAGGCGCCGTTTTCCAGCAGGCCCGAGAAGATTTGCGTCGCCACGCCGCGCGGGAGGAGATCCGCGAGGATCTCTTCTTCGCCCGGCTCGTAGTCGTAGAGCGTGGCCGCGCCGCCTTCGTCACCTTCGTCTGCCTCGAAAGACGCCGGGATGATCTGCTGCGCGGTCGGCGTCTGGCTCACGACGTTCACGAACTTCGAATAGAAGAGCGTCGCGACGTCGAACTCACCCGCGTCAAAGCGCGTGAGCACGTCCTGCGCGATGCCTTGTGCGTCCGCATAGCCGATGCGTTTGACCTCCGAGAGGTCCACGTGGCCGATGATGTGGTCGCCCAAGTCACGCTTGAGCTGATCACGGCCCTTCTTGCCGACGGTGAGGATTTTCACCGTCTTGCCAGCCGCTTTCAGCTCTTGCGCCTTGACCCGCGCCAGTTTGGCGATGTTCGAGTTGAACCCGCCACAAAGGCCACGCTCTGCCGTCATGACGACCAGCAGGTGCACCTGATCCGAGCCCGTGCCCACGAGGAGCTTGGGTCCGCTGTCGCTGCCGCCGACCGAAGCCGCCAGCTGCGCCATCACCGCGTTGAACCGCTCCGCGTAGGGGCGCGCGTTCTCGGCGGCCTCCTGCGCGCGGCGCAGCTTCGCCGCGGCGACCATCTGCATCGCCTTGGTGATCTTGCGGGTCGATTTGACCGACTCGATCCTGTTTTTGAGGTCCTTGAGACTTGGCATGCTCAGGCCCTCTTACGCGAAGTCTTTGGCGTATTCGTCAAGCACGGCCTTGATCTTATCGGCGGCGTCGCCCTTGATCTTGGGATCTTCGTTCGTGATGTAGTCCAGAAGGTCCGATGCCTTGCCACGCAAATGCGCCAGTAGGCCCTGTTCGTACCGACCGACATCGCCCACGGGCAGGTTGTCGAGGTAGCCGTTGGTGCCGGCAAAAATCACGCAGACGATTTCAGCGTTGGTGAGCGGCGCGTATTGCGGCTGCTTCATCAGCTCCGTGAGGCGCGCGCCGCGGTTCAGAAGACGCTGGGTCGCGGCGTCGAGGTCCGAGCCGAACTGCGCGAAGGCCGCCATCTCGCGGTACTGCGCGAGCTCGAGCTTCACGGTACCGGCCACCGACTTCATTGCGTTGGTCTGTGCCGACGAGCCCACCCGGCTCACCGAGAGACCGGTGTTCACCGCGGGACGGATGCCCTGGTAGAAGAGCTCGGTCTCGAGGAAGATCTGGCCGTCTGTGATCGAGATCACGTTGGTCGGGATAAAGGCCGACACGTCGCCGCCTTGCGTTTCGATGATCGGCAGCGCCGTCAGCGAGCCCGAGCCGCTGGCCTCGCTCAGCTTGGCCGAGCGCTCCAGAAGGCGCGAGTGGAGGTAGAAAACGTCACCCGGGTAAGCTTCACGGCCCGGCGGGCGACGGAGAAGCAAGGACATCTGGCGGTACGACACGGCTTGCTTGGAAAGGTCATCGTAGATGATGAGCGCGTGCTTGCCGTTGTCGCGGAAATACTCGGCCATCGAGGTGGCGGAGTACGGCGCGAGGAACTGCATCGGTGCCGGGTCGGACGCGGTTGCGGCCACCACGATGGTGTAGTCGATGGCGCCGGTCTCTTCGAGCTTGCGCACCAGCTGCGCCACGGTCGAGCGTTTCTGACCAATGGCGACGTAGATGCAGTAGAGCTTCTCGCTGTCGTCCTTGGCCGCGTCATTGTACGACTTCTGGTTGAGGATCGTGTCGAGCGCCACGGCGGTCTTGCCAGTCTGGCGGTCGCCAATGATCAGCTCGCGCTGGCCACGGCCAATCGGGATCATCGCGTCCACGGACTTCAGACCCGTCGCCATCGGCTCGTGCACCGACTTACGCGGGATGATGCCCGGCGCCTTCACGTCCGCGACGCGGCGCTCGGAGGCGTCGATGGCGCCTTTCCCGTCGAGCGGGTTGCCGAGGCCGTCGACCACCCGGCCCAGCAGCGCTTCACCGGCTGGCACGTCCACGATGGAGTTCGTGCGCTTGACGGTGTCGCCTTCCTTGATGTCCCGGTCAGAGCCAAAGATCACCACGCCGACGTTGTCGGCTTCGAGGTTGAGCGCCATGCCCATGATGCCGCCGGGAAATTCGACCATCTCGCCGGCCTGGCAGTTGTCGAGGCCGTAGACGCGGGCGATCCCGTCACCCACCGACAGAACGCGGCCGACTTCGGCCACTTCGGCCTTTTGACCGAAATTCTGGATCTGGTCCTTCAGGATCGCAGAAATCTCTGCTGCTTGGATACCCATTTATCCGACCTCTTTCATGGCATTCTGGAGAGCGTTGAGTTTGGCACGCACCGATGTGTCGATCATCTTCGACCCCACCTTTACGACGAGACCGCCGATGAGGCTTTCATCGACGGTCGCCTTGATGTTCACGTCCTGGCCGAAGCGCGCCTTGAGCGTCTCTGCCAGCTTCTTGGATTGCGCGGCGGAGAGCGCCTGCGCGCTCGTGACCTCTGCCGTGACCTCGCCCTTGTGTGCGGCGATCATCGCGTCGAGATGCGCGAGCATGTGCGGCAGCACGAAGAGGCGGCGCTTCTCGGCCATCAGGCCGAGCACGTTCTGCATGACCGGCGATACGCCGACGGCCTTGGCCACGGCGGTGATGGCCTGGCCCTGCGCCTCGCGCGTCAGCACGGGCGAGCCGATCATGTCGCGCAGCTCCTCGCTGGTGTCGAGCGCCGCGCCGAGATCGTCGACGCTGGATTCAAGTTTTCCGAGGTTGTCGTTGTCGCGGGCGATTTCGAACACCGCGGTGGCATAACGTTCGGCAATGCCGGAAGAGATCGAAGCTGGTTCGGACACGTCCACCCCTTTGCTTGTCGGCCCGCCTTTGCACGCCGAATGCGGCAAAGTGTAGGGCAGCATGGCAGGGCGCACAGGCATCCCCGCGAAAATCAGCGCGTCTCTAGCAGAGGGTTTTGGGATGGGCAATGCGCATCGCGCTAACATTCTGCGGTTGCATCGTCATGGACTTCAGAAACTTTTGCCACCTGCGACGATGTGCCTGATTTTTGCCGGCGAGGCGGGGCTTGATGTACCCTGCGAATCCGCCCGCCGCCCCGATTGCGCCCCCCCTGTGAACACAGTGTTTCCTTATTCGAAGGTAAATGGTGCGGTGGCTGCGTGTTAACCCTTTGACGTTGAACAAAAGGGTAGCGGCATGTTCGGATTCGGTTTGGTGGCGCTTTTTGGGCTTTTGGTGTTCGGCGCCGCGTGGGACAGCACGGATGATGACACGCGGGACGACGACATGGCACCTGAGCCTGATCCGATGCCCGATCCCGATCCGATGATGCCCGATCCAGACCCGATGACTCCCGAGGACCCCGACCTCGGCGCCACGCTCTCGACCCGTGACGACGGCACGATCGAGATCGAGCTGGGCGCAGACGAGACCGGCAGCATCGTTGCCGTCCAGACGCAATCCGAGAGCACCTCCGCCAGCGGCAACGATGTGGTGACGACCTTTGGGGTCGAATTGGTCCTCGTGCCGGAAGGCACAGATTTGGAGGCGGCCATTGACGACAACACCGACGTCGCCTTCTTCGACGATCTGCTCGATGATCTCGACGTGACGCGTCTTGCGTCATACGATTTGGGTGCGATCCGTGAGCAAAGCGACGGGGACGGAGTCTTTGTGTCTGAAATCGAGCGCGATGCTCCACCTGAATTTGTGGTCATCGACGGGACGGTCTCGCGGATCGACGCCGTGGGCGAGGACGACGGCGACGGCTTCATCGCGACGCGCAGCGATCCGATCGACACGCCTGGTGTGCCGCCGCTTGATCCTTCGGTGCGTTTAGACTTGATGGCCGAGGTAATGGGCGAGGTGCTTGTTGGCGGCGACGGCGCCGATACGCTGGAGAGCTCTTTCCTCGACACCCAGGTCTTTGGGAACGGCGGTGACGATCTTGTGGTCATCTCAGGTGGCGCGAGCCTTGGTGACGGCGGCGAGGGCATGGATACGCTGCGCATCGGGCTCCTTGAAGACCGCGGCGAGGTAACGCTCAGCGGCGGCGAAGGAGCGGATCTTCTCGAAGTAGATGGCCTCGCAGACGACGGCGCGGTGCGCCTTTTTGGGGACGGAGGTGACGATACGATTTCAGCATCTGCGTTCGTGGGTGGAGCATTCGTCGACGGCGGTACAGGAGACGACGAAATTTTCGTTGAAGACGGACAAGTCTTCGCAGATGGCGGCTCGGGCAATGACACTTTGACGGCGCTAAATGGTGGTGAAATCAGCGGTGGGTTTGGGGATGATGTCCTTAGAAGTTCGATTTTTGCCCCGACCAATATTGGTGACATTGCGGAGCTTACGGGAGATGCAGGCGAGGACAGTTTCACTATCGTGGCATCACTTTTTGACAATGGTTTGGTTGAACCAAGCCTTTCGCGGCCGATTGCCGAAATAACAGACTTTACGCCTGGAGTTGACGCGCTCGCGATCGAGACTTCGACAGGAACGGACCTCTCAAACCTTGAAATCAGTGACGATGGCACGGACACGACGATCAGCTTTAATTTGGAAGAAGGCGGCGCGATACAGAGCCAGTTCTTCATTGCGCGCGGCGTCACAGGGTTGACGACGATGGATGTTGCATTGGTGACAGTGTAGCGCAAACTCCGCTGCACCGCGACCAACCCTCCGTCTTCCCGACCACCACAATCCCACCAAATCGTGGACACAGTGTTTCCACATTCGCAGTCAAGCGATGTGGATAAACTGTGTTAACGAAGCCTTAAATTTCGAAAGGCTTGAAAGATGTTCGGATTTGGATTGGTGGCCCTGATGGGGCTTTTGGTGTTCGGCGTGGCGTTCGACTCGTCGGACACGGACGATGGATCGTCCGGCGATGGCGGCGGGGACGACATGATGATGCCTGACCCGGATATGCCTGACCCCGACATGCCGGATCCAGACATGCCCGATCCCGATATGCCGGACCCGGATATGCCGGACCCCAATCCCGAGCCGGACCTTGGCGCCACCCTGTCGACCCGCGACGATGGCACCATCGACATCGAGCTCGGCGAGGACGAGACCGGCGCCGTGATCGCGCTCCAGACCGAGACGACCTTCTCGGACGGCGAGGACGAAGAACTGCGGTACGGCGTCGAACTGCTGCTTGTCCCGGAGGACGTCGATCTGAGTGCCGAGATCTCGGCGAACCCCACGACGCCCCTGAACGAGCTGCTCGACAGCCTCGAAGTGACACGCCTCGCGACCTACGACCTTGGCGAAACACAGTTTGAAATCGCCGATCAGGATTTGATCGTTATCGGCAACGAGCAAATCGCTCCCCCGACGCTCAACGTGGTGGACGACACGCTCGGCCTGTTGCGGGCGACGGGCACCGATTCCGGCGACGGGATTACCGCTACCGGCGTCGAACTCCTCGACGCACTCGGCGCACCGCCCCTCGATCCCACACAGCGGGTGGACCTAATCAATATCGAAGAAGGAGGGACCCTCATCGGCGGCCTCGACGCCGACACGTTGGCCTCTGGCGCTGCAGACTCGACGCTGCTCGGCTCCGACGGGAACGACCTGATCCGCATGAACTTTTCCGGTGCAGGCTTTGGCGAGGACGGCAACGACACCCTGCGCGTGGATGACCCGCTGATCGACACGGGCGGCGACGTGCTGCTCGACGGCGGCGCCGGGAACGACTTGCTGACCGGCACCAGCACGCAGGACTTTGCCGACCTGACCCTCGCAGGTGGCGAAGGCGACGACACGATTCTGGGGTCCGCCTTTGTCGGGGGCTTGGACGTGATCGGCGGCAACGGCAACGACGTGATCGAGGTCTCGCAAGAGCTCGCCGAGGCGTCTGGCGGCGCAGGCGACGATCAGATCACCGTCAGCGGCGGCGCGGCAGCCATCGGCGGCGTGGGCGACGATGAGCTCATATCGCTCTTCGCGGAAGACCCGGTGTTCGGTCCAACCCTGGGCGGAGGCATCCTGACGGGCGGTGAAGGCGCAGACACGTTTGCGATCAACACCACGGCCGTCGGCCAGGCGGGCAATGCGCAGGCGACGATCACGGACTACGCGCGCGGCGAAGATGCGATCACCATCGAGACATCTGACGGCTCGTCGATCTCCGGCCTGAGTTTCGAGCCAGGCGCAACCGGCACGGTGATGACCTTTGATATCACGCTCGGTGGCGCGACCGAGACGCAATCGGTTCTCGTCGAGGGTGTGTTCGATCTGACCGCGGACGACGTGACGGTGTTTACGCCGTAGGCGCAGGGAGCGGGCGGCGTGTCGGCCTGAATTGGGGCCTACATCTGGCGAACCAAGCTTGATACCCATCGCTTAATTCAAAGTACCCGCCTGACAGGCACTGTCAGGCCGCGTCATGCCGCGTCATGCCAAAGGCATGCCTCCGGCATGACCCGCCCCCGTCAAACCCAAGGTTTGCCTCCGGCAAAACGGGCGGCGCGATTGCGCCACCCCGCGTGACGGCGCGTGAACAACCGTTTCGATCGTACCAGGCGTGATATTTCAGGTTTTCATCGCCAGCTCTAAACCGGCGCCGCCTTCCCGCGCACGGGCGCAAGCACCTCGAGCGGCTTGCGCTTGCGCGCTTTCTCCCCGGTGCCGGTCATCGCCTGTACCCGCTTGGACGCCTCGACCATCAGCACGCCCGAGGGCGTGACCGTCGGCATCTTGCGCCCGGCGCGCTCGATGATCGGGGCGGCCTTCATCCAGAAGCGCCGCGTCGAGGGCGGAAAATAGAGCATGGAATCGTGCGTCTCGGGCAAGAACTCGTGCGTGCGCAGCTGCGTCTCGAGCTGGCTCAGCGAGTAGGGCCGGCCGTACCCGAAGGGCGTGCCGTCCCGCCGCGCCCAGAGCCCGGCACGGTTCGGCACGATAAAAAGCGCCTTGCCGCCCGGACCCAGCACGCGCCACGCCTCGCTCAGCACGGCGGACGCCTGCTCGGAGGTCTCGAGCGCGTGCATCACCACCAGCTTGTCGATGTGGCCGGTCTCCAGCGGCCAGGCGGTCTCCTCGCAGAGCACGCTCACGTTGGGGCGGTCCGTCGGCCAGGTCATCACACCTTGAGGGCCCGGCATCAGCGCGATCACCCGGCGGGCGTCGTCAAAGAACGGACGCAGGAGCGGCGCGGTGAACCCGAAGCCCGCCACCGACTGCCCTTTGGCCTCCGGCCAGATGCGGCGCATGCGCGCACGGATCACCTGCCCCGCCGCACGACCCAGCGCATGGCGGTAGTAAAAGTCCCGCAGGTCTTGCACATCGAGATGCATCGCGCGGCTTGAATCTCCTTGCCTGGACCCACATCTACCGCTCCCCGCCAGCGCCGTCATGTCCTGACGCGGCGTGTCGCAACAATGTGCGGCATGGCAGCCTCACACCGAATTGTAGCACGGCAAGAGAAGAAAGTTCTTGAAGCCGCGGCGATATAGACCAAACTTTAATCAACACAGGCGATGCTGAGGGGGACGCGACCCGTCCCGAGGCAGGCAGCACACAAGCCGGAAGGAGCCCGACGTGCCTTCATTTTCGACCACACTGGAACAATCCATCCACGCGGCGCTGGCGCTTGCCAACAGCCGCTCCCACGAATTTGCAACGCTCGAACACCTGCTTCTTGCGCTGATCGACGAACCCGACGCCGTGCGCGTGATGAAGGCGTGCAGCGTCGACACCGACGAGCTGCGCGGCGCGCTGGTCGATTTCATCGACGACGATTTGAGCAACCTCGTGACCGACACCGAAGGCTCGGAGGCCGTGCCGACCGCCGCCTTCCAGCGCGTGATCCAACGCGCCGCGATCCACGTGCAATCCTCCGGCCGCACAGAAGTGACCGGCGCCAACGTGCTCGTCGCCATCTTTGCCGAGCGCGAGAGCAACGCCGCCTACTTCCTCCAGGAACAGGACATGACGCGGTATGACGCCGTCAACTTCATCGCGCATGGCGTGGCCAAGGACCCGGCATTCGGCGAGAGCCGCCCGGTCACCGGCTCGGATGCCGATGAGAACATCGAGGGCAACGCGAGCGAAGAAGGCGAGGCCAAGGAAAGCGCACTTGCCAAGTACTGCGTCGACCTCAACGAGAAGTCTCGCCAGGGCGATGTCGACCCGCTCATCGGACGCTCCCACGAGGTCGAGCGCTGCATCCAGGTGCTCTGCCGCCGCCGCAAGAACAACCCGCTCCTCGTGGGCGATCCAGGCGTGGGCAAGACCGCCATCGCAGAGGGCCTCGCGCGCCAGATCGTCGCCGGCGACACGCCCGACGTGCTGTCGAACACGACCATCTACTCGCTCGACATGGGCGCCCTTCTGGCCGGCACGCGCTACCGCGGTGACTTCGAAGAGCGGCTCAAGGCTGTCGTGACCGAGCTCGAGGACCACCCTGACGCCGTCCTTTTCATCGACGAGATCCACACCGTGATCGGTGCGGGCGCGACCTCGGGCGGCGCCATGGACGCCTCCAACCTGCTCAAACCCGCCCTGCAGGGCGGCAAGCTGCGCACCATGGGCTCCACGACCTACAAGGAATTCCGCCAGCACTTTGAAAAGGACCGCGCGCTTTCCCGCCGGTTCCAGAAAATCGACGTGGCAGAGCCGACCGTCGAGGACAGCGTCAAGATCCTCAAGGGCCTCAAACCCTACTTCGAAGAGCATCACGACATCCGCTACACCTCCGACGCGATCAAGACTGCCGTCGAGCTGGCTGCGCGCTACATCAACGACCGCAAGCTGCCGGACAAGGCCATCGACGTGATCGACGAGGCCGGCGCCGCGCAGCACCTCGTTGCCGAAAGCAAGCGCCGCAAGACCATCGGCGTGAAGGAGATCGAGGCAGTCGTCGCCAAGATCGCCCGCATCCCGCCCAAGAACGTCTCCAAGGACGACGCCGAGGCGCTGCGCGATCTCGAACGCAACCTCAAGCGCGTGGTGTTCGGCCAGGACAACGCCATCGAGGCACTCTCGTCCGCGATCAAGCTGGCGCGCGCAGGTCTGCGCGAGCCTGAAAAGCCCATCGGCAACTACCTCTTTGCAGGCCCCACGGGCGTCGGCAAAACCGAGGTGGCCAAGCAACTCGCCGACACGCTGGGTGTCGAGATGCTGCGCTTCGACATGTCCGAGTACATGGAAAAGCACGCAGTCTCCCGCCTCATCGGCGCGCCTCCGGGCTATGTCGGCTTTGACCAGGGCGGCCTTCTGACCGATGGCGTCGACCAACACCCGCATTGTGTGCTCCTCCTCGACGAGATCGAAAAGGCGCACCCGGATGTCTACAACATCCTCCTGCAGGTGATGGACCACGGAGAGCTGACCGACCACAACGGGCGCACGGTGAACTTCCGCAACGTGATCCTGATCATGACGTCGAACGCGGGCGCCGCGGACATGGCGAAAGCAGCCGTCGGCTTTGGCCGCGACCGGCGCGAGGGCGAGGACACCGAGGCAATCGAGCGCCTGTTCACACCCGAGTTCCGCAACCGTCTGGACGCAACGATCTCCTTCGCACCGCTGCCGAAGGAAGTCATCCTGCAGGTGGTCGAAAAGTTCGTCCTGCAACTCGAGGCGCAGCTTCTGGACCGCAACGTCACCATTGAGCTCACCCGCGATGCGGCGGCCTGGCTCGGCGACAAGGGGTACGACGAAAAGATGGGCGCCCGTCCGCTTGGCCGCGTCATACAGGAGCACATCAAGAAACCGCTCTCCGAAGAACTGCTCTTCGGCACGCTGGCCAAGGGCGGCGTCGTCAAGGTGTCCGTCAAGGATGGTGAACTGGTGCTCGAGACCGAAGGGCTCGAAAAGCCGCGCATCTCCGGCTCGAAACCGCCCCTTCTGACGGCGGAATGACCTTGCGCGGGCTCACCGCGCTTGCCTTGATCTGTGCGGCCTCCACCGGGGCCGCACAAACGCCTTCCGAGCACACGATCACCCTCACCTGGCCCGTCGAGTGCGTGCCGGGTGAGACCTGCTTTGTCGAAGACTACATGGACCGCGATCCCGCCCCCGGCGCCTACCAGGACTTTGCCTGCGGGCTCAATGCCCGCGACGGACACCGCGGCACTGACATCGCTCTTTTTGACTGGACCTCCGACGTCGCGGTTGTCGCCGCCGCCCCCGGACGCGTGGCCGCCACCCGCGACGGTATGGTCGACGACTGGCGCATGCCCGGCGTGACCGACAGCAATGCCTGCGGCAACGCGGTGCGCATTGCCCACGCGGACGGCTACCAAACGCTCTACTGCCATCTCAAGGAAGGCAGCCTCGCCGTCGAGGACGGCCAGACCGTGGAGGCCGGCGACGAGCTTGGCCTCATCGGCGTCTCCGGCATGACGACCCACCCGCACTTGCACTTCGCGCTTTTGCAAAATGGAGACCTCGTCGACCCTTACGACCCCTTGGGCGAGGCGCGCTGCGACGCGAGCGCCGAAACCCTCTGGGAAAGCGCCCCGCCCTACGACCAAACGATCCTGCGCCTTGCAGGCTTTGCTACTTCGGTTCCCGATTACGACGCCTTGCGCAGCGGCTCCGCCCGGCTCGAGACCGCGTCTCCGGGTGATCCGCTCGTGGTCTACGTGGAGGCGGGCTACGCCGAGCACGGCGATGTGGTGACTATCCGCGCCGAAGGGCCTGAGGGCGAGATCTTCAGCCATTCCCGCGTGATGAAAAGCCCCCGCGTCAGCCAGCTGCCCGCCTTCGGCAAACGCGCCCCAGAGGGCGGCTGGCCAGTCGGAGACTACACCGGCCAGATCACCCTCACGCGCCAAGGCCGCATCGTCGCAAACCGCTGGGCGCATGTGACGGTGGTTGAGCGCTAAAAGCGCGCGACCTTTCGCTTGATATAGGCTGCTCAAATCAAAGCGCCCGCCTGACGGGAACCGTCAGGCCGCGCCGACCCGCCCCCGTCAAACCGCAGGTTTGCCTCCGGCAAAACGGGCGGCGCGATTGCGCCACCCCGCGGGACGGCGCGTGCACCTTCGTTCGTCTAGTATCAGGTCAGAGCAACTACCGCTCCGTCAGCTTCAACTCGATCCGCCGGTTCTGCGCGCGGGCCTCGCGCGTGTCGGCCTCGTTCACAGGCTGGTACTGGCCAAAGCCGTTGGCCGCGAGGCGCTCCGGCGGGATGCCGAGAAAGTCGATCATAAAGCGCACCACCGAGAGCGCGCGCGCCTGGCTCAGCTCCCAGTTGTCGGCAAACTCGCCACGGCCCGACAGGGGGATGTTGTCCGTGTGCCCGTCCACGCGCATGATCCAGTCGATCTCGTCCGGGATCTCGGCAGCGATGTCGCGCAAGGTGCCGGCGATCTTGGAGATCTCGCGCTGGCCGAGCACCGAGAGATCCGCACTGCCGGGATCAAAGAGGACTTCGGACGAAAAGATGAACCGGTCTCCGACGATCCGCACACCGTCCTGCTGCCCGATGATCTCGCGCATGCGGCCAAAGAACTCGGAGCGGTAGCGTTCCAGATCACGCGCCTGCGCTTCGAGCCGCTTGCGCTCCGCCTCTTCGAGCTCTGCCCGTCGCTTTTGCTCGGCTGCCGCCCGCGCGAGGGCCGCGTTGAGCTCTGTGCCGAGCGACTGGATTTGCACCCGCGCAGCCGTGTCCCGGGCGCGCGAGTCGTCGAGCAAAGCTTGCAGCTGACCCAGCTGTTCGCGCAGCGCGGCGACCTGGCGGTTGAGCACTTCGGCCTGCCGCGTCGCCTCGCTCGCGCGCTGGGTTTCGCTTGAGAGCTTGTCCTCGGCCTCGCGCAGCAGAATTTCGCGCTGCTCGGCTTCGGTCAGTTGATCCTCGGCAGACGCCTCCGCCGCGCGCTGCGCCGCAAGCGCCGCCGTCAGCTCTTCGCGTACATCGATATTCTCGGCCTCGCTGGCCCGTGCCGCCGCCAGCGCTTCGGCCAGACGTTCCTCGAGCGAGCGGTTGTCTTCCTCGAGCCCGGCCCGCGCGGCAGCAGCGTCGGCTAGGGCGCGGGACAGTTCGTCGTTTTTGTCGGCCAGTTGGTCCTGGAGCGATGCAATGCGCTCGAGTGCGGTGGCAAGGTTGGCTTCGGTCGCCGCAAGCGCGTCGGCGGCCGCCTGCCCTTCGGCGGTGCGGTCGCGAAGCGCGGCGACCGTGCGATCGAGGCCCGCGATTTGCGTGACGGCTGCGGAGAGGTCTTCGGCCAGAAGGTCCCGCTCCATGGCAAGCGCCTCGCTCTGCGCCTGCGCGCTCGCCAGATCGCTGCGGGTGGCAAGAAGGTCCGCGTTGATGTCGTCGAGCGTCGCGCCCTGCGACGAGAGCCCAGCTTCGGCCCGCGCTGCGCGGCGCGCCGCCGCGTCGGTGGCAAGACGTGCCGCGTCGAGATTGGCCTGCAGGCCGGCGATGGTCTGATTGGCGGACGCGAGACGCGACAATGCGTCATCGAGGTCGACTTCCACCCCAGCCAGCCGCGTTTCGGTGCGCAGCGCGGTGTCCCGGACCCCTTCGAGGTCGCGCACGTCGGCTTCGAGCCCGGCGATCGTCTCGTTGGCCTCTGAGAGACTGCCCGTCAGGCGCGTGCGTTCATTCGTCAACGCGTCGGCGCGGGCGTTGGCACTGGCCAGCGCGCTGCGCGCGTCGATGAGGTCGGTGTTCACCTCGCCAAGGCGGTTGCTTTGCGTCGAGAGGGTTTCTTCGGCAGTGATCGCGCGGCGGGTGGCGGCGTCGGTGGCGGCACGGGCATCGCCCAATTGGCGTTCTAGAGATGCGCTGCGAGTGCTGGCGTCTTCGAGCCGTGCGAGGGCAGCGGCGATGCGGGCTTGGAGCTCCTCCTCTTTGGACAAGAGTGCGGCGCTGAGCGTCTCGCCCTCCTGCCGGGCGGCGGCAAGCTCGGCTTCGGTTCGGGCGAGGCGCACGCGCAGTTCTTCGAGCAGACGCGATTGCTCTGCCACCAATGCGTTGGCGCGGTCGGCCTCGGCGCTTTGGGTGGCGAGATCCTGACCCAGCCGCGCCTCGGTCTCGGCCAGCTGCGATTGCAGGGCGGTGAGGGCGGCGTTGGTGTTCGCGAGCTCGATCCGCGCGGCGGCAAGCTGGCGGGACGTCTCGGTCCGCGCGACTTGCGTCTCGTCGAGGGAGGCGCGGAGGGCGGCAAGCTCTTCTTCAGCCCGGATCCGGGCAAGCTGCTCCTCGGCAAGGCGATTGCCCACCTCGCGCTGCTCCTCGATCCTGAGAAGCGCGTCCGCGAGGGCCTGCTCAAGCGACGACGCACGGGTCGTGGTGTCGGTGTTCTCTGCCAGCGCGGCAGCGAGGCGCGCGTCGAGGTCCTCGGCCTCCTGCCGGGTGGCGGCGAGGAGCGTCAGGGTCTCCTCGGCCTGCCGGCGCTCCTCCTCAAGGCGAAGCGTGAGCGCAGTCAGCTCGGCGTCGGCGTTTTCGAGCCGCTCGCGGAGAAGTTCCGCCGCAGCGGCCTCCGCGATGCGAGCCTT
Organism: Pseudaestuariivita sp.; assembly: GCF_052825805.1. Taxonomy (NCBI): domain Bacteria; kingdom Pseudomonadati; phylum Pseudomonadota; class Alphaproteobacteria; order Rhodobacterales; family Paracoccaceae; genus Pseudaestuariivita; species Pseudaestuariivita sp. Next base: position 160,822 of record NZ_JBRBVB010000010.1, on the reverse strand, counting down.
TTCCTCGTCACTGAGGCGGGCCTCGAGGTCTTGGACGTCTGCGGTGAGGGTCTGCACCTCGGCCAGACGTTCGGCGGAGAGCGCCTCGATGGCTTCACGTTGCGCGGCGGCGAGCCGGGCGGCCTCGACCTGCGCGTCGATCTCGTCGCGGGCCTGCGCGAGCGCGAGGTTCAGCGCCTCCTGTTCGGTCAGGAGCGTGTCGCGGGCGGTCTCGAGCGCTTCGTTGTCGGCCAAAAGCGTGGCGATCCGGTCGCTCGAGGCGGCCTGTTCGGCCAGCAGCGCGGCGACCTGCGTCTCGAACGAGGCGATGCGCGCGGTGGCCGTGGCGTTGGCGTCCTCAAGCTCCTGCACCTGATTTTCAAAGGCGACGATGCGGGCGTTCGCGGTGGTAAGCGCCTGACGATTGCGCACGCCCTCGGCGGTCAGCTGCGCGATCAGGGCCTCCTGTTCGGAGGCGCGGGTCGTGGCATCGGAGAGGGTCGAGGTCAGCTCACCCACGCGGGTTTCGAGCGTTGCGGACTTGTTCTGTTCGAGCCCGAGCGCCTCGGCCAATGCCGCCACCTCAGCGGAGAGGTCACTCAGCTCGCTTTCCTGGCCCGAGATCGTCTCGCGCAGGACGTATTGCACCACCATGAAGATGGTCAGCACGAACATCAGCACCAGCAGAAGGCCGGTCATCGCATCGACGAAACCGGGCCAGATCGAGCTTTGGACCTTTTGACTGCCGCGCCGCGAGAGGGCCATGGCCTAGCCCTCCTTGCGCTTGTCCTGCGCCTTTTGCGCGGCGAGGGCGGAGGCACGCTGGCGGGCGCGCGGAACCTGTTGGGGCGTGGTGCCGCCGGGTGTCGGCGAGCCTGCCGGCATCCGCGACTGGCCAAGTGCGCGCGAGAGACTCGCAAGGTCCGTGCGCAGCTCGGCCATGCTTTCCTGACGGCCGGCGGAGAGCTCTTCGAGAATGCGCAGCATCTGCACGTCGATCGACCGCAGGCGCATCCGGCTTTCGGCGTCCATCCCCTCGCCCCGGTCCTGATGTTCGAGCACGTGCATCAGCCGCTCCTGCCCTTCGGCGACGCGCAAGAGGGCAGAGTTGGTCGAGGAATTCTTTTCCATCCGCTCGGTCATCCGCTCGACGCTGTCGGCCAGCTGTCCCAGCCGGTCGTCGGTGCTGGCGCGGTTGATCTCGGACTGGCCGAAGAGGTGCTGCAGCTGCTCCATCTGCTCGGCAAAGTGGTCGAGCACGCTCACCACCACGTTGGTGTCAAAGCTGCCCTCGCCCTCGCCGGTGGCAAAGCTGAGGCGGGTGATGGAGCTCAGCCATTCTTCGAGTTCGCGGTAAAACCGGTTCTGGCCGTGGCTCGCGAACAGCTCGAGCAGGCCGACCACCAGCGAGCCTGCCAGACCCAGCAGCGACGAGGCAAAGGCCACGCCCATCCCGCCCATCTGCGCCTCGAGGCCCGATTGCAGCCGGCGGAAGACGTCCGCCCCCGTCTCGCCATCGCGCGGTTCGAGGTTGCCGATCGTGTCAACGATGGCCGGCACCGTCGTCGCCAACCCGTAGAATGTGCCGAGGAGGCCAAGGAACACCAGCAGGTTGACGATATAGCGCGTAATCTCCCGCGCCTCGTCGATGCGGGTGGCGACCGAGTCGAGCATCGATTGCGTCGACTGGGACGAGATCTGCTTTTGGCGTCCACGCGATTTCAGAAGGTTCGCCAGGGGCCCGAGCAGGCGGGGCGCTTTTCCGTCGTCGCGCATCCCGCCCTCGGCGGCAAACGCCTCCACCCAGCGCACGGACTTGATCAGCTCGACGACCTGATAGATCACCGCCGCCACGCCGATGGCGAAGACGAACAGGATGAACCCGTTGAGGTAGGGGTTCGCCAGGAACACGGGCAGCACCCGCGGCAGGGCGACAAACGCCCCCGCGCCCACCAGCCCCAGCACGACCAGCATCGAGACGATCTGGCGGATGGGCTGGGAGAAATAGGGTGAGGCCTCTCGGCCGGGCTGCTCCATCAGGACGGCTCCCACCGTTCTTGGTTGGCCGTTAGTTTAAAGGTCCGGCGCACGCCTCGCAAGCGGTCAATCTGTCAGCTCACGCACACGTTCCGACAACCACGCAAGGTCCGGGTCGGCGATGTCGAGGCTGGTCAGTTTCTCGGTCGTGCGGTGCAGGTACTCGCTGTTCGGACCACGCCCGCCGACGGCCGTGGCCATGATCTGCGCCTGCTCTTCGAGGGTGAGCGCGCCGCAATATTGCGCGTGATCGCGGTTGATCACGTAGGCCAGCGCCGTCACAGCGCGCCCGTCGTCGAGCGCCAGCTCTACCTGCCGCTCCTCGTAGGCCGAGGAGATGAGCTCGCGCGCGCGCAAATCGGCCAGCACTTGCGCCTCGTCCGCCTCTGCAACGCGCAGCGCGACACCCCGGCACGAGGCCGCCTCGGCCACGTCGAGCGCCAGCACCAGCCCCGGATCGTCATGCGTGCCGCGGTGATGGACCGAGCGCATGCAAAAGCTGCGTGCATGGCCGCCGAGCGTCGCCAACACGCATTCGGCGGGGGCAAAGCCGGGGTCCCACAAGAGCGACCCGTATGCGAACACCCACATCGTCATCTGACGTCTCCCGCGGCGCTTTTCCTTTGACAGGTGTGCTTGTAGACAGCCGCAGCGAACAAGGGAATGTGCGATCTGTGAAACAGCTTCTGGCAGCGATCCTCGTGGCGGCCCTGGCGTGGTCGGCCTACTGGTGGTGGGGCGCGGCTGCTCTCGAGGCCGACGCCGCCGCGTGGCAGGAGGCGCGCCGCGACGCGGGCTGGCAGGTCGAGATGTCGCCGCCGGAGGTGCGCGGCTACCCCAACCGGTTCGACCTGACGCTGACGGACATCACGCTGGTCGACCCAGCGCGCGGGCTGGGGTGGGAAGCGCCGTTCTTCCAGCTCCTCCGTCTGAGCTACCGCCCGTCGCACATGATCGCCGTCTGGCCGGATACGCAGCGCTTCTTCAGCCCCGGCAGTGCGCTCACGCTCGAGAGTGACCGCATGCGCGCCTCGGTGGTCGCGGATGGCGAGACGCTCGACCGGGTGACGCTGGTCGCCGATGTGGTGAACCTGATCCCGGACGCTGGGACCTCGACGGCCCTGGCGCGCGCGCAGCTCGCCGCCCGGCGCGAGGGGCCGAACGTCTACCGCCTGTCCCTGACCGCCGAGGGCCTCGTGCCGCCTGTCGGGCTGGTGGCCATACCGCGCTTGCCGGCGACGCTCGACGCGGTGTCGCTCGACGCGCGGCTGCGCTTCGACGCGCCGTGGCAGACGGACGTTGCCACGGGTGTGCCGGGCCTGACGCAAATCGATCTGACCCTCGCCGAAGCGCAGTGGGGAGAGATGCAGCTCCGCCTGACCGGCACGCTGGACGTCGATGCCTCGGGGCTTTTGAATGGCGAGCTGGGGGTGCAAGCGCGCGATTGGCAGGACATGCTCGCCGCGCTGCGCGACACCGAAGCGCTCAGCCCGACCATGATGACCGCGCTCGAACAGGGCCTGACGCTTTTGTCGCGGCTCGGAGGCAATGCGCGCACACTCGACACCACGCTCGAGGTGCAGGACGGCACACTTTATGCGGGTCCTTTGCCGCTGGTGCAGCTGCCACGCCTGAACTGAGGGTTTACGCGGATGCGTCATAAAAGAAGCCCCGAAAGCGCGGGTGGGAGAAAACCGCGCAATCGAGGCAGGTATCCGTATTATCCGACATCGCATAAAGCGCCGGATTGACCTAGGGGTAACACAAGAAGTGGCGTTTGCGCAGTCAGGGATACCCTACCTCGTGGAAGGTGTGCCTTTTTTGTCGCGCGTGCAGCGTTTACGCTAACGGCACGCGCAGCATGTCGATGGCACCAACCGGCCCGTCAGGCGTCTCGTGCGGGCTCGCGTCATAGTTGATCCAGAACCGCTCCGTCCCCGTCTCCCGGCACCGCAAACCACCTGGCAGATGCGCCACCTCGAGCCCTGCCAGATGCGCAATTTCTGCGAAAACCCGCGCAAATCCTGCCTCGTCGAGCCAGGCGCCAAGGTAGAAAAGATCACCCGCTCGCTTGCCGACGCAGGTGCCATCTGCGGTGGCCAGGAACGTCTCCGCGTTCCCTTCCAGCACCTCGAGATAACGCGTCGCCGACCCGCCCCCTTCGAGCGGGCGTGGCATGTCCTCACGGATCGACTCCACGTAAGCCACAGTACAATCGAGCCCCGGCAGCGCCGGTGGCAGCGGCACCGGGATCGTCATATGTTTGTCCCGCGCGCCTGTTCGCGGACCCAGCACAACCTTGGCACCGCTCGCCGCAAGCGCCTCCTTGAGGCCGTCATCCATGTGCATCATCCCGGGCGCAAGCACCATCTGGTAGCCCGTGAAATCGCGTGTCTCGCCGCGCAGGATATCGATCGAAAAGCCCAGCTTTCTCAGCGCCTTGTACGTCTCGAACACGAGACCAAAATAGCTCAGCCCTGCCCCGTGCGGCTGCGTCGCCCAGGCAAAATCCGCGTCGTAGTCAAAGAGGATCGCCACCGGCGCCTGCTTGGGTGCAACGCTGTCACCCTGCATCTCCGCTGCGACTTGCGCCGCCTCTGCAAGCGCCGGCGCCTCCGCGCTGTCAGGCCGCAAAAGCCCGGCGTGCATCTGCTCCTGCGCGAACGGCGCCTGGCGCCAGCGGAAATAGCAGACCGCCTCCGCCCCGTGCGCAAACGCCTCCCATGTCCAGAGCCGCACCATCCCGGGCAAAGGCGCAGGGTTCACCGGCGCCCAGTTCACCGGGCCGGGCTGCTGCTCCATCACCCACCAACGCCCCCTCCCTACCGAACGGTAGAGGTCGTGGTGAAACGCCTGAAAGTCGGGGTCCCCCTGCCGCGCATAGGCCCGCTGGTGGCTTGCATCCGCCCCCACCCGGTCCTCGAGAAAGCCCAGCGGATAGCTGTCCCAGGACGCGATCTCCAGATCATCGCCCACCGCGAAGTGGTCGAAATCCGTGATCCGCCCCATGTAATTGTGCGTGATCGGCGCGTCCGTGTGGCAGCGGATGATCTCCGCCTGCATCGCATTGAACGTCTTCACCTCGTGCGACGCAAACCGCCGAAAGGCCAGCACATGTGCCGGGTTTGGCTCGGTCACGGTCAAGTTCGGCAGGTCGATGCTCTCGAAATCCGGGTAGTCCATCGACCAAAAGACATTGCCCCACGCCGCATTCAGCGCGTCGATGTCACCGTCATTGCCCTTCCCCGGAAACTGCGCACGAAGCCACTCTTGGAACGCCGCGCGCGCCGCATCCGAGTAGCTGAGGATCGTGTCATGGCACCCATACTCGTTGTCCGTCTGCCAGACCGCGACGTGCGGATTGGGACTATACCGCTCGGCATAGCGTTCCGTGATCCGCGCCGCCTCCTTCCGGAAGCCCTTGTGACTAAAGCAGTAATGCCGCCGAGATCCGTACTTGCGCGGTCGCCCTTCGGAATCGACTGCCAGCATGTCCGGGTGCTTTTCCACCACCCAGCGCGGCGGCGTCGCGGTGGGCGTGCCCAGCACGACCTTGAGGCCAGCAGAGCCCAGCACCTCGATGGCCTCATCCATCCAAGCCCAGTCAAAACGCCCTTCCTCCGGCTCGACCTTGGCCCAGGCAAACTCGCCGATCCGCACCCATGTCAGACCCACCTCGACCATGCGGCGCGCGTCCTCCGCCCACTGCGCCCTTGGCCAGTGTTCGGGGTAGTAACAGACGCCGAGGGAGCGCTTCATCCGTGAGCCGCATCGTAGGCGGAGACGAGGGCCTTGGCCTTCTCGGCAACCACCGCTGCGCTGTCACCGGGCTTGTAGATCGCGGAGCCGATGCCGTAGCCGTCCGCGACATCCTTCCACTCGTCAAAGTTGTCTGCGCCCGCACCGCCCACGGCGTAGACTTGCGTACCTTTCGGCAGCACTGCCCGGATCGCCTTGAGCCCGTCAGGCCCCATCATCGAAGCGGGGAAGATCTTGAGCCCGTCCGCCCCCGCCGCCAGCGCGGCAAAGGCTTCGGTGGGCGTGAAGACACCCGGCCACGAAGCAAGACCCTGTGCCTTGGTCTCGAGGATGACTTCCGGGTTGCAGTCGGGCGAGACGATCAGCTTGCCGCCCGCGCCCGCCACCTCGCGCACCGCCTTGGGTGTCAGCACGGTGCCAGCGCCGATGGTCGCGCGGTCGCCAAACACTTCTGCCATCATCTTGATGCTGCTCAGCGGGTCGGGCGAGTTCAAAGGCACTTCGATGGTCGTGATCCCGGCGTCGATGATGGCGCCACAGACGTCCACGGCCTCCTCGGGGCGCACGCCGCGCAGGATGGCGATCAGGTTGCGTGTTTGGCTCATGCCGTCTCCTTCAGCGCGGTCCAGGCCGCGCGCAATCCGTCCAGCGTCAGGTGCGTGGCATCCACCCGCTCGACCTCGGCGCCCTGCGCTTTGAGGGCTGTTTCGTAGGCGTCTCCGATGCCATCCGCGCCAAGGATCGCGACACGTTGGCCCAGCCAGTAGGGACGCGCACCTGCGAGCTCGGCACCAATCAAAAGCCCCGACAAACGCGACCGCGCGGCCGCTGGAGCGAGGCCGGCCAGAAGGCCGGACGAGCGGATCCCGAAGAGGTGTGCGGACATCCCGGCGGGCCGCGCCATCGTGTCGGACACGGCGGTGAGGAAGGCGTCAGCGTCCCATCCTTCACCGAGCCCGTGCCGCAGCACCGATTGACGCGACAGGAGATCAAACATCTCCCCCGTCATAAAGGTCTGGAAACTCACGATTTCCCGCGCCGAGATACGCGCCCACTTGGTATGCGTCCCCGGAAGGCATACAACCCCGTCGAACTCCGGCTCGCGCGCAAGAAGCCCCGCGATCTGTGTCTCTTCCCCGCGCATAACGTCCGCCGGGCTCTGTTGTTTCACGCCAGGCAGGATGAAGACGCGCAGCCGCTCGGACGCCGTTGCAACCCGCGTCGCATCCGCAGCACTCGGTGTCTCGCAAGGCGTCGTCGCATAAGGCGCCTCCGCCCATCCCTGCCGCGCGCCGGCCATGCCGCAGATGATCACCGGGACCGTGCCCGCCTCTGGCATGTCACCACCAATCGCCCGCAGCAAGGCGCTCTCGAAGGCGCCGCCGGGGGCGAGTTTGCCCATGCCCTCGTCCGAGTCCCGCTCCCACAGCACCGCCTCTGCCGCATCCAGCGCCCAGAGCCGCAGGTGGGTCGTGCCCCAATCCGCCGCGAAACAGGCGACGCTCATCCGGTCACCACCACGCCGCCGTCGATCACCAGCGCCTGGCCGGTCATCGCCTTGGAGATGTCGGAGGCCAGAAAGAGCGTGCCGCCGATAATGTCGTCCGGCTCGAGCGGGTCCTTGAGGCATTGGCGGTCCAGATGCGCGGCAAGCCCCTCTTCGGTGACCCACAGGTCCTTTTGCTTTTGCGTCAACACCCAGCCCGGCGCGAGGGCGTTTACGCGGATGCGGTCCCCGCCAAAGTCGCGCGCAAGGCTACGGGTCATGCCGTTGATCGCCGAGTTCGCCGCCGTATAGAGCGGGTAGCCCGCGTTGCCCATCATGTAACTGATCGAGGAGAAGTTCACGATCGCGCCGCCGCCAGCCTCTTGCATGCCCGGGATCGCCGCCTGGCAGGCGAAGAAATACGCCTTTAGGTTGATCGCCATCATCCAGTCGTAGAAGGCCTCGTCGACCTCGAGCGGGTTGTGGCGCTTGTCGTTGGCGGCGTTGTTTACAAGCCGGGTGACCGTGCCGTGACGCGACGACGCCTCCGCGATGGTCTCCTTGAGGTGCTTGGTGTCGGTGATGTCGCATTGCATGAAATGCGGGCGCACGCCGTGCTTCTCCTCCATCTCGTCGCAAAAACCCGTCGCATCCGAGCGCCCCACAAAGGCGACCTTGGCGCCTTGCGCGAGGAACCCGTCGGTGAGCGACGCGCCGATGCCGGACCCGCCGCCGGTGATGTAGACGGAGGCGTCTTTGAGGTCGTGAAAGGTGGCAATCGTCATAGGCGGTCTCCTTCGAGGACCCACATCGTGTGCGGGAAGTTCCAGGGCAGCGTCAGCCCGTGCGCCATCAGGTAGCGCCCCGACAGGGTCACCGGGCCGTCCTTGAGCGGCTGGGGTCCGCGCGACCAGAACGGGCGGCTGTCGCGGTTCACAAGCTCCACGCTGTACATGGCATCCGGCGCAAGACCGGTCAAACGCAGGGGCCTAGGGCTGATCTGGCGCGAGGTGTCGGTGGTGCCGGCAAAGACAACGAACTTGTTCTTTGTCTGGCAGAGCTGCTGCTCGGCGGTCACGGACGGGTCGGCCGTGTCGAGGCGCAGGATGTCGGCCTTCAGCATCCAGGCGCGGTGATGCTTCCACCAGGCGGTCACTTCGGTGAGCACGCGCGCCTCTTCGTCAGAGAGCTCGCGCGGGTCCATCTCGAACCCCATGTGCCGCTGCGCCGCCACCCATGCGCGGAACCGGATATCGAGCGTCCGCCCCGAGGTGTGGCAGTGCCGCGGGCCGACATGGCTGCCGGTGATCGCCGCGGGCAGGAACAGCGCTGCGTTGTGCTGCATCCGCAACCGCTCGACGCCGTCGTTGCTGTCCGAAAGCCAGACCCGCTGGGTGCGTTTTAGGATGCCGAAGTCGATGCGTCCGCCACCCGAGGCGCAGCTCTCGATCTCCACCTTGGGAAAGTCGCCGCGCAGCCGGTCCAGTAGCGCGTAGGACCCGCGCGTCTGGCTCGCATCGGGCGCGGGTAGCACGCGGTTGTGGTCCCATTTGATATAGTCAATCTCGTGATCGCGCAGGATCTTCGAGATGCGGTCATAGAGGAAGTCGCGCACCTCCGGGTTGGCCATGTCGAGCGCCTTCTGGTGACGGCCGAGCACCTGGTCCTCCCCGCCGAGCGCCCAGTGCGGATGCGCTTTGTGGATGTTGCTCTCGGGGTTGATCATCTCCGGCTCGAACCAGATGCCAAAGGACATGCCAAGGCCATGCACGTGGTCGATCAGGGGACCAAGACCGTCGGGATACTTGCGCGGGTCGACCTCCCAGTCGCTGAGCGAGGAGGTGTCGTCGTCGCGCTGGCCGAACCAGCCGTCATCGAGCACGAAGCGTTCGGCGCCCAGCGCGGAGGCGCGCTCGGCGATCTCCTTGAGCACCGGCAGCTTGTGATCGAAATAGACCGCCTCCCAGCAATTGTAGTGCACCGGGCGGGCGGTCGAGGACTTGGGCCAGGTCACGATCCGGTCGCGCAGGTGGCGTTGGAAGGCGACGGCGCAGCCGTTCAGTCCCCGGTCGGAATAGGTCACGTAGAGAGGCGCCGAGGCAAAGCGTTCGGCGGCCTGCGTCTCCATCCGTGCCGCGTGACCCCATTGCACCTGCCGGCGCCCGTCGGGCAGCTCTTCGGCGATCATCCGGTGTCCGCCGGACCAGCCGTAGTGGAAGCCGAAGACCTCCCCTTGGGTGTTCGTCGCGCCGCGACAGGGGATTAGGAGGCCCGGGAAATGCTCGTGTCCAGTGCGCCCCGTCCGGTTCTCCCGGTAGCGCATGCCAGGTGTCCAGGGCACGCGGTTGAGCTGGAACTCCCCGCACCAGCGCCCGGAAAAGTCGATCATCTCGTCCGAAAGCTGCGGCGCAGGCAAGACCGGCGCTGCGAGCCAGTGCAGGTGCACGGGCCGCGTCGCCGTAAGCTCGGACCAGCAGGTGATCATCCCCGAGTGGCGGTCCGTCTCGAAATGCGCGCAGAGCGTCAGAGCGTTGGCGGCGTCTTCGTAGCAGAGCGTCAGTCCGGTCTCGGTGTGCTCCTCGGAGGCAAAGCAGAACTTGGGCAACAGCGGCGTGCCGTCGTTGTCCCGCACGATCAGGCCCGGCTGGCCGGGAAAGGTGCGCGATGCCTCAGGACAGATCGACAGGTCCGGGTGCTCGTCGAGCATCCCACCCGTCACGTCGAGCATCTGCGCCGCGTGCAGGATGCCAAGGTCCTCGCCCTCCGGCAGGGACGCGCCCCAGTAGACAACCTCGGGCAAGCGGTCGCGGTGGGCGGCAAGCACAAGTGTCTGCCGCCCGTCATCCAGGCGATACTGTCGGTTCATCTTACTTCACAGCACCCAAGGTGAGACCGGCGATGAAGTGCTTTTGCATCAAAAAGAACATCGCGACCGGCGGGATCGCGGCGAGCAGCGAGGCCGCCGAGACGAGGTGCCAGTTGTTGACGAACTGCCCATTGAGCGCGCGGACACCGGCGGTGATCGGCTTGGCGCTTTCGCCCTGGGTCAGCACGTTCGCCCAGAAAAAGTCGTTCCAGACAAAGGTAAAGATCAGCACCGCCAGCGCCGCGATGGCCGGGCGCACGAGGGGGAGGACGACGTACCAGAATATCTTCCACTCCTTGACGCCTTCGATCCGGGCGCTTTCGATCAGGTCGAACGGCAGCGCCTTGATGAAGTTCCGCATGAAGAGCGTGCAGAACCCGGTCTGGAACGCCGCGTGGAACAGGAACTGACCCGCGATCGTGTCGTAGAGCCCCGTCTGGACGGACATGTCGCGCACCGGCACCATGAGGATTTGGAACGGGATGAAGTTGCCCGCCACAAAGAGGAAGAACAGCGGCAGCGCCACGCGGAAGCGGTAGATGGCGAGCGCGTAACCCGCGAGGCAGGCCAGCGAGACCGAGATCAGAACCGTGGGTACAGTGATCAGAACCGAGTTGAGCATGTACTGCGCCGCCGCCGACTGTGTGAAGACAGCCGTGTAATTCTCGATCAGGTTGAACTCGGACGGCCAGCCGAAGACGTTGCCGGCGTTGATGTCCTTGGCCCCCCGGATCGAGGTGGCAGCAATCGCCAGGAGCGGCAGAAGCCAGATGATCAGCGCGACGGGCAGGAATGCCTGATAGCCGAACCGTTTTGCGGGGGTCGCGTGAGCGATGGGACGCGGAAACATATCAGCGGCCTCCCTTCTCGTCCTGGTACATCCGCCACAAGAAGTAGCTGATGAAGATGAGCATGATGGCAAAGAGCACCACCGCGATGGCCGAGCCGTAGCCGTAGCGCTCGCCGTATTCCGAGATCGCCGTCTCGAACATGTAGTGACTGAGCACGTTGGTGGACCCGAATGGACCGCCCTGCGTCATGATCGCGACCATGTCGAAAGAGCGGAGTGCGCCGATCACAGTCACGACGACGGCGATAAAGGTCGCGGGGCGCAGCTGCGGCCAGACCACGTACCACAGCATCTTCCACCCCTTGGCACCGTCGAGACGGCCCGCCTCGATCTGGTCGGAGGCGACGTTGTTGAGGCCGGTGAGGTAGAGGATCATGCAGTAGGCGATCTGCGGCCAAAGGCCCGCGGCGATGATGCCGTAGGTGGCAAAGTCCGGCGAGGACAGGATGTCCGGCGGGTTGCCCTGACAGCGGAAGGTCACATTGCCAACGATGTTGACCGTCTCTTCGCAGTAGAGCGCCTTGTAGATCGAGCCGACGACGCCAAAGTCGGGATTGTAGAACCAGCCAAAGATCAGGCCGACAACGACCTGAGAGATCACGAAGGGGAAGAAAAAGAGCGACTTGTAAAGCCGCATCCCCGGGACCTCCTGGTTGAGGAAAAGCGCGATGAAAAGCCCCAGCGGCACAGCCAGCATGAAGAGGACGAGCCAGAGGACGTTGTTGACGAGAGAGGTCCAGAAGTTCGGATCGTCCCAGAGCTTGACGTAGTTTTCAAAGCCCACCCAGGTCGCGGTCGAGTTGCCATCCGCATCGTAGAGCCCGTTCCATTCAAACAGCGACAGGTAGAGCGATTCAAAGATCGGCCCGACCACGTAGATCGCAAAGAACACCAGCGCGGGCGCGAGGAAAATCCACGGCGCGACGCTCAGCTTGTTGCGTTGCAGCCAGGTCGCCTCGGTGGGCGGGTTGGTGTCAGGCAGGGTGGCATGGGCCATGGGGTCACCTCGCAGCGTGGGGGTGAGGTGTAGGGTGGGCATATGCCCACCCTACGGGTTTCGCTAAGTTCCGATGGGATCTTAGTTGTAGACTTCTTCCTGGACCTCATCGAGGCGCATCAGGACTTCGTCCTTGGTCGACGTGTCGAGCATGAACTTCTGGAAGCCTTCCATGCCCGCCTTGGCCATCGCCGCCGGCGCGTCACGGTCGTAGAACTGCGCCAGACCCGTTGCCGAGTTCAGCAGCGCAAAGCCTTCCTGGATGAACTTGTCGTCCGAGATCTCGGCCTTGGAGTTGATCGGCAGCTGGCCAATCGTTTTGTTCCACTGCGTCTGCACGTCAGGACGCGCCACGAATGCCAGGAATTTCTTGGCATCCTCGACGTTCTTGGCGTTCGTCGGGATAAAGAACGCGTCCGCGGGCGCTTCTTCGGCGCGCGGGATCGACGCGTCGATCACCGGGAACGGCATGAAGTCGATCTGGTCTTCGGTGAGACCGGCGTTCTTGTAGCCGTCCACCGAGAAGTTGCCCATCACATACATCGCAGCGTCACCGTTGGCGAAGGGCGCGATGGCGTCCTGCCAGCTCATCGAGGCGTGGTTGTCGACAAAGCCACACTCGTTGATGAGCTGCTCCCAGTTGTCGAACGTCGCCTTGATGCGCTCGTCGGTGTAGGCGATCTCGCCGGCGGTCAGCGCGTTGTGCACGTCATAGCCGTTGGTGCGCAGGTTGATGTAGTCGAACACACCTGCCGCGGTCCAAAGGAACTTGGTGCCGATGGTGAACGGGGTCACTCCCTGCTCTTTCATCTTGGCGCAGCCTGCGAGCATGTCGTCCCAGGTTTCGAACTCTTCGAGCTCGAGCAGATCAAAGATGTCTTTGCGGTAGTAGATGCCCCACTGGTAGTACGAGTAAGGCACGCCCCAGATCTTGCCATCGCGCGACATGGTCGCCTTGATCGCGGCCAGGTCCTCGTTGAAGCCGTTCTCTTCCCAGACGTCATCGACCGGCTGGAACAGGCCCGCGTCCACAAAGGGCGCCATCCGGTTGCCCGGGTACCAGGACGTCACGTCGGGCGCGTCGGCGGTCAGGAAGTTGCGGATCGCCGTCTTGTGCGCTTCGCGATCGTTGATGTTGACGATCACGTTGATGTCGGGGTTCTCTTGCTGGAAGAGCGCGACCGCGTCCTCAAAGCCCTTCTTGGGGCCCGGGTTCAGGTCGTCGAAGTTGATGACAAGATCGCGCGCCAGGGCGCCGGACGCCATCAGCGCCACAGCCGCCGCTGCGGTGGTGAATGTACGGAACATGTAGTCCTCCCATGTGTTCCAAAACGTTGAAGCAGCTCCGATGCGCCCTCCCCACTCCTCCGAGCAAAGGTTTCACATATTGGAACCACGTCTCAACTATTGAAACGATGCGGCAACCTTGCTACCGATGTCAACAGTTTCGGCGCACAAAAGCACACCGAGACGGGAGGAGACATGAACACTCAGGCGTCAGGCCCGGGTGCCGGGGACGGCACCGTGGGCAAAGCATTGGACGTGCTGGATCTGGTTGCGGCGCAGGGCCGTCCGGTCCGGTTTGCGCCCCTGCTCGACGCCAGCCCGCTTCCAAAGGCGACGCTCTACCGGCTTCTCCAGACCCTGACGAATCAGGGCATGCTGTCCTTCGATCCCGACACCCAGACCTACGCGCTTGGCCTCCGCCTCGTGCGCCTCGCACACACCGCGTGGCGGCACTCGTCGCTTGCGCCGATTGCCCGGCCTCACGTTGACGCGCTCGCGGCCAAGGTGGGCGAGACGGTGCACCTCGCCCAGATGGACGCCGGCCAGGTGATCTACGTCGACAAGCGTCACGCCTCCGAGCCGATCGAGATGTTCAGCCAGGCCGGCAAGGTCGGCCCCGCCTATTGCACCGGCGTCGGCAAGGCGATGCTCGCCTTCATGGACCCCGCCCGCCGGGACGCCGCCATCGCCCGCCAGCTCTTTCTTGCGCACACCTCCGCGACCCTCGACACGCCCGCCAAGCTCCTGCGCGAGCTCGATACGATCCGCGCCACCGGCCTCGCCTTTGACCGCGAAGAACACGAGCCCGGCATCATCTGCATCGCCGCCCCGATCCTGAGCGCCCCTGGCCGCGTGATCGGCGCGCTCTCGGTGACCACATCGACCAGCCGCCACAGCCTCGACGGGCTCACCGCCTTCCGCCCGGACGTGCAAGCCGCCGCCTCCGCCATCGGCGCCGCCGCCCACGACTGGCAGTTCCCGACCGAACACGACACCTGAACCCAAGACACCCAAGCCTGAGGAAAAACCATGTCCGGAGTGACACTCGAAAAAGCCATCAAGCGCTACGGCGACGTGCAAGTCATCCACGGCGTGGACCTGCAAATCGAAGAGGGCGAGTTCTGCGTCTTTGTCGGCCCGTCTGGCTGCGGCAAGTCAACCCTGCTGCGCATGATCGCCGGGCTCGAAGAGACCACGGACGGCACGATCAAGATCGGCGCCCGCGATGTCACCCGCGTCGACCCAGCCGAGCGCGGCGTAGCGATGGTCTTCCAGACCTACGCGCTCTATCCGCACATGACCGTGCGCGAGAACATGGGCTTTGGCCTCAAGATGAACGGCGTGCCCGCCGACACGATCAAGGAGAAGGTGGCCGAGGCCTCCCGGATCCTCAAGCTCGACGAGTATCTCGACCGCAAACCCGCCGCCCTCTCCGGCGGTCAGCGTCAGCGCGTCGCCATTGGACGGACGATTGTGCGAGGGCCCGAGGTCTTCCTCTTCGACGAGCCTCTCTCGAACCTCGACGCCGAGCTGCGCGTCGACATGCGCGTCGAGATCGCCCGCCTGCACAACGAGATCGGCGCGACGATGATCTACGTCACCCACGACCAGGTCGAAGCGATGACGCTCGCGGACAAGATCGTGATCCTGCGCGCCGGGCATATCGAGCAGGTCGGCAAGCCGATGGACCTCTACAACGACCCGGACAACAAGTTCGTCGGTGGCTTCATCGGCTCCCCGCCCATGAACTTCCTCACTGGCACCGTGAAAGTCGGCGCCGTGCACGTTCCCTCGCTCGGCCAGTCGATCAACGTGCCGGTGACCCTGCCGTCCGACGGCACCGAAGTCTTCGTCGGCCTGCGCCCCGAACATCTTTCACTCACCAGCGATGGCACCTTGAACGTGACCCACGCCGAAGCGCTGGGAGGCATCGGCTACGCCTACTTGATGTCCGATCAGGGCGAAAAGCTGGTGGTCGAGAACCGCGAAGACCCTGGCATACAAGCAGGCGCCACCCGCGGCGTGTCCTTCGATCCTGCGCGGGCTTACTTGTTCGATGCCAAGACGGAGGCGCGTATTCGGTAGAGCGGGAAGACAGCATCCAAGTGCTTCTGCGCCTAAATCAAGAGACCCGCCTGACAGGCACTGTCAGGCCGCGCCGTCCCGCCCCTATGGGGCGGCGCGATGCGCTACCCCGCGGGACGACGCGTGAATTCCCGTTACGAAAGCAAAATCAAAGGCCGCTCAGGCCCTGAGCAACGCCTCCGCAACCTCAGCAACCATATGCGTGACCTTCCCGTCCGCGATGGTCGCCCCGACGCGACCCGTTTTCGGGTCGAGGAGGACCACGTCCGCCCGCGCACCGGGCGTTAACGCTCCGCGATCCTCTAGCCCCAACAGCCGCGCAGGCCCGGAGGACACCATACCCCAAGCGGCGTCCCACCCGATCTCCCGCGCCAAAGCCATCGCGGCAAATCGGGGCGAGGGGTAGTGGTAATCCGACGCCAGCGCATCGCACAGCCCTTCGGCAATCACCTCCCGCGCCGAAACCTTCCCCGCATGGCTCGCCCCGCGCATCACGTTCGGCGCCCCGAGGATCACGCCTTCCGACGGCGCGCTGGCAGCCTCCACCGTCTCGGGAAATTCGGCAATCGTCAGCCCCCGCGCCTGCATCGCCCTACGCGTCTGCGCATCCGGGTCGTCATGGCTCCCGAGCCTCACACCCTTCGCCGCCAGCCGCTCCGCCATAGCCTGAACCGCCCCCGGCACGTCACTGCTCCACGCATGCAGAGCTATCATCCGAGCGAGGTACTTCTCCGGATTCACCCCCGCCTTGAGCGCCTGCCCGGTTAACCGAGGTGGCCTCTTCCCATCGGCCAGCTTGGCATGCGGAAGGTGGTCGTTGAACACGACATAAGAGATGCCGAACGTCTCGATCAGCGCCTCGGCGGAGTCAAACTCGTCCAAAACATGCGACTCAAGGCGCAGCTGAATGCGTATATCTGTGCCGAGCGTCTCATGTGCTGCCAAACCGGAGCACAGCCGCCGCGCTGCCTCCGGCCCGCGCATGCCGCCTTCCCAGCTCCAGAACTGCGCCAGAACTGCCGTCGTGATCCCGTTGGCGGCAAGCTCCGCCTCGACCGATTGCAACCCGCTCGCCATGTCGCGCAAGGCACCCCTCCGGGGCGCCACGTGCCGCTCGAACCCGTCGCCGTGCATGTCAACGATCCCAGGCATGGCCAGCCAACCCGGCAGGCGCACGCGTTTGGCCTGAGGCACGGCGCAGATCAAACCCTCCGTCAGGTGCAGCTGATCGGCCCACCCCTCCGGGGTCAGCACCTGTAACCCCTCCAGCGTCAGATCAATCGCCACCCAGCGCCTCTTCGGCCACGTCCACCGCGAGGGTCGCAAGCTCAGCCACCGCATCCGACGCCGTCACTGCCGGATCAAACCGGCCGTCCTCGAGAAAGCGCAGGGTCTGCACAAGCACCTGCGGGCTCACCATCATGAACGTATGCGTGACCGGCAGAGTGATGTGATCAGCCATCCCCTGCAGACGGGTCGAGGCGACCGATACCTTCCCATCGTCCGGGCCGGGGATGAGCGACGAAAAGTAGGGGTTGAGCGAGCGGTCTCCCGCGATCACGCCAAGCTCGAAATCCGCAGGCGGCAGCGCATCGGGCAGACCCGAGGTGCTCAGCTGCCCGCCCGCCGGCCCGTTGAATAGCTGAAAGAGCGCCAGATCCCCCAGCGCATCCACCAGCTCGCTGCCGTGGTTGGGCGGGGCCAGCATGACCACGCGGCCAAGCTCCGGGATCTCGTTCCGCGTCAGGTAGAGCCGCAGGAGAATCCCTCCCATCGAATGCGTGACGAAATGCACAGGCGCCGTCCGGCACTCCTTGCGCGCGCTCGGCAGTGTGTCAGCGGCCAGCGCGCCCACGACATTCTGGCGTGACGGGTAACCCGGGCGCACGACCTCGTAGCCGGACGCCTCCAGCGTCTCCTCCATCACGGCAAAGGACGCCTCCGTCCGCGCCAGCCCGTGCAGCAGCACGACGCAGCCGGACGACGCCGCAGCGGCGGAGGGCAGAGCCAAGGTCAAAGCAAGGAGCAAGGCGCGCATGGCAGGCGATATAGGCAGGCTCACCGCCGCGCACCAGCCAAACCGAGCGTCACACCCGCCAGCACCAGAACACCCGGCAGGATCAGGCCGAGCGTGAGCGCCTCGCCGAGCAGCAGCGCGCCAAAGACGATCGCGATCACCGGCACCGACAGCTGCGCGATGGCCGCGCGCGCCGCGCCAAGGTGCGGCAGCACGCCGTACCAGAGCGCATATCCCAGCCCCGAAGTGATCGCGCCCGACAGCACCGCCCAGAGCGCACCCACCAGCGAAAGCTCGATCACGCCCAAGGCCAGCACGCCAAGGCCGAGCAGCAGCGCCACAAGGCTCGCTCCGGCAAAGTTCACCGCCGTCGCCGCAAGCGGGTCGACCGCGCCGCGACCAATCAGCGAATAGACGCCCCAGCCGACCCCGGCCGCCGCCATGAGCGCCGCGTAGGGTGGGCTGACATCCACGCGCTGCCCTGGCCACAAAAGCCAGACCAGCCCACCGACCGCCAGCGCGGCACCGGCAAGCCGGCTCGCGGGCATCCTCTCCCGCGCCATCAGAGCCGCCGCAATCATCGTGACCTGCACCGTGCCAAAGAGGATCAGCGCCCCGAGCCCGGCATCAAGCGACAGGTAGGCCAGCGAGAACCCGAAGATGTAGACAGAAAGCGACAGGACCCCCGCGACGCTCCCATGACGCCGGGCGCCGCTCAGCTTGCCTTGCACCAGCAGAAGCGCGCCCAGCATCACCGCCCCCGCCCACAGGCGGATCACGCCAAAGCTCACCGCGTCGATCCCGCCGCCCACAAGCGCCGCGCGGTTGATGATCGAGTTGGCGGCAAAGGCGCCCATCGCGAGCGCGGTCAGCAAGAGGATGCGGGTGGTCATGGCCCGGGCTACGACGTTCGCCGCGTGCCCGCCAGCGGCTTCCGATCACTCTGCCGTGCGCTCGGCCCGGCGCGCGAGCTTGGCGGCAAGGTTGGGTCCCACGCCTGGGCGGCTCCAGGGGCAGACCGCGATGCAGATCGCGCAGCCCTGCGTCTGGTTAAAGAACGGCAGGCATTTGTCGAAATCGACGTACCACTTTTCCACGCCGCGCACGGTCTGCTTGACGGGGCTCAAAGCCTCCGGCGGGCAGGCATCCTCGCAGATGCGGCAGCTTTGGCAGAAGCCGTCGATGCCGTGCTCCACGGGCGGTGTCGGCGCAAAGGGCGCATCGGTGAGCACTGCGCCAAGCCGGAAGGACGCGCCCAGATCGCGGTCGATGATCGAGCCGTGTTTGCCCAGCTCACCAAAGCCTGCGGCCAAGGCGGCAGGGATCATCGTGAGGCTGCTGGTCATCGGGCCTGTCACAGGCTCCGCTTCCCAGCCTTCGGAGCGCAGCCACGAGGCGATGGACTTTGCCGCCATGGCCGCGCGGTTGTATTGCTGCATGACCTCGGCGCCTGCGCGCGGCGCGGGCGCGTGGCTGATCTCGGCATAGTCGTGCTGGACGCCTGCGAGGATCACGCGGCTCTGGGAGACTTTGGTGCCTTCATAGACCCAAGCCTCCTGCATCTCGGCCACGCCGATCTTTTCGCAGATGCCGTCCGCGATGAACTGGTCGAGCAGAGAAGTCCACTCGTCCGGCGCCCGTTCGGCAGGTGTCTTGGCCAACTCAGCCATCGGCGCGGCAAAGATCTCCTGCCGCTTGATCCGCGCCTCGGCAAAATCGGGGATGCCGGGATCGACGGTAAAGAACCACCGCTGCGCATCCCCATGCGCGATGTCGTCCGGGTCTGGCGCCCAGTAGACCATCTCTGGCCTGCGCCGCTCGCTTTCCCCCAGCCCGTTGATTTTATTCCCCGACACCTCCGGCCAGGCCGCCATCTGCGCGGGATCGGGCGTGAACGGACGATGCGGGTTCTTGCGGGGCATGGGGTCAGCCTACCCCAAGCCATGAAAAAGAACAGAGCGCAAAAGAAAAGGGCCGCCCAAAGGCGACCCTCTCAATGCTCATGCCGGGCTGGCTTACATCATGCCGCCCATGCCGCCCATGTCGGGCATGCCGCCCGGTGCGCCGCCAGCGCCCGGCTTCTCGGGCTTGTCGGCGACCATGGCTTCGGTCGTGATCAGCAGGCCAGCAACCGAGGCTGCGTCCTCGAGCGCGGTGCGCACAACTTTGGCCGGGTCGATCACGCCGAACTTGAAGAGATCACCGTACTCTTCGGTCTGCGCGTTGAAGCCGAAGGCCGTGTCCGAGCTCTCGCGGATTTTGCCCGCGACAACCGCACCGTCGACACCTGCGTTCTCGGCGATCTGGCGCAGGGGCGCTTCGATCGCTTTGCGCACGATGGCGATGCCGGCGTTCTGGTCGGCGTTTGCGCCTTCGAGACCTTCGAGCGCCTTGCCGCCCTGAACGAGAGCGACACCGCCGCCCACGACAACGCCTTCTTGCACGGCAGCGCGGGTTGCGTTCAGGGCGTCATCGACGCGGTCCTTGCGCTCTTTCACTTCGACTTCGGTCATGCCGCCAACGCGGATGACAGCCACACCGCCTGCGAGTTTCGCAACGCGTTCTTGCAGCTTTTCACGGTCGTAGTCCGAGGTGGTCTCTTCGATCTGGCCACGGATCTGAGCGACACGCGCTTCGATCTCGGCCTTTTCGCCGGCACCGTCCACGATGGTGGTCTCGTCCTTGGTGATCGAGACGCGCTTGGACGTGCCGAGCATGTCCATGGTCACGTTCTCGAGCTTCATGCCGAGGTCTTCGGAGATGACCTGGCCGCCGGTGAGGATCGCAATGTCCTGCAGCATGGCTTTGCGGCGATCGCCGAAGCCGGGCGCCTTGACCGCTGCGATTTTCAGACCGCCGCGCAGCTTGTTCACGACAAGCGTGGCAAGCGCTTCACCTTCGACGTCTTCGGCGATGATGAGGAGCGGTTTCTGCGACTGGATCACCGACTCAAGGAGCGGGACCATCGGCTGCAGCGACGAGAGTTTCTTCTCGTGCAGCAGGATCATGCAGTCTTCGAGCTCGGTCGTCATCTTGTCGGCGTTGGTCACGAAGTACGGGCTGAGGTAGCCACGATCGAACTGCATGCCCTCGACAACGTCGGTCTCGGTCTCGAGGCCTTTGTTCTCTTCGACGGTGATGACACCCTCGTTGCCAACCTTTTGCATCGCGTCAGCGATCTGGCGGCCGATCTCAGCTTCGCCGTTGGCGGAGATGGTGCCGACCTGCGCGACTTCGTCGCTGTCTTTGACTTCGCGTGCGGAGGCCACGATCGCTTCGACGACTTTGGCGGTTGCCATGTCAACGCCGCGCTTGAGGTCCATCGGGTTCATGCCCGCTGCGACGGCCTTGAGGCCCTCTTTGACGATGGCCTGCGCCAGAACGGTGGCGGTGGTGGTGCCGTCGCCCGCTTCGTCGTTGGTGCGCTGGGCCACTTCTTTGACCATCTGCGCGCCCATGTTCTCGAACTTGTCCTCAAGCTCGATTTCCTTGGCAACCGACACACCGTCTTTGGTGATGCGCGGTGCGCCGAAGGATTTGTCCAGGACCACGTTGCGGCCTTTGGGGCCCAGCGTGACTTTGACGGCGTCGGCGAGGATGTTGACGCCTTTCAGCATCTTGTCGCGCGCGCCGGAGTCAAATTTGACGTCTTTAGCAGCCATGGTGATAGCTCCTTGAAATTTCAGTTAGCGATACGCCGAGCAATGCGCCCGGCAAGCCGGCGTGGGATCAGCCGATGATGCCCATGATGTCGGACTCTTTCATGATGAGGAGGTCCTCACCGTCGAGTTGCACCTCGGTGCCCGACCATTTGCCGAAGAGGATTTTGTCGCCCTCTTTCACATCCATCGCGATGCGGTCGCCATCGTCGTCCTTGGCGCCTGCGCCAACTGCAACAACAACACCCTCTGCGGGCTTTTCTTTCGCGCTGTCGGGGATGATCAGCCCGCCAGCGGTTTTCTCGTCGCTCTCAACGCGACGCACCAGCACCCGGTCATGAAGCGGTGTGAATGCCATGTCTCTGAGTCTCCTTGGCTCAAAGTGTCCCTTGGCCGGGCCCATTCAGCGGCGCCTCGGCCGTTAGCACTCACCATCCGCGAGTGCCAACGGCGGCTATCTAGGGACCTCGCCCGAGCCTGTCAACGGGGATCATGGCGAAAATTCGGAGCGATTTGGCAGGCTGTCTGCATTGAGGATCGGGGCCCCGCGCCCTACCTTCGCGGCATGTTCAAAAGCGCTCTCCGTCTCGCCGCTGCCCTGACTTGTCTCTGGCCTGCCGTCGCGCTTGCGCAATGCACCGGCACCGATCTGCGCACGACGCTGTCGCAGGATTTCCTCGACCGGGTAGATGTCGTGGTCGCAGAGACGTCTTACTCCGAGGGCAACCACTGGCGCGCGACCAAGGACGCGCACGTCCTGCATCTGGTTGGCACCTTTCACATGGACGATCCGCGGATGGAGGCGATCGTGGCGCGCCTGCGCCCGGTGATCGAGACATCCGAGCGGCTCTTTGTCGAGGCCGCGCCCGAGGATCAGGAGCGCTTCGAGGCGCAGATCGGCGCCGATCCGTCGATGTTCCTGCGGCTCGAGGGACCGACCCTGCCCGACCTTCTGCCCGAGGAGACCTGGCAGACACTCCGCACGCAGCTGGCCGACCGCGGCCTGCCGGCGGTGATGGCGGCCAAGATGCAGCCCTGGTTCCTGTCGATGATGCTCGGCCTGCCTGCCTGCGCGATGGAGGCGATGGCGACCTCGCAGGGCGGTCTCGACGGGGCGATCACGGACCTTGCCGAGGCGCTGGAGGTCCCGATCACCGGGCTCGAAGCGCCGGAAGAGGTCATGTCCGCGATCAACGCGTTGCCGCTGCAGACGCAGCTCGACATGCTGGTCTGGGGGCTGCCGATGGCGGCCTATTCCGAGGACCTTTTTGTCACGTTGCGCGATGCCTATTTCGAGGAAAAGCACGCCTTTATCTGGCATTTCGGGTCCGAGCTCGCGCGCGAGAGTGGGCTGATCGCCGACGTGGACTACGCCAGGACCTCGGCCGAGGTCAGCGACGTGATGCTCGACACCCGCAACGCGGCGTGGATGGAGATGCTGCTGGGCGCATCCGAAGAGCGGGTCATGGTCGCCGTGGGCGCGGCGCATCTTTTTGGCGAGACGGGGCTTTTGCAGGCGCTCGAGGACGCGGGCTATACGCTGGAGCGGCTGCCCTTCTGATCCCCTCTGCGCGGTTTTTCTTGATTGGTGAGGCCACAAGATTTACCCAAGGAGAAGAGCAGAATACCAAAACCTTGAGGTCACCCATGTATCGCGCGCTGCCCCTTGTCGCGGTTCTGGCCGTCGCAGGATGCGTCACCAGCACTCAAACCGTTCCCGTTCACCTCACGCCTGGCGCCTATGCGATGCTCTACGGAGCCACGCCGCCGCCCGCCAAGACCGGCAGTTTTCGCTCGGTCGATGAAACGACTGTGACGGTGCCAGCCCAGCCGGCGCCGCAGATCACGCTCCCGGCGTCTCAACCCATCGTGGAGCGCGCGCCAGCTCCGGCACCCCGCGTCACGCAAGCCGCTGTGGCCGCGCCTGCGCCTGCTCCAACCGGCGGTGACGACACCTGCGGCGCTTCGCAATACGCGGGCCTTGTGGGCGGCCCAGTACAGGCCGCCGTGGACGCGGACTTGCCGACGCCCACGCGGTTTTACGGAAGCCAGGAACCCATCGACACGCGCACCACGCCCGCACGGCTCAACATCGTGGTGTCCACCGTCGATCCAGCAGTTGCCCTCACCAACGGTGGCACGGTGACACGCGTCTTCTGCGGCTAGAGCAGAAGACCATGCACCCGATACACTCGAAACAGACGTTCACGCACCGACCCGTGGGGTGGCGCAATCGCGCCGCCCGTTTTGCCGAAGGCAAACCTACGGTTTGACGGGGGCGGGACGGCGCGGCCTGATGTGAACGTCAGGCGGGTGCTCAGATTTATGCTTTTCCCACCAGGTTTAGGGTCTGGCCCACAGATTTTTCCTGCGAAAAATCTGCTACGCCGCCAGACCGCGCCCTTTGAGCAGCGCCTCAACTCCGGGCATCCGTCCACGGAAAGCAGTGTAGAGCTCTGCCGGATCGCGTGAGCCGCCCGCCGACAACACGTGTTCCTCGAGCCTGGCCGCGAGACTTGTGTCAAACGCGTCGCCCTTTTCCTCGAACGCGGCAAAGGCGTCGGCGTCCATGACCTCGGACCACATGTAGCTATAGTACCCGCTCGAATAGCCATCGCCCGCGAAGACATGCGCGAAATGCGGCGTCGCGTGGCGCATGACGATGGCGCGCGGCATGCCGATCCCTTCGAGCACCTCGGCCTGTTTGGCCATCGGATCAGCCGGCGCCGGACCGTCGTGGAACGCCAGATCGACAAGCGCCGATGCGACGTATTCCACGGTCTGAAAACCCATGTCGAAGGTCGCCGCCGCCATGACCTTGTCGATCATCTCCCGCGGCATCGCCTCCCCCGTCTCGGCATGCACAGCATAGTCGCGCAGGACCTCAGGCACCTCGAGCCAGTGCTCGTAAAGCTGCGAGGGCAGCTCGACAAAGTCGCGCGCCACCGACGTGCCGCTGATCGAGCCGTAGGTTACATCAGACAGCATCTGGTGCAGCGCGTGGCCGAACTCGTGAAAGAGCGTGCGCGCGTCGTCGTAGCTGAGGAGCGCGGGCTGACCGGTGGAGGGTTTGGCAAAGTTGCAGACATTTACCACGATGGGAGACTGCACCTCGGGGTGTTTGGCCTGCGAGCGGAAGGCAGAACACCACGCGCCCGACCGTTTCGAGCTGCGCGCGAAATAGTCGCCGATGAAGACCGCGAGGTGCTTGCCGTTCCGGGTGATCTCCCACGCGCGCGCGTCCGCGTGGTAGAGCGGCACGTCGAGCGGCTTGGCCTCGATCCCGAAAAGGCGCCCGGCGCAGGCGAACATCGCCTCCAGCATCTTTTCGAGCTGCAGGTACGGCTTGAGCTCGGCCTCATCGAGGTCATGCTCGGCCTTGCGCCGTTTCTCCGCGTAATAGCGCCAGTCCCAGGGCTCGGGGTCGGCGTTCACGCCGTCCTCCTGCATCATCTTGCGGATCACTTCGGCGTCGGCATCCGCTTGGCGCTTGGCCGGGGTCCAGACCTGCATCAAGAGATCGCGTACCGCCTCTGGGGTGCCGGCCATCTCGGTCTCGAGCTTGAAGGCGGCAAAGGTGTCGTAGCCGAGGAGCTTGGCCCGTTCCTCCCGCAATTTGAGCGTCTCGGCGGCGATTTCGCGCGTGTCCGTCTCCCCGCCATTCTCGCCGCGCGCGATCCATGCGCGCCACGCGGTTTCGCGCAGGTCGCGGCGCGGGGAGAACTGGAGGAAGGGCACAATCAGCGAGCGCGAGAGCGTCAGGATCGGGCCGTCCTTTCCGGCCTCCTCCCCCGCCGCGCGCGCGGCATCGACGACGAATTGCGGAAGGCCCTCCATGTCCGTCTCGCTGAGCGGCATGGACCAGTCCGCCTCGTCCTTCAGCAGGTTCTGCATGAATTGGGTGCCGAGGGTGGCGAGGCGGGCGGTGATCTCCTTCATCCGGGCGGCGTCGTCTCCGGTCAGCGCGGCGCCTGCCCGCACAAAGCGGCGGTGCGTGAGCATCAGCACGCGTGCCTCCTCCTCGGTCAAATCGAGCGTTTCGCGCTGGTCCCAGAGCGCCGCGATCCGGTTGAAAAGCGCGCGATTGGCGGTGATCTCCGACGCGTGATCGGCAAGTTTCGGAGAAAACTCCCGCTGCAAAGCCTGCCGCGCATCCGTGCTGTCCGCACCCGCGAGGTTGTAAAAGACGCCCAGCACTCGATCGAGCTTGGCGCCGGTCGCCTCCAAAGCGGCGATGGTGTTGGCAAAACTCGGCTGCTCGGACTGGTCCGCAATCGCATCGATCTCGGCCTTATCCTCGGCCAGCGCGACCTCGAAGGCGGCTGAAAAATCGTCGTCGGTGATCTTGTCGAACGGGGCAATCCCAAAGGGCGTGTCCCAGTCTTGCAGCAGGATGTTCGTCATCGGAGCCTCGTTGAATGTCTTTTTAAGGATGTGGGGGCACTGCGCGCGAATGGCTAGAGCGTGCCGCACACCGGGCAGTTCGGATCGCGTTTCAGCGTGATGGTGCGGGTCTCGCCATAGAGCGCGTCATAGATCAGCATCTGCCCGCGCAGGGGCGTGCCGGCGTCGGTGACCATCTTGACCGCCTCGACCGCCATCATCGCGCCGACAACGCCCGGGAGCGGGCCAAGCACGCCCGCCTCGGCGCAGGTGGGTGCAGAGCCGGGCGCGGCGGGTTCGGGGAAGACGCATTTGTAGCACGGCCCGCCGAAGGCCGGGTCAAAGACGGCCACCTGCCCCTCCCATTGCGAGAGCGCGCCGGAGACAAGCGTCTTGCGCTCCGCCACGCAGGCGGCGTTCACGACGTAGCGCGCCGCGGTGTCGTCAGTCCCGTCGAGCACGATGTCGTAGTCGGCGATGAGCTCCCGCGCGATCTCCTCGGTGATCTTGCGGTTGTAGGGGCGCACTGTGACGTAAGGGTTCTGGTCGGCGATGGCGGCGGCGGCGGAGTGCACCTTGGGCATGCCGAGCCGCGCGTCGGTGTGGATTGTCTGGCGCTGCAGGTTCGAGTTCTCGACGACGTCGTCGTCGATCACGCCGAGCGTGCCGACGCCCGCCGCCGCGAGGTATTGCAGCGCCGGAGAGCCGAGCCCGCCCGCGCCGATCACCAGCACCTTGGCGGCCTTGAGCCGTTTCTGGCCTGCCCCGCCAATCTCGCGCAGCATGATGTGGCGCGAATAGCGGTCGAGCTCGGCCTCGGAGAACGTCCCGCTTTGCGTGGGCAGATCGACCGCAGGCGTCTCGGGCGTGGCGCGCGCGCGCAGCCGGCGCAGAAAACCGCGGTAAGCCAGCACCAGCGCGCCGAGGCCGATCAGCATGAGCCAGGGCGCGGCGCTCTCCCCGGTTGCCATGCGCAGCGCGTTGCCCTCGGGCAGCGCGAAGTGGGCGAGGATGACGCCTGACAGCAGGATCAGGATCATCGTCAGGCGCGCAGCGCGCGACGCGCCGGTCAGCGCGCCCACGCCCCAGAGCGCGCCCATCATGGCAAGCACCAGGAGCATCAGGTCATCCCCGTGGAGCCGAACCCGCCTGCGCCACGCTCTGTGTCATCGAGGGCGGCGACTTCGGCAAAGGTGGCCTGCACGACCGGCGCCACAACCAACTGCGCGATGCGCATGCCGTGGGTCAGCGTCACGGGCTCTGTACCGGCGTTCATCACGATCACCCCGAGCGGTCCACGGTAATCGCTGTCGATCGTGCCCGGCGCATTGGGCAGGGTCAGCCCGTGTTTCAGGGCAAGGCCAGAGCGGGGACGGACCTGCACTTCAAAGCCGTCGGGGATCGCAAGCGCCAGCCCCGTTGGCACCAGGCTGCGCGCGCCGGGGGCAAGGGTGATGTCCTTACCGTCCTCGAAATTCGCACGCACATCTGCGCCTGCAGCACCGGCGGTCGCATAGGCCGGCAGCGGGACAGCGGCGTCAAAGCCCGGCAACCGCTTGACCTGTAGCTGGGGCGCGCTCATGCGAGCGCCTCCGCGATGCGGGCGGCGAGCCTTTGGGCGACGGCGTCCTTGGCCATGCGCGGCCAGTCCTCCACCCCGCTGTCGGAGATGAGGTGCACCGCGTTCTCGCGCCCGCCCATGATGCCCGTGGCGGGGCTGACGTCGTTGGCCACGATCCAGTCGCAGCCCTTGCGGGCGCGCTTGGCCGTAGCGTGCGCGATCACGTCCGTCGTCTCTGCGGCAAAGCCGACCACCAGCGCCGGCCGCCCGGTTGTCATTTGCGCGACGGAGGCGAGGATGTCGGGGTTCTCGGTGAAGCTGAGGGGGGGCAGGCCGCCTGCCTCCTTCTTGATCTTCTGGTCCGAGGCGCCATCGACCTTCCAATCCGCGACGGCGGCGGCAAAGACGGCAGCCTCCACCGGCAAGGCGCCATGCACGGCGTCGAACATCTGCTGGGCCGTCTCGACGGGGATGACTGTCACACCAGACGGCGGCGCGACGTCCGCGGGTCCGGTTACAAAGGTCACCTCCGCCCCCAGCGCCGCCACAGCCGCCGCGATGGCCGTGCCCTGCGCGCCGGACGAGCGGTTGGCGATGTAGCGCACCGGGTCGATCGCTTCGTGGGTGGGGCCGGAGGTGACCAGCACGCGCTTGCCCTTGAGCGGTCCGGCGCCGAGCTGCGCCTCGATGGCGGCAACGATCTCGAGCGGTTCGGCCATGCGCCCCAGGCCATGCTCGCCGCAGGCCATGTCCCCGGCGTTCGGACCGACGAAGCGCACACCGTCGCTTTGCAAGGTGCCGAGGTTGCGCTGCGTCGCGGGATGCTCCCACATGCGCACGTTCATCGCGGGCGCGAGCAGCACCGGCGTGTCGGTCGCGAGGAGCAGCGTCGTCGCCAGATCATCGGCGAGCCCCTGCGCCATCCGCGCCATCAGGTGCGCCGTGGCGGGCGCAACGACCAGCAGATCGGCAGAGCGCGACAGCTGGATGTGACCCATCTCCGCCTCGGTCCCGAGGTCGAAGAGGTCGCGGTGCACCGGATGCCCGGCCAGCGCCGTCACCGACATGGGCGTGACGAACTGGGCGGCGGCCTCGGTCATCACCGGCATCACCTCGGCGCCGCGCTCGCGCAGGCGCCGGATCAGCTCGAGCGTCTTGTAGGCAGCGATCCCGCCCCCGATGATCAACAAAATCCGCTTGCCCGTCAGCATATTGGCTCCCCAGTCGCCCAGCCTTGAGGCCAGCCCCTCCGGTGTAGAAAGCGCGTCCGCGCTTGGCAAGCCGCTGGGCCTCCCGAGCCGGGCCTACTGGAATGCCGCGCAGGGATCGCCGCGACCGGCCTCGGGCGCGGTGGTGATCAGCTGATCAAAGAGGTCTGCGCCCTCCGCGCTCTCGCGCAGGCCAAGGGCAAAGACGTCGAGCTCCGGCGCCGCACGGGAGAGGTAAACCGGCACGCCCCAGTCCTTGCGCGCGTGACCCCAGCCCGTGACGAGGACCACGGGCGTGCCATGCGCCTTGACCGCCGCGCGCACCGTCCGGGCAAAGACCGCGTCACGCAGGCGCTGCGCGTCGACCATGCCCGGCATCATCTCGCGCGGCATGGCCTCGCAATGGTTGACGAACTGCATCTCTTCCCGCGTGTTTTGCTCGCCGTCCGGCAGTGGGGTGCCAAGGCCGTAGTCGGCAGCGCCCGCGCCAAAGACCGCCGCCGCGCCGTCCGAGAACGCGCGCCGCATGTCTTCGGGCGGGACGGCTGTGCCGAGGACGCGCGCGCCTGCGGCGGCTTCGAACACGGGCAGGTAGTCGATCAGGCCCGGCCAGTGAAATCCATCGCCGGCCAAAGCGTCCGGCAGACTGCCTGAGGCGAGAAGGCCCGAGATTCGCGAGGCCTCGCCCGGGGTCAGCTGCTCAAACACAACCGCTACCGGCTGCAAGGCGCGTATCGCCTGTGCCTGAAAGGCTTGATGCGCTGCGGTGTTGTGGCGCTCGCCGAGGATCACGACATCTGCCTGGGACGCCGCCGGATCGAGTTTTTCATCGGCATGGCTTGGCGCTGCCAATAAAAAGGCCGCGACGGATATCGCGGCCACTGACAAAACCCGGTGGGGGGTCACAGAAGGAATTGGCGCACTTCG
The DNA here is from genome assembly GCF_052825805.1 of Pseudaestuariivita sp. NCBI lineage: Bacteria > Pseudomonadati > Pseudomonadota > Alphaproteobacteria > Rhodobacterales > Paracoccaceae > Pseudaestuariivita > Pseudaestuariivita sp. The sequence goes on along the minus strand of NZ_JBRBVB010000010.1, from coordinate 131,721 downwards.
GGCGTTTGCGTCTCGAGCGCGCGGCGCATTTTGCCAAACGCGGCCGCCTCGAGCTGACGCACACGCTCCTTGCTCAGACCCAGCTCCTGGCCGAGGTCTTCGAGCGTGCGCGGCACATCGCGCAGCTTGCGCTCACGCACGATGAACCGCTCACGGTCGTTCAGATCGTTGAGCGCGCCTAGCAGCCAGCCGCGCAGCTGCGCGGTGTCGTGGCTGTCCTCGACGATCTCGGTGGCCTGCACACCCTCGTCTTCGAGCGCCTCGATCCACTCGCGCCCCTCTTCATCAGAGGATTGCGTCGCGTTCAGCGAAAAATCGGAGCCCGAGAGCCGCCCCTCCATCATCTCCACGTCGTGCAGCGGCACGCCGATCTCGGTCGAGACCATCTGGCGGATCTGGTGGCGGTCCAGGCTCTCGCCCTGCTGGGCGGCCTCACGCTCGATCTGCGCCTGCACGCGGCGCAGGTTAAAGAACAGCGCCTTTTGGCTGGAGGTCGAGCCGGTCCGCACCATCGACCAGTTGCGCATCACATAGTCCTGGATCGACGCTTTGATCCACCAGACGGCATAGGTCGAAAACCGCACGCCGCGATCCGGGTCGAACTTGTCGGCCGCCTTCATCAGGCCCAGGCCGGCCTCCTGGATCAGGTCGTTCATCGGCGCGCCATAACGCCGGAACTTGGACGCCATCGAGATGGCAAGGCGCATGTAGGCGGTGATCAGGCGGTGCAGCGCCGCCTCGTCGCGTTCGTCGCGCCAGGCGTAGGCAAGGCGCAGCTCGGTCTCGGCATCGAGCAGCTCGGCCTTCATCGCGCGGCGGGAAAAGGCGGCGTCGTGGTTGGCGTCAAGCGGCATGGTCGTCTCCCCGGCAGAGCCTGGCACGACTTTTGGCAGCGCACGCAGGCATTTTGTCGTTCGATGTGAGGAATACGCGCGCGGTCTCGGAATGGATCAGTCTGAGCGCAAGAAATTTTCAACTTTTTGCCGCGCTCCATCATATTATGTGCAAATCGACGTCACAATTGATCGTTTGAACCCGGCGTGCGCGTCTGAAACGGTAGCGGCATGACTTACGTTCTGCACATTGGCGACTACGCCTATTCGAGCTGGTCGCTGCGCGGCTGGCTCCTCTTCGAAGCCTTTGGCATCCCTCGCAAAGAGCGGCTCGTGCCCTTCGACACCCAATCCGTTGCGGCACAGATGGCGCCGCTTGCACCCGCCAAGACCGTGCCGACGGCCGAGACACCCGAGGGCGGCGTGCTGAGCGACACGCTCGCCATTGCCGAGGCGCTCTCCGAAATGCACTCGGATCGCGGCTTTTGGCCGGCAGAGCCCCGCGCCCGGGCCGCCGCGCGGTCCATCGTGGCAGAGATGCACAGCAGCTTTGGCGCGCTCCGGGGCGACTGCCCGATGAACCTGCGCAAAGCCTATACCACCTACGCGCCGAGCGCAGAGGTCGCCGCCGACGTCGCCCGGATCGAGGCACTTTGGTCCCACGCCCGCAGCTTTGCCGCAGAAGGACCCTGGCTCTTTGGCGCCTACTGCATTGCGGACGCGTTCTATGCGCCCGTCGCCGCGCGGATCGCGGGCTATGGCATCGCGGTGGGCGCGGAGGCGCAGGCTTACGTCGACCAGCACCTCGCCGACACCGCCTTCCGCCGGTGGCGCGCACTCGGGCTCGTGGTCGGCGCCGATCTTCCGTGGTACGCAAAACCCTTCGAGACACGCGCGTGGCCTGGCCCAGCGCCTTTGCCGGCCCGCGCATTCGACGGCGATCCCTCTGTATCCGAGAACGACGCCTGTCCCTACAGCGGCGCGCCCGTCACCCACGCCCTTGAACTGAATGGCCGCGTCTTTGGTTTCTGCAACGCCACCTGCCGGGACAAGACCGTGGCCGATCCCGAAGCCTGGCCAGCCTTCATGGCGCTCACGTCGTAACCCCAAAAAGCGGTTAACACTTATTAAACCGGTGCTGCCGCAGTCTGTGCGCGACCTTCGGGGCTATGCCCCCGCGTTGGCCGTCAGGGAGCGCCCATGTCCGCACATGCCTACACCGTCGCGTTCGAGGGCGTGACCGCCCGCCAGGTCGACGTGCAATGCGCGGTGACACCCGGCCTGCCTGCCTTCTCCATCGTGGGCCTGCCCGACAAGGCGGTGAGCGAGGCGCGCGAGCGGGTACGGGCGGCGCTCTCGTCTTTGTCGATCGCCCTGCCCTCGCGCCGGATCACCGTGAACCTATCGCCCGCCGACTTGCCGAAAGAGGGCTCGCACTTCGATCTGCCGATCGCGCTGAGCCTGCTCGCCGCGCTCGAGGTCGTGCCCGCCGATGCCATCGCCGGCGCTGTCGCCCTAGGCGAGCTGTCCCTCGATGGCGCGCTGGTGCCGGTCATCGGCGCGCTGCCCGCTGCCATGGCTGCCGCCGAGCAGGATCGGACGCTGATCTGTCCCGATGCCTCCGGCGCCGAGGCCGCCTGGGTCGGCTCTGCACAGGTCATCGGTGCGAGCACGCTCGCCGCCATCGTGCGCCACTTTACCGGCCAGGCGCCGCTCACGCCCGCCGAACCGGGCGAGCAGACAAGACCAACAGATGTTCCCGATTTTGCCGACGTGCGCGGACAGGAGCGTGCGAAACGCGCGCTCGAGATCGCCGCGGCAGGCCGGCACCACACGCTCTTCGTCGGTCCCCCGGGCGCGGGCAAGTCCATGCTGGCGGCGCGCGTTCCCGGCATCCTGCCGCCGCTTTCGCCTGCCGAGGCTCTCGAAACCTCGATGATCCACTCGATCTCGGGCCTCTTGAAGGACGGCGGCATCTCGCGTTCCGCGCCCTTTCGCGAGCCGCACCATTCGGCGTCCATGGCCGCCCTGGTCGGCGGCGGACGGGGCGCGAAACCGGGTGAGATCTCGCTTGCGCACAACGGCGTACTCTTTCTCGACGAGCTGCCGGAGTTCACCCGCATCGCGCTCGAAACGCTGCGCCAGCCGATCGAGACCGGCTCGGTCATGGTCGCGCGCGCCAATGCCCATGTGCGCTATCCCTGCCGGTTCATGCTGATCGCGGCGGCCAACCCGTGCCGCTGCGGGCATCTGGCGGACCCGGGCCGGGCGTGCAACCGCGCGCCGCTCTGTGGCGAGGATTACATGGGCCGGATATCCGGCCCGCTGATGGACCGGTTCGATCTGCGGGTCGACGTTCCGCCGGTCCACTTCACCGATCTGACGCTGCCGCCGCCGGACGAAGGCACCGCCGAGATCGCCGCGCGTGTAGCCCAGGCGCGCGGCATGCAAAGCGCCCGGTTTGCGGAACACTCGGATGTGCGGGTCAATGCCGAGATGCAGGGCCCCTTGCTCGACCTTTATGCCGCGCCCGACGAAAACGGCACCGCACTCCTCGGCCAAGCGGCCGAACGGTTTGGCCTGACCGCACGCGGCTACCACCGGGTGCTGCGCGTGGCCCGCACGATTGCCGATCTCGAGCGAAGCGCGACGGTCGCGCGGCATCACATCGCCGAAGCGCTATCGTTCCGCACTCCGTCCATGGTGAACGTGTGAACACAGTGAGTGACATTCACGCTCTTAAAGTGCGCCATGTGTTATGCTTCCGACCGACTGCAGCTAGGTCATGGGTTTATCCCGCGCGTTCCGCGACACGCGCCTCGACCGCGTCCCAGATGCGGGCGGCGATGTTGGTGCCGTCGAACCGCTCGAGTTCCTGAATGCCGGTCGGGGAGGTCACATTGATCTCCGTGAGGTAGTCGCCGATCACATCGATCCCGACGAACACCTGCCCCATCTCGCGCAGTTTGGGACCGATGGCGGCGCAAATCTCGCGGTCACGGGCCGTGAGCTCCGACGGCTCGGGCCGTCCGCCGACGTGCATGTTCGACCGGGTCTCCCCTGCGGCAGGCACGCGGTTGATGGCCCCCACGGGCTCGCCCTCGACGAGGATGATGCGCTTGTCGCCTTTTGAGACGTCCGGCAAAAAGACCTGCGCAATCAACGGCTCGCGGCTCGACGCGGTGAAAAGCTCGTGCAGCGAGGCGAGGTTGCGGTCCTCCGGCCTTAGCCGGAACACGCCCGCGCCGCCGTTTCCGTAGAGCGGTTTCACGATGATGTCCTGGTGCGCGTCCTTGAACGCGCGCAGCCTCTCGAGATCGCGGGTGATCAGCGTGGTCGGCATCAGGTCCGGGAAATCGAGGACAAAGAGCTTTTCCGGCGCATTCCGAACCCAGAACGCGTCATTTACGATCAGAACGTCGTCGCGGAGCCGGTCGAGGAGATGCGTCGTCGTGATGTAGTGCATGTCGAAGGGCGGGTCCTGGCGCAGCCAGATCGCATCCATCTCCGCAAGATCGATGTCCTCTGCCGGCGACAGGGCTGCATGCGCGCCTTGGGTCCGCGCCACGCGCAGAGCTTGCGCACGCGCTTTGACCTGACCGCCATCGTAGGCAAGGGCATCGGGGTGATAGACATAGAGATCATGCCCGCGCGCCTGAGCCTCTTCGGCGAGCCGAAAGGTGCTGTCCGCGTTAATGTCGACCGCCTCGATCGGGTCCATCTGAAAAGCGACGCGCATGTGACCTCCGCAGGGTTGTGCGATGCCGGTTTGACCGATCACCATGGCCGAGGCAACGGGTCACATGCAGCCAAAGGCATTCTCGATGACCGAAACCCGGCCCTGCCCGTCCACCAGCGCAACGTCGAACCGCGCGGGCGTCAGACCGCGCCCGGGCTGCGTGTCGAGGTACTCGGCTGCGCTGAGCGCAATGCGCTGCATCTGACGCGCGTGCAGGCGCTCTGCGGCTTCGGCGTGGCTGCGCGCAGCTTTCACCTCGACAAAGACGATTTCGCTGGCGTCCTGTACGATCAGGTCGATCTCTCCGCCGCCGCCGGTCCAACGTGTGCTGGCAACCTCACAGCCGCGGCTTTCGTAGTCGCGCGCCACGCTCTGCTCCGCAGAGAGGCCGCGGTGATAGGCCACCGCGCCGCGGTGCTGGCGGGCTGTTTGTGGACGAGCTGACTGCGCGGCTACGATCATTCCGTGTCTCCTTCGAGATCGCCTTTGAGCGCGAGCGCACGTTGATAGACATCGCGCTTGCGGAGCCCGAACTGCTGGGCGACCTCGTGCGCGGCAGTTTTGACGGGGTGGTTGGACAATAGCGCGCGAAGGGTGGTGTCGACATCCTCTAAATGAGGTGATGGTAAACGGCCGGGTCCGAGGAGAAGCACGATCTCACCCCGGGGCGGGTTTGCCTCGACACTTTTCAACAGAAAATCGAGCGTTCCGGTGCGCGTCTCTTCGAACTTCTTGGTTAACTCACGGCAGAGCGCGGCGGGCCGTTCTGCGCCGCAGACGGCGATGGCGTCGGTAAGGCAGGCGGAAATGCGGTGTGGTGATTCGTAGAAGACGAGGGTTGCCGGCACCGTGTGGAGCGCTTCGAGCGCCTTGCGGCGTGCAGCCGATTTGGGTGGCAGGAAACCGTGAAAGAGGAATTGGTCTGTGGGCAATCCGGCGACGGCGAGGGCTGTGAGTAGGGCGCTGGCGCCGGGAAGCGCGGTGACCGGGTGGCCCGCCTCGCGGGCGGCACGCACGAGGCCAAAGCCGGGGTCGGACACGAGGGGTGTGCCGGCGTCGGACGCGTAGACGACGGATTTGCCGGCGGCGATGGCCTCCATCAACCGTGCGGCAACCGAAGGATCGGAGTGGTCGTGGTAGGCGGTGATCCGCCGTCCGGCGAGGGGGACCGCGTGCAGCTCGAGAAGTTTGCGCAGCGTGCGGGTGTCTTCGGCAACCAGCATGTCGGCATTTGCGAACGCATCGAGCGCGCGCAGCGTGATGTCGCGCGCATTTCCGATTGGGGTTGCAACCAGATACAATCCCGGCGCAAGGGGAGCATTGTTGATATATGGCACTGGAAGTCCCTGTGTGACGGACTATGCTGACGTGTGCCCCGGCGGCGCGGGGTGTTTCAAGGAGTTACCGGCCATGCTCGCTGTTTTCAGGAAAACCTGCACAAAGGCGCGCGCGGCGCTTGCCGGGGTGTCGATGATGGCGCTTGCGGCCTGTGATCCCTCTCTGGTGACCAATGCCCTGCCCGGTGGCGGCGCGGCTGGCCAGTCGGTCGATCCGGGCGAGGCTGTGCCGGTCGCTCTCCTGTTGCCGACCAGCGACAGCAATGGTGGCCCGGTAGCGCGCAGCATGGAGAACGCCGTGCGGCTTGCCGTGGCGGATCTGGCGGGCAAGGCGAGCATCGACCTGCGGGTCTATGACACCGAAGGCTCTGCCGCGGTTGCGGGTCAAAAGGCGCAGGCCGCCGTCGATGCGGGCGCCAAGATCATCATCGGGCCGCTCTTTGCCGAGGCTGCCAACGCGGCAGGCCGGGCGGTCGCGGACGATGACGTGGTGGTGCTGGCGCTGTCGAACAACGCCTCGATCGCGGGTGGCAACGTCTTTGTCATGAGCACGACCTTCGAGAACACAGCCAATCGGCTCATGTCCTACGCCGCGCGTCAGGGCAAATCCTCGGCAGTGATCCTCCATCAGAAGAACCTCGGCGGAGAAGTCGGGCGGAACGCGTTTACCGCCGCAGCATCCCGCAACGGCATGTCGATCGTCGACACGGTCTCCTACGACTTCAACCCCGCTGCCGCGACGGCCGCCGGCACGCGCGCCAACGCGGCGATGCAGTCGACGGGTGCGGACACGTTGTTGATCACCGCCGAGGCGGCAGGATCACTGGGGCTCGTGGCCGGCACGCTCGACGCGAGCGCGGGCCAGTCCATCGGTCTGACCAATTGGGACAACAGCCAGGTGCTGAGCCTGCCGAGCCTGCAGGGCGGCTGGTTCGCCACGCCCGACAGAGGCCGGCTGAACACGTTCGAGAGCCGCTACAGCGCGCGCTACGGCAGCCCGGCGCATCCCCTGTCCCCGGCGGCGTATGACGCGATGGCGGCTGTGGGCACACTCCTTGCCGGCGGGCGCCGCGATGCGCTGACCACCCGCGCGCTCACCCGGTCCAACGGGTTCGAAGGCGCGGCGGGCATCTTCCGTCTGCGCTCGGGCGGCACTGTCGAGCGCGGCCTTGCCGTTGCGCGCGTCGCAAACGGCAGCATGGTGGTGATCGACCCGGCCCCGCGGAGCTTCGGTGGGTCCTGACACCGCAACGCTCGAGCGGGAGACGGCACGGGACGACCTGATCTGCCCGGCGCGGGACATCTTCGACCTCGAGACCGTGCTGGAGGCGATCCGCGCGGAGCGTGACCCGGGCGCGCCATTGCGCCCGGTGGCCGTCAAGCTGCTGGCAGAGGCGCAGAAATCCGGGCGGGCGGCGATTGCGACAGCCTTGGCAAAGCGCCCGTTCGAGGCGGACGCCGCGATCCGCTCCTATGCGGTATTGACCGACGGGCTGGTCGAAACGGCCTGGCGGCTCGCCACCGAAGACCTCCACCCCCTGCCGATCCCGAGCGAGAACGAGCGTCTCGCGGTGCTGGCCGTGGGCGGCTACGGGCGGGGCGAGATGGCACCGTTCTCGGACGTCGATCTGCTGTTCCTCACGCCCTACAAGATCAGCGCCCGCGCCGAGAGCGTGATCGAGTCGATGCTCTATATCCTGTGGGATCTGCGGCTCAAGGTCGGGCACGCCAGCCGCACGGTCAAGGATTGCCTTCGGCTCGGCGCGACGGACTTCACCATCCGCACCGCGATGCTCGAGCAGCGCACGCTGGCGGGTGATACCGCCCTGGGTGAAGAGCTCGCGACGCGCCTCAGGAACGACCTTTTCACCGGCAGCGAGAAGGCGTTTGTGACCGCCAAGCTCGAGGAACGCGGCAAGCGCCTGCAAAAGCACGGCGGCCAGAGGTATCTCGTGGAGCCGAACGTCAAGGAAGGCAAGGGCGGGCTGCGCGACCTGCAGTCGCTCTTCTGGATCATCAAATACGTCTACGCCACGGGTGACCCGCAGGTGCTGGTGACGCGCGGCGTCTTCAGCGCGGACGAGTACAAGACGTTCGAGCAGGCCTATGCCTTCCTCTGGGCGGTGCGCTGCCACCTGCACCTTGCCGCGAACCGCGCGACCGAGCAGCTGACCTTCGACAAGCAGGTCGAGGTGGCCGAGGCGCTGGGGTACGAGGACCGGGCCGGGCGGCGGGCGGTCGAGGTCTTCATGCAGGACTACTTCCGGCACGCCACGCGGGTGGGCGAGCTGACGCGCATCCTGCTGACCTCGCTCGAGGCCGACCACACCAAGGAGGCGCCGCTGCTGACGCGGCTTTTGCAAAAGCGCCCGCCCAAGCTGCGCCCGGGCTACGTCGTGGTGAACAACCGCCTCGCGATCACCGACCCCGCAGCGTTCCTGCAGGACCGGCTCAACCTCTTGCGCATCTTCGGCGAGGCACTGCGCACCGGACTGCTGCTCCACCCGGACGCGATGCGGCTGATCGCGGCCAACCTGCACCGGATCGACGAGGAGATGCGCGCCGACAAGGAGGCGCAAAAGCTGTTTCTCGGGCTCCTGCTCAAATATGGCAACCCCGAACGCGCCCTGCGGCGGATGAACGAGCTGGGCGTTTTGGCCGCGTTCATCCCCGAATTCGAGCCGATCGTGGCGATGATGCAGTTCAACATGTACCACCACTACACGGTGGACGAGCACACCATCCAGACGATCCGCACGCTGGCGCAAATCGAGCACGAGGAGCTGGTCGAAGAGCTGCCCGTCGCCTCCGGCATCCTCAAGGAGGGGGTGGACCGCAAGGTGCTCTATGTCGCGCTGCTCTTGCACGACATCGGCAAGGGGCGGGACACGGACCACTCGGTGCTCGGCGCGCAGATCGCGCGGACCGTGGCGCCCCGGCTGGGACTGAACAAGGCGCAATGCGAGACCGTGGAATGGCTGGTGCGCTATCACCTTTTGATGTCCGACATGGCGCAGAAACGCGACATCGCCGATCCGCGCACCGTGCGCGACTTTGCCAAGGCGGTGCAGACGGTCAAGCGGCTCGACCTGCTAACAGTGCTGACTGTCTGCGACATCCGCGGGGTCGGCCCGAACACCTGGAACAACTGGAAGGCGGCGCTGATCCGCGCGCTCTACCGCCAGACCCGGCGCGCCCTCGAAGAGGGAATGGAGGCGCTCACCCGCGAGAACCGCGGCGCTGATGCGAAGCGCGCGCTCCGCGAGGCGCTGCCGGACTGGACCGGCAAGGATCTGAAAACCGAGATCGGACGCCACTACGATCCCTATTGGCAGGGCCTGCATGTCACCGCGCACGTCGCTTTTGCCCGGATGCTGCACGGGCTGAGCGATGACGAGATCGGCATCGACCTGCACCCCGACGACGACCGCGACGCCACCCGCGCCTGCTTTGCCATGGTCGACCACCCCGGCATCTTTTCCCGGCTCGCCGGCGCTTTGGCGCTGGTCGGGGCCAATGTCGTCGACGCGCGCAGCTTTACCACCAAGGACGGCTATGTGACGGCGGCCTTCTGGCTGCAGGACATCGAGGGCAAGCCCTACGAGGCGTCCCGCCTGCCCCGCCTTTCGGGCATGATCCAGAAGACGCTCAAGGGCGAGGTCGTCGCGCGCGAGGCGATCAAGTCCCGCGATGTCATCAAGACCCGCGAGCGCGCCTTCTCGGTGCCGACGACGATCACCTTCGACAACGAAGGCTCGGACATCTTTACCATCATCGAGGTCGACACACGCGACCGCCCGGGCCTGCTCTACGACCTGACGCGCACGATGACGGACCTCAACATCAACATCTTCTCCGCCGTGATCGCCACCTACGGCGAACAGGTCGTCGACGCCTTCTACGTCAAGGACATGTTCGGCCTCAAATTCTACTCCGAAAGCAAACAGCGCACCATCGAACGCCGCCTCCGCGACGCCATCGCGTCGGGCGTCGAGCGAGCTGAGGGAGGGTGAGATGTCGGGGCCTGCCCGCGGTTTGCCGCCATCGAACGCAGCGTCGCTCGAGGGCAGGATCGCGGCAGAATACGCCCTGCGTGTCGCCGCGCACCCGAATGCGGGCCTCGGTTGGCGCTTGCTCTACAGCCCGGCTCGCGTGCTGGGTGGCGCAGATGTCGCATTTATAGGGCTCAATCCCGGCGGGGGCAAAGAAGCCATCGCGAGCCCTGAGTTCTCCTGCGAGACCGGCTCCGCCTACCGTGCAGAAGTGGAGTGCTGGGGCAAGAGCAGCCGCTTGCAAGAACAGGTCTTGGCCCTCTTCGACAGGCTGGGCGTCGCGCCGGAAGATGTCCTTGCCGGAAACCTCATTCCCTTCCGGTCGCGGAGCGAGGCGTCGCTAACCGAGCAACCCGAAGCACGGGCATTCGGCGAAAAGCTCTGGCGCGAGATCCTTGTGCGCGCATCACCGCGTCTTGTCGTCACGATGGGGCGCACGACCCACATCTCCATCCGCGATGTGCTCGGCGTGACGGCCGCAGCGCGCCATCCGGTCGGATGGGGCCGCGTTTCTGCATTGCGCGGGGTATTCCCAGGCGGCACGTGGATCGGACTGCCGCACTTGTCGCGGTTTTCGATCATGACCCGCCCGTCGAGCGCTGACGCGCTGAACAGTCTCTTTGCGGGAATCTGCCGAGCCTAAGCCCGCGCGCCTGTTGCCTCAGATTTCCGAGCCAAGCCTGCAATGACCAAAGGTGGGGGCGCGGCGGCGCCGCTTGCCCGGAATGCCGGTTGCTATGCAATCACTCGGAACTATCGACAGACTGCGCAGACCACACCCGGCGGAAGGCGATGAGCTTGCCACGGGCGCAGCCAGGGTCGTAGGTGAGGCCGCTTGCGGACATGCAGTCCACGATCTTCTTGATGGTCGAGGTGGGGTACTGGGCCGGGTGCAGTTCCATAATCACCTGCCGCACGTGCTTGGGCCAGGGTTTGTCGAAAAGTTCGGCCTCTCCCCCTTCGATGTCCACGATCACGATATGCGGGCGGTGCTGGCGGAAAAGGCGGAAGAGCCCCAGTCGCGGCACCCGCACGATGCCGCGCCGTTTGACCTCGGCGCCCGCCAGCGAGGACGCCCAGAACCTGCGGCTGATGTGGAACTTGGTTGTGGCGCCTTCTTTGGCGCCCAGCGCCACGGCTCCGTGGATCAGCGTTGTCTTGGCCCCGCCGTTGCGGTCGAGATTGGCGCGGATCACATCCAGCGTCTCGGGGTTCGCCTCGACCGTCACGACGTTTTCCGGGTCCGTCTGCTGCGCGCAGAGCGCGCTGATATAGCCGATGCCGCCTCCGAGCTCGAGGACCCGCTGCCCGGCTTGCACGCGCATCTTGACCGCGCGCGCCTCCGCCTCTTCGTAGCGGCCTTCGGCAAGCTTGCCCGTCAGCTTGTCGTCGAGCAGCGTCTCCGGCACGTCCAGCACCACACCGTTGATCGCAAATTCAGGCACAAAAGACCTCACACCGCTTGAAAGCACGCATATCTCGGTACCGCAAAGCGGACCCGTGTCGCCACCGCGCGGGCGGTCGCCACACATTTTGCCAACGCATTGTGCCTTTTCGAGCAGCGCCGCTTTTCCACATTCGGCGACATGACGCAGCGTGCGAGGGGCGGCGCGCCAGACGTTTCTTCCCCTGCCCCCGGCGTTGCGGTAGATGCACCCAAAAGCACCGGAGCCGCATGAAACCCATCCGCTTTCTCTCTGCCTTCCTGACCGTGGGGGGCTGGACGTTGATGAGCCGCGTTCTGGGGTTTGTGCGCGACGCGATGATCCTGGCGTTCCTCGGGACCGGGCCGCTTTATCAGGCGTATGTGGTGGCGTTTCGGCTGCCGAACCTCTTTCGCCGCTTCTTTGCCGAAGGGGCGTTCAACACGGCGTTTGTGCCGATGTTTTCGAAACGGCTGGAGACGGATGCCAGCGCCAAGAGGTTTGCCGAGGACGCGCTGTCGTGGCTGGCCTCAATCCTGATCGTGCTGACGCTGCTCGCGCAGCTCTTCATGCCCTGGCTGGTCTGGGCGACGGCGGCGGGGTTCGAGGGGACGGAAAAGTTCGACCTGTCGGTCGAGTTCGGGCGGATTGCGTTCCCGTACATCCTCTTTATTTCGCTGGCCGCCTTGCTGTCGGGCGTGCTCAACGCTACCGGGCGGTTTGCCGCTGCGGCTGCGGCGCCGGTTCTGCTCAACATCTTTCTCATCGCGGGGATGGCGGGGGGGTTTTACCTCGGGGGAGACATCGCAAGAGCACTGATGTGGTCGATCCCCGTGGCGGGGGTGGCGCAGCTGGCGCTGGTCTGGTGGGCTGCGGCAAAGGCGGGCTTTGCTCTGAGGTTGCGCCTGCCCCGCCCCTCGCCCGAGATGTGGCAACTGGTGAAGATCGCGGTTCCGGCGGCGCTGGCGGGCGGTGTGATGCAGATCAACCTCGTGGTCGGCCAGATCGTGGCCTCGACCTTTGACCGGGCGGTGGGCTGGCTCTTTGCTGCCGATCGGCTTTACCAGCTTCCTTTGGGAGTTGTGGGGATTGCAGTCGGGATTGTGCTGCTCCCGGACCTGTCGCGCCGACTTGCCGCCAAGGATGACGTGGGTGCGCGGGAGGCGTTCAACCGGGCGGGAGAGATTTCGCTGGCGCTGACGATCCCGGCGGCGGTGGCGCTGATGGTGATCCCTTTGCCTCTGGTGTCCGTGCTCTTCGAGCGGGGCGCCACAACGGCGGACGATTCAGCGGCCATCGCCACCGCGGTCACGATCTACGGCCTCGGCCTGCCGGCGTTTGTTTTGCAAAAGCTGCTCCAGCCGCTCTTCTTTGCGCGGTCGGACACGCGGCATCCGTTTCATTATGCCGTCTGGGGCATGGTGGTGAACGCGGGTCTGGCGATTGGCCTCGCGCCTGTGATCGGCTGGACGGCGCCCGCGATTGCCGCAACCGTGTCGGGCTGGCTGATCGTGCTGCTGCTCCACGTGGGCAGCCGCAGCATGGGCGAGGTGGCGCGGTTCGATCCAGGCTTGCGCAAACGCGTGTGGCGGATCGTGCTGGCCTCGGCGCTGATGGGAGTGGTGCTGTGGTTCGGGCAGATCGTGCTGGGTCCGAGCCTTGGCAGTGCCGGCGTGCGGTACCTGGCACTTGCCGCGCTCGTCGTTCTGGGAATCACCAGCTACTTTGCCTTTGCGCATGTGCTGGGGGCGATCCGGCTGAGTGAGCTTAAAGCTTCCCTCAAACGCAGCAGGTCCTGACAGCTTCATTCGCGGCGGAGTTTGGAGAGCATCCTTTGGACCCCGCCGGGCGCCAGGAGCGGCGCGAGGGCCAGCCCGGTGACAAAGCCGAAGAGGTCCGCGATCCAAGTTGGGCCCGCGCCGTAGAGCAGACCAAAGAGCAGCTGGATGCCGAGCAGGAACCCGATCAGGGCAAAGGCGCGGACCTGCGGCTGGCCGGACTGGCCGAGCTTGACCCAGAGCACGAACGTGTAGGCGCCGACGTAGCCGTAGACCGCGGGGTAGACACCGTAGAGCGGGACCTCGCTGTCCGTGATGAGCGCATAGGCGAGCGCGCCCCCGATGCAGGACGCAAAGAAGAGGACGAAGGCCGCGAGGTTGCCATAGGCGTCGCCCGCCATCTTGCCCAGCGCCAGCATCATCACGCCGCCGATGAGCGCGTGGGTGAAGGAGCCGTGCACGAACGGGTAGGTCACAAACTGCTGGAGGTGTTCCCGCGGGAAGCGGCTCTGCTCGACCATCCAGTCAAAGACCGGGCCAAAGAACGCGTACTCACGGAGCGCGCCCAGCCGCCACCCGATCGCCTCGGGTCCGCCGACATAGCCGGCTGCGCCGAGCGTGAAGATCATTTCGACACCCAGCACGGCGGCAAAGAGCGCCAGCACCACCGGCGGGATCGGATTGACCGGCGCGATGGGCGGCGTGTGGTGCGGATCGGGCGTGTCGGACATGGCGCATCGGGCTCCGCGGCGGGAGCGCTCCTTGACGGGGTGCTGCGCCATGGGTACGCCAGCCGCGACGCCTTGAAAAGGCGGAGTGCTGATCCGGCCCTCGCGCCGGCCCGACGGAGACACAGCCATGTCCGAGACCAAGTTCACGCCCCGCGTCTTTTCCGGGATCCAGCCCTCGGGTGGGCTGACGCTGGGCAATTACCTCGGGGCAATCAAACGGTTCGTGCAGATGCAGGAGAGCGGCATCGAGACGCTCTATTGCATGGTCGATCTGCACGCGATCACCGTCTGGCAGGACCCGGCCGCGCTGCGCCACAACACGCGCGAACTGGCGGCGGGATATATCGCGGCGGGGCTCGATCCGGCCAAGTCCATGCTCTTCAACCAAAGCCAGGTGCCGGAACACGCGCAGCTGGGCTGGGTCTTCAACTGTGTCGCCCGGATGGGCTGGATGCAGCGCATGACCCAGTGGAAGGACAAGGCGGGCAAGAACCAGCAGAACGCCTCGCTGGGGCTCTTTGCCTATCCGTCGCTGATGGCCGCGGACATCCTGATCTACCACACGACGCACGTGCCGGTGGGCGAAGACCAAAAGCAGCACCTCGAGCTGACGCGCGACATCGCGATCAAGTTCAATAACGACTTCGGCGTCGACTTCTTCCCGGTCACCGAGCCGGTGATCGAGGGGGTCGCGACGCGGATCATGTCGCTGCGCGACGGGTCCAAGAAGATGTCGAAATCCGATCCCTCGGACATGAGCCGGATCAACATGACCGACGACGCCGACACGATCGCAAGCAAGATACGCAAGGCGCGCACGGACCCGGACGCTCTTCCGTCCGAAACGGACGGCCTCGCGGAGCGCCCCGAGGCGCGCAACCTCGTGAACATCTACGCCGCTTTGGCCGAGACCGACGCGGGTACGGTGCTGCGGGACGTGGGTGGCAAGCAGTTTTCGGAATTCAAGCCGATGCTGGCGGAGCTCGCGGTCGAAAAGCTGGCGCCGATCTCTGGGCGCATGTCCGAACTGATGGATGCGCCGGACGAGATCGATCGCATTCTGGCCGAAGGCGCGGGCCGCGCGCGCGCGATTGCCGCGCCGATCCTAGCGCAGACCTACGAGATTGTGGGGATGGTGGCGCCTGGGCGGTAGGCGTGTCCGCGAGTGGCTGAGTGTGGGAGCCTCCGGCGGGGAGTGAACAGGCTTCCCGGAAACGCTCCTGTGGAGCGTTTCGCCTGTGAACGGGCGGAGCCCATCGAACGACTCGCATGCGCTTGCGGCACAATTCGGGAGCCTCCGGCGGGGATATTTTTAGCCAGAAGAAGCTGGGACGCGGGCGCGCAACGAGGGGACGGTGCGTCAGAGGCGTGGCATGGGGGTGTCGAGGGCTTTTTCGTAGCGCCAGCAGCGGAGCATGAAGGGGCCGGCGGAGGTGGCGAGCGGGGTGTCTTCCTCGCGGGTTCGGGTCCAGCCCGCGCGTTCGTAGAAGGCAGCGCCGCGTGTGTTGCCGGTGGCGCAGGAGAGCCAGGCGCGGGTGGCGCCTAGCCGGGCGAGGCGGGCTTCGGCGTCGTGCATCAGGGCGGCTGCGGCGCCCGTGCCGCGGGCGGCGGGAGCGACGTAGACCTGGTAGACCTCGTCTTTGAGCAGGGAGACAAAGCCGACTGGTCCTGCGGTTGTCATGGCAATGCGGGTGTGCGGTATAAGTGCGGCGAGCCGGTCGGTGAAGTTTTCAAGCGTGCGCAGGTCGGTGAGCGTCTGCGGGACGATTGCGGCGTGCGCCTCGTGCCAGCCGGCGTGCCAGATGGCGGCGATCTCAGCGGTATGCGCCTCGGTCATTTGGGTGAGCCAGATGTGCATAGCACAACCTTAGCGGAAATTGCGGGTTTGGGGAAATCCTGACTTGCGGTGTAGCGCGGGGCGGGCATCCTCGGGGCATGCGTTGGCTGGCTTCACGAAAGGCGCTGCATGCGGCAGTCGATGACTGGGAGGCGCGGGGTGTCTTGCCTCGCGATGCCGCTGGCCGTTTGCGCGAGGACCTGGGAGCGCCGCCAGCGCGGAGGGGGTTCGGCGCCTTTGTGGTGCTTGCGGGTGTTGCCTGTCTGGTCCTTGGCGCGCTGAGATTTGTGGCGGCCAACTGGGACGCGATGCCGCGGCTGGTGCGTCTGGGCCTGCTGGTTGGCACGCTTTGGGGCGCCTGGGGCGGTGCGGTCTACGCCCGCCATCGCGGCTGGCGGGTCTGGTACGAGGCGGGGGTGGTGCTGGCCTGCGGCCTGTTCGGCGCGGCGGTGATGCTGGTCAGCCAGATGTACCACATCCAGGGAGATGCGTCGGCTCTGGTGCGCCTGTGGGTGTGGGTGACGCTGGCGGCGGCTGCGGTGACGGGTGCGAGGGCGGCCTTGGTTCTGGCGCTGGTGTTGGGCGCAGCGCTGCACATGATGGAGCTGGTCGATGATCCCTGGTCGATCCATTGGCATCCGCTCGGGGTTCTCGTGTGTGCCGGCGCGCTGGCCGCGTGGTGGCGGAGCCTTGTACCGGCGCATCTGGTCGCGCTCGGGCTGGGCGCCTGGGCGATAAGTTCGGTGATGGGGAATGCCGATGCGCAGGGAGGCGCGTATCTCGTCGTCTTTGCGCTGGCGGGCTTGGTTGCGGCGGCGGCGCGGTTCAGTCTTGCGGGCCCGCGATGGCTCGGCGGGTTCGAGGGCGCTTTGCTGGTCTATGCGCTGCTGACGGCGGGGCTGGTGCTGGTGCAGCCTTTTGCTCTGCCGGTCGAGCTTGAGTGGATAAACGTTTCGGCATGGCAGTGGGCTGAGCTGGCGGCGTGCGTTGCGGCAAGTGCCGTGATGGCCTGGCAGAGTGCAGGCGCGGCGCGCGGCGATCTCTTGGGTCTCGGCCTTGCGCTCGGCCTGGCCGCGCTGGTTTTCTTTCACCTGGCGGTGCCGGTCTTGACGGATGCGGTGATCCTGCTGCTTGGCTTGGGTGTGGTGCTGATGGGGTACCGCGCGGACCTGATGGCCCTGCGCGTGCTCGGCGGGCTTTGGGTCACCACGGTGCTGCTTGTGATCTATGCCAAGACGCTGGGCGATCTGTTGTCGACGGCGGCGTTCTTTGTCGGAGCCGGGTTGGTGCTGCTGCTGAGCGCAGGGCTGGCGGTCTGGCTTGCAAAGCTGCGGGGGGCGCGATGAGCCGGCTTTTGGTCCTGGGGTGTCTGGCGGCGGCGCTTGTGCAGACGGGGCTGATCGGGGCGATGCTGCTGGACCGAGCGGCGCGGCTCGAGGCCGGGCGGGAAGTCACGCTGCGCACGACGATGGTCGACCCGCGGGACCTCTTTCGCGGACATTACGTGACGCTGAATTTCCAGATCGCGCGGCTGGACCGGCGGCGCGTGGCGACGCCGGATATGACCGGAACACCGGATGACGCCGCACTTTACGTGCGGCTGAGACCGGGTTCGGGCGGGGTCTGGGAGCCGGTGGACGTTCATTTTGCTCCGCCGTCGCAGGGCGTTGTGCTCAAGGGTGAGTATTCGTTTCATTCCGAGAACCTGCTCGGGGTCAGCTTTCCTTTCCGGCGCTACTACGCGCCCTACAAGCGTGCACAGGAACTTGAGGATTTGCGCGATGCGGGGGAACTAGGTGTGATCCTTGCTGTGACCGAGGACGGCAGCGCGGTGATCAAGGGGATCGCGGTGGGCGGCAGCCCGGTCTATCTCGAGCCGCTGTTCTAGAGCCCGCCCCCCCAAGCGCGCCTTTACTCCCCCTGCCCTCCCGGGCATGGTGCGCCCGATCAAGAGCGGAGGCACATGGCATGGCGACAGGCACCCAGATCCGAACCTTTTTCAATGGCGCCTGGCTCGACGAGGACGCCGCCGTGATGCGCGCCGCCGACCACGGATCGTGGCTTGGCACGACGGTGTTCGACGGGGCGCGGCACTTTGACGGGCGCACGCCGGATCTCGAGGCACACTGCGCGCGGATCAACCGCTCGGCCGAGGCGCTGATGATCACACCCACGGTGACAACCGAAGAGATGGTCGGCATCATCCGCGACGGGCTCAAGGCGTATACGCAGAACGAGGCGGTCTATGTTCGGCCGATGTACTGGGCGCTGGATGGCGGGGACCTCGGGATCGTACCGAAACCCAACGCAACGGGGTTCGCGATCTCGCTCGAGGCGATCCCGATGGCGCCCGAGGGCATGTCCTCGACCCTCACCCGCACGCGGTTCCGCCGCCCGGTGCTGGAGGACGCGGTGGTGGATGCCAAGGCGGGGTGCCTCTACCCCAACAACGCGCGGATGTTGGCGGAGGCGCGGGCCAAGGGCTTTGGCAATGCGCTCGTCACCGATGCGATGGGCAACGTGGCGGAGACGGCGACGGCCAACATCTTCATGGTCAAGGACGGGGTGGTGTTCACGCCGATCCCCAACGGGACGTTCCTCGCCGGGATCACGCGCAAGCGCCACATGACGAACCTCGCCGCCGATGGGGTGGAGGTCGTGGAAAAGGTGCTGACGTTTGCCGACTTCGAGAATGCCGACGAGGTGTTCATGTCCGGCAACATGATGAAGGTCACGCCGATCACCGCCTTTGACGACGTCTCGTATCAGGTCGGCCCCGTCACCCGCCGGGTGCGCGAGATGTACTGGGACTGGGCGGCGACGGCCTGAAAACACGTGAATGATTGCGCTCCGCATCGGCAGCCATGACTCCGCGTTGATCAGCGTGTAATACGTAGCACATGCGCCTTTTTACCATTACCTTTTGTTTGTTGAGTGTTGTTCTGACAGGCCGACCGGCTCAGGCCGAATGGCGTGACACCATCTTTTCTCCCGAACAGCTTACCCATGCTGAGATAGTGTATCTGCAAGCCGCAGCTGCACTGTTTGGTGACTATAATGGACTTCTGGACGGAAAGTGGGGACGCCGAAGTCAAAGCGCCTTACATAAGGCCACCGACAGCAACGTGGTGCGTTGGCGCAATTTGACGGGGCTTATTGACCGCACGGACCATGCTTTCTCTCGCGACGGTTGGGATGTCCTGAATTTTGAACATTCGGGAACGTCGCATTGGGCGCCGATGGAGATCGTGAACCTGGAAAAGCACCCTGACCACACGACCTTGGTCACTCTTGATCGCAGCTTGCCGCTTCGCGTGATGTTCGAATATCCGCAAAAAACCTACGAACAGCACTTGTGGCTCCAGTCAGCCCATGTCGGGACTGAGCCATTCTATCATCGCAGCAAGCCCGACTTGATGATTTCGTCAGGCCGCATTTCCAGTGGCAAAAACGTGTATCTGCGCTCAGAGAGGCGCGGAGAGATTTATGCCACGACGCTTATTCAGAACACTTCCGGTCAGCAAGGCCGCGCCAACCTCATCGCGGCCAGTTTCAAACTGCGCCACCAATCGATGCCTGTGTTGCCAATGGATGGCGTTCTAGCGGCGTTGCGATCTAGCGCGAAGCCCACGCCACCTGCGCACCCCGAGCCCGGCGCAAGGGCCGCCGGTGCACCAAGTGGCACTGGTTTTTACGTCAACGCCACGGACATTATGACTGCAGACCATGTCGTTGATGGCTGCGCTTGGGTCTCGCTGGCGGACGGCACTGCGTTGACCATCCTTGCGCGCGACCCCGACCTCGATTTGGCAGTGCTCACATCTAGTCGCCGTGCGCAGACTTGGCTGACGATGGGCACCACCCGCAAGCCGCGGCTGGGGCAGAACGTGTTTGCATTAGGGTTTCCATTCCTCGGGATGTTTGACCAAGGGCTCGCCGTAACAGGCGGCAACGTCAGCGCTCTTCCAAGCACATCTGGCAAGCGGGCCCGCATGATGGTGTCCGCTCCGGTGCAGCCGGGCAACTCCGGCGGCCCGTTGATCGGAGCCAATGGCACCGTACTTGGGGTCATTGTCTCGCGCGCCGATGATATTGCCGTTCTGGTTCATCAAGGCGCTCTGCCACAGAACATGAACTTTGCCGTGCCGCCAGACCAGGTGACGGGATTCCTCGCGACCCACGGCATCTTTTTCGGGCAAAGCGACGTGACCGGGTTGGACCTTTCTGACGGCGTGCCAAGTTCAGTTCAGGATGCGGTCAAAGTTGTGCAGTGCCACCAATGAGCCACCAATAGACACCAGACTTAGAATCATTCCAAACTCTTGACACCCAACTGCGGCGCGGTCATGTAAAACGCCTAGCCAAGAGGACCCCGGCCGATGTTCATCCAAACGGAATCCACGCCCAACCCCGCAACGCTCAAGTTCCTGCCCGGCCAAACCGTGCTCGAAATGGGCACCGCCGATTTCCCGAGCGCCGAAGGCGCGGACGCCTCGCCGCTGGCCACGCGCATTTTTGCGGTGGATGGCGTCACGGGCGTGTTCTTCGGCACCGATTTCGTGACCGTGACCAAGGGCGAGAGCACCGAGTGGGACCACATCAAACCCGCGATCCTCGGCGCGATCATGGAGCACTACCAGTCCGGCCAACCCGTCATGGCGGGCGGCGCGGCGCAGGCGGGCTCGGGCCACGCCGAGCACACCGGCGAGGACGGAGAGATCGTCGGCCAGATCAAGGAGCTCCTCGACAGCCGCGTCCGCCCCGCCGTGGCGCAGGACGGCGGTGACATCACCTTCCACGGGTTCGAGCGCGGCGTTGTCTACTTGCACATGCAAGGCGCCTGCGCGGGCTGCCCCTCGTCGACGCTGACGCTCAAGATGGGGATCGAGAACCTTCTGCGGCACTACATCCCCGAAGTCACCGAAGTGCGCCCGGTTGCCTGACGACACGGCCTTTGCCGCGCGGTGCTATTGCGGCGCCGCGCGTTTGCGTTTCAAAGCAGCGCCCCTGACGGTCACCTACTGCCATTGCGACGATTGCCGCCGCTGGACCGGCGCCGCGGCGCCTGTGCTTGCCGGGTTTGCCGCAGCTGACGTCGAGGGGCTTTTGACGATCGGACCGGGGAAATCCTTTGCCCCCGGGGTCCGCCGCTGGCACTGCGCCGAATGTGGCTCTGCCATGGCGGGAACCTTCGACTATGTGCCCGATCAGGTCTGGGTCCCCCACGGCGTGATCGAGGACGCGGCAGACCTCGTTCCGAGCTACCACTGCTTTCAGGACCGCGCGCACCCTTGGGTCAACTCGGATGACCTGCCTGGCAGCACCGCAAGCGGCCGCGACGCTCTCAACGCAGCAAAGCGCTGACATGGCCCGCCTCACGCTTGGCTTCGACACGTCCGGCGCCTATTGCGCTGCGGCACTCCTGTCAGACGGCGCGCTGCTCGAGGCCACCGCCGAAGACATGCGCCGCGGCCAGGCCGAGCGCCTCATGCCCCTGATCGAAGAGCTGCTGACCCGCCACGCCGCCACCTGGCAGGATGTGGCCCGGATCGGCTGCGGCACCGGTCCGGGCAACTTCACCGGCATCCGTATCGCGGTCTCCGCCGCGCGCGGGCTGGCGCTGGGGCTCGGCGTTCCGGCCTTCGGCATCTCGACCTTTGACGCGTTACACCACGACGCGCCGGAGGCAACCGCGCTCGTCGCAGCGCCCAAGGATCAGGTCTATGCCCGCGCGCCCGGCGGCGCGCCACGCCTCGTGCCAAGAGCCGAGGTGACCGGCCCCAGCATCGAGGCCACGGACCCGGCAAAGCTCGCCGTGACAATCGCCCGCCTCGCGGACACAGCGGACCCGGACACGTGGCCCGCACCGAAACCGCTCTACCTCAAACCGGCGGACGCGGCGCCGGCCTCCGACCCGCCGCCGGTCATCCTCGGATGACACCCGCCGCGCTTGCTGCCCTGCACAGCGCCGCCTTCACGGAAGAGCGCGCCTGGAGCGAGACCGAGTTCGCAAGCCTTCACGCCGCAAAAGGCGTCTTTGTCCTTGGTGACCCGCGCCACGCCGCCCTGGGGCGCGTTGTGCTGGACGAAGTCGAACTGCTCACGCTCGCCGTGCATCCCGATCACCGCAGACAGGGTCTTGCCCGCGACCTCCTCGCAACCTTCGAAGAAACGGCCCGCGCGCATGGCGCCAAAACCGCATTCCTCGAAGTCCGCGCCGGCAACCGGGCCGCCAACGCCCTCTACGCCGCCGCCGGCTACGGCGAGACCGGACGCCGCAAGCGCTACTACACCCTGCCGGACGGCACCCGCGATGATGCGATTTTGCGCGCCAAACCGCTCTTGCCCTAAAGGCAAGCCGCCCCAAGCGCCCTGGGTCAAAGAATCCGGTTGACGCTTTTCTCGGCTTTGGCCCTAATCTGCGCATCCTTCGGGCACCTCGCCGTGTCCGGGTCAGAGGCGCGCGTCTGCTGCGCGCCACAACACTGGGAGACATCAATGACCTTCATGCACAAAGCCCTCGGCTCGGTGGCAGCCCTGGCGCTGACCGCGGGCGCTGCGGCAGCCGAACCCGCGCTGATCTTCGACCTCGGCGGCAAGTTCGACAAATCCTTTAACGAAGCGGCCTTCAACGGCGCACAGCGCTGGGCGGAAGAGACCGGCGGCACGTTCCGCGAGATCGAGCTGCAGTCCGAAGCGCAGCGCGAGCAGGCGCTCCGCCGCTTTGCCGAAGCAGGCTCGAACCCGATCGTGATGGCCGGCTTCGCGTTCGGCACCGCGCTGGGTGAAGTCGCCGCCGACTACCCCGACACCAAGTTCGCGATCATCGACATGGTCGTCGACCAGCCCAACGTGCAATCGGTCGTGTTCAACGAACACGAGGGCTCGTACCTCGTCGGCATGCTGGCCGCGATGAGCTCGGAAACCGACACGGTCGGCTTTATCGGCGGCATGGACATTCCGCTGATCCGCAAATTCGCCTGCGGCTACGCGCAGGGCGTCAAGGCGGTCAACGCCGACGCCACCGTGATCGCCAACATGACCGGCACGACGCCGGCAGCCTGGAACGACCCGGTCAAGGGCTCCGAGCTGACCAAGGCGCAGATCAGCCAAAACGCGGACGTGGTCTACGCCGCAGCCGGCGGCACCGGCGTGGGCGTTCTGCAGACGGCGGCGGACGAGGGGATCCTCTCCATCGGCGTCGACAGCAACCAGAACTACCTGCACCCGGGCCAAGTCCTGACCTCGATGATGAAGCGCGTGGACAACGCGGTCTATGACGCCTTCTCGGCAGGCACCGACCTCGAGCCGGGCTTCCAGGTCATGGGCATCTCGAACGGCGGTGTCGGCTACGCGCTCGACGAGCACAACGCAGAGCTGATCACCGACGAGATGAAAGCGATGGTCGACAAGGCCGCCGCCGACATCTCCGCCGGTACGCTCATGGTGCACGACTACACGTCGGACGACAGCTGCCCGGCACTGTCCTTCTGATCTGACTTTGAAGGGGTCGCGCTGTGGTGCGGCCCCTTTGCCTTGAAAGACGTAAGGACCTGCCATGCGCGACGCGATCACCGAGTTCTTCGACGCCTGGGCGATGGCCGATGAGACGCCCCGCCGCGCGGCTGTCGAAGCCGCGACCGCGCAGGACGTTTCCTACGCCGACCCCCGCACGCCCGAACCGATCACCGGCCAGGACGCGCTCACCGACTATGTCGGCATGTTCAGCGCCAACGCGCCGGGATGGACCGCCCGCGTGCTGGCCTCGGACGAAGTGGCCGGCCTCACCCGCGCGACCATCGCCTTTGGCGGCAAGGGCCCGGACGGCACCGAGATGGTCCAGCACGGCCAGTACTTCATCGAGCAATCAGACGGTCGCATCACCCGCATGACCGGATTTGCAGGCACCGGCAGCCCCGACTGACCCCCGTAAGGTGGGCATCTGCCCACCCTACCCCAGAGGACGTGACGTGACAGACACCGCCCCCGCGATCGAGCTCAAAGGCATTTCCAAGGCGTTCGGCCCGGTGCAGGCCAACAAGGACATCTCGATCCGCGTCATGCCCGGCACGATCCACGGCATCATCGGCGAGAACGGCGCGGGCAAGTCCACGCTCATGTCCATCCTCTACGGTTTTTACAAAGCCGACGCGGGCGAGATCTACATCAACGGCAAAGAGACCCGCATCCCCGACAGCCAGGCCGCCATCGCGGCGGGGATCGGCATGGTCTTCCAGCACTTCAAGCTGGTCGAGAACTTCACCGTCCTCGAAAACGTCGTGCTCGGCGCCGAGGATGGCGCGATGCTGCGCCCGTCTTTGCGCAAGGCGCGCAAGGAGCTGACGGAACTGGCCGCTGAATACGGGCTCAAGATCGACCCGGACGCCGTGGTCGAGGAGATCGGCGTCGGCATGCAGCAACGTGTGGAGATCCTCAAGGCGCTCTATCGCCAGGCTGATATCCTGATCCTCGACGAGCCAACGGGCGTGCTGACGCCCGCCGAAGCCGACCAGCTTTTCCGTATTCTCAATCGCCTGCGGGAGGAGGGGAAGACGATCATCCTCATCACCCACAAGCTGCGCGAGATCATGGACATCACCGACACCGTCAGCGTGATGCGGCGCGGGGAGATGACGGCGACCGTCAAGACCTCCGAGACCTCGCCCGCCGAGCTTGCCGAGCTGATGGTCGGGCGCAAGGTGCTGCTCCGCGTCGACAAGGTGCCAGCGACGCCGGGGGCAAACGTGCTCGAGGTCGAGAACCTGCGTGTGGTCGACGAAAAAGGCGTGGAGCGTCTGCGCGGCATCGACTTGACTGTGCGCGCCGGCGAAATACTGGGCATCGCGGGCGTTGCGGGAAATGGGCAGTCAGAGCTGCTCGAGGTGCTCGGTGGCTATCGCACCGGCACGGGCACCATCCGGGTCAACGGGCAGGAGATCGACCTTACGGGCACTGGCTCGGACGGCAAGACCCGCCGCGCGCGCGGCATCGCCCACGTGCCGGAGGACCGTCAGTCCGAGGGCCTGATCATGGACTACATGGCCTGGGAGAACACCGCCTTCGGCTATCACGACGATCCTGCCTTGCAGACCGGTCTTTTGATGAACAACGCCGCGATCAAGGCGGATACCGCCGGCAAGATGGAGCGGTTCGACGTGCGCCCCCCCAACCCGCGCCTCGCGGCCAAGAACTTTTCGGGCGGGAACCAGCAAAAGATCGTCCTCGCCCGCGAGATCGAGCGCAACCCGGACCTGCTGCTGATCGGCCAACCCACCCGCGGCGTCGACATCGGCGCCATCGAGTTCATCCACCAACAGATCGTCGCCCTCCGCGACGCCGGCAAGGCGATCCTCCTGGTGTCCGTCGAGCTCGACGAGATCATGAGCCTCTCGGACCGCATCGCCGTCATGTTCGACGGCCGCGTGATGGGCGAACGGCTGCCTTCGGAGACTGACGAGAAGCGGCTTGGTTTGTTGATGGCAGGTGTGACTGAGGATGCGGCGTGATGTGCGTTAAATTGATTTTAACGACCCGTGCGCTTAACTTCACGCACACGCGCAGAGCCGCAACTTCGCGCAGCCTTCCTTTTGAGGACCCTCGATTCAATGGCGCATTTGGAACACGAAAGCGAATCCATCAAACGCCTGCGCGCGGAGATCGCCGACGGGCGCGAGGCGCGGCGCACATACGTAGCGCTCCTCGTCGCGCTGGTGATGTTGTCGGCGGCCACGCTGCTCGGATCCTACTTGTTTCACACGATTTTCTAAGCGCCACGTCTTTTGAGCGACTTGGAACAAGAAAAACTGAAGGCGGAAATCAGCCTTCTCAGCGCCGAGACCGAAAAGATCAGTGCCGAAATTCGCAAGATGGAGCGGGAACGTTCGCTCGCGCCAGTGGTGGTCGCGACGGGCGTTTTACTTTCAATCATCGGATTGATCAGGCTCCTCATGTAACAACAACCCCGGAGACCCGCCCATGAGCAAGATGCCAGCCTGGGCGGACGCGGTGCTTGTGCCAGTCATCTCGATCCTGCTTGCGGCGATCCTGTCGGCGCTTGTGATCCTCTTCATCGGCGAAGACCCCATGGCCGCGCTCAACCTCATGGTCGAGGGCGCGCTGGGGTCGACCTATGGCTGGGGATACACGCTCTACTACGCGACCAACTTCCTCTTCACAGGGCTCGCCTTTGCCGTCGCCTTTCACGCCGCACAGTTCAACATTGGGGCTGAAGGGCAGGCCATGCTCGGAGGGCTGGGCGTCGCTTGCATCTGCCTTTTGATCCCTTGGCCCCACTGGGCGCTGGCGTTGCCTTTCGCCATTCTTGGCGCAGCGGCGTTTGGGGCGCTCTGGGCGGCGGTGCCAGCCTGGCTGCAAGCGACGCGCGGCAGTCACATCGTGATCACGACGATCATGTTCAACTTCATCGCGGCGGCGCTGCTCAACTACCTGCTGGTGAACGTCATGCGCCCGGCGGGGCAGATGGACCCGGCCACCGGCAAATTCCCCGAAGGCACGCATCTACCCACACTGCACGACATCCTTGGCGTCTTTGGCATCCCCTTCTCCAAGGCGGCACCTGCCAACGTCTCGCTCATCATCGGGCTTATCGCCTGTGTGCTGGTCTACCTGCTGATCTGGCGGACCAAGCTTGGCTACGAGATCCGCGCTTTCGGGAAGTCAGAATCAGCGGCCAAGTACGCGGGCATCAACCCGGTTAAGATCACCGTCGTCGCGATGATGATCTCGGGCGGGCTCGCGGGCATGATGGCGATCAACAACGTCATGGGCGAGGCCGAACGGCTGGTGATGAACGCCACCGAGGGCGCGGGCTTCATCGGGATCGCGGTCGCGCTCATGGGGCGCAACCACCCGCTGGGAGTGCTGCTGGCGGCGATCCTCTTTGGGTTCCTCTACCAGGGCGGGGCGGAGCTGGCGCTCTGGACCAATATCCCTCGTGAGCTGATCGTAGTGATCCAGGCGCTTGTGATCCTCTTCACCGGGGCGCTCGACAATATGGTGCGGATGCCGCTCGAAAAAGTCTTCCTCATGTTCCGAAGGGCTGGCTGATGGATCTCGCAACCGTCCTGCAAATTCTTGATTCCACCGTGCGACTGGCAACGCCGCTGCTGCTCGCCTGCCTTGCCGGGCTCTTTTCCGAGCGGGCGGGCATCTTTGACATCGGGCTGGAGGGCAAGATGCTGATGGCCGCCTTCTTCTCGGCAGCGGTTGCGGCGATGACCGGGTCGGTCTGGCTTGGGCTGCTGGCGGGCATGGCGTCCTCGATGGTGCTGAGCGGGCTGCATGGGCTGGCCTCGATCACCTTTCGCGGCGATCAGCTGATTTCCGGCGTCGCGATCAACTTTCTCGCGGCGGGGCTAACGGTGCTGATCGCGCAGGACTGGTTCTCCCAGGGCGGGCGCACGCCCTCGCTCATCGGCGGGGGCCGGTTCCAGGAGATCACCCTGCCCTTTGCCGAGAGCCTGCAGGGCGTGCCGATCTTTGGCCCGATCTACCACGATCTGATCTCCGGCCACTCGATCCTCGTCTATGTCGCGCTGCTGATGGTGCCGCTGACCTGGTGGACGCTCTATCGCACACGCTTTGGCCTGCGCCTGCGCGCGGTGGGGGAGAACCCGGCGGCGGTCGACACCGCGGGCGTCTCGGTCGTGGGCCTGCGCTTTGCCGCTGTCGCCATCTGCGGCGCGCTCTGCGGGCTGGCGGGCGCGTATCTGGCGACGGGTCTGCAGGCGGGCTTTGTGAAGGATATGACGGCCGGGCGTGGCTACATCGCGCTGGCGGCGCTGATCTTTGCCAAGTGGCGGCCCTGGTACGCGCTGGGGGCCTGCCTGCTCTTTGGCTTCCTTCAAGCCATCGCGCTGCGCTATCAGAACATCGACCTTGGCGCGTTCACCGTGCCGGTGCAGGTGATGGACGCGCTGCCCTATATCCTGACCGTGGTGATCCTGGCCGGGTTCATCGGCAAGGCGATCCCGCCGCGGTCGGGAGGCGTGCCCTACGTCAAGGAGCGCTAGGCGTAGGGTGGGCATCTGCCCACCTTACCTTGCCGGTCACACGCCCAGAGCGGCACGCCCCTTCGCGGCAAACATCGGGACATAGCTGCCATAGCGCGCCGCCTGCTCGGGGTTCGAGGCATTTCCGTCCAGCCCCCGTTTCTTGACCCCCTGCAGGATCGCCGCCATCCGAAAGAAGGCGAAGGCGAGGTAGATGTTGAAATCCGGTATCGGACCCAAGCCGCGCAGGTCGCAGTACCGCGCAACGACCTCTTCATCCGACGGCAATCCAAGCACAGCGCGGTCGAGCCCGGCGAGCCCGCGCCCTGTTTCCCCCGGCGGGAGTTGCCACTGCATGATCAGCGCCGCGAGATCGGCGAGAGGGTGGCCTGTGGTCGAGAGCTCCCAATCGAGCACCGCCGCCACCTCGGGCGCATCCGGGGCAAAGATCAGGTTGTCGATGCGGTAGTCACCGTGCACCAACGTCCGCTGGCCGTCATCCTCCGGCAGCCCGGCCTCGAGCCCGGCGATGAGCGCGTCCATATCAGCCAAGGTGCCAGTCTCGCTCGCCCGGTATTGCTTGGTCCAGCGCGCAAGCTGCCGCGCAAGATAGTGACCTTCGGGCCCGTAGTCCTGCAGCCCTGCCTCTTGCAAATCCACGTCATGCAGCGCCGCCAGCGTCTGGATCATCGCATCAAAATACGCGCCGCGCTCGTCCTTCGGCACATCCGGCAGCGCGGGGTCAAAAAAGATGCGCCCTTCGACATGGTCCATCACGTAAAACGCCGATCCGATCACCTCTGCATCCTCGCACAGCGCGTGCATCCGCGGCACCGGCACGGCGCTGCCCGCCAAGGCGCGCTGCACCCGAAACTCGCGCTCGACGGCGTGGGCGGACTTGAGCAGCACGCCCTCTGGCTTGCGGCGCAGCACGTAAGTCTCACCCGGGGAGCTCAGCTTGTAGGTCGGGTTGGACTGCCCGGACGCAAACTTCTCGAGCACAAACGGCCCGCGCAGAGGCGTCTCCGCCTCGAGCCAGCGCGTCAGCGCGTCCACGTTCATACCTTGGCGTTCGTGTACTTGCGCAGCTCGGCGCGCGCGACCTGACGGCGATGAACCGCGTCCGGCCCGTCGGCAAAGCGCAACGTGCGGTTGTGCGTGTACATCGCGGCGAGGTCAAAGTCCTGGCTGATCCCCGCCGCACCGTGCATCTGCATCGCTTCATCAAGCACCTTTTGCGCCGTCAAAGGCGCGATCACCTTGATCTGGCTGATCCAGGGCGCCGCCTCCTTGGGCGATGTGTTGTCCATCATCCAGGCTGCCTTGAGGCACAGGAGCCGGGCCATCTCGATCTTCATCCGGGCGTTGGCGATGATGTCGAAATTCGCGCCCAGCTCCGCCAGCGGCTTGCCGAACGCTTCACGCGCAATCCCGCGCCTGCACATCATCTCGAGCGCAGCTTCGGCCTGCCCGATCGCCCGCATGCAATGGTGAATGCGCCCCGGCCCGAGCCGCCCCTGCGCCACTTCGAACCCGCGTCCCCGCCCGAGGATCAGGTCCTCCTTCGACACACGCACGTCGGTGAACCGCAAGTGCATGTGACCGTGCGGCGCGTCGTCATTCCCGAACACCTGCATCGGGCGCAGCACCTCGACCCCAGGCGCATCCGCCGGCAGCACGAACATCGAATGCCGCTGGTGCTTGGACGCCTCCCGGTCCGTCTCGGCCAGCAGGATGTAGACCTTGCAGCGCGGATCACCCGCGCCACTGATCCACCACTTCTCACCGTTCAGGACAAACGCGTCGCCGTCCTCGCGGGCCTCGAACGCAAGCTGCGCAGCGTCCGACGACGCCACATCCGGCTCGGTCATCACGTAGGCCGACCGGATCTCTCCGGCCAAAAGCGGCGCCAGCCAGCGCTCTTTATGCGCCGCGGTCCCGTAACGCTCGAACACCTCCATGTTGCCCGTGTCCGGGGCGGAGCAATTAAAGACCTCGGCCGCAAGCCGCACCTTTCCCATCTCCTCGGCCAGGTAAGCGTATTCGACCGTGTTCAGCCCCTGCCCTTTGTCACTGCCCGTAAGCCAAAAATTCCACAGCCCCCGGGCACGCGCCTCGGCTTTGAGACCGTCGAGGATTTCCAGCTGCCGCGGCACGTGGGCAAATCTGTTGCCGGAAGGATGCGTGCCGACCAGCGCGTGAAACTCGTGATCAAGCGGCGCAATCTCTTCGACGATCATCGCGCGCACCTGCGCCACCAGCGGGCGCACCCGGTCCGTCATGCCAAGGTCCATGAGGCTCCTCCCTTTGCGCGCATCAGACCCAATGTCCGGCTGCGGCGCAAGACAGCAGACCGCCCGTCTGCGGTGCTGAAGCGTCGGACATTCAGGTATTTATGAACCAGAGAATGAAGGACGCCGCGCCCAGGTCTTCTTCTGGCGAGAAATATCCCGGGGGGGAGCGGTGAAAATCCATGAATTTTCGAAGTGGGGGGCTGGCCCCCCATGTCACGCCGGTTGCACGTCCGTGGGCGGCTCGGCATCGAGCGAGAA
The DNA here is from genome assembly GCF_052825805.1 of Pseudaestuariivita sp. Lineage (NCBI taxonomy): Bacteria > Pseudomonadati > Pseudomonadota > Alphaproteobacteria > Rhodobacterales > Paracoccaceae > Pseudaestuariivita > Pseudaestuariivita sp. The sequence continues at coordinate 101,427 of NZ_JBRBVB010000010.1, read as the reverse complement.
GGGCGCGGCAGGCACAGCCTTGAGGTCCTCGACCGTGAGCGCGCCGGTTGGTTTGGCAAGGCGGTTGCGCACCACCCAATAGAGCCGGTCGGACGCGCGGGTGATCGCGACGTAGGCGAGGCGTTTCCAGAGCGGGACGCCCGCCTCGGACCGGCCGGCGCGGAAGGCGGCGTAAAGGTCAGGGGCAAAGACCTGCACATTCTCCCACTGCGAGCCTTGCGCCTTGTGGATGGTGACCGCCGCGCCGTGCAAGAAGGTGGCGCCCATACGGGCGGCGAAGGGGATGAAGGGTTCCTCCTCGTCCGGTTTCTCGATCTTGACGATCGAGGCCGCGGAGACCTGCGGGTCCTCGGCGCCCATGACGTGCAGTCGTGAGAACCCGGGCCTGCGTCCGAGGCCCATGTAGACCACCTGCGCGCCCTTGATTAGCCCTCGCGCCTCGAGGTCGAGGCGTTTCTTGCGGTGCTTCATGGGCAGTTCGATCCCATCGCAGATCAGCGGCTCACCCTCTAGAAGCTCGTCCTCCGGCGCACCGTAGACGCTGCGAAAGGCTTGGATCAGGCGGATGCGGGTAGCATTGCGCCAGACCAGCACCGGCGAGCGGGCCATCAGGTCGACCTCCACCCGTCCGGCGTAGACGACGCGGTCGTCCCGGGCGGCGGCCTCTTCGACCAGGTGCTCGAACCGGGGGAAGTCCACCGCGGGGTCGGCGAGCGCGTGCGCGAGATCGAGGATCGGGCTGTCCGCCTCCTGCCGGTGCACCCGGTTCAGCGTCATCTTTTGGCTGTCCTTGAGGCGGTCGAACACCATTGCTCCGGATTGGTTGACGGGCGCCAGCTGCGCGGGATCGCCAAAGAGCAGGAGGGTCGGGAAAATTTCGCGCAGGTCGTCGTATTGCTTGTCGTCGAGCATCGAGGATTCATCGACAAAGCCGATATCGAGCGGCTCCTCGCGCCGCTTCCAACCGGTGATGAAGTCGCTGCCCTTGAGGCCGGCGGCCGCCAGCGCGCCGGGCACGGAGGCGTTGACCTGGTAGAAGGCATAGGCGCGGTCGAGTGCTTCGTCGGTGAGCCCCTCGATCTCGGGGCGGTCGCCACTCCCGGCGATCCACTCGGCGATGCGCTCGTATTCGGGATCATAGACAGGCGTGTAGAGGATCCGGTGGATGGTCGTCGCCGGCACGCCGCGCATGCGCAGGACGCTGGCGGCCTTGTTGGTCGGGGCGAGAACGGCGAGGGTGCGCCGCTCCTTGCGGGCCTTGCCCTCCCAATCGCCCGAAACGATGTCGACCCCGGCGGCACGCAGCGCCTTGACCAGCTCGGCGAGCAGCAGCGTCTTGCCCGAGCCCGCCTTGCCCATCAGCCCCATCACCGCCGAGGTGCTGTCTCTTGGCGGGCGGAGCAGCGCGTCAGTGAGGTCGACGCCGGAGGCCGCCAGAAGGGCGGCGACGCGGTCATAAGCCTCGGCCTGGTCCTCGGAAAAGGTAATGGTGGGGGCGGTTTGCATGGCGCCACGGTATACCCAGCGCCCGGCCTTCACCAGCCTTGGTCGTCGCGGATCAGGCCGTTTTTGCGGGCTGTGCCTGGCTGCCAAAGGCCGCCTCGAACCACGCACGCGACTGGGCGGGCAGGATGCCGGAGGCGGCGGAGAGGCGCGCGTTTGCCTCGGGTGTGAAGTTCCAGAGGCCCACGCTGGCCTTGTCCCGGCCGGTGCCGCTGCTGCCAAGCACGTCTGGAGACGCGCCAATCCGGCGGTAGATGCGGACCATGCGCGCGTCAAAGACGCCGATAAAGTGTGTGATGCCAAAGCCCTGCAGGACTTCGCCCCCTGCCAGCATCAGCGCCGCGGCGACATGCGCAGGTGCGCCGGGCGCGAGGCAGAACCGGGTGCATTCCCAGATCAGCGCGCTGTTGATCGCGCCACCCGTCAGGTGCTCGAAATGGTCGTTGACCATGGTCGCGCCTGTGGTCGGCAAAAGCCGCATGGACCCGCCATGGGTGCCGTCGGCGTTCTCCCAGATGACATAAAGCGGGTTCAGCGCGTCGTAGGCGTCGCGCTCCAAGCCTTCGGCGTCGACAGCGACGTCCCAGCCTTGCCGCTCTTTGAACTGGCGCGCGCGGTCGCGAAACATGGTTTCCGCAAGCGTGGGATGCGCGGCAAGCGCGTTTGCGTAGATGTAACGGATCATGGTGTGCCCCTCCATGTGCATGACATGGCAAGGCACGCTCGGATGCGGCGCTTTCGGGTTTCCTACGGCTCCCGGCGCCTGCGTTAACGGTCAGACAACGATGATCCCGCGACTCAGGGCGCGGGCCACGGCGTGGGTGGTGTTCATCGCACCCAGTTTGAAACGCGCGGACTCGATGTAGACGCGCAAGGTATGTTCCGATATTTCAAGGGTTTGCGCAGCCTGCGCGCGGTTGTAGCCCGCCGCCAATAGGGTCATCGCCTCTCGTTCGCGGGGGGACAGGGCCTGATGCGCTTCGGGCGCGCGGCCCGGCTCGAATTCCAGCGCCTTTTTGTTGAAGTAATGCGCGACGAGGATCAAGTCCTGGCGCCACGCGGCGGTAAAGGCCGTCCACTCCGAATCAGTACACGAGTGGTTGACGGTAAAGAGCGCGAACTGACCGTTCGGCCCCCGGATCGGGATGGAAAAGCCCTGATTGCCCACCCCGTGCTGAATCGCGTCCTGCAGAAACGCGCGCGCGGCCTTGGGGGACCAGTCGAGCCGCTTCCAATCGACCGGGTGAAAGCGCTGGAAACAGCCCGACACAACCGGATCGATCGTCAGGTAACCCTGTTCGAGATAGCGCTGCACCCAGACGGGATCGTAAGTGCCGCAGCCGTATTGCTCCCCGTCCGAATTGACCCAGTGATAGACAAGGTGATCGACGCCAATCGTGTCGCGCAGTGCCTCGATCACATGTTGCAGCTCGTCATGCGCGCTCGCGCGCTCGAGGTCCTCCAGGATGTCCGTTACGGTCTGCGTCATGAATTCCCAGCCTCTGCGCGGCAGGCGGTGTCTGCGATGCGATCTCCCGGGCGGCCACCCGGTGCGTGCCGATCAGCGCCTCGGACAGGTCACGAAGCCCGTTGGCCTGTGCAAAGTGGTTCAGGTCTGCAAGGACATCGAGGATCCAGTCGTTGGGCGTCGTCTGCTTCATGCCAAAGTCCTTTATAGGTGTTAACAAAATCTTAAGTTCAACTTTAGCATGTATCATTGCCGCTGCGTAAGTCGCGGCTTTGCACTCCCCCTTTATGGGGAGGGGTCATGCGGACAACCCCCTGAAATCCTGCATCTCCCTGACGGCAAACGGAAAATGACCCAAGACAGCGGCTGCTGTCCCGGGCCATTGTTGCTTTCTTGGAAACGGTGTGTTTACCCGCGTGCGCCCAGCACTTCCTCGAGCGTCGTCAGACCCGCTTTCGGCGACTGCACCAGCACGGACATGTTGCCCGGCTTGTGCTCGTTCCGGCGCATCTTGATATGCGCCTCGGGGATCTGGTTCCACTCGAACACCTCGGACATGCACGGATCGAGCCGCCCTTCGCACATCAGCTGGTTTGCAGCCGCGGCTTGCTGCAGGTGGGCGAAGTGCGAGCCCTGGATGCGCTTCTGGTGCATCCAGACATAGCGTGCGTCCATGGTCAGATTGTAGCCGGTGGTGCCTGCGCAGATCACGACCATGCCGCCCTTCTTGCAGACGAAGGTGGAAACCGGGAACGTGCTCTCGCCAGGGTGCTCGAAGACCATGTCGACGTTCACACCCTTGCCGGTGATGTCCCAGATCGCCTTGCCGAACTTGCGGACCTCGGCGAACCACTCCTTGTACTCGGGTGTGTTGACCGTCGGGAGCTGGCCAAAGCAGTTGAACTCCTTGCGGTTGATCACGCCCTTGGCGCCGAGCTTCATCACAAACTCGCGCTTGTCCTCGTCGGAGATCACCGCGATCGGGTTGGCGCCAGCCACCTTGGCGAGCTGGATCGCGTAGGAGCCAAGACCGCCCGACGCGCCCCAGATCAGGACGTTCTGGCCGGGCTTGATGTCATGCGGCGCGTGGCCGAACAGCATCCGGTAAGCGGTCGCAAGCGTCAGCGTGTAGCACGCCGCCTCTTCCCACGTTAGGTGCTTGGGACGCGGCATAAGCTGTTGTTGTTGCACGCAAGTGAACTGCGCAAAGGAGCCGTCGGGCGTCTCATATCCCCAGATGCGCTGGCTGTCCGAGTACATCGGGTCGCCGCCGTTGCAATGCTCGTCGTCGCCATTGTCCTGGTTGCAGTGGATGACGACCTCGTCACCCACTTTCCAGCGCGTGACCTTGTCACCCACCGCCCAGACGATGCCGGACGCGTCGGAGCCGGCGATGTGGTACTCGGCCTTGTGCACGTCGAAGGGGGAGAGCGGGATGCCGAGGCCAGCCCAGACGCCGTTGTAGTTCACGCCAGCGGCCATCACGAGCACCAGCACCTCGTGGCTGTCGGGTTTCGGCACATCCACCGTTTCGACCTTGAACGCCTGATCGGGCTCGCCGTGCCGTTCGCGGCGGATCGCCCAGGCGAACATCTTGGCCGGGACGTGACCGACGGGCGGCATCTCCCCAACCTCATACAGGTCCTTGATCGGTGCGTCGTAGCTGACGATGCCGGTTTTGTTGTCCAATGCCATATCCGCCTCCATCCCGGGGGTGTCTCAAGAATGCCGCGGCGCAGAACCGCGTCTGACGCTGGGAGTAGCGTCGCCTGAGTAACATTGCAATAGAATTGCGGCATTGTTTTGAAATTTTATAACCGAGCAGTTGCAGAATTTCACGCTACGACTGCGAAATCACTCTATGCGCCACAGATCGCGCGTAAAACTCGAGCGTGCCGCGCTCTTCGGGAATAGGCGTCAAGAGCCCGTTAACCTTGGAAATCAGGCGGCGGCGGAGCAGGATTCCAACGCCATAGGCCGCGTCCTTGTCCACGTCGGACGGCAAGCCTTGCGGCACATCCAGCGCGCTGGTCCGGGCGGCATAGGCGCGTGTCAGGTCCTCCTGGCTCATCGGTCCGTCCTCGAGCAGGCAGGTCGCCACCACCGGCACCGGCAGCACGGGCATCGCCGCCTCGATTCGGCGCATCAGCTCTTCGGCCAGCGCTTCGGGCGTGTCGCCCTTCAGCTCGGCCAGCGGCAGGGGCGCGCCAAAGCACACGCCCGCTACGCCGAACCGGTTGAACTTGCCGCGCAGCATCCGCCCGAGCACGCGCAGCGTAAAGCCGAGGATGACCGAGATGCGCGCACGGAACTTGCGCTCGCCCGAGCTGGCTGCCTCCATCAGCACCCGATCCTCGAGCACGCGGTCATAGTTGAGCGCCACCGGCACAAACGTCAGATCGCGCGCGTCCTCGGCCCGCCCCTCGATCATGTACTTGAGCAGGCCCACCTTGGGCTGCGCGAGCGCGCCGGTCAGGCTGAGCCCGCCTTCGGGGAACATCGCCTGCGCCACACCGCCATCCGTCGACAGCCGCACATACCGCGCCAGCACCTTGCGATAGAGGTTCGTGCGGCTTTTCCGGCGGATGAAATACGCGCCCATCGAGCGGATGAGAAAACTGAGCGGCCAGATGCGCGCCCACTCCCCCACCGCGTAGGACAGCGCCGAGCGCGACCCGACCAGATACGTCACCAGCACGTAGTCCATGTTCGAACGGTGATTCATCACAAAGATGATGGTGCTATCCGTGTCGATGTTCTGCAGCGCCGCGTCATCGACCGAGCCGACCCGCACACGAAAGAGCAGGTTCGACAGCCACCGCGCCGCCCGGATCGCAAACCCGAAATAGGCGCTGGCCGAGAAGGACGGCACGATCTCCCGCGCGTAGCGCTGCGCGGTCTCGAACGCGACGTTCTCCGGCACGCCGTTCTTGGCCGCATGGTCGATCACCGCCTGCGCGACCTCCGGGTCGTAGCTGAGCCTTTGGATCATGTCGTGCCGCCGCGCCAGCTTGAAAGGCTGGATCGGCACCGCCAGACGCTTGTTTAGCCGCGCCACCAGCCGCTCCGCCCGCCTCCGGAAAAACCAGCGCACTGACGGGAAGAGAAAGTGCGACGCAAAGGTCACCCCGGCAAAAAGCACGATCAGAACAAAAAGCCACAGGGGCACAATCACAGGAGCCGTCATGGGCGGCAGAGTGACCGCAAAGCGCGCCGTGGTAAACGGGCGACGCGGAAAACCTATGCCGCAGCGCAGCGGATTGACTTGGCAATGGTGTTTCGTTTACTCACCGCTTTACGAAACAATGTTGCGCAGCAAGGCAGAGGTGATTCATGACCCAGACCGCGACCCCCACGCCGGACCGCCCCTGGCTGATCCGCACCTATGCCGGCCACTCGACGGCGGCTGCGTCCAATGCGCTTTACCGCAAGAACCTGTCCAAAGGGCAGACAGGGCTGTCCGTCGCCTTCGATCTGCCAACGCAGACAGGATACGACAGCGATCACGTGCTGGCGCGCGGAGAGGTGGGCAAAGTCGGCGTGCCGGTGTGTCACCTCGGCGACATGCGCACACTCTTTGACCAGATCCCGCTCGAGCAGATGAACACCTCGATGACGATCAACGCGACGGCGCCCTGGCTGCTCGCGCTTTATGTCGCCGTCGCCGAAGAGCAAGGCGCTGACACGCGCAAGCTGCAAGGCACGGTGCAGAACGACATCATCAAGGAATACCTGAGCCGCGGCACCTACATGTGCCCGCCCAAGCCTTCGCTCAAGCTGATCTCGGACGTGGCCGAGTATTGCTACCGGGAAATCCCCAAGTGGAACCCGATGAACGTCTGCTCCTATCACCTGCAAGAAGCCGGCGCGACGCCGGAGCAGGAGCTGGCCTTTGCCCTCGCAACCGCGCAGGCGGTGCTGGACGAACTGCGGGACAAAGTGCCTGCCGAGGACTTTCCCCGCGTGGTGGGACGCATTTCGTTTTTCGTGAATGCCGGAATTCGCTTTGTCACTGAAATGTGCAAGATGCGCGCCTTTCTCGACCTCTGGGATGAAATTTGCCGGGAGCGTTATGGCGTCGAGGACCCGAAATACCGCCGTTTCCGCTACGGGGTGCAGGTCAATTCGCTTGGCCTGACCGAGCAGCAACCCGAGAACAACGTCTACCGCATCCTTATCGAGATGCTGGCGGTGACGCTCTCCAAGAAAGCCCGCGCCCGCGCCGTGCAATTGCCCGCCTGGAACGAGGCGCTTGGCCTGCCGCGCCCCTGGGACCAGCAATGGTCGATGCGCATGCAGCAGATCATGGCCTATGAAACGGACCTTCTGGAATACGAGGACCTTTTCGACGGCAATCCAGCGGTGGATCGCAAGGTCGAGGAATTGAAAGACGGCGCCCGCGCGGAACTCGCCAATATCGAGGCGATGGGCGGTGCGGTCGGTGCCATCGACTATATGAAAGGCCGGCTCGTCGAATCGAATGCCGCGCGGCTTGGCCGTATCGAACGCGGCGAGACCACCGTCGTCGGCGTTAACCGGTTCGAGACCGGCGAGCCTTCGCCCCTCACCAGCGGGGACGGCGGTATCATGGTGGTCGATCCCGAGGTCGAGGCTGAACAGATCGGGCGCCTGGACGCGTGGCGCGCAGAGCGCGACCCGGCCCGCGTGGAGGCTGCGCTCGGGGCGCTCCGCACCGCCGCCCGCAACGGCGACAACATCATGCCCCCGTCCATCGAAGCCGCCAAGGCCGGCGTCACAACCGGCGAATGGGCGGCCGAAATGCGCAGCATCCACGGCGAATACCGCGCCCCCACCGGCGTGTCGCAGAACCCCTCGAACCAGACCGAAGGGCTCGACGATCTGCGCAGCGACGTGGACCGGGTCAGCGACGCGCTGGGCCGCCGCCTCAAGTTCCTGATGGGCAAACCCGGTCTCGACGGCCACTCGAACGGCGCCGAACAGATCGCCGTCCGCGCCCGTGACTGCGGCATGGACATCGCCTACGAAGGCATCCGCCTGACCCCCGAACAGATCATCGACGCCGCCCGGTCCGAGGAGGCGCATGTCATCGGCCTCTCGATCCTTTCCGGCAGCCATTTGCCGTTGATCGAAGACGTGATGACGCGCCTCTCGGGCGCTGGCCTTTCGAATGTGCCAGTCGTCGTGGGGGGAATCATTCCCGACGACGATGCGGAAAGGCTCTCTGAAATGGGCGTCGCACGCGTTTACACACCAAAGGATTTTCAGCTGAACACGATTATGAAAGACATCGTGGATTTGGCCGACCCAAACAAGCCTGGAAAAACGTCGGACAATCAGGAATTGGCGGAGGCCAGCTGAATTAATCCATGACATTGCGGATTGGCTGACACACTTATGTGTCTTTGCAATTCTATTTTCGGCAGATAAAGGGATCGCACCCAAACCGCTGGAGTGCTTTCCCGATGAATCTTGACGCCATGTCAAAAGAAGAATTGCTCGACCTCAGAAATCAGGTCGACAAAGCCCTTAAATCCGTCGATGCTCGTAAAAAGACCGAGGCGCTGAAAGCCGCCGAAGAGGCTGCGCGCGCGCACGGCTTTTCGCTCGACCAATTGACCAAAGGCAAAGGTGGCGCCACGTCGGCTCCGAAATTCCGCAACCCTGACAATCCAAACCAGACCTGGACCGGCCGCGGCCGTAAACCCGGCTGGTTCACACAAGCCATCGACGGCGGCGCGTCCGAGAGCGACCTCGCCATCTAAACCCGGTCACGGAACGGGTCGCGCTTGCCGCCCTGCTGCGCGCAAGGCACAGTGGCGCGACCCTTCCTGATCGGAGACCCCCATGACCATCCACATCGGTGCCGCGCCCGGCGACATCGCAGAGACCGTCCTGATGCCCGGCGACCCGCTGCGCGCGAAATGGGCGGCAGAGACCTTCCTCGACGATCCGAAATGCGTGAATGAAGTGCGCGGGATGCTCGGTTACACCGGCACCTGGCAGGGCCACCGCGTCACGATCCATGGCTCGGGCATGGGCATGCCGTCCCTGTCGATCTACGCCAACGAGCTGATCAAGGATTACCGGGCCAAGACGCTGATCCGCATCGGTTCTTGCGGCGCGATGCAAGAGAGAGTCGCGGTACGGGACATCATCCTCGCCATGACGTCCTCGACGCTGTCGACGCCGTCGCGCGGGATTTTCCGCGAGCTCAACTACGCGCCATGCGCCGACTTTGACCTCCTGCACGCCGCACATGCCGCAGCAAGGGACACCGGCGCCAAGGTCCATGTCGGCGGCATCTATTCGTCGGATGTGTTCTACGACGAGCGCCCGGACCTCAACGAGCAGATGATGCGTCACGGCATCCTCGGCGTGGAGATGGAGGCGGCCGAGCTCTACACCCTCGCTGCGCGCTACAGCGTCCGCGCGCTGGCCGTGCTCACCGTCTCCGACCACCTGATCACCCACGAGGCCCTGCCAGCCGAAGACCGCGAACGCAGCTTTGGCGACATGGTTGAGATTGCCCTAAAGGCGGCGTTTGCATGATGAAACAGCGACAATTCGGCACCACCTCCGTCGGCGCACTTGGCCTTGGCTGCATGAGCTTTGGCGGCATGTTCGGCCCGGCCAAGGACGAGGAGAGCTTTGCCTGCCTCGACGCCGCCCTCGCCGCCGGGATCACGCACTGGGACACGGCCAACATCTACGGCATGGGCAAATCCGAGGAAGTCCTCGGCGCGTATCTCAAGCAATCAGGCGCCAAGCCGCATATCGCGACCAAGGTCGGCATCCGCCGCGACGGCGCCTATGCGACCAAGTTCGACAACTCGCGCGACTACGTACGTGCCGAGCTTGAAGGCTCGCTAGAGCGCCTCGGCCTCGACCGGGTGGATCTCTACTATTTCCACCGCCGCGACCCGTCGATGGAGACCGAAGCCGCCGTCGAAGTCATGGCGGAACTGATCGACGAAGGGCTGATCGGCGGCTATGGCCTGTCCGAAGTCGCGCCGTCGACCATCCGCCGCGCCCATGCGGTGCATCCGGTGACGGCAGTGCAGAACGAATACTCGCTCTGGTCGCGCCAGCCCGAGCTGGGCGTGATCCAGGCGTGTCACAAGCTGGGCATCACCTTTGTCCCGTTCTCGCCGCTGGCGCGCGGGTTCCTGACCAACCAGTCGGTTGGCGCAGCTGAGCTGGAAGCCGATCCCGGCTCTTTCCGCCGTGACATGCCGCGGTTTCAGGCGCCGAACCTTGGCTACAACTGCGCGCGCCGCAACGCGTTCGCGGACTGGTGCGCGCACAAAGGCTGGACGGTCGCGGCTGCGTCGCTGGCTTGGGTGCTGGACGCCGACCCGTCGTGTGTTCCGATCCCAGCCACCCGCACCGCCGCGCATTTGCAGGAATGGCTGGCCGCTGCCGATATCACGTTCACGGACGAAGATCGCGTGAAGATCGCAGAGCTGCTGCCCGCAGGCTGGGCGCACGGCGACCGCTACAGCGACACCCACGCGCAAACGGTCGAGCGGTATTGCTGACGTAGGGTGGGCATTGTGCCCACCTTACCTACGCCCCGTGGCTGCGGTCGTACCCATTGACCGGCGGAGACGACCAACCGTCCAGCGCACCCGCAGCAGGCTCGAACACCTCCACCAGCATCGGGTAGCACGCCGCCGCATCCGACGAATGGGTCGCGCTGCAATCGCCTCCCGGACAGGCGCTGAGCCCGCCCAGGATGTCGATCTCGGCAAAGAACTCGAGGTAATCGCCGGGCCGCACGGGCGACGCCTTCATGAAATACTGGCCTGTGTCCCGCGTGAACCCGGTACACATGAAGACGTTGCAGACGTCATGCACATGCGGCTCCGCCTCATCAAGCGGCACGCCCAGATGCTCCGCCATCCCGCGGGTCAGGTTGGAATGGCAGCAATGGTGGTACATGTCCCCGCCGGAAAGCGCGTGGTGCGTGTAGGGATCGCAGCGCGTGCCGATAACGTCGTGGACCGAGCCGCCATCCGCGTCGATCCCGTACCAGCCCAGCGTGTCCTCCACGACCGTCGCCATGGGACGCATGTAGGGAAAGGTCGACCACATCCGCTCGCCCGTGGTGACATGCGTGCCATGCAGCGCGCGGGTCTTGCCGGACCAGAACCGCTCATCGAGATTGCGCGCGTTCCACAGGTTCAAGTCGCCGACCTGCGGTCCTTCGATGGAGGTGATGCGAAAGAACGTCCCGGCAGGCGCCTCCCAGCACCTGGCCTCACGCGGAGGGACGACAACCTCCGCCACCTTGGCAGCGCTAGCGCGCGCCGCGCGAAAAAGGTCCATCGGCGGCGGTGCGAGCGTTTCAGGTGGGTAACACACGACGGCTGGCGCGGCGCGGCGCGCGGCGGCATCCTGGGGCTGGGTCATGGTGCGGCACTCCTCTAAGGGTCACGCCGCACGCTGGGTCATCGGGTCATAAGGCGCAAGCCCCGTCACGCCGCCTTTTGCTTGCGCTGGGGACGGCGGCGGCGGCGCCGGTTCGACGGCTTGCTCTCGCCCGGGCGTCCACCTTGCGGCTTGCCGCGCCCCTTGCGACCCGCGGGCTCCACCCCCGGCCAGGGCGTGCCGCTGGCCACGGGAATGTCGAGTTTCATCACGCGCTGAATGTCGCGCAGCGCGCCCGCCTCGTCCGGCGCACAGAACGCCACCGCCCGGCCATCGGCACCCGCACGGGCGGTCCGCCCGATGCGATGCACGTAATTGTCCGGCACGTTCGGCAGGTCAAAGTTGTAGACGTGCCGCACGTCCGGGATGTCGATCCCGCGCGCCGCCACGTCCGTCGCCACAAGCACCTTGAGCTCGCCCTCGCGGAACGCCTTCAGCGCACGGTCGCGCTGGCCCTGGCTCTTGTTCCCGTGGATCGAGCCTGCGGCATACCCCGCCGCCTCGAGCGACTTCTTCAGCTTTTCCGCGCCGTGTTTGGTGCGGGCAAAGACCAGCGCCAACTCCTCGCGGTGCGCATCCAGCAGCTCGATCAAGAGCTCGCGCTTGTGCGGCTGGGTGACGAAGTGGATCGACTGGTCGATCTTGTCCACCGCCTTGCCCGGCGGGGAGACCTGCACCTTGACCGGGTCATCGAGAAACGCGCCGGCGATCTCTTCCATCAGCTTCGGCATCGTGGCCGAGAAAAGCAGCGTCTGGCGCTTCTCGGGCAGCGCCCGCGCGATCTTGCGCAGGTCGTGAATGAACCCCATGTCGAGCATCTGGTCCGCCTCGTCGAGCACCAGAAACTCCGTGGCCTCCAGCGTAACCGCACCGCGGTCCATCAGGTCGAGCAGCCGGCCCGGCGTCGCCACCAGGATATGCACGCCGCGCATCATCCGCTGCGCCTGCGCGTTGATCGACTGGCCACCGACGACAAGCCCCACGCGCAGATGCGCGCCGCTGACGTAATCCATCAGGTTGTCGCGAATTTGCTTGGCAAGCTCGCGGGTTGGCGCAAGCACCAGCCCCTGCGCGCTCTTCGGCGCAGCCTTGCGCGATCTGGCCAGCATCCGCTGCGCCATCGGCAGCCCAAAGGCCGCCGTCTTGCCGGTGCCAGTCTGCGCCAGCCCCATGATGTCGCGCCCTTCGAGCGCATACGGAATGGCCTGCTCCTGGATCGGTGTTGGCGTGGTCAGCCCCGCCTCTGTTAGGCGCGTCACCAGCTTCTCGGTCAGGCCAAGCTGTGTAAAATCAGTCAAAATCGTCTCTTTCCGGCGCAGCTCCTGCGCCCGCCACCCGCACAGCGGTCAGCATGTGTTGGCAGGCCCTCGCGCCCTCACCGGATGTGAGGCACGCTGGTCGCACTGCCCGACCCCATGCGTGATGTGGGAACAAGATATGCCGGATGGTTGGGGCGCGCTCCTGCGGCCGGCCCGCTCACGCGGCGGGGCAAACACCTGACAGACGTCACATGCGCTGCGGCGCGGCAAAGGTCAAGGGTGTCCCGCAGGTCGAGACCCTAACTTCTCTGGTTTTCAAATACCTTGGGGGAGAACCACAAAATCTTCGCAAGAAGATTTTGTGGGTCGGGGGCAAAGCCCCCGAAACCACTGCTAAACCGCGCGCTCCACCATCAGCTTCTTGATCTCGGCAATCGACTTGGCCGGGTTAAGGCCCTTGGGACACGTCTTGGTGCAGTTCATGATCGTGTGACAGCGGTAGAGCTTGAACGGATCTTCCAGCTGGTCCAGCCTCTCGCCCGTCGCCTCGTCGCGGCTGTCGATGATCCAGCGGTAGGCGTGCAGAAGCGCTGCCGGCCCAAGGTACTTGTCCCCGTTCCACCAGTAAGATGGGCACGACGTCGAGCAAGACGCGCACATCACGCACTCATAGAGCCCATCGAGCTTCTTGCGGTCCTCGATCGACTGCTTCCACTCCTTGGCGGGGCGGTTGGTCTTGGTCTCGAGCCACGGCATGATCGACGCGTGTTGCGCGTAGAAGTGCGTGAGGTCCGGGATCAGGTCCTTGACCACCGGCATGTGCGGGAGCGGGTAGATCTTCACATCACCCTTCACCTCGTCGGTGCCGTAGATGCAGGCAAGCGTGTTGATCCCGTCGATGTTCATCGCGCAGGACCCGCAAATCCCCTCGCGGCAGGACCGGCGAAAGGTAAGCGTCGGATCGATCTCATTCTTGATCTTGATCAGCGCGTCCAGAACCATCGGGCCGCAGTTGTCCATGTCGACCCAGTAGGTGTCGACGCGCGGGTTCTCCCCGTCATCGGGGTTCCAGCGGTAGATCTCGAACTTGCGCAAGTTGTTGGCGCCCTCGGGCTTGGGCCAGGTCTTGCCTGTGCGGATACGCGAATTCTTGGGAAGCCTCAGCTGTACCATCAGTTGTCCTTTCCAATCTCGGGCGCCCTATCAGGCGTCAGTCGTTTTGCGCCGCTCACAGCTGAAAACTCCGAAGCTGCGCGGCGGCGATGCACTCCACCGCCTCTGGCCTTTGCGCGATGTCGAGCACCAGCGACGGAATGTCCGACGTGTCGCCTGTTACGCTGGCACTGGCGATGCGCAGAATTTCCTGCGCCGAGGCCGCGTCAATGATGCAGTCGGTGACCGCGGACACGTTCACCCCCGGCAGGCGGTCGGCAACGATCCCGTTGACCGTGTCCTTGGCCTGCGCCCGCGCCAGCCCGTCTGCCGTCTCTTGCACGGCAGAGCAGGCCGAGAGCGCAAGGATCGCCACCACCGCCAGGCCTCGGATCAATAGACCCGCGCTTTCGGCGCGATCTTCTTGGGGTCGATACCGCCGTCGTTGTGGCTGGTGAGCTGTTGCAGGTGTACGCCGCGGTAGCCGAGCGACGCCTTGGAGCCCTGGAACCAGACGAGACTGTGCTTGCGCCAGTTCTCGTCGTCGCGGTCGGGGTAATCCTCGTGCGCGTGGGCACCCCGGCTCTCCTTCCGTGCCTCCGCGGCTTTGATCGTGGCAAGCGCGTTGGGCATCAGGTTGGTGAGCTCCAGCGTCTCCATCAGGTCGGAGTTCCAGATCAGCGACGTGTCGGTCACGCTCACGTCCGTAAGTTTGCCGGCGACGCCGTCCATCTTTTCCATGCCATCGGCGAGCGTCTTGTCGGTGCGGAAAACGGCGGCGTCCTGCTGCATTGTCTTTTGCATCTCGAGGCGCAGCTCGGCGGTCGGGACGTGGCCCTTGGCGTAGCGCAGCCCGTCGAAACGGGAGAACGCCGCCTCTATCGCGGATTTCTGCGGCGTCGGCACAGCGGCCTTGGCGTCCACCACTTCGGCGGCGCGGATCGCGGCGGCACGGCCGAAGACCACAAGGTCGATCAGCGAGTTCGAGCCCAGCCGGTTGGCGCCATGCACCGAGGCGCAGCCCGCCTCACCCACGGCCATGAGGCCCGGCGCGACGCGGTCCTCGTTGTCCTTCGTCGGGGCAAGCACCTCACCCCAGTAGTTCGTCGGGATACCGCCCATGTTGTAGTGCACCGTCGGGAGCACCGGGATCGGCTCCTTGGTGACGTCGACACCCGCAAAGATGCGCGCGGATTCCGAGATGCCCGGCAGGCGCTCGGCTAGCGTGTCCGGCGGCAGGTGCGAGAGATTGAGGTGGATGTGATCCCCCTCCTTGCCCACGCCGCGCCCTTCGCGGATTTCCATTGTCATGCAGCGCGAGACCACGTCGCGGGAGGCGAGGTCCTTGTACGTGGGCGCATAGCGCTCCATGAACCGCTCGCCTTCGGAGTTGGTGAGGTACCCGCCCTCGCCCCGTGCGCCTTCAGTGATAAGGCAGCCCGAGCCATAGATGCCGGTGGGGTGGAACTGGACGAACTCCATGTCCTGCAGCGGCAGACCCGCGCGGGCCGTCATGCCGCCGCCGTCCCCCGTGCATGTGTGCGCTGAGGTGGCGGAGAAGTACGCGCGGCCATAGCCGCCCGTCGCCAGCACGACCATCTTGGCCGAGAAGACGTGCATCGTGCCGTCGTCAAGCTTCCAGCAAAGCACGCCGTTGCAGACACCGTCGTCGCTCATCAAAAGGTCAATGGCAAAATACTCGATGTAGAACTCGGCGTTGTTTTTGAGCGACTGGCCGTAAAGCGTGTGCAGGATCGCGTGACCCGTGCGGTCGGCGGCGGCGCAGGTGCGCTGCACCGGGGGGCCCTCACCAAACTCGGTGGTGTGACCGCCGAAGGGACGCTGGTAGATCTTGCCCTCTTCGGTGCGCGAAAATGGCACGCCGTAATGCTCAAGCTCGTAGACCGCCTTGGGTGCCTCGCGTGCGAGATACTCCATCGCGTCGGTGTCACCGAGCCAGTCCGAGCCTTTCACGGTGTCGTACATGTGCCACTGCCAGTGGTCGGGCCCCATGTTCGAGAGCGATGCCGCGATGCCGCCCTGCGCCGCCACAGTGTGCGAGCGGGTCGGGAACACCTTGGTCACGCAAGCCGTGCGCAAGCCCTGTTCTGCCATGCCGAGCGTCGCGCGAAGACCGGCGCCGCCTGCCCCCACAACCACGACGTCATATTCATGCGTCTCGTAGTCATATGCTGCCATGTCGCGTCCTCCTCAGAGCGCAAGTTTGACGACGGCAAAGACGCCCACAGCCGCCATCGCGTAGCTGAGGCAGATCATGCCGATCAAAAGGAATTTCTGCAGGTCCCCATGCACATAGTCCTCGATCAGCGTCTGCACACCGTCCTTGAAGTGCATCATGCTGACCGCAATGGTCAGCGCCGCTACGATGGCCGGGAAGGGGCGCGCATAATAGGCGGTGACCTCTTCGTAAGAGCCGCCGAGAGCCGCGCCGAATGTGAACACAAAGAGTGGAACGAGGATCAGGAGAGCAACCGAAGACACCTTCATCGCCCAGAAGTGATGCACGCCCGATTTGGCGGAGCCGAGGCCGGTGGCGCGTTTGCGGTCGGTCAGATAGCGCATGTCAGCTCCTCACACAGCGATGACGGTCAGGATTGTCAAAACCACCGAGCCGCCCACGACGATCCAGCCCAGCATATCGGCTCTGTCCATTTCGAGCATTTTGACCTGATCCCAGATCAAGTGCCGCACCCCGGCAAGCGTGTGGTACCAAAGTGCCCAGACCGACCCGAACATCACGAGATCACCAAACCAGCTTGTGATCACAGCATTGGCGGTGGCAAACGCGGCCTCCGATGTGGCTGCCGCGATGAACCACCAGACCACCAGCAGCGCGCCGACAAGCAGCGCATTGCCTGTGATCCGCGTCAGGATCGACGTGATCGAGTTCAGCTGTGGGCGATATACCTGCAAATGCGGAGAGAGAGGGCGGTTGCCCCGGTTTACGTCAGCCATCGTGTC
Organism: Pseudaestuariivita sp.; assembly: GCF_052825805.1. NCBI lineage: Bacteria > Pseudomonadati > Pseudomonadota > Alphaproteobacteria > Rhodobacterales > Paracoccaceae > Pseudaestuariivita > Pseudaestuariivita sp. The sequence goes on along the minus strand of NZ_JBRBVB010000010.1, from coordinate 84,651 downwards.
TTTCCATTCGGTTCCGCGCGCCACTGTACTGCATACGCACGACGTGTCACGCGGGTTTCACGGACGAATTGCCGCGATTTGGCAGATTCTGCACTTGCGAGAGAATTTTGTGATCACTCAAAAATTTCTGTGATCACATAAAGTCCTCAGCCATGACGGCGAGCGCGTCCGTGAACTCGGTGCACATGACGATCGCCACCTCGTCGAGATCGTAAAACGCGTTAGCCTCGCCGCACGATTCCACGCGCACCGTGAGTGTGCCGGGCAGATCGAACTCTTCGTTGAGTGCGTCGACTTCGGTGGCGATGACGTCGGCGGTGAAGAGGGCGCCGGGCGTTTCGTGCTCTGCATCGACGAACACGACAGAGCTGCCACTGCCCACGACGCTGTCGAGCGCGGCGCCCCAGCTGCGGGCGGCCTGGTCGTACTCGTCGGGACAGATCTCGGCGCGCTCCTCGGGCAGGCCAAGCTCTTCGGCGACGTCGTCCCGCTCGTCGGGGTTCGCGCCATAAAAGAGGCAGACGAGGTTGTAATAGCGTTGCAAATCAGGGCCATGCTCGCCCCACCACGCGATGTCGTCGCCGGTCTCCTCGGCCTCCGCCAGGAACCCGAATGCGGTGTTGTAGGCCATGGCGACCGCGGTTTCCTCGTCGAAGAACGCGTCGATGAGGTAGATGGAGGCGACGTCGGCGGCGTCCTCTTCCTGTCCGTAGATCGGCAGGTCGAGAATGTGGATCAGGGCATGACCCAGCTCGTGGTAAAAGATGCCAAGCAGATTGTCCTCGACAAAGAGGTGCGCGCTTTCGCTGGCGTTCGGGTCGAACTCGGCCTGCGCCGGCCCGGCAAGGCCGAGCGCGCAGAGCGCTGCCATCACATATTTCATCGCGTCCCCTCCCATGCCGACACCTGCCGCGTGATCTCGCGCAGCAGCTTTTGACGTATGCGAGCGGGATACTGGTCAAACCCCTCCGCTGTCACGACAAAAGCGCCCGAGCCGTGGATGACGTTTTCGAAGAAGTACCCCGTGAGGTCCACATCGTCGGTCTCGATGGCAAGTGCGTTGACGGTGATGCCGCGTGCGGTGAGAAACTCGCGGAGCCGATGCGGCGCGCGCCCTTCGTTCGAGGGACCGTCACCCGAGACGTCGATGATGCGGCGCCGGCACTCTGGCACTTGGTCGAAACTCTGCGCCGTGTGCAGCAGCGCCTCGCCGATGGCGGTGGAGTAATTGCGCCAGACGCGCCTGTCCGACGCCACGCGTTCCGCGAGGGCCAGCACATCCGCATAGCTCCGCATCTGCGTCCACGGGATCGTTGTGCGGTGTCGCGTGTCGCCCGACCATTGCACCAGCGTGACCATGGCCTCGGCCTCCAGCAGCGCCTCCGCGATGCGGCTATCGCGCAAGGCGGTGGCAAGCCCTTGCATCTGCGTCGCGTACTCCCGGCTGTCGACGGAGCCCGACACGTCCACAGCGAGCGCCAGCGCCAGATCGCAGGCAGCGACGGGCGTGGCGAGGCAGGCAGAGAGGAGCGCGGCGCGAAGCATGAGCGCACCGTACCAGCCGGCACCCGGCGCGCCAGTCACGTCTCGGTCAGCATGCGTCTAGCGGGGGATCAGCGCCCAGTAATCGAGGTCGAGAAGCACCTCCGGAAGGTACTTCCCATCCTCACCGCGCAGGGCAAATGGCGCGCCAGTCGTGGCCACCAGACGCAAGCGCAAGGCGCCCACGGATGGGACGGACGTCTCAGCTTTATCAAGCACTTCCGACCACGCCCGCACGGTCATACCCGACGTGCAGGGGTTCACATGCGCGCCACCATTCAGCGCCACAACCATCTGCGCATTCGCTAGCCCGTTAAAGCTGAGTGTGCGCGCGAGCGAGATCACGTGCCCACCGTAGATGAGGCGGGAGCCATCGGGCCGCACCGTCGCGTCGAAATGCACCTTGGCCGTGTTCTGCCAAAGGCGCGTCGCCATCATGTGCTCGGCCTCTTCGACCGTGACACCGTCCACGTGGTCGATCTTTTCGCCCACGTCGTAGTCGTCCCAGCGGTGCGCCTCGCCTGCCAGCGTGAAGTCGTAATTGTCGAAATGCAGCCCCTTCGGCAGCACCAGATCGGATGGGTCCACCACCTTCGCAAGCTCCGGGATCACCGTCTCGGGCGCTGCGCTTGAGGCATCGCGTTTGCGCACCATCACCCAACGGACGTAGCTGAGGACTTCCTCGTTGTGCTGGTTGAGGCCCCTCGTGCGCACCCAGACGACGCCCGTCTTCCCGTTGGAGTTCTCCTTGACCCCGATCACCTCGGACACGGAGCGCAGGGTATCCCCCGGCCAGACTGGCACGAGCCAGCGCCCTTCCGCATAGCCGAGGTTGGCGACCGCGTTCAGCGACACATCCGGCACCGTCTTCCCGAAGACCACGTGAAACGCGATCATGTCGTCGAGCGGCGAGAAGGGCAGGCCGCAGGCTTGCGCGAACTGGTCCGACGAATAAAGCGCATGCCGCGCCGGGTAGAGCGCGTGGTAGAGCGCCCGCTCGCCCATCTTGATTGTGCGCGGCACGGCGTGGTGGATCACCTGCCCCGGCGCGTAATCCTCGAAAAAGCGGCCTGCGTTCGTCTTGGTCATAGGTTTCCCAGCCTGGTCTCGGGGTCGTAGTCACCCGGCACGTCCTTGGTCACCGCCTGCCCGCAACGCATCACGCCGTTGGCGGCGTCGTGGGCGTAGGTTGGGTCGCCGTAAAGCTCCCACCCTTTGGAGAGCGCTTCGGTGACCTTGTGGCAAAAGGCGGAGGTGTCGTCGGCAGTCAGAAATCTGTAGGCTTTCATGGCGTTACCCTCCAAACGGCGAGACGCCGAGCCAGATGTGCACCGCCGAGACGAGCGCGTAGAGCACCAGCGTGATGACGATCAGCGTGATCTCTTTCTTGACCGGCGCTTGCGGGGGCGGCGTCCAGGAGCCTTCGGCCTTGTTGATGAGAATGACGCTGATGACGGCCCAGGCGAGGAGGCCACCAAAGAGCAGGATCGACGCAAGATCCCCGTTGACCAAAAGGTGCGCGACCGCCCAAATCTTGAAGCCCGTAAGCTGCGGATGGCGCAGCTTGGTGCCGAGCCAGACCTTGGCCGGCCTCGCCGCAGATGCGCCAAAGCAGTAAAAGGCGAGCAGCATCAAAAGGTTGTTTATGTGCGTGAAGAACGTTGGCGGCTCCCACACCGGCACGAAGTCGGCACTCCGATAGCCCAGCACCATCAACACCACTGCACCCACGAGGAGGATCGAGATGACGCCACGCGCGCCTTCGCCCATCCCCTCAAAGAGCTGTTGGCGCACTTTGGGAAAAAGGCGCCGCAGCCAGTGGACGATGGACCATTCCAGAATGCCAAAAATGATAAGAACCATGGGGTTACTCCGCTGCGGCTGATGCCTCGGTGGCTGCCTTGAGCTCGGCGATCGCCTTCGCCTTGCCCAGCGTCACTTTGGCCTGCGCCACGTGTAGGTTCTCCACGATCCGCCCGTCAACAACCGCCACGCCACCGCCTGCCGCGGTGACTTCCTCAAAGGCCGCGATCTGCCGCTCTGCAAGCGCGATGTCGTCCGCCGTTGGTGAGAAGATGTCGTTGGCCGTCTCGAGCTGCGCGGGGTGAATCAGCGTCTTTCCATCGAAGCCGAGGTCGAGCCCCTGCCGGCACTCCTCTGCCAGTCCGTCCGTGTCGCGGAACGCGTTGAACACCCCGTCGACCGCCACCAGCCCCGCAGCCCGCGCAGCCAGGAGCGCCATCTGTAGCGACTGCATCAGCGGCAGACGGTCGGCGCGCGGGCGGCAGCCCAGCTCCTTGGCCAGGTCATTGGTGCCAAGCACAAATCCCCCCAGCTGCGGATGCGCCTGCGCGATAGATTGCGCGTTCATCACACCCTCTGCGGTTTCGATCATCGCCCAGAGCGTCACGCCAGGAAGCGCCTCGGCCAGCGTTTCGATGTCAAATGGGCGGTTCACCTTGGGAAGAAGGACCGCGTCGCAGTCCATCTCCCGCACGGCTGCCACGTCTTCGGCGTGCCAGGGCGTTTCGGAGTCGTTGATCCGCACGATCCGGCGGCGCGGCGCGTAGCCTCCGGCCTTGAGCTCGGCCGCCAGAACATCGCGGGCCGTCTCCTTCTGACCCGGCGCCACCGCGTCCTCTAGGTCGAAGATGATGGCATCAGCGGCCAGATTGCGCGCCTTGTCCAGCGCCCGGCTGTTGGACGCAGGCAAGTAGAGGACCGAGCGATAGGGATGGGCGTCACGCACTGCAAAACCTCCGCGAGGATAATTTTCTTGCGCTGTCATGCGCCAAACTTTGCAGATAATTCAACCCTATTTTCGCCGCATTGCAGAAATACAGAAATATTCTGTGGAACGGACGCTGCGTTAACCTCGTTTTGACGGGATATACTGGACGTTTGTTCCAACAACACAGCGCAGTGGGAGGCCCCGCGCGGCATGGCCGCCGCAGACTTCGGGGAGACTGACGCCTCAGTTCAGACACCCCACCGGGGTCTGCCGTCACGCCTGGCCAAACGCGCAGCCCCCGCCCAGTCATAGGAGTTGGGTCATGCGTATTTTCACTCTCATCCTGGCAGCAGGTCTTGTAATTGGTGCTGCGACCGCCTCGGCACAGACCCGTGCCAATTGCGCGCCGCGCGAGGCCGTCGTCGAACGTCTGGCGGACCGCTACGGCGAGACTCGTCAGTCCATTGGCCTCGGCTCCAACAACGCCGTGATCGAGGTGTTTGCCTCGGACGAGACCGGCACCTGGACCATCACTGTGACCTCGCCGAACGGGATCGCCTGCCTCGTGGCCAGCGGTCAGGCGTACGAGACGCTTGCCGAGGCGCTGCCTGCCAAGAGCGACGACGCCTGAGGTTAGGTCAAGGCGTCCCAGATCAGCTTGCCACCCGTCACGGTGAGCAGGCTGAAGGCGACGAGAAAAAAGGCGCGCTCCGGGATCTTCCGGTGCAGCCAAACCCCGAGAAACGTTCCCAAAACCGCGAACGGCGCCAGCACCACGTTGGCTTTTGCCGTGTCGAGCGTGAAGATGCCCAGAAAGGCATAGGGCACGAATTTGAAGATGTTGATCGCCCAGAAGATCAGCACCGACGACGCCTGATAGGCCGTCTTCGACAGCCCCAGCGACAGCAGGTAAACCGCTGCCGGAGGCCCTCCGGCATGGCTGACAAAGCTGGTAAATCCCGTCACACACCCCGCAAGCGCCCCAACCCACAGCGGCAGCTTGCGCCGCTCCGGCGGCTCGGGCGCGATGATCCGCTTGAGCTGGCTGGCGACGTAGAGCAGCGACATCCCCCCGATCACCAGCCGGATCGCATCGGCTGACGCCCATTGGTAGAACACCGCGCCCAGCGCGACGCCGGGCAGGCCCGCCGCGATCATCACCCGCGCCGCCGCCCAATCCCACTGCCGCCAGTAAGGGCGCAGCGTCAACGCATCGATCAACATCAAGAGCGGCAGCATGATCCCGAGCGCCTGACCGGGCTCGATCACCAGTGCCAGAATCGAGGCCGCCGCGAACGCCGCGCCCGAGCCAAAGCCTCCCTTGGAAATGCCCGCGAAGACGACGGCCGGCCCGGCAATGGCAAGGAATGTCCAGCTGAGCTCCATCGCAAAACCTGCCTGAATTCAGTTGAGATGCAGCAGAATTACGCCGCTCCCTCGCGAAAGGCCAGCCACCCGAGAGCCGTCTATGCTGCACCCGCAGCACTTGCGCGCGCGGAGCGCGTCGCGTAGGGCAGCAAAAGCCGAAGTCAAACCAAAGGACAGACATCCCATGGCCAGACCCAAAATCGCGCTCATCGGCGCCGGTCAAATCGGGGGCACCCTCGCCCACCTCGCCGCGCTCAAGGAGCTGGGCGACGTTGTGCTCTTCGACATCGCCGAAGGCGTGCCGCAGGGCAAAGCGCTCGATCTCGCGGAATCCGGCCCGTCCGAAGGCTTTGACGCCGCGCTCTCCGGGACACAGGACTACGCCGACATTGCAGGCGCCGACGTCTGCATCGTGACCGCCGGCGTGCCGCGCAAACCCGGCATGAGCCGCGACGACCTGCTCGGCATCAACCTCAAGGTGATGAAGTCCGTGGGCGAAGGCATCCGCGACAACTGCCCGGACGCCTTCGTGATCTGCATCACCAACCCGCTCGACGCGATGGTCTGGGCGCTGCGCGAATTCTCCGGCCTCCCGCACGCCAAGGTCTGCGGGATGGCGGGCGTGCTCGACAGCGCGCGCTTCCGCCACTTCCTGAGCCTCGAGTTTGACGTGTCGATGAAGGACGTGACGGCCTTCGTTCTCGGCGGGCATGGCGACACGATGGTGCCGCTGACGCGGTACTCGACCGTCGCAGGCATCCCGCTCCCGGACCTCGTGGACATGGGCTGGACCACCAAGGACAAGCTCGACGCGATCGTGCAGCGCACCCGTGATGGCGGCGCCGAGATCGTGGGCCTCCTGAAAACCGGCTCCGCCTACTACGCCCCGGCGACCTCCGCTATCGAGATGGCCGAAGCCTACCTCAAGGACCAAAAGCGCGTCCTGCCTTGCGCGGCCTACGTGGACGGTGCCTATGGGCTCGACGGCTTTTACGTCGGCGTGCCGACCGTGATCGGCGCAGGCGGCATCGAGCGCGTGGTCAACATCTCGCTCTCGAAAGACGAGCAGGCGATGTTCGACAAGTCGGTCGACGCGGTCAAAGGCCTCGTGGAGGCGTGCAAAGGCATCGACGAGACGCTCGCCTGATCGCAAACGAGTCGCTGTGATGAGGAAATCCCCGGCCCAACGGCCGGGGTTTTTCATTTTGTGATCACACTTTTTCAACGTGTGATCACATATCGGCACATTTTTGCGCAGATCACCGGGCCTCGCCCGATTTGGCATGCGCAAGGGCCGCAACCCTGTTTAGTGAGGCCAACGGTATACAAAACGGAAATGGCTCCATGAACATCCATGAATACCAGGCCAAGGCGCTGTTGCGGTCCTACGGCGCTCCGGTCTCTGACGGGCGCGTGGTCAAGAAGGCTGACGAGGCCAAGACCGCCGCGGGCGAGCTCGACGGACCGCTCTGGGTGGTCAAGGCGCAGATCCACGCCGGCGGCCGCGGCAAGGGCACGTTCAAGGAAGCCGACGCGGGCGAAAAGGGCGGCGTGCGCCTCGCCAAATCCGCCTCAGAAGCCGCCGATGAGGCCAAGCGCATGCTCGGCCGTACGCTGGTGACCAAGCAGACCGGCGAGGCCGGCAAACAGGTCAACCGCATCTACATCGAAGACGGCTCGGGCATCGAGAGCGAGCTCTACCTCGCCCTCCTCGTCGACCGTCAGACCTCGCGCGTCAGCTTTGTTGCCTCCACCGAGGGCGGCATGGACATCGAGGAAGTCGCTGAAAGCACGCCCGAAAAGATCCTGTCCTTCAGTGTCGATCCGGCGACGGGCTACCAACCCTTCCACGGACGCCGCATCGCGTTCAGCCTCGGCCTCAAGGGCGGTCAGGTCAAACAATGCGTCAAGCTGATGGGCACGCTATACCGCGCCTTCCTCGAGAAGGACATGGAGATGCTCGAGATCAACCCGCTGATCATCACCGCCAGCGGCGATCTGAAGGTGCTCGACGCCAAGGTCAGCTTCGACGGCAACGCCATCTACCGCCACAACGACATCGCCGAGCTGCGCGACGTGACCGAGGAAGACCCCAAGGAGCTGGAGGCGTCCAAGTACGACCTCAACTACATCGCGCTCGACGGTGAGATCGGCTGCATGGTCAACGGCGCGGGCCTCGCCATGGCGACGATGGACATCATCAAGCTCTACGGCGCGGAGCCTGCGAACTTCCTCGACGTCGGCGGCGGCGCGACGAAGGAGAAAGTGACCGAGGCGTTCAAGATCATCACCTCTGACCCGAACGTCAAAGGCATCCTTGTCAACATCTTTGGCGGTATCATGCGCTGCGACGTGATCGCCGAAGGCGTGGTCGCCGCGGTTAAGGAAGTCGGCCTGCAAGTCCCCCTCGTCGTACGCCTCGAAGGCACCAACGTCGAGGAAGGCAAGCGCATCATCAACGACAGCGACGTGGACGTGATCGCCGCCGACGACCTCAAGGATGGCGCCGAGAAGATCGTGAAGGCTGTCAAAGGCTGACCGGGCGATGAAAGCTCTTGCACTCCTGACGGCACTGGCCATCTGCGGGTCATCCGCGGCCTCGGCAGAAGCCTTGCGCAAAAACGCGATGACTGCCGAAGCGGCGGGTCGGCTCTTTGCGTCGATCTGCTACGGCCCCTACCAGACAAGTGTCGAGGCAGCGCAGATCAAAGCGCAGCGCAAGGGCTTTGACTACGACGCGGCGAGCGGTCTTTTTGTGAACGCACGCAAGGACCGCCAGATGCGGATCAACAGCCAGCGGTGTGCATTGCGCTTTCTCACTCGGACACCTGTGACGGAACTGCTCGTCAGATTTAGCGACGCTTCCATGCAGGCCGCGAAGGGAAACATTCCGATGGGCACGCGCGTAGGCATCGGCACCGAAAACGCTGGCAACGGGCTGACCCGTGTCGCCGCAAGACTCGACAAGTAAACTAGGAGCCCGCCAAAAATGGCAGTCCTTATAAACGAAACCACCAAAGCCCTCGGTCAGGGACTGACGGGCTTGAAGGAGAACTTCCACTCCGAACAGGCCATCACGCTTGGCGCTGCGAAAATCATCAAGGCGGTCGAAGACTGATGAGCATGTTCCGGCAAATCGCGGTTGGGTTTGCTTTGCTGGCTACGTTGGCAGGGTCAATCAGCGCGTCCGCCGGGACGTCCATCGGCGTGAAATTTACGAATGACGGAAGCTGCCAAGACGGCATCGCCCACTTTTGCACTGCCTGTGCGATCTCTTTCTCCAATGCGCTTGCTCGCAATGTGGGCGGGGACGGAGAAATCGTCTTTGTCTGGCCAGTCGCCTCCCATGCGCCATGGGCTTTTTCGGAGGCGGAGGATGCACGGATCCTTTTCCCTTCGATGCGCATCAAGCATGGCTCTGGTGTCGCCTTCGGGTTCGGTGAATGCCGCGTTGATGCGCCAAATGGCAAAGTGCTGTCAGCAAAAGTGTGGTTCCGCTCCGACGCCGAACAAACAAAATCCGTTTTGCCGTTTTCTTCCGGCGGAATCCCGAAACACCTCGAAAACATCGCAACCGAGCCGCCAAGACTTCTGGGTCTCTTCGCAGAAACCGGTGACCTCGCTGTGGTTAAATTTGAATATAAGGAGCCACGCAAATGGCAGTCCTCGTAGACGAAAACACCAAAGTCATCTGTCAGGGCCTTACCGGCTCGCAGGGGACCTTCCACTCTGAACAGGCCATCGCTTATGGCACCAAGATGGTCGGCGGCGTGACGCCGGGCAAAGGCGGGATGGAGCATATCGGCCTGCCCGTGTTCGACAGCGTGCACGAAGCGATGCACGCGACCAATGCCAATGCGAGCGTCATCTACGTGCCGCCGCCCTTTGCCGCCGACTCGATCCTCGAGGCCATTGACGCCCAGATGCCGCTCATCGTCTGCATCACCGAAGGCATCCCGGTGCTCGACATGATGCGCGTCAAGCGTGCGCTCGAGGGGTCGAAGTCGCGCCTCATCGGGCCCAACTGCCCCGGCATCATCACTCCCGACGCCTGCAAGATCGGCATCATGCCCGGCCACATCCACAAGCGCGGCAGCGTGGGCGTTGTGTCCCGTTCGGGCACGCTCACCTACGAGGCGGTCAAACAGACCGCGGACAGCGGCCTCGGCCAATCGACCGCGGTTGGCATCGGCGGCGACCCGATTAAAGGCACCGAGCACATCGACGTGCTCGAGATGTTCCTCGCCGATGACGAGACGCAGTCGATCATCATGATCGGCGAGATCGGCGGCACCGCGGAGGAAGAGGCGGCGCAGTTCCTCGCCGATGAAAAGAAGAAGGGCCGCTGGAAACCCACCGCTGGGTTCATCGCTGGACGCACCGCGCCTCCGGGCCGCCGCATGGGCCACGCAGGCGCTATCGTCGCGGGCGGCCAGGGCGACGCGGAGAGCAAGATCGAAGCCATGAAGAGCGCCGGCATCGTCGTCGCCGACAGCCCCGCCACGCTCGGCGAGGCGGTGCTGGAAGCGATCGGGTAAAAGGGCACGGGCGCAGAGCGATGGTCCTCGTCTCCCACTCCCACGCGTTCATCTTCCTCAAGTCGCGGAAGACGGCAGGCACAAGCGTCGAGATGGCGCTTGAGCCCTTTTGCCGTCCAGCGGGTGCGAGGGTGGTGGAAAAGACCCACACCCGCATCACGGTGCAGGGTGTGGTGGGCCAGCGCAAAGTCCCGACCGCCAAGCTGACGAAGGCGGACGCGCGGTGGTATCACCACATGCCCGCACGCAAGGTGGCAGAGCAGATCGGGCCAGAAATCTGGGAGCGCTATGCCAAGATCACGAGCGTGCGCAATCCCTACGCGCGGATGGTGTCCTACTATTTCTGGCTGGCGCTGCGGGATGGCGGCGGCGTGCCTGAGGGCTGGCAGGCGCAACGCGAGGACTTTGCCACGTTTGTCGCCTCGGACTATTGGCAGGCGGATGCCGGCATTGTCTCGACCGACACCGGGCTCGCGGTGACCCACGCCGTGCGTCAGGAGCACATCGAAGGTGACCTGCTCAAGCTGGCAGATCACCTCGCGCTCGACAAAGGCCGCATCACTGTGCCGACCACCAAGTTCACCCGCGACCACCCGGACCGCAAACCGGTGCCGGAGTATTTCGACGCCAAAACCGCCGCCATCGTGAAAAAACGCTGCGCCTGGATGTTCGAGCTCGGCGGCTATTCGGAGGACTGGGCGGATGCCTGACCGCCGCGCAACCAAACCGGCGGCAAACGCATTTTCCAGATCGGGGGACGCGCACCGGCGAAGGCGCAGGCCGATCCCCGCCACGACCGCCGCGATTTCCACCCCGAAAAGGTGACATGACATGACCGACCAATCCCCCAACGACCAGTTCCATGCCTCTTCCTTCATGCAGGGGCACAATGCCGAGTACCTCGAGCAGCTCTACGCGCGGTACGCGAACGATCCGGCGAGCGTGGACGAGGCGTGGCAGGCGTTCTTCAAGGGGCTGGGTGACGGGGAGGTCGACGTCAAGAAAGAGGCGGCAGGGCCTTCCTGGGCGCGCGCCGACTGGCCGCCGCAGCCGAATGACGATCTGACGGCGGCGCTCGACGGGCAATGGGCGATGGACCCGGAGGTCAAGACCGCCGCGCCGAAAATCCAGAAAGCCGCCGAAAAGGCCGGCGTCGAGGTCAGCGAGGAGCAGATCAAGCGCGCCGTGCTCGACAGCATTCGCGCCATCATGCTCATCCGCGCCTACCGGATCCGGGGTCACCTTGCGGCAGACCTCGACCCGCTGGGGATGCGCGAGCAGACGCAGCACCCCGAGCTTGACCCGCGGACCTATGGCTTCACCGAGGCGGACATGGACCGCCCGATCTTCCTCGACAACGTGCTGGGGCTGCAGCTGGCCTCGATGCGCGAGATCGTGGAGATCGTGAAACGCACCTACTGCGGCACCTTTGCGCTGCAATACATGCACATCTCGAACCCCGAGGAGAGCGCCTGGCTCAAGGAGCGCATCGAGGGGCTCGGCAAGGAAGTGCAGTTCACCCGCGAAGGGCGCAAGGCGATCCTGAACAAGCTGGTGGAGGCCGAGGGCTTCGAAAAGTTCCTGCATGTCAAATATATGGGGACCAAACGGTTTGGCCTCGACGGGGGTGAGAGCCTCATCCCGGCGATGGAGCAGATCATCAAGCGCGGCGGCAACCTCGGCGTCGAGGAGATCGTCGTCGGCATGCCGCACCGGGGGCGTCTCAGCGTTCTGGTGAACGTGATGGGCAAGCCCTACAAGGCGGTCTTCAACGAGTTCCAGGGCGGGTCCTTCAAACCCGAGGACGTGGACGGCTCGGGAGATGTGAAATACCACCTCGGCGCCTCGTCGGACCGGGAGTTCGATGGCAATTCGGTCCACCTCAGCCTGACCGCGAACCCCTCGCACCTCGAGGCGGTGAACCCGGTTGTGCTGGGCAAGGTCCGCGCCAAGCAAGACCAGAAGGGTGACAGTGAGCGGAAAAAGGTCATGGGCATCCTCCTGCACGGCGACGCGGCCTTTGCCGGTCAGGGCGTCGTGGCAGAGGGGCTGGGTCTCAGCGGGCTCCGCGGGCACCGCACGGGCGGGACCATGCACATCGTGGTCAACAACCAGATCGGCTTCACGACCGCGCCGCATTTCTCCCGCTCCTCGCCATACCCCACCGACATCGCGCTGATGGTCGAGGCGCCGATCTTCCACGTGAACGGCGACGATCCCGAGGCGGTCGTGCATGCCGCCAAGGTCGCCACCGAGTTCCGCCAGAAGTTTGGCAAGGACGTGGTGATCGACATGATCTGCTACCGCCGCTTAGGGCACAACGAGGGGGATGAACCGATGTTCACCAACCCCCTCATGTACAAGAAGATTAAGAAGCAGAAGACGACCCTGACGCTCTACACCGAGCGGCTCGTCAAGGACGGCCTGATCCCCGAAGGGGAGATCGAGGACATGAAGGCCGCCTTCCAGTCCCATCTCAACGACGAGTTCGAGGCCGGCAAGAACTACAAGCCGAACAAGGCCGACTGGCTCGACGGGCGCTGGTCGCACATCGACAAGCGCGGCGAGGAATACGAGCGCGGCAAGACCGCCATAGCCCCCGAAACGCTCGAAGAGATCGGCACCGCGCTCACGCGCCTGCCCGAGGGCTACCCGGTCCACAAGACCGTCGCGCGCATGCTCGCCAACAAGGCCAAGATGTTCGAGGACGGCAAGGGGTTCGACTGGGCAACTGGTGAGGCGCTGGCCTTCGGCTCACTCTTGACCGAGGGCTACCCGGTGCGCCTCGCGGGCCAGGATTCTGCGCGCGGCACGTTCAGCCAGCGGCACTCCGGCGTCGTGAACCAGGACACCGAGGAACGCTACTACCCGCTCAACAACATCCGCAGCGGACAGGAGCGCTACGAGGTCATCGACTCGATGCTGTCGGAATACGCGGTGCTCGGCTTCGAATACGGCTACAGCCTCGCCGAACCCAACGCGCTGGTGATGTGGGAGGCGCAGTTCGGCGACTTTGCCAACGGCGCGCAGATCATGTTCGACCAGTTCATCTCGTCGGGCGAAAGCAAGTGGCTGCGCATGTCAGGCCTCGTCTGCCTGCTCCCGCACGGGTTCGAAGGACAAGGCCCCGAGCACTCCTCCGCGCGATTGGAGCGTTTCTTGCAACAATGCGGGCAAGACAACTGGATTGTCGCCAACTGCACGACGCCGGCCAACTACTTCCACATCCTGCGCCGGCAAATTCACCGCGACTTCCGCAAACCGCTGATCCTCATGACGCCCAAGTCGCTCTTACGGCACAAGCTCGCCGTGTCGGAGACCGAGGATTTTACCACCGGCTCCTCCTTCCACCGCGTCCTTTGGGACGATGCGCAAAAGGGCAATTCGGACACCACGCTGGCCGCCGACGACAAGATCAAGCGGGTCGTGATGTGTTCGGGCAAGGTCTATTTCGACCTCCTCGAAGAGCGCGACGCACGCGGCATCGACGACGTCTACCTGCTCAGGATCGAGCAGTTCTACCCCTTTCCCGCGCTCAGCCTCGTCAAGGAGCTCGAGCGCTTCAAAGGGGCAGAGATGGTCTGGTGTCAGGAAGAGCCCAAGAACCAGGGCGCCTGGACATTCATCGAGCCGAACATCGAGTGGGTCCTCACCCGGATCAAGGCCAAGCACGCCCGCCCGACCTACGTCGGACGCACCACATCGGCCTCGCCGGCCACCGGCCTCGCCTCCGCCCACAAAGCCCAACAAGCCGCGCTCGTCGACGAAGCGCTGACGATCAAAGGATAAGTCCCATGGCCACCGAAGTCCGCGTCCCGACCCTGGGCGAAAGCGTCACCGAAGCCACCGTCGCCACCTGGTTCAAGAAACCCGGCGACGCCGTCGCTGCCGATGAAATGCTGTGCGAGCTGGAAACCGACAAGGTCACCGTCGAGGTCCCCTCCCCCGCCAGCGGCGTCATGGGAGAGATCGTCGCCTCCGAAGGCGACACCGTCGGCGTTGACGCCCTCCTCGCAACGATCTCCGAGGGCGAAAGCGGCTCGGCCGGTGAAGGCTCCAAGATGCCCGAAGCCAAAGCCGAAGCGTCCAGCGACGAGGACGGCGGCTCGGCCAAGGCGATCGACGCAGGCTCGGCTGACGTCAAACCGCGCGAAGAGGGCGAGACGATCGACGTGCCCGTCCCGTCGCTCGGCGAGTCGGTGACCGAGGCAACCGTCTCCACCTGGTTCAAATCCGAAGGCGACACCGTCGCGCAGGACGAGATGCTGTGCGAGCTGGAAACCGACAAGGTCTCCATCGAGGTCCCCTCGCCCGCTGCCGGCACCCTGACGGAGATCAAGGCCAAGGAGGGCAGCACCGTCGAGGCGTCCGCAATCCTCGCCGTCCTGTCGTCGGGGGACGGCGCCTCCGCCGCTGCCCCGGCCTCTGAAAGCGCACCAGCACCCGCCGCGGCGCCCGAAAGCTCGGGCAAGGACGTCGAGGACGCCCCCGCCGCCAAGAAAGCCATGGCCGAGGCCGGCATCAGCCGCGATGCCGTAGAAGGCTCCGGCCGCGATGGCCGCGTGATGAAGGAAGACGTCGCCAAAGCCGTCGCCTCCGCGTCAACCGCGCCGTCTCCAGCCCCCGCAGCCCAAGCGCCCCGCGCACCTGTCGCTGCCGAGGACGAGGCCCGCGAAGAGCGCGTCAAGATGACCCGCCTCCGCCAGACCATCGCGCGCCGGCTCAAGGACAGCCAGAACACCGCCGCGATGCTCACGACCTACAACGAGGTCGACATGACCGAGGTCATGGCCCTGCGCAGCGAGTACAAGGACCTCTTCCTCAAGAAACACGGCGTGAAACTCGGCTTCATGTCCTTCTTTACCAAGGCGTGCTGCCACGCCCTCAAAGAGGTCCCCGAGGTCAACGCCGAGATCGACGGCACCGACATCGTCTACAAGAACTTCGTCCACATGGGCATCGCCGCAGGCACGCCCACCGGCCTCGTGGTCCCGGTGATCCGCGACGCTGATGCCATGTCCTTCGCCGCCATCGAAAAGGCCATCGCCGAAAAAGGCGCCCGCGCCCGCGACGGTAAACTCTCCATGGCTGAAATGCAGGGCGGCACGTTCACGATCTCGAACGGCGGCGTCTACGGCTCGCTCATGTCCTCGCCGATCCTGAACCCCCCGCAGTCCGGCATCCTCGGCATGCACAAAATTCAGGACCGCCCCATGGCCATCGGCGGCCAAGTCGTCATCCGCCCCATGATGTACCTAGCCCTCAGCTACGACCACCGCATCGTGGACGGCAAAGGCGCGGTCACGTTCCTTGTGCGGGTGAAGGAGGCGCTGGAGGATCCAAGAAGGCTGTTGATGGATCTCTGATCGCAGATGCCGCGACCGCCCTTCGACTGAGACGCCGAAAAAGCCACACAAAACGAGGCAAAGCACGGCGTCTCCTTCGAGGAGGTGTACGCTTTCGACTGGAGCAGCGTGATCGAACGTCCGGACAGGCGCGCGGACTACGGCGAAGACCGCATGCAGGCCCTTGGCAAAATCAACGGGCGTGACCACGTTCTGGTATATACACTGCGCAAAGACCGCATCCGCGTGATCTCACTGCGCAAGGCGAACAAGAGGGAAATGCGATGAACACGCGCAAGGACATCCCGACCGACCACGATGAGAATCCTCCGCTTGACGCGGACTTCTTCGACGAGGCGCGCCCCGCGTTCGAGAACACCGCGCTGATGCAGGTCTTGCTCAAGGACCCGTCTGCTCTGGAAAACGCCCTCCGTCAGATCGTCGAAGCACATGATGCGGGCGACCCGCTCGAAGGACCAATCTCCAAGGCCCGCGCAATCCCCCACGCCGCCGAATGATGCAACCGCAGTCATTTCACGACCGATGACCCTCACCCTAGCCATAACAGCTCTCATGCCTGACGCAGCTCAGCGCTGGCGCAACCCGGCACAGTGGCCATGAAGCCGGAACGCGTATCATTGGAAACGGCGCGACACCGCGCAGTGGACTTGAAGATCCTTGGCCACGACCCGGTCTCCGGCCCGCGTCTGCTCGAAACCTATCGCAGTGATCCAAAGGCTATGAAGTTCGGATATGCTCTTGCACTGATCGCCCCAATCGAAGTCGCATTCGATTTTCCGATCATGAGCGCCAATTCACAAATCGGGACCGCTCTGCTGTGTCTCGCAGCAGTCGGGGCCCTCATACTTTTCTCGCGGACCAAACGGTATTCACGCCCAGAAGACCCCTTAATGAAAACTCTCCACGTACGTATCGGAATTGCATTTGTATTGTTGGCAGTGGCTGTCGTTCCGTACTTACCGATCGTTGGTATTCTCTACTATCAGGGAGTGGCCGCGCTCGTTATCGTCGTGTTCATCTTTTTGCTGCGCCCGATATACACGGCATCTGTTGTTTGGGCTGACGCATGACCCTCACCCAAGCCATCACCGCCCGCCGGGCCTTCTCCCTCCCCGGCTACACCACGCTCGCCGAGGCGGGCTTCGATGGCGAATACGTCTCCCCGATCCAGCTTACCTCCGGCAACCCGGACGGCCCCATGCTGATGTCCAAGGACTGGCTCGACGCCCCCTCGGCACGCGCAAACCACGCGCAGCTGAGCAAGACCGGCTACCTGCCGCATATCCCCTTCAACCGCGTCCTCGACAAAGCGCTCGCCTTTCTCGGCCTCAAACGCGCTGACATCTACATCGCCCCGATCTTCTGCCTCTTGCCACCGAAACGCTCGCACCCGCTGCCCGCTGCCCACGCCCGCGCCTCCTTCGACCAGGTCACCCGGCACGAGCTCTTCGGCCGCCGCCCCGTCGCCGCCGGCACCGACGCCGCGCGCACGCTCGAATACTTCGACGTCCCGCACATCGCAACGTGTCACCCTTCGGCCCGCGGCCTCACCTTCGAGGCCCGCGCCGAGCAAATCGCCGAAGCCCTCCGCGCCGCATGAGACAGACCACCCGCCCCGGACTTGATCCGGGGCCTCTAAACCCAACGAAACCGCACCAACCCAAGGCTCACACCCACATGACCGCGAACCCGCTCTTCCGCAAAGCCGTCATCCGCAGCGTGCTCGCCACCGTAGCCATCGCCGCCTGGGTGCTCTTCTTCGACGGCCCCGCCTTTGCCTGGGCGCTCCTCGCCTTCTACCTGTTGCTCACCTGGGTCACGGCCTTCGGCCTCACCCGCTGGGTCGCCAAACGCGCCGAGCGAGACGACGACCAATGACCCCCGAACTCACCGCCCTGACCCTCGCCGCCCTCCTGCAGGTCGTGCAATTTGCGCTCATGGCGATCCCCGCCAACCTCGAGCTCGGCACGCGCAAGACGCTCAGCCCGCGCGACGGCGCCTCACTGCAATCCGAGCTCAGCCCCCGCACCGCGCGCCTCCACCGCGCGCTCGGCAACCACTTCGAGGGGCTCATCCTCTTCTCCATCGCCACGCTCGTGATCGTGCTCAGCGACCAGGGCACCGCCTACACGGCGCTCCTGTCCTACATCTACGTCGCGGCCCGCATCCTCTATGTCCCAGCCTACGCCTTCGGCTGGACGCCGTGGCGCTCGCTGATCTGGATGACCGGGTTCGGCGCCACCACCGGCCTCTTGATCCTCGCCCTCATCTGACTTCTTCTGGCTGAAAATATCCCGGGGGTCCGGGGGCTGGCCCCCGGTTCCACGCTGACAAAAGGAACACACCCATGGCATCTTACGACGTGATCGTGATCGGCGCAGGCCCTGGCGGCTATGTCGCCGCCATCCGCTGCGCACAACTCGGCCTCAAGACCGCCTGCGTCGAAGGGCGCGAGACGCTCGGCGGCACGTGCCTCAACGTCGGCTGCATCCCGTCCAAGGCGCTCCTGCACGCCTCCCACATGCTGCACGAGGCGGAGCACAACTTTGCGACCATGGGTCTCAAAGGCAAAAGCCCGTCGGTCGATTGGAAACAGATGCAGACCTACAAGCAGGACACGGTCAACACCAACACCAAGGGCATCGAATTTCTGTTCAAAAAGAACAAGATCGACTGGCTCAAGGGCTGGGGAAGCATCCCCGAGGCCGGCAAGGTCACCGTCGGTGAGGACACGCACGAGGCCAAGTCGATCATCATCGCCACCGGGTCCGAGGCCGCCTCGATCCCCGGGGTCGAGGCGGACGAGAACACCGTCGTGACCTCGACCGGCGCGCTCGCGCTCGGCAAGATCCCTAAGAAACTCGTCGTCATCGGCGCGGGTGTAATCGGCCTCGAGCTCGGTTCGGTCTACGCGCGCCTCGGCAGCGAGGTGACCGTGCTCGAATACCTCGACCACATCGTACCCGGCATGGACGGGGAGGTGCAAAAGCAGTTCCAGAAGATGCTCAAGAAGCAGGGCATCGACTTTATCCTCGGCGCCGCCGTGCAAGGGACCGAAGCGCTCAAGACCAAGGCCAAAGTCAGCTACACCCTCCGCAAAGACGACAGCGCCCACGAGATCGACGCCGACACCGTGCTCGTCGCGACCGGCCGCAAACCCTTCACCGACAAGCTCGGCCTCGATGCTCTGGGCGTCGAGATGACCAAGCGCGGTCAGATCGCGGTCAACGACCACTGGGAGACGTCCGTCAAAGGCATCTACGCCATCGGCGACGTGATCGAGGGGCCCATGCTCGCCCACAAGGCCGAGGACGAGGGTATGGCCACCGCCGAAGTCATCGCGGGCAAGCATGGCCACGTGAACTACGGCGTGATCCCCGGCGTGATCTACACCCACCCCGAGGTCGCCAACGTCGGCGAGACCGAGGAGACCTGCAAAGAGAAGGACATCCCCTACAAGGTCGGCAAATTCCCCTTCATGGGCAACGCGCGGGCCAAGGCGATGTTCTCGGGCGAGGGCTTTGTCAAGATTATCGCCCACGCCGAAACCGACCGCATCCTCGGCGCACACATCATCGGCCCATCGGCGGGCGACCTGATCCACGAGATCTGCGTCGCGATGGAGTTCGGCGCCTCCGCCGAGGACCTCGCCCTCACGTGCCACGCCCACCCAACGGTCTCCGAAGCGGTGCGCGAAGCGGCGCTGGCCTGCGGCGACGGCGCCATCCACGTTTGAGCCAGCGTAGGGTGGGCACCTGCCCACCTTACCTTTCCCGGCGCTTCAACCCGTGAAAACGATGGGTACTTGGTGCCAGTCAACTGGCGCACGAGACATCTGAATGCCACCCCAGTGAAAGCCCTGATTGTGGGCTTTTGCTTGCGCTCAGACAATCCGCTCGAGGCGGCCTTTTCGTTTATAGACGTTTTTGTAATCCCACTGGATGCGTCGACTCTTTTTGAGCCATTTTTTGACCGTCTCGATGTCGACGTCCTCGACATCGGCATAAAGTCGTGACGCGTCCTTGAACTTGCCCGTCCCCGACTTCAGCTCCGGCTCCTCGAAGTCCGCACCGCTCCAGAACATCAGACGCATACCCGCCTTCAGGCGGCTGTATCCAACGATCGGATTGCCTTGCAAGAACCAGACGGGATGTCGGTGCCAAATCTTGCTTTCGGCGTCCGGCAGCTCCGCGTCGATCACGTCGCGCAACGCATGGCAAATCGCGCGATACTCTGGCGGCAGAGCCGCTTGGAATTCATCTATGGACGTATAACTCATGCGTCTCGCTACTATATTCGCCAGACAAGGCATTGCCTGGGATCGCTCGGGATACGCCCTAGGGCACCCTCACCACATCCGCGGCATCGCGTACGCGTTGTAGGTCCGGTCGTACTCCGCGCCGCCTTCCTCGCCGTCCGTCATGTCGGCCAAGATCTCGCCCACAGTCGGCAGCCCTTCGGTGTCGTTGCGCGCCCAGAGGTCCGAGCGCAGCAGCGCTTTGGCGCATTGGGTGTAGATCTCGGTGATCTCGATCACGATCACCGTCGCCGGGTGCTTGCCGCGTTGCTCGAACCGGTGGCGCAGAGTGTCGTCGTCCGTCAGGAACGCCGTGCCGTTCACCCGCACCAGCGTGTTGGACCCCGGCACCATGAAAAGCAGCGACACCCGCCCGTCCCGCACGATGTTGCGCAGCGAATCGAGCCGGTTGTTGCCGCGCCAGTCGGGCATCAGCAGTGTCCCGGTGTCGAGCGCCTGCACCACCGGGCCATCGTCGCCGCGCGGCGAGCCGTCGGTCCCCTCCGGCCCCACCGTCGTCAGGATGCAGAACCTCGAGGCCATGATCCAATCGCGGTAGAGCGGCGTCAGGGCCTTGGCCACTTTGCGCAGCGCGGGCTTGCCCGGCACGCCGTAAAGGCCATGCAGTGTCTCGAGGTCTTCAATCCGGCGCATGAAACCCGGCCTCCGCCATAAGTGCTTTGGAGCGGGTCTCGATCCGCGTTCTCAGTTGCGGCAGGAACGCCTCGCGCTCCAAGCCCGGCTTGATCGGGTAGAGGAATTCGACAACCGCCAGCCCGGGCTTGCGGTAGATGCCGTGCCGCGGCCAGAACACGCCCACATTCGTCGCCGCCGGCACGACATCCTGTCCCGTCTCGGCATAGAGCACGGCGGTCCCCACCTTGTACGGCAGGTCCGCCCCCGGTGCGACACGTGTGCCCTGCGGGTAGATGATCAACTGACCTGCCGGCGCATCGCCCGATTGCACATCGCGCATCATCTTCTTGATCGCTTCGGCGCGCTTGCCGCGATCGACGGGCACGCAGCCGATGCGCATCGCGTACCAGCCGAGGATCGGCGCCCAGCGCAGGACGGATTTCATGATGAACTTGGGGCGCGGCACTTCGGAGACGATCATGATGATGTCGAGAAAGCTCTGATGCTTGGAGGCGATCAGCACCTCGCCGCTCGGGACCTGTCCACGCACTTCGGTCCTGAGCCCGATCATCCAGACCGCAGACCAGCGCACATAGCGGCAATAGGTGCGCACGCCCGCATAGGCCCACGACCGGTCAAAGATCGCCGGCGGGGTAAAGAACACCGCAAGCACCGCCATCATCACGTACATCTGCACGATGAAGACAAGCGACCGCAGCCATTGCACAGCGCGTCCCATCACCTCAATCCCTCCAGCATCCTGCGCGCGGCCACCGACGTGGACCAGAATGCGACAGCCCCAAGCGCAGGCGGGATGAGCAGCGCAACCAGCCAGTGCCATCCGCGAAACCCGAGCCCCGTCAGGAACGTCGTCTCCGCGCCGGAGGACGGCAGCAGCAGCACCGCGACCGCTCCGGCCACAAGCCCGATCCCGGCGCCAGACAGCGCGCGAAAGGTGAACCGTCGCACGAAGGCGCGCGCAATATAGCCGTCCGTCGCACCCACCTGCCGCAGCACGGCGATCACCTGCGCATTGGCCGACAGGGCGGCATTCGCCGCCAGCGTGATCATCGCCGCCGAGGCAGCTGCCATCAGCGCGATCGACACCCAGCCGAGCACCCGCAGCACCCGCGCCGCGCGCACCAGCGGCTTGCGCCAGCGCGCGTGATCGTCGAGCACCGCACCCGGCACCTCGGCGCTGAGCCGCAAACGCAGACCCGCGGCGTCAAAGCCGCCACGGTCCTCGGTGATCTCGATCAGCTGCGGCACGGGCAGCTCCTCGAGCGGCAGGTCTGGCCCGAACCAGGGCGCCAAAAGCGCGCGCTGCTCGTCTGCGCTGAGCGCCCGCGCGCTTGCCACCCCCGGCGTGGTCTGCAGAACCGCAAGCGCCACGGCCGTCTGCGCCGCCATCTGGTCCGCCGGCGCCGAGAGCCGCAGGGTCGCGCCCTGGCTCAACGCCGCGCTCCAGCTCGACGCAAGCCGGCCCGAGGCAAGCGACAGCGCCAGGGCGAACACCATCAGGAACGCCATCGCCGCCGAGGTCAGCACGGTCAGCTGCGCGGTGAAGCCCTGCGGCGGGACAACCCTGTCGGCGTTCGCCTCCCCGGCGAGGACCGCGCGGATATCGGCCAGCACACGCCTCACAGGTCAGCCCCGGCCAGCTGCAACCGCCGGTTCGCGATGCGCAGCACGCGCGCCTGCACGTGGCTCTTGGCGGCACGGATCAGCCCGAGATCATGCGTCGCAATCATCACCGTCTTGCCCATCCGGTTGAGCTCGATCAGCAGCGTCAGCAGGCGCTGGGACATCTCCCAGTCGACATTGCCCGTCGGCTCGTCCGCCAGGATCACGTCGGGCGACAGGATCACCGCGCGCGCCAGCGCCGCCCTCTGCCGCTCCCCGCCCGAAAGCTCGGGCGGCAGCGCATCGGCGCGCCGCGTCAGGCCGACCCAGGCCAGGAGCTCCTTCATGTTGGCGATGTCGGCAAGCTGCTCGGAGCCCGACACCATCAAGGGCAGGCTCACGTTGTCGGCCACGCTCATGTGGTCGAGGAACTGACAATCCTGGTGCACCACCCCGATCCGCCGCCGCGCCAGCGCCACATCATCCCGGCTCATCGCGCGCAGCGACTGGTCAAAGAGGCCCACGTCCCCCGCCGTCGGCAAGAGCGCGCCATAGCACAGCTTGAGAAACGTCGTCTTCCCCGCGCCCGACGGCCCCGTCAGGAAGTGAAACGAGCCCGGCGCGAGCTTGAGGGAGATGTCGCTCAAAAGCTCGCCGCCGCCATAGGAATAGGCCACATTCTCGAGCTCGATCACTGCTGGCCCTCTCCCCGGCAGGCGGCCTGTGCCGCTTTGCCCATGTTGTGCCTGAGCACCGCAGATCTTGCAATCGCAGCGAGGGACTTTTCGCCGCCCGGCCTTCGCCCTAATATCGCCTTGAAACGCGCGCCGGGCGCGTCCGTGCGACCCGGTCACGCGGTAGGATGAAAGGTCGAGGCCGATGCGGCTGGTCTGCCCGAATTGCGGGGCGCAATACGAAGTGCCGGACGGGGTGATCCCCAAGACCGGGCGCGACGTGCAATGCTCCAACTGCAGCAACACCTGGTTCGAGCCGCACCCCTCGATGAAGGCGCAGGCCGGCGAGGACGAGGACCACGTGTCCGCGTCGCCGCCCCCCGCGCCGCAACCGCAACCGCAACCCACGCCTCAGCCTCAGCCACAGCCGGTTGACCCGGCCGTTGCCGATGTCCTGCGCCAGGAAGCGGAATTCGAGGCGCGCGCGCGTGCCGCGGAGACAACGGCCGACCCGATCGAAAGCCAACCCGATCTCGGTCTGGTGGAAGCCGCGGATGATGCCGAACAAGCACGCCGGGTGAGCGAGACGCAGGCCCAGATGGCGCATGTGCGCGGCGGGGCGGAGGCTGCAGCGGGTGTCGCGGCAGCCGGTGCTGCCACAGCTGCGGTGACCAACACCGCCGAGGACCGCCCGCGCCGCGAGCAACTGCCCGACATCGACGACATCAACGCCAGCCTGCGCTCCTCCAAAGAGCCGCGCCTCGCGGACCGCTCGGACCCGCCACCGCATATGGCAGCCGAAGCCGACCGGCGCCGCAACTTCCGCCGCGGCTTCGCGCTCGCCGTGCTGGTCGGCGCGATGATCGTGGCGCTCTACGTCTTTGCCCCCCGCATCTCCGAGCAAGTGCCAGCGCTTAGCGCGCCGCTCATGGCCTTTGTGGAAGGGATCGACCAGGGGCGGCTCTGGCTCGACGGTCAGGTCGACCGCACGCTCGCCTGGCTCGACTCGATGGCGTCCGAAGCTTCGGGGCCGGCAGCAGAGTCCACGCCGAGCGAGTAGGTCACTTTTGGTCAGCTATCCCGGCCAGTGCGATCGTTCAAAGCGGGCTCAATTAATCCAGAAACAGGCAAAACGAGTCTTCCCACGCCGTCCCGCGGGGTGGCGCAATCGCGCCGCCCCATGGGGGCGGGTCGGCGCGGCCTGACGGTGCCCGTCAGGCGGGTGCTTTGATTTAGGCGATGTGTTTCTGGCCAAGTTCACGCCACACAAACCAACCCGTTCAATACCGATCAAGCAGGCGCTCGAGATACTCCAGCTCCTCGTCCGGGCGCTCGGCCTCACCGGAGCGGCGGCGGATTTCGTCCAGCAGCTCGCGCGCGCGGCGGTAGACGTCTTCGCCCTGCAACAGCTGCTCCTGCGTGCCGATCTGGCCGTTGCTTCCGGCGCGGCGGCCCAGCGGGTCGCGCTGTTCCTGGCCGGTCTCGGCATCCGCCGTGCCCTGCTGGCCGTTCTGCTGGCGCTGCTCTTCGGCCATCGCCTCTCCGAGGCTGCGCATCCCCTCGCGGAGCGCTTCCATCGCGTCGGACTGGTTGTCCATGGCGCCCGCCAGATCGTCCTGACGCAGCGAGTCCTCGGCGCCGCGCATCGCGTCCTCGGCCCGGCGGAGCGCGTCCCGCGCGGCCTGCCCGGCCTCACCACCCACGTTCGGCAGCGCATCCTGCTGGCGTTGGAGCTCGCCGCGCAGCGCGCGCTGACGGTCGGCCAGTGTCTCGCGCTGGTCACCGCCCGCGCCCTGACCCTCGCCCTCCTGCTCGCCGCCCTGGCTTTGCTGGTTGTCACCCGACTGGCCCTGCTGGCCCTGTCCGCCCTCGGAGTGCTCGGTGCCCCGGCCCTGACCGCCGCTCCGACCCTCGTTCTGCTGGCTCTCGCCCGCCCCCGAGCCCTGGCCCTGCTGCTCCTGCAGGTCGCGGAATGCCTGATCGCTCAGCCCCTGCTGCTCGCGCAGCGTGTCGGCCAAACCCTCCATCGCCTGCTGCCCGGGAGACTGCTGGCCCTGGCCCTGCTGACCCTCGGCGATGCGCATGTTCTCCATCATCTGCTGCAGCTCGTCGAGCGCCTGCTGCGCCTCGGCCATGCGGCCCTGCTCCATCAGCTCCTGGATACGGTCCATCATGCGCTGCAGGTCGTCCTGCGTCATCTGCATCTCTTGGCCCTGTTGGCCTTGCTGCTGGTTCTCTGCCGATTGCTCGCCCTGCTGGCCGTCCTGCTGTTGCTGACGCGCCAGCTGGTCGATGTAGTCGCGGGAGGCGTCGCGCAGCTCCTGCATCAGCTCGGCAATCTCGTCCTGGCTTGCGCCATTGCGCATCGCCTCCGACAGGCGCTCTTGCGCGCGGCGCAGCCGTTCGAGCGCGTCCGACAGATCGCCCTCCTCCAGCAGGATCGCGAGGTCCCAGAGCGCCTCGGCGATCTCCGCCTGCTGGTCGTCCGAGATGCCATGTTCGTTGAACGCCTCGAGCCGGCGCAGGATCACACGCAACCGCAGGTAGGCCGTCTCCGAGCGAAAGGCGCTTTCGGCCCGGTGCGAGACCGCGCGCAGCACCTGTGCGATGCGCGGCCCGTTTTCGCGGTTCCACAGCAGATCGCGCCGCTGCTCGACAATCGCCGCCGCCATCGGGTCAAAGAACCGCCGCCCCGGCAGCACCATGTCGAAATCCGAAGTGCTCCCGGTCTGACCCAGCTCGTCCTCGACCGTCAGCGTCAGCGTCACCGGCAGGTTCGCCCACGGGTGCTCCGAGAAATTCTCGACGATGGTTTCCTCGAAATCGGTGCGGTCGCCCGAAATCGGCATCGGCAGGTCCAGCTCGATCACCTCCTGCGGTTCGGGGTCGAGTACCAGCCCGTACCGGCGCGGCACGTTCTCGAGCGCAAGCGCGATCACTCCACTGCCGGACACCACGCCATAGTTGTCCCGCGCGACAAAGCGCTGCGTCATGCGGCCGTCCGCCTCCCGCTCGGGCTCGGCAGAGATCGATACGCGCGGCGCGCCGTCTGGCTCCATGACCACCGGCCAGCTTTGCCCGCCGGGGCCGTCGATGGTCAGCGTGCCACTCTGCGCGATGGTAAAGCTCTCCGCCAGATCGAGCGCGCCAGCCTCCTCCGTCAAAGGCCGGCCTGAGACATCTTCGGTCACCGTCAGCGCGCTTGTGTCGCCGTAAAAGCGCAGCGTGATCGTGGTGCCTTGCGGCACACGCAGCGTCTCGGTCTGATCGGCGAGGTAGAGCGTCGGCTTACCGGTGTAGGCGGGCGGCTCCGCCCAGCCCTCCCACAGGGGCGCATTGGCGACGGCGCCGCTGCCCGGCGCCATCTCCGTGACTGAACCAACGCGCGTGATCGAGCCAAAGAGCAGCGCGATGGCCAGGATCAATAGCGCCGAGTAGCGCAGACCAAAGGGGTCGAAGGCCGATATCTTGAGGTCCGGCGACACCGCCTTGGCCTCCGCCGCGCGGGACGCCATGCGGGCGCTGTGCGCCTGCCAGACAGCCTCGGACTGCGCGTCGCCCTGCCCGATCGCCTGATCGTCTTGCAGCGCCGCGAGCGGGCGCCCTTTCAAAGTCGCGTCCAGCCGCTCGGTCGCCGCCTGCCGCGAGGGCAGACGGAAGCGCCGCACGGCGTAGATCAGCGCCCAGAGCGCGCCCGCGGCAAAGAGGCACACCAGCGCCCAGACGGCCTCCACCCCGAGCATGTCCTGCACGCCCAGCATCAAAAGCCCCGCCGCGAGGATAACGATGGACCAGAGCGGCCAGAAGGCCCGCACGGCGCTTTCGGCCACCAGCCCGAGCCGGGTCAGGCCCAGCGGCCAGGCCAAACGCTTGAAAAGAGGGTCGTTCCCTGAGGGCCGTGTCATCGAGTGTCTCCCGCGGCGCCGCGCCGGGACAAGGTCCCGCACTGCTTTGGAGGCATCATAGCCAAGGCGGGATGGTATCTCGATTTATCATGTCGTCAAAGGTCGGGCGTGGGCGGATCACCGCGTAGTGATCGCCCTTTGCCAGAACTTCGGGCACCAGCGGGCGCGAGTTGTACTCGGACGCCATCACCGCGCCGTAGGCGCCCGCCGAGCGGAAGGCGACGAGGTCCCCGGCCTTGAGCGGCGCCATCGTGCGCCCCTTGGCAAAGGTGTCGCCGCTTTCGCAGACCGGGCCGACGATGTCGTAGGCGACCTGCTCCACCCCCGGTGCGGGCTCCACCACCGGCACGATGTCGTGGTAGGCGTCATACATCGCAGGCCGGATGAGGTCGTTCATCGCGCCGTCGAGGATGAGGAACTGGCGGTCCTCGCCTTCCTTCACGTAGATGACGCGGCTCACGAGGATCCCGGCGTTGCCGGCGATCAAGCGGCCCGGTTCGATCTCGATCTCGCAGCCCAGATGGCCCACCGTGCGCTGGATCAGCGCGCCGTAATCCGTCGGCATCGGCGGCGCCTCGTTCGAGCGCGCGTAAGGAATGCCAAGCCCGCCGCCAAGGTCGAGCCGCATGATCTCGTGCCCGTCCGCCCGCAGCGTCTCCGTCAGCTCGGCCACCTTTTGATAGGCCAGCTCGAAGGGCGCCAGATCGGTCAGTTGCGAGCCGATGTGCACGTCGATCCCGATCACCTTGAGCCCGGGCAGCGCGGCGGCCATCGCATAGACCTGACGCGCGCGGGAGATGGGAATGCCGAACTTGTTCTCCGACTTGCCGGTGGCGATCTTGGCGTGGGTCTTGGCATCCACGTCCGGGTTCACGCGGATGGTGATCGGCGCCTCCACGCCCATCTGATGCGCAACGCGGCTCAGCACCTGCATCTCCGGCTCACTCTCGACGTTGAACTGGCGGATACCACCTGTCAGAGCCTGCGCGATCTCCTCCTCGGTCTTGCCGACGCCGGAAAAGACGATGCGCTCGCCCGGAACGCCCGCCGCCTTGGCCCGCGCGTATTCGCCGCCCGAGACCACGTCCATGCCGGCCCCCTCGGCCGCGAGGGTCTTGAGGATCGCCTGGTTCGAGGCCGCCTTCATCGCGTAGCACACCAGATGCGGCATGCCGCTCAGCGCGTCGTCAAAGAGGCGAAAGTGCCGGACAAGCGTCGCAGTGGAATAGAGGTAGAACGGCGTGCCGACCTCCGCCGCGATCTCTGCCACGGGCGTGTCCTCGACGTGCAAGACGCCATCACGATAGAGAAAGTGATCCATGGTCTGCGCTTTAGGGGGATGGCGCCGCGCTGGCAATGGCGCGCTTGCGCACGAGGCGATGTGCCTCGGCCGCGCGCAGGCATGTGGGACCGCACCGCCACAAGCACCGCTGGTCTGCTGCCTCGCGCCCTGTCCTGGGCCAGGGGAATGGCGGACAGGGGCGGAGGGATCCTCCCGCCCCGCGCGGAGTGACACAGGCTCGGCTGCAAGGCGGTCAGAGGGCTTGGCCAGCGCGATGCGGCCCTTGCCCACACCCTATGCGTGCAAGGCAACGCCGCGACAGTCCCCAGATCTGGCTAGGCGCGGAGCGTGTAAACCAAAGCAGGCGACCTAAATTCTTATAAACGTTCGCTCAGATCAAAGCATCCGCCTGACGGGCACCGTCAGGCCGCGCCGACCCGCCCCCCTGGGGCGGCGCGATTGCGCCACGCCGCGGGCCGGCGCGTGCTCGTCCGTTCCGAATGCTTCAGATCAAAGTCGCCCACCAAAAGTGCGCACGAACCCGGGACGCAGCCTCAAACAGGCCGTGACCGCAGGAACAAATACAGCGGCAACCCGCAGCTCACACCGATGCAGAACGTCGCCGGGATCGCCAGGAGCGCGATCCAGTTACGCCGGGCAAAGACTTCGGCGAGGATCCACACCGTCAGCGTGACCGCCGCGATGGTCAGGTCCCAGACGAGGCCAGACGTGGCAGCATTCACATGCCAGGCGTCGACCATGGCCATGAGGCTCCAGCCAAACTCCTGAAACCACGAGATGAAATAGTACATCGGGTGGATCGCACCCCAGATGGCGAGCGCCAGCCAGACCCAGCGGAGCGGCGTCATAGCACGGCCCCCTCGGCCAGAGCGGCCAGCGCGGCAAACTCAGGCGTCTCCGGCTCCCCGTCCGCGCCGCACCCCGTTAAAAGCGCGACAAGTAGGGTGGGCAGCGCCCACCTTACCGCCTGGGTCCACCGATGTGCCTTCATGCCAAAAGCGCCTCCCAGAGCGCGATCTGTTCCCGGACCCGGACGGGCGCCGTACCACCGTAGCTTGTGCGCGAGGCGACGGAGTTCTGCACCCCCAGCACGCCATACACCCCCTCATGTATGCCGCCATGCACGCCTGTCATCTCCTCAAGGGTCAGGTCCGGCAGATCGCGCCCCGTCTTCTCGGCCAGCCCCACAAGCGTGCCGGTCACGTGATGCGCCTCGCGGAAGGGCAGATCGAGCTCCCGCACCAGCCAGTCGGCCAGGTCCGTCGCCGTGGAAAAGCCCGACGCCGCCGCCGCCTCCAGCACCTCGCGGTTCGCGGTCAGGTCCGACATCATCCCCTCCATCGCGGCAATCGCGAGCATCAGGTTGTCAGCTGCCTCAAAGACCGGCTCCTTGTCCTCCTGCATGTCCTTGGAATAGGTCAGCGGTAGACCCTTCATCACGGTGAAAAGGCTGACGGTGTTGCCGAGGATACGCCCGATCTTGGCGCGGATCAGCTCGGCCGCGTCCGGGTTCTTCTTCTGCGGCATGATCGAGGAACCGGTGGAGAAGCGGTCCGACAGCGTCACGAACCGGAACTGCGCCGAGGACCAGATCACCAGCTCTTCGGCGAGGCGGCTGAGGTGCATCGCGCAGATACTCGCCGCACTCAGGAACTCCAGCGCAAAGTCCCGATCACTCACCGCATCGAGGGAGTTCGCAGCCGGCCGGTCAAAGCCCAGCGCCTCCGCCGTCATGTCCCGGTCGATAGGGAAAGACGTCCCTGCAAGCGCTGCCGCCCCCAGCGGGCTTTCGTTCATCCGTTTGCGCGCATCGGCCAGGCGGGAGCGGTCCCGTCCTAGCATCTCCACATAGGACATCATGTGATGGCCCCAGGTGACAGGCTGCGCGACCTGCAGATGGGTGAAGCCCGGCATCACCCAATCCGCACCCGCCCTGGCCTGCGCCAGGCACGCCTGCATCAGCTTCACAAGCGCTGCGTCCAAAGCATCCAGCTGGTCGCGCACCCACAGGCGGAAGTCGAGCGCCACCTGGTCGTTTCGGCTGCGCGCGGTGTGCAGACGCCCCGCGGCAGGCCCGACGATCTCCGTCAGGCGCGCCTCGACGTTCATGTGGATGTCTTCCAAGGCGGCGGAGAACTGAAACGTGCCGCCCTCGATTTCTGACAAGACCGTGAGCAGCCCTTCCCGGATCGCCTCGGCGTCTTTATCCGTAAGGATGCCTGTGCGCGCGAGCATCGCCGCGTGGGCCCTCGAGCCGCGGATATCCTGCGCCGCCATACGCTGGTCGAACCCGATCGAGGCGTTGATCGCCTCCATGATCGCGTCCGGTCCCGCCGAAAAGCGGCCGCCCCACATCTGGTTCGAGGAATCCTTGGTCATGCGCAGTCCTTTTGGGAGAAGCCCCGTGAAACGTCTCATCGCCCTTTATACCGCGCTTGTGCTCGCTGCAAACGCAGGTCTCGCGGACACCTCCGGGATCGAGGCGCTCAAGGCCGGCGACATGCGCAAACTCAACGTGCATTCGGAGCCGGTGGCGGTGCCGGACACGGCGTTCCAGACCTTCGAGGGTGAGAGCCTGACGCTGGCCGACTATGCGGGCAAGCACGTCGTGCTCAACTTTTGGGCGACCTGGTGCGCGCCCTGCCGGACCGAGATGCCGCATCTCAGCGTGTTGCAGGAGGCTTACGGCGGCGATAGCTTCGAGGTCGTGACCATCGCCACCGGGCGCAACCCGCCACAGGCGATGAAGGACTTTTTCGAAGAGATCGGCGTCGACAACCTCCCCCTTCACCGCGACCCCGGCCAACGGCTCGCACGCCAGATGGCGGTGCTGGGCCTGCCGATCACGGTGATCCTCGACCCCGAAGGCAATGAAATCGCCCGCCTGCGCGGGGACGCGGATTGGGCGTCGGACAGTGCTAGGGCAATTGTTGCGCATTTGATCGGTGATGAGGGGTAGCGGATTGGCGGGCTGCGGCGCGTTGGTCAGTCTGATTTTCCAATCGCATTAGATCGCTGTTGACCTGAACCATACGAGCACATCGACGAGCCGCGGTGCGTCGAGCCAACCGATCTTCTGAGCACCTTTATCCCAGCCAAGTTCGGAAGACCTCGGAGCGAGGCGCTACCTTCACCGTATCGACGTGCCGTCACGCCAAAGGCGTGCCAATGATTGATGGCGCACCTTCGGTGCGACGGGTGGCCCGTCGATGTGCAGCGGCTCCGCCTTGATTCCGCACGGGAGAGGAGTGCCACCGTTTCACTTCGCAGCCTTGAGCGCGTCGAGGCAGTTTTGACTCAACCGGAAACCGGTGAATTTGAGCGCAAGTACATCGACGGGCCGCGGCGCGTCGAGCCACCGGCCGTTCTATGCACCTTTATCCAAGCCAAGTCCGGACGACCTCCGAGCGAGGCACTGACGTCAACGTATCAACGTGCCGTCACGCGGGAGGCGTGCCAATGATCAATGGCGCACCTTCGGTGCGATAGGCGGCCCGTCGATGTGCGGCGGCTTCGCCTTGATTCCGCATACGTAAGAGAACCAACGCTAAGGACCTTTGATCAGCTCAGCGTGGAGGTGATCGGTAAGAGCAAGACCCTGCCCAACCTCGACCAAGCACACCAAAGTCTCACCTTCCTCGGCGGCGACGCTCTCCCAATCCCCAACGGCCTCCCTCTCCGCATCGCGGCGCGCAAGATCGAGATACTCAGTCAGCTGAGGCGCGTACAGAATACGGTCGGCAGCTTGCAGACGGGCGACGCCGCGCAGAGAGATCAGGTCGGACGTGCCCGGCACAGCTTCGACCACGGCAATTGACCCCTCAGGTGCGGTCCAAGACCCTTTCGTGAGCGCGTCTTCGATCATCGCCAGAGCCGCATCGGCATCGCCAGCCGCATGCAGCTGGCGGGGAGGACCTTCGAACACCCACCGGTAGAAATCACGGCGCGCCCGGCCGTCGAACACCTCCGCCACACGCGGGCGCAAAGCGCCGACATGTGCCGTCAGGGCGCCGAGGTTCGGTTCGAGAAAGGCATCGACCCGCCGCTTGATCTGCTGGCCCAATACGGGCGCCGCGCCTTCGGTGCCGATGGCGACGACGACCGGGTCGCGATCCACAATCGAGGGGGTGATCGCATCGCACAGCGCAGGCCGGTCGACGACGTTCACAAGCGCGCCGAAGTCCTTGGCCAAAAGGTGCAGCACCCGGTCGTTCATGCAGCAGCCCGTGCCGATGACGACAAGGGCGGCGCCCTCGAAAAACTCTCGCGTCAGCCCGCCCGCATGGTGCGTGATCCGCCCTTCGTCCGAGGCCGTTTGCAGCTCCGGCACCAGCTCGGTGGACGCCACAACCAGCTCGGCTTCGGTCTTGGAGAAAAGGCGCACCTTTTGCGCGGCCTCCTCGCCCCCGCCAAGGATCACCACCCGCCGGCCGGCCATCTGCACGAACATGGGAAAGGTCTTCACGACCGCCGCTCCCAAAGCTCGCGCGCCAATGCGTCGCCTGCTTCGGGCGTCTCCGCGGACCCCAGCGACCAGAGCGCCAGGCCCGCCGTGCCGATCACCACCGCCTCCGCAAATGCGTCCTGCCGAGCACTGCTCCAAAGGTCCGCCAAGGGCGGGTGCGGCGCGTCCGGTTCGTGCAGCTTGCGCGTCGCCTCCAGCAGGCCCGGCACGGGCGCGTCGAACACCGCGCCATCCGCCAAGCCGAAGACCTGCGCGCCCTTGCCCGGATGCCGCTCGAACTCACCGCCGCCGCCCTTGATGATCGTGATGCGCTCCCGGCCAAGCAGCGCGCCAGCCTCGGCCTGCAAATCGCGGTAAGGCGGGTGAAAGACGCCCTGCACCGCGACAGGCGCGCCAGCCGGGTTGAGCATCCGCAGCACCGTGTTGATGCACGACCTCAGGCCCAGCACGTCACGCAGCCGTAACAGCGCAAACGCCTCGGGGGCCATCACCTCGATCGGGACATAGCAGATGTTCTGCGCGCCCAGCGCGGCGCGCGCGCTGTCCGGCGTTTCGACGCTCGGGATCTCCAACCCCGGCAAGGCCGCACGTACGTCCGCCACCGATGCCTGGTGCGAATTCCAGCCGTGCAGCAGCACCTTATGTCCCGCCCCCGCCACCAGCTTGGCGGCCAGCAGAAAGAGAGGCGCGCCGCGCGACCGTCCGGCGGCATAGCTTGGCCAGTCAAGCGCGACGCCCAGATCGTCCCACCCGGCGCAAGCCCCGCGCACCGCATCGACCGCGCCGGCGATTTCGGGCGGGCTTTCGCCGCGGAACCGCATGAGCATCAAGAGGCCGCCCACCGCCTCTGGCGCCGTCTGACCGCCAAGGATCAGGGAAAACGCCTCCTGCGCCTCCTCGCGGGTGAGCGCGCGGGACCGGCCGGGTCCTCGACCCAGGATGCGCACAAAAGGTGCAAGCGCTGTGCGGGGGTCAGACATGAACCCGCCTCCTCTGGCAGCCACCAAAGAGGGTCTAAACCGCTGGAATGTCTGAGTAAATGGCGCACCGGGGAGGATTCGAACCCCCGACCCCTTGATTCGTAGTCAAGTACTCTATCCAGCTGAGCTACCGGTGCGTTGGCGTGTCGATAGACCCGAGGGCCGGGCTTTGCAAGTGGAAACGGCGAGGTTTTGTTGCGCGCCGGCGATCCGTAGGATGGGTGCTTTGCGCCGCGCCCGCAGCCCTCACGCGGCTGGCCGGCACCCATCTCAGGCGGTGCTGTCCCGTACGGCGTTGAGGATGGTGCCCTTCGGCAGGACGATCTCGAAGACGGTGCCGTCCTCGGAACTGGCGGCCAGTGAAATCGTGCCGCCGTGGCCGCGGATCAGCTCCTGCACGATGGTCAGGCCGAGGCCGGTCCCGCCCTTGCGCGCGCCGCCGGCGAACGCCTTGAAGAGGTTGTCTTGCGCCTTGGGCGGCAGGCCCGGGCCGGTGTCGCTGACGGTGATCTGCCAGGCGTCGTCGCTCTCGGAGGCCGCAATGGTGATCGTCCCGGGTTTGGTCGTTGCCATGATGACCTGCCGGGCGTTGCGCACCAAGTTCCCGAGTGCGCGGTAAAGCTGCTCTGGATCGGCGCGCACGTCGAGCCTCGGCGGCACCTCATCGACAAAGGTCAGGTCATAGTCACCGACCGCGAGCCGCTCGGACTGGAAGACGTCGTCGACGATCATGCCCAGCGGCACGATCGACAGCTTGGGCGCCGGCTCTTCGGCCCGCCCAAAGGCGAGCGTCGATTCGCAGAGCGTGACCGCGCGCCGGATCGAGTTCACCAGCTTGGGCGCCATGCGCCGGACGGTGGGGTCTTCGGATTGCTCGATCCGGTCGGTGAAAAGCTGCGCCGAGGTCAGGATGTTGCGCAGATCGTGTGAGACCTTGGCGACCGCCTCCCCCAGCTGCGCGAGCCGCTCGCGTTGGCGCAGCGAGGCCGTCAGTTGGGTTTGCATGGATTGCAGCGCCTCTTCGGCCTCGCGCAGCTCGGTCACCGAGGCGGTGGGCTGGATGATCCGGCGTGCGTCCTCTGGTGCGGCCGCATAAGATTGCATGTGATCGACCACGCCCGTGATCGGGCGCACGATCAGCACCCGCACCGCAAGAAACAGCAGCGTCGCGGTAAAGATCGAGATGATGGCCGAAAGTACGAGGATGCGCAGACCATAATCGATCATCGCCGCCCTCAGGGGCGCGCTGTCCATCGTCGCCTCGATCACCAGCCCCGCATCTTGCACTGGCGTGCCGATCACGCGGATCATCTCGCGCTCGGTGGTCACCAGCCGCATCAGCGCATCGCGGATCAGCACGTAGGCGGGCGCATCGCGCAGGTCGTAACTCGCCGCCACATCCAGCGGCAGCGGCGAGGACAGGATCAGTTGCCGCGCCGCATCGCGCCGCAGCACGATGTTGAAAACGCCCGCGTTCTGCAAAAGCTCTTCCTCGAGCTCGGTGTCGATCATCTCGGCGGCCAGCAGCGTCAGCGAGGCGATCTGAGAGCGCTCGAGCCGCGCCAGGATATAATCCTCCCGGTAGCGCGCCACCGAGGGGACAAAGATCAGCACTTCGGCCACGAAGACGAAGATCGTCGTGAGCAGCAGGAAGCGACCGGAAAGGGAATTGAACATTTTGCGCATGCGTCTGCGGGAGGTGTAGCCACCCCCCGCCCCCGGATCAAATCACGTTCCGCCTCAAGGCAGCCATTTCTGCACGAAGCGCACAAAGCCCTTGAGCCGGTCGTTCTCGAAGAGGCGTGGGGAGAAATACGCCCCCGCCGCGCGCTTGTTGATCTCGCCCACCGTCGGGTAGGGCGCGACCATGGCGGCGACCTGGCTCATCTTCATCTTGTTGGCGATCACCATCGCCCAGAGGTTGATCAGCTCGCCCGCCTGATAGCCCGCGATGGAGACACCCACCGGGCGGCCCTTGACCACCATGACCTTGATCAGGCCGGTGGTCTTGCGCTCCGCGATAGCCCGGTCGTTGTGGCTGTAGTGGAAGCGCACCACCTCGACCTTGTCGCCGTGCTCCTTCTTGGCCTGCGCTTCGGTCAGGCCGACCTGGCTCAACTCGGGGTCGGTGTAGGTTGCCCAGGGAATGTGCCGTGTCGTGGCCTTGGCCGGCAGACCCAACACCGCCGAGCGGATGATGATCCCGGCGTGATACCCCGCCACGTGCGTGAACTGCAGCCCGCCCGCGACATCGCCGATGGCGTAGACCTTGCGGTTGGTCGTCTTGAGGCTGGCGTCGACCTTGATGCCCGTGCGCGTCGTTTCGATCCCCGCCGCCTCGAGGTTCAGCTTGTCGGTGTTCGACTTGCGCCCCACGGCCATCAAAAGGTGCGAGCCTTTGAAGATGCGGCCATCCTTGGTCTCAATCTCGATAGCGCCCGCTTGGCCTCGGATTTCCTGCGCCAAAGCGTCTTCTGCGATCTCCACACCCTCGGCGCGGAGGTTCTCGAGCACGACTTCGGCCATCTCGGGGTCATCCTTACCCAGCGCCTTGGCGCCTTCGACCACCGTGACCTTGGAGCCGAGCCGCACATGCGCCTGCGCCATCTCCATTCCGATGGGCCCGCCACCGACCACCAGCAAGTGCTCCGGCTGTTCGCGCAGGTCAAAGATCGTCTCGTTGGTCTCGTAAGGCACGTTCTCGAGCCCCGGGATCTGCGGCACAAAGGGTGAGGAGCCTGTGGCAATCACGATGCGGCGGGCGGTGATGCGGGTGTCCCCGGCCTCTACCGTGTCCTTGTCGATGAAACGCCCGTACTCGCGGATCACCTCGACGCCCAAACCTTCGAACCGCTCCTGGCTGTCGACGGGTGCGATCTGGGCGATCACGTCATGCACGTGGTCCTTTGCCGCTGCATAGTCGACCTTTGGGGTCACATTGGCGATGCCGTAGTCGCTGGCGTGGGTCATGGCGTGGGCCGTCTTGCCGCTGGCGATCAGCGCCTTCGAAGGGACGCAGCCAAAGTTGAGGCAATCGCCGCCCATCTTGTGCCCTTCGAGCATGACCACCTTGGCGCCCATCTGGACCGCTCCGGCTGCGACCGAGAGCCCGGCCGAGCCGGCACCGATCACGAGAATGTCTGTCTTGACCTGTTTCATCTCTCAGAGCCCTTTCTTGCCGCGCACGGCCTTCAGAAGGATCGGCAGCGCCGCCAGCACACAGAGGCCAAGGATCGGCAGGATCACATGCGGCTCAAAGATGATGCCAAGGTTCGGCGTCTCGCCGCGCTCGAAGACCTCGCCAAGGCCCGCCCCCACGGAGGTGTAGACGACAGCCCCCGGAATGATCCCGACAAAGGTAGTGATGGCAAAGCGGCTCAGCGGCACGCCGAGGAACGACGGGATGAGGTTCGCCATAAAGAACGGCACCGCCGGCACCAGCCGCAGCAGGAAGAGCATCGACCACTGGTTCTCGTCGAGGCCGTCCTTGATCTTCTTGACCATGCCCTCGCTTGCCTCGAGCTTGGCGCCCAGCTGCTTGCCGAACCCCATACGCGCCGCCTGAAAGATCGCAATCGCGCCCAGCGTCGCCCCGATGATGTTGAAAAGCGCGCCCGGGAAGGTTGCGAAGAGAAAGCCGCCCGTCAGCGTCGCAATCGTCGCGCCGGGCAGCGACAACGCCACGATCAGCGTGTAAGCGGCGATGAACACCAGCACCGTCAGCAGGTAATTGTCGTCCCGAAACCCGATCAACGCCTCGCGGTTGTCCGCCAGCGTCTGAAAGCTGAGGTAATCGCCCAGCGTGAAGTACCCCACAACCGCCGCTGCCGCGATCGCCAGCAGCGGGAGTTTGGATTTGAGCCCGCCTTTGGGCGGTGGTGCTGTCTCTGTCATCTCGGTCATCGTGGTAGCCTTTTTTGTCTGTCCTTGGCCACATACCTGACGCAGCCGGGCAGTCCGCGATACTCCCCCTCACGCGCCGTTGATCACCGGTGACGACGGGATTGAAACAATTGGCGCCCGCTTCACGAAACCGCTCTGCTGCGATGACGGGCGCGTGAAAAGAGCGGCAAAAACTGACATCTTTCACGCCAAGCCCGTTTGACTTTGAAACATCGCCCGCGTATTCGGCGGCTCTGACATGTGACGGCTGCGCGAATCCGAGGACCGGAGGGCGCCCGACAGACGGAGAGACGCGATGAAACGCACGTTCCAACCTTCCAACCTTGTGCGCAAACGCCGCCACGGCTTCCGCGCGCGCATGGCCACCAAGGCCGGCCGCAAGATCCTGAACGCCCGCCGCGCCCGCGGCCGGAAGTCGCTCAGCGCGTAAGCCTTCCCCCTATGACCACGACACGGCCCGCCCCTCACGAGGACGCGGGCCCTTTGCCGTTGGAGGTCCTGCGCAAACGCAGCCAGTTCTTCGCCGCCGC
Source organism: Pseudaestuariivita sp. (assembly GCF_052825805.1). Taxonomy (NCBI): domain Bacteria; kingdom Pseudomonadati; phylum Pseudomonadota; class Alphaproteobacteria; order Rhodobacterales; family Paracoccaceae; genus Pseudaestuariivita; species Pseudaestuariivita sp. The sequence continues at coordinate 46,790 of NZ_JBRBVB010000010.1, read as the reverse complement.
GCGTGGCCGCAAAGCGGCCATGCCCTCGATGATCGTGCAGATGCGGCCTCGCAACGACGAAAGCCCACACATCGGCATCGGCTTCACTTGCTCCAAGAAAGTCGGCAACGCCGTCGCCCGCAATCGCGCGAAACGCCGCCTCCGCGAGGTCGCCCGCGACCTGCTGCCGCGCGACGGGCGCCCCGGCCACGACTACGTTCTGATCGGCCGGGCGGACGTAACGGGACAAATCGCGTTCGCCGACTTAAAGCAGGATTTGAAAACGGCCCTCTCCAGACTTCACCTGCAGCGCGCCTAGAACCGTCGGAGCCTCCGGCGGGGAGTGACCAGGCTTCCCGGAAACGCTCCAGTGGAGCGTTTCGCTTGGGTACAGGCGGAGCCTTTAGCCAGAAGAAGAACCAAGGTCTCCAATTGAGGCGCGGTCTCTTGCTTCTCTGGTTCAAAAATACCTAATTCCTGCCCAAACCACTCAAGACTGCCCTAACAATTTGATGACACCGCTCGCCCATATCGTCGCCCTTCCGATCCGCGCCTACCGGCTGATCGGCTCGCCCTGGGTCGGCCACGGCTGCCGGTTTCAGCCAACCTGTTCGGCCTACGCGCTCGAAGCGCTCGAGAAGCACGGGGGCGTCAAAGGCACTTGGCTCACCCTCCGGCGTATCGGGCGGTGTCATCCGTGGGGTGGGTCAGGCATCGACAACGTGCCGGACTAGTCCTGACTGTCAGTTTTCGAACGGCGCAACGCGGCGCACGCGAAAGATGCCGGCAGCGCCAGCGAGCTGCAAAAGCTCTTCCACCTCCACGTTCTGAAAGAGCGCCGTGTTGTCGAACGCCTCCGTAGGCTCGATCCGGTCGAGCGCAAAACGCTCGGGCCTGAAACTGCCCGGTGCGGCGGTGGCGGCGAAACGCTCCATCGCGTCCGCTCCGATGACATAGGCGCCGTCGAAATCGACCGAGCGCAGGTCGGCACCCGTAAAGTTCACGTCAAAGACGGCTGCGCCGCGAAACGTGCTGGCCGCAATCGCCGCATCCGTGAAATCCGTGCCGATCAGGACAGCTTCGTCAAAGTTCATCGCCAGGCCGTTGATTGCAGCAAAGCTGCCGCGCCGGATCATGGCGGCCGTGAAATCGGCGCCTGTCAGCGTCGTCACATAAAGCGGCACGTCGGGCGCAAATGGCGGGTTGATCGCGCTGCCCGGCAACGCGCCAAAGTTGGTGTCCCGCATCTGCGCGCGGCGCATCCGCGCGTTGAACATGAAGCTGCCGGCAAAGTCGCTCTCGAACACCTGCGCAAAATCCAGGGCGGCGTAGCTCAGCTCGCCACCTTGAAACGATGTCTGGTAGAGGCGCAAGCCCGGTGCGTGCGCATAGCTGAAATCAAGCCCATAGAGGTTGAACCGCTCGAACGCGCGGATACCTGCGTTGGTCATCGCCTCAAAAAGCTGCCCGCGCTCCGGGCTGGCCGGGCGGTCGTTGAGCGCCACACTGCCGGTATCGGGGAGCGGGCCATCGAAGCCGAAGGTCGCGCCGAGCCGCTCGAACGTCTCGGGCAAGTCGTCTCGTCGGCGCTCCATCGCAGCACGGATCACCCCGCTTTGGTCCTGAGGATTGAGACCCGTCTCGAGGAACCGGTAGGGCTTCGTCGCCCGCGACGCCGAGGTGATGCGCATCAAGAGGCCAAGGTCGATGTCGGCAAAAGGGTCGAGCAGCGGCAAAGCCTCTGCCGAGGCACCCGGCTGCGCGGCATTCACCCGCTCCCCCAGAAGACCTGCAAGCGCCGTAATCTCGACCGCAAGCTGCGCATTGCGCGCAGCCTCAGCGAGCTGCACACCGTAAGTCTCGAGCTGGATTTGATTGTCGATGCGCAGGTTCTGCTCCGCAAAGAGCACCGATTGTTCCTGCAGCAGCACGTTCTGCCGAAAGAGCAGCGCCGTCCCCGCAAGCGCCGCCATCGCCGCGATCAGCGCCGTCAGCGAGCCGATGATCCACCGGCGGGTCGAAATCCACGCGTAACGCGCCAGCGCCATATGCACGAGGTCGCGCGCCGCGTCGGTCGCGGCACGCGGGTTGCGGTCGATCGCCCCGCGCGTGACCCGCGACAGCGGCTCGGAAAAGAGCTCGAGCTGCGTTTCGGCGAAACCAAAAAGGCGGCGCAGAAGCGGCTTGCGAAAGATCACCAACAGAAGGCCGAACGCCCCGATGAACATCAGCACACACAGGAACGCCAGCAGCACGATGCCCGCGGTGTCTTCGATCAGGCCAAGCCCGGAGAACGCCAGCAGGAACCCCGCCGCCGTTCCAAAGACAAAGATGAGCATGCCCAGCGGAACGCCGACCCCGCGGCTGCTTGCGCGACTTTCGCTGCGCGGCGTCTCTGCCGCGCTGTCGTCCGTGGCCGGTTCGTCTACCATGCGTCAGCTCCCTAAGGACCCGCTTGCGGGGGACATGCCCGAACGATGGCAGCGGACCGCGCGTCTGGCAACAGGCCGAGAGAGCCAACAAAGACAATGCCCCGGCCATCACGCGCCCACATCGAAGTCGCACCCGGACCATCATCGTCGCGGTGAGAAAAGTCGGCGCCGATACAAAGTGCCAAGGTCGGTTCAGCATCACTGCCGGGGAGCTGCGCCGATGAGCACCGATCTGTCCAACGTCATCCGTCCCATCGCCGAGGCGCAGGGCCTGCCAAACGCGCACTACGTCGACCCGGACGTCTTTAACGAGGAAAAGAGCGCGCTTCTCTTCGGCACTTGGGCGGGCCTTGCGGTTGCAGCTGACGTGCCCGAGCCCGGCGATGCAAAGCCGATCACCTTTCTCGGCCTGCCTCTGCTGCTGCTGCGCGACAGGGACGGCATCGTCCGCGTCTTCCAGAACACCTGCCGGCACCGCGGGATGATCCTCGTCGAGGAACCGCGCAAGATCGAGGGCGCCATCCGCTGCCCTTACCACTCGTGGTGCTACTCGACGAAAGGCGACCTCGTGGCGACGCCGCACGTGGGCGGCCCCGGCATGAACACCCACGACAAGCTCGACAAGGCGACCCTCGGATTGATCGAAATCCGCAGCCACATCTGGCGCGACGTCGTCTTCGTCAACGTCTCCGGCACCGCCGCCCCGTTCGAGGAGGTGCACGCCGACCTCATTGCCCGCTGGTCCGAGTTCGGCGCCGCGCCGATGGTACACGGCGGTGCGGACAGCACGATCACGCTCGAGGTCCAGACCAACTGGAAACTCGCGGTCGAGAATTACTGCGAGAGCTACCACCTCCCGTGGGTCCATCCCGGCCTCAACAGCTACTCGCGGCTCGAGGACCACTACAACATCGAAGAACCCGGGCGCTACTCAGGCCAAGGCACGCTGGTCTACCGCCAGCTGACCGGTGCAAAGGGCGAGACCTTCCCCGACTTTCCCGCCCTTTCCGAAAAGTGGGACGAGGGCGCGGAATACATCACCGTCTACCCCAACGTGCTGCTCGGCGCCCAGCGCGACCACGCCTTTGCCATCATCCTCGACCCTCGGGACGTGGACCGCACGGTGGAGCACATCCACCTCTACTACGCCTCCGAACACACGGACGACGCCCTCCGCGCCGCGAACACCGCGCAATGGAAGACCGTGTTCGAGGAAGACATTTTTGTCGTCGAAGGCATGCAGCGCGGGCGGCATGGGCCCGGCTTCGACGGCGGGCGCTTCAGCCCGGCGATGGACGGCCCGACGCACTGCTTTCACGCTTGGGTGGCAGATCAGATGACCGCCGCACGCCAAAGGCTCGCCGCCGAATGACGCACGCATGACGGACCTCGGCGCGGCACTCCTCGCCGCCCACGCGCGCGGCGACAAACACCAGCTTGTGACGCTTTACACCGTAGCCGCCGATGCAGCTGGGGACCCGGACGCCGCCGCGTTCTTTCTCACCCACGCCTACGTCTTCGCACTCGAAACGGGCGATCCCGCCGCACCCGCGCTCCACGCCAGGCTCAAGGCGGCAGGCCGGGTTTGACACCCGTAGGATGGCGTGCTTGCACCCATCCTCGCTTGACAGCGGCCGGCACAAAGGCCACCCCCACCCCATGCTCGACGATTGCGACGACATCCATCCGCTGTTCCACGGCGCGCCCAAGACCACCGAGTTCCGCAAGCTGCGCAAGCGGCTGGTGCAGAACGTGCGCGAGGCGGTCGAGCAGTATCGGATGGTCGACCCGGACGCCCCGCGCCAGAAATGGCTGGTGTGTCTGTCGGGCGGCAAGGACAGCTACACGCTCCTCGCGATCCTCCACGAGCTGCAATGGCGCGGCCTCCTGCCCGTCGACATCCTGGCGTGCAACCTCGACCAGGGCCAGCCGGGCTTTCCCGCGACCGTGCTGCCCGCGTTTCTCGAGCGTATGGGCGTTCCGCACCGGATCGAGTACCAGGACACCTACTCCATCGTCATGGACAAGGTGCCCGAGGGCCGGACGTTCTGCGCCCTCTGCTCGCGCCTGCGCCGCGGCAACCTCTACCGGATCGCCCGCGAAGAGGGCTGCAGCGCCGTCGTGCTCGGCCACCACCGCGACGACATCCTCGAGACGTTCTTCATGAACCTCTTTCACGGCGGGCGTCTGGCCACCATGCCGCCGAAGCTGGTGAACGAGGAGAAAGACCTCTTCGTCTTCCGCCCCCTCGCCCATGTCGCCGAGACCGATTGCGAGAAATTCGCCGCCGCAATGGGCTACCCGATCATCCCGTGCGACCTCTGCGGCAGCCAGGACGGGCTGCAGCGCCAGCAGGTCAAAGCGATTCTCGACGGCTGGGAAAAGAACAGCCCCGGCCGCCGCCAGGTGATGTTCCGCGCCCTGATGAACGCGCGCCCGTCACATCTTTTGGATCCAAAGCTCTTTGATTTTTCAGGGCTTAGCCTCGAAAATCCCGACCCGCGCCGCGTTGTCGCCCAAAAATCCGAGCCAAGTTAACCGGTCGATCACGGTTTGTTCCTAGTTTGTGCCCGAATGCAGAACATTCTCTGCTGCAGAGGGTTGCTTATGATCGTTTCGCTGAAAACTCGTATTTCCCAGGGCATGGACCGTGTGCGCGCGGGGCTTGCCGGTCCGCAATTGATGGCCTTTTACCCCGCCGGCGTGCTCGCGGCATTCTGGATGGGGGGCGAGGTGGCGCTGATCGCCTTTGCCCTTGCTGGCCCCGTGGTTGTCGCGCTCGTCGATCCATGGCGCGCTCCGACTGGTGACACCGGCGGCATGCGCGACTCGATCACCGGGCTCGTGCACCGTGGGCAATTCCTCGCGGCGCTCGACATCTTCCTCAAGGGTCTGCCCGCCTCGGGGCGCAAGACGGCCTGCTTCACGCTGGAACTCGACGAGTTCGGCGCGCTTGCCGACAAACACGGGCCCGAGCTGAGCGAGGCACTGCTCTCGCGCGCGGCGCGGCGCCTTCAGGGGGTGACCCGCGACCGGGAGTTGGTCTGCCGCTCGGGCGATCACCGCTTTTCCGTGGCACTCGACCCGGTGCGCGATCTCGACCTCGAGACATGTATCCGCCTGTCGTCCCGCATGCAGTCCGCCGTGGCCGAACCCATCACGCTGAGCGGGAACACCTACTACATCAGCTGCTCGGTCGGGTTCAGCATGTCCCGTGCCAGCACCGAGCAGGACGCGAAATCGCTGCACGCCGCGTCGCTTGTCGCCCTCAGCGAGGCGCAGCGGCACGGCCCGTCGACCATTCGCGCCTATTCGGACGAAGTACAAACCGTGCACAAAGAGCGCGCCATGCTCTCCGCCGACATCGCTCAGGCGCTTGAGGCGGACCAGTTCCAGGCGTGGTTCCAGCCGCAGGTCAGCACGGAGACCGGCGAGGTCCTCGGCTTCGAGGCGCTGGCCCGCTGGCGCCATCCAAATCGCGGCATGGTGCCTCCGGGTGAGTTCCTGCCGCTGATGGAGCGCAATGGCCAGCTCGACCGCCTCGGCCAGTCGATCCTCAACCAGTCTCTCGCGGCCATCTCGGCCTGGGACCGGGCCGGGATCTTCGTCCCCCGTGTGGGCGTCAATTTTACCGCCGACGAGCTGCGCAATCCGCGCCTCGTGGACCGGATCGAATGGGCGCTCGACCGCTACGACATTGCCGCCGACCGGCTCTGCGTCGAAATCCTCGAGAACGTCGTCTCCCGCGCGCCCGATGACATCACCGCCTGCAACATCCGCCGGCTGGCACAGCTGGGATGCGCCATCGACCTCGACGATTTCGGCACAGGCAGCACGTCGATCTCCTCGCTGCGTCGCTTCCCGGTCACCCGGCTCAAGATCGACCGCTCCTTTGTCACCAACGCCGACCAGTCCGACGACCAACAACGCATGATCGCCGCGATCCTGACCATGTCCGAACGTCTGGGTCTAGAGACGCTGGCCGAAGGCATCGAGACCCCCGGCGAGCACGCCATGGTCGCACAGCTGGGCTGCAGCGCCGTGCAAGGCTTCGGCATCTCGCGCCCCATGCCGTTTGAAAAGACCATCGCCTGGCTCACCCAGCACACTGCCGAGCAGCAAAAGATCCCGACAATCGGCCGCAAAACCGGCTGAAACAAGACACCCCCGGCCCACGAACGGGCCGGGGGGCCAACATTCGGCGCGCGGCAAGTCGCGATCGCCACACCCCTTTCCGAACACCTTAGCACGCGACCGCCCGGCACACCCCGCCGGGCGCGATTCGGCTTGACCTTTGCGGGCCTCACCTGTTGAACCGGGCCAATTGGACCTCGGACGGGTGGAGCCACGCAATGGACGAACAGAACCGGAATCTCATTCTGGCCACGGCGCTCAGCTTTTTGGTGATCCTCGTGTGGTTCGTCCTGTTTCCGCCGCCCGAGCCGACCGAGCCGGTTCCGGGCGCGGACAGCGCCTCCATCGAAGAGCAACTCGCCCCGGCGGCAGCCCCCACCGTCGACGGAGAAGCCGCCACCGCCGCGCCGTCTTCCGCCTCGTCCGACGCAGTCGAGGCTCCGCGCATCGGCATCGAAACCGGCCGGCTCGACGGGTCGATCTCCCTTGCCGGCGGTCGCATCGACACCCTCCGGCTCAAGGACTACCGCGAAACCATCGACGAGGGATCGCCCACCGTGTCGCTCCTGTCGCCGGTCGGCAGCGCGAACGCCTACTACGCGCTCTACGGCTGGGCGCCGGGCGGCGGTCTCACCGCAAACGACGTGCCCGGACCGCGGTCGCTCTGGACGCAAGCCAGCGGCGAAACCCTCACGCCAGACACGCCCGTGCGGCTCACCTGGACCGGCGCCAGCGGGCTGCAGTTCACGCGCACCATCGCCGTCGACGCCGACTACATGTTTACCGTCACACAGGAGGTGACCAACCCGACCGGCACCGCCGTCTCGCTGGCGCCCTACGGCATCCTCGCCCGGCACGGCCAGCCCGCCGATCTCAAGAACTTCTTCATCCTGCACGAAGGTGCCATCCGCATGGGCGACGGAGAGCTCGCCGAGATCGACTACGGCGACATGGAGGATTACGAGCCCGACGCCCGTGGCGCGCGTTCGGAAACCATCGCTATCGAGGAAAACGGCTGGATCGGGTTTACCGACCACTACTGGATGGCCACGCTCATCCCACAGCCGGGCACGCCCTTCCGCGCCTCGGCCAAGTACATCGACACACGCAACATCTACCAGACCGAGGCCGTGCTGCCGACGCAAACGCTCGAGCCTGGCGCCACAACCGCCGTCACCACGCAGCTTTTTGCAGGGGCCAAGGAGTGGGAGTCAATCCAGGCCTACCAGGACGCTGGGGTCGAGGGCTTCGAGGACTCGATCGACTGGGGCTGGTTCTTCTTTCTGACCAAACCGATCTTCCAGGTCCTGCACTGGCTCTTCCTGCTGATCGGCAACATGGGTTGGGCGATCATCGGGCTCACCCTGCTGATCAAGGCGATCCTGTTCCCGCTGGCCTACAAATCCTACGTCTCGATGGCCAAGATGAAAGAGCTCCAGCCCGAGATGGAAAAGATCAAGGAGCGCTCGGGAGACGACCGCCAGAAGCTCCAGCAAGAGATGATGGCGCTCTACAAGAAGGAAAAGGTGAACCCCGCCGCGGGCTGTCTGCCGATCCTTCTGCAAATTCCGATCTTCTTTTCGCTCTACAAGGTGATCTTTGTCACCCTCGATTTGCGGCACGCGCCGTGGTTCGGATGGATCGAAGACCTCTCGGCGCCCGATCCCTTGTCGATCCTCAACCTGTTCGGCCTCCTGCCCTATGACACGCCGGACCCGGGCTCGCTCTTTTTCATCTTCAGCCTCGGCGTGTTGCCGATCCTGCTGGGAATCTCGATGTGGCTGCAGCAGAAACTGAACCCGGCGCCCACCGATCCGACGCAGGCGATGATCTTTGCCTGGCTGCCGTGGGTCTTCATGTTCATGCTCGGCACCTTTGCCTCGGGCCTGATCGTCTACTGGATCGCCAACAACGTGATCACGTTCGCGCAGCAGTACATGATCATGCGCAGTCAGGGTTACACGCCTGATCTCTTTGGCAATATCCGCGCCAGCTTCAAGAAAAAGCCAAAGGCGGAATGACCGGGACGGTCGACAGCATCTGGCGCTACCCGGTCAAGTCCGTGGGGCGGGAGGAAGTCACCTCCGCTGCACTGACCCCGGGCGCCTGCCTGCCGTTTGACCGCGCCTACGGGATTGCGCACGAGCAAAGCACCGTGGACGGCAGCACATGGGCGCGCTGCCAGAACTTTCTCCGCGTGGCGGGCATCCCGGCGCTTGCCGCCGTGACCTGCAAGACCGACCCGGCCAGCGGAGAGATCGCCTTTACCCATCCTCAGCTTGGCACGCTGACCACCCACCCCGGTCAGGACCCGCACGCACTTGTGGCCTGGATCAAGCCGCTTGTAGCGGAGACCCGCGCGCAGCCGACCCGCGTGATCCCGGCCAAGGCGCAAGGCTTCACCGACAGCCCAGAGCCAACCTTAACGCTCTGCAACCTCGCCTCGCACCGCGCCGTGTCGCAAAAGGCGGGGCGCGAGCTCTCGATCCACCGTTGGCGCGGCAACGTCTGGCTCGATGGCCTCGCCCCGTGGGAAGAGTTCGACTGGCTGGACCGCGACATCCAGATCGGCAGCGCCACGCTCCGCGGCATCGGGCGCACCGACCGTTGCCAGGCCACCCATGCAAACCCCGACACCGGACGGCGCGACATCGCGCTCCTCGACGTGCTCGAAACATGGGGCCACCAGGACTTCTCCCTGCGCGCGGTCGTGATCGAACCCGGCACCATCGCCCCTGGCGACAAGGTCACGCTCCTATGACGAGCTTGCCCTTCCCGCTCGCCGAGCCGCCCGATGCGGCGACCCAGGCCAAGACGCACCAGCTCTTTGCGCAAGGCGCGGACTTCCTCAAAGGCGTCGTCGCCATGTCCGGCCTGCCTCCCGCCGACCGGCTCGAAGTCTGCTTTGCCGGCCGCTCCAACGTCGGCAAATCGACGCTGATCAACGCAGTCACAGGCCGCAAAGCCCTCGCCCGTGCCTCCAACACGCCCGGCCGCACACAGGAAATCAACTTCTTCACCCTCTCGGACAGCCACTACCTCGTCGACCTGCCCGGCTACGGCTTCGCGAAGGCGCCCGTCGACGTCGTCGCCAAATGGCAGCGCCTCCTCAAATCCTACCTCCAGGGCCGGCAGACCCTCCGCCGCGCCTTCGTCCTCATCGACGCGCGTCACGGCATCAAGGCGGTGGATGAAGAGATCATGGCCCTCCTCGACAGCGCCGCCGTCCCCTTCCAGACCGTCCTGACCAAAGCCGACAAGATCAAGGACGCGGAACACGACAAGCTGCTCACCCAAGTCCGCGGCAAACTCGCCAAACACCCCGCCGCCTTCCCGGAGCTGATCCTGACGTCCAGCAACAAGGGCACCGGGATCGACACCCTGCGCGCCACCATCGCCACGCTCATCTGACGCGCCGCGGCCCGGCTTCTTCTGGCTGAAAATATCCTCCCCGAAGGGCCGGCCCGCCAAGGGCGCCTAACTTAGACGTGCTGCGCCCCGTTCACCTCGATCTCCGTGCCGGAGATGTAAGAGCTTTCGGACGAGCACATGAAAAAGATCGTCGCGGCAACCTCCTCCGGCTGGCCAATCCGGCGCATGGGCAGGGTCTCGACGATCTTGTCCGTGCCGGGCGACAGGATCGCGGTCTCCACCTCGCCCGGCGCCACCGCATTCACGCGCACGCCAAGGGGGCCGAAATCATGCGCCATCTCGCGCGTCAGCGCGGCAAGCGCAGCTTTGGAGGTGGCATAGGCCGCCCCGGCAAACGGATGCACCCGCGCCCCTGCGATGGAGGTGATGTTCACCACCGACCCGCCCGCCGCGGCCAGCTCCTCCTTGAGGCCGCGCGCCAGCACGACCGAGGCAAAAAAGTTGACGTGAAAAACGTGCCCCCAGGTCCTGAGATCCGTGTCGATGGTGTTGAGCCGTTCGCCCTCGGGACCTTTCGGCGAAATGCCGGCATTGTTCACCAGCGCATCGAGCCGCCCGTTCAACCGGCTCCTGATGTCGGCGACCTTTTCGATCGTGTCCTTTGGATCGGCGAGGTCGATCTGGACGTGGTTCTCCTCCCCTCCGCCCCAGGGGCATTCGGCGGGGAACCCGTGGCGCGAGCAGGTGATGACCCGCCAGCCTTCGGCATTGAACCGGCGCACGGTGGCGTGTCCGATCCCGCGGCTTGCGCCCGTGAGCAGCAGCGTTTTCCGGTCGTCGGCCATGGCGCGCCTCCTTGGTAGCCGAGCTCAGCCTAGTCCCGCTGCAGCGCCGCATCAATGGCCCTTGGCGCAGGACGGTGCGCGCGCTAGGACGAGGCGGCCTGGGAGAGACAAGATGAAGCCGCGCGACATGACCCGAGACTCGATTGCTACCGCCCGCACGCTGAACGAGGCCCTGCCCTTCCTCAAGCGCTACGAGGGCGCGACGGTCGTGATCAAGCTCGGCGGTCACGCGATGGGCTCGGACGAGGGCATGGCGAGTTTTGCCCGCGATGTCGTCCTGATGCGGCAGGTTGGCGTGAACCCGGTTGTGGTGCACGGCGGCGGGCCGATGATCAACGCGATGCTCGACCGGCTGGGGGTTGTCTCGGAATTTGTGAACGGCAAGCGTGTGACGGACACCGCGACGATGGAGATCGTCGAGATGGTCCTCTCGGGCTCGGTCAACAAACGTATCGTGCAGGCGATCTGCGCCGCGGGTGGCCGTGCGGTGGGTCTCAGCGGCAAGGACGCCGGCATGATCCGCTGCACCACGGCGGACCCCGCGCTTGGCCTCGTTGGCACGCCCGACCTCGTCGACCCGCAAATTCTGCGCGATCTGACCGCCGCAGGAGTGATCCCCGTCGTGGCGCCGCTTGGCTATGGCGCCGAGGGCGAGACTTTCAACATCAATGGCGACACGGCCGCCGGCGCCGTGGCGGCGGCGCTGATGGCGGACCGGCTCTTGCTTCTGACCGACGTGGCGGGCGTCAAGGACGGCAGCGGGCAGCTGGTGACCGAACTCACCGTGGACGCGGTGGCCGAATTGACGGCGGACGGCGTGATCGCGGGCGGGATGATCCCCAAGACCCAGACCGCCGTGAGCGCGATCCAGTCGGGCGTGCGGGCGGCGGTGATCCTCGACGGGCGTGCGCCCAACGCCTGCCTGCTCGAGCTCTTCACCGAGCACGGCGCGGGCTCGATCATCCGCCGGGCCTGAGCCTCGGGAGCCACGCAGACGTGATGCCCTGCCACATGGACCTCGCCGCCCCCGCGCGCCATCTTGTGTACCATGGAGTTTGAAGCGCTCATCCGCCTGCCCGTCTTTATCGGGCTCTTCGTGGTCCTTGCGGTGATCGAGGTCTACGCCCCGCGCCGCGTGCGTGTGCAGCCGCGGACAAGCCGCTGGGTCACGAACTGGGGCATGACGCTCCTCAATTTCGTGACGCTCCGCGCGCTGGCCTTTGCCCTGCCGCTGCTTGCCGTCGGCGCCGCGATGGACGCCGAGGCGCAGGGCTGGGGGCTGCTCAATGCGCTTGATTGGCCGCTGTGGCTCGAAGTCCTACTGACGATCCTGATCCTCGATTTCGCGATCTGGCTGCAGCACCTGATCACGCACAAGGTCCCGCTCCTGTGGCGGCTGCACCGGGTGCATCACGCGGATGTGGACCTCGATGTGACCACGGCGATCCGGTTCCACCCGGTGGAGATCGCGCTGTCGATGGTGCTCAAGGTCGGGCTCGTCTACCTGCTGGGACCAGCGGCGATTGCGGTGGTGCTGTTCGAGGTGCTGCTGAACGGGACGGCCATGTTCAACCACGCCAACATCCGCCTGCCTCTGTGGCTCGACGCGGTGGTGCGCCGGGTTCTGGTGACACCCGACATGCACCGCGTGCACCATTCGGTGCATCGGGCCGAGCATGACAGCAACTACGGCTTTGCGCTGTCGATCTGGGACCGCCTGTTTGGCACTTATATCGCGCAGCCGGCGGACGGACATGACGGGATGAAGACCGGGCTCGAATGGCAGGACACGCGCCCCTCCAAACTGGGATGGAGCCTGTGGCTGCCCTTCGCCAAACGATAGAGCGCGCGGCCGCGCCGCATGGGCTCATCTGGATGGGCGGGGTGCAGGAGGACGGCCAGACGCTGGTGCTGCTCGGGACGGGGCAGGGGTTCTGGCCTGTCTTCACGCGTGGCGCCGAGTATAACGATGGCATGCCCGATCCGCTCGACCGTTGGAGCACGCGCGTCCTGGGTAAGGTGGGCCAGGAGACCGGCGCGCGGGATGTCGCGTTTCCGTTTGGTGGCCCACCCTACGCGCCGTTCCTGCGGTGGGCGAGTGCGACGGGCGAGGCGTGGCAGAGCCCGGTGGGGATGCTCGTGCATGCCGAGGCCGGGCTGATGATTTCCTATCGCGGGGCGCTGGTGTTTGACGGAGCGCATACGCTGCCGGAGACGCCTGCGTCGCCATGTGAGCCCTGTGCTGCGCCCTGCGCGGATGCCTGCCCGGTCGACGCGCTGAGCGCACGCGATGGCTACGACGTGGCGGCCTGTCACGCGTTTCTCGACACGGACGCAGGGCAGGACTGCCTGAGCCGAGGCTGCAAGGCCCGCCGCGCCTGCCCGGTGAGCCAAGGCTTTGGCCGCGATCCGGCGCAATCGGCGTTTCACATGGCGGCGTTCCACCCGACATGACCCTGCGCCTCATCCTCATGCGGCACGCCAAGTCGAGCTGGGAGCATCCCGGCGAAGACTTTGACCGCCCCCTTAACCCACGCGGGCGCGCGGCGGCAGTGGCTCTGGGCGATTGGCTGCGCAGCGCGGGCCACCTGCCGGATGAAGTGCTGTGCTCGGGCGCGGCGCGCACGCGGGAGACGCTGGCGCTGCTCGGCCTCGAGACGAGCCCAAGCTTTCACGACGCACTTTACCTCGCGCCGCCGTCGATCCTGGGGCGTACACTGCGGCAGGCGCAGGGTGGGACGGTGCTGATGGTGGCGCACAATCCCGGCATTGCCGAATTTGCCGATGTTCTGGCGGAGACGCCCCCGGCGCATCCGCGGTTCTTTGACTATCCGACAGGGGCGACGCTGGTGCTCGACTTCAAGGCGCGGACCTGGGACGCGATCACGCAAGGAGGGGTGGTTGATTTCATCGTTCCGCGGGAGTTGGCGGGCTGACGTTGCCAACCTCAAACCTAATATACACCGCCTAAATCGAAGTGCCCGCCTGACAGGCACTGTCAGGCCGCGCCGCCCCCCCTGGGGCGGCGCGATTGCGCCACCCCGCGGGACGGCGCGTGCTCGTCCGTCTCGAAGACCTCAGGTTTCAAGTCACCTGACAGAGTAGACCAAACGAAAAGAGGCGCCGGATCGCTCCGACGCCTCCTCGCCTCAAGCCGGGTGCCCCCACCCAGTGCGCGGCGTATCTTGCCCGTTCAGTGACCCAAGATCTGGCTCAGGAAGAGCTTGGTCCGGTCGTTCTGCGGGTTCGTAAAGAACGGCTCGGGCTCGTTCTGCTCCACGATCTGACCCGCATCCATAAAGATCACGCGGTTCGCCACCTGACGGGCAAAGCCCATCTCGTGCGTCACGCAGAGCATCGTCATGCCCTCTTCGGCGAGCTGGATCATGGTGTCGAGCACCTCCTTGATCATCTCCGGGTCGAGCGCCGAGGTCGGCTCGTCAAAGAGCATGATCCGCGGACGCATGCAGAGCGAGCGGGCGATCGCCACACGCTGCTGCTGACCACCCGAAAGCTGGCCGGGGTACTTGTTCGCCTGATCGGGGATCTTGACCTTCTCGAGGAAGTGCATCGCCGTCTCTTCGGCTTCCTTCTTGGGTGTCTTGCGCACCCAGATCGGCGCAAGCGTGCAGTTCTCGAGGATCGTCAGATGCGGGAAGAGGTTGAAGTGCTGAAAGCACATGCCGACCTCGGAGCGGATCTTGTCGATGTTCTTGAGGTCCGACGACAGGAGCGTGCCGTCAACGGTGATCGAGCCCTTCTGGTGCTCTTCCAGCGCGTTGATGCAGCGGATCAGCGTCGACTTGCCAGAGCCCGACGGGCCACAGATCACGATCCGCTCGCCGCGGTACACCGTCAGGTCGATGTCGCGCAGCACGTGGAACGCGCCGTACCACTTGTTCATGTTCTGGATCGAGATCGCGACCTCGTCCGAGACGGCCATGGCCGCGGTGTTGACGGCCGCCAGCTCACTGGTGTCGGGAAGTTGGGTGTTGGGTTCCGTGGACATCAGATGCCCTCCTTAACGATGGTCGGTGGCGAGGCGACGCTCGAGCCACTGCGAGTATTGCGAGATGCCGTAGCAGGTGACGAAGAAGAGGAGTGAGGCAAAGCCCAAAAGCTCCCAGTAGACGCCGTTCCACTCGGTCGAGGCGAGGATCGGACCCCGGATCATGCCAAGCACGTCGAACATCGAGATCACCGACACCAGCGTCGTGTCCTTGAAAAGGCCAACGGCGATGTTAACGATCCCGGGGATCGAGATCTTGAGCGCCTGCGGCAGGATGATCAGGCGCATCGACTGCGCGTAATCGAGGCCGAGGCTGTCCGCGCCTTCGTACTGACCCTTCGGCAGGGCGGCGAGACCGCCCCGGATCACCTCGGCGATATAGGCCGAGGAGAACATTGTGATCATGATCACCACCCGCAGGAAGAGGTCCGTGGTCGTTCCCGGAGGGAAGAGGTAGGCCAGCATCACCGACGCCACGAAGAGGAGCGTGATCAGCGGCACACCCCGCACGAACTCGATGAAGACGACGCAAATCCACTTGATCAGCGGCATGTCCGACTGACGCCCCAGCGCCAGCGCAATCCCCAGCGGCACCGAAAGGGACACGCAGGTTATGCCGAGCATCATGTTCAGCATGAACCCGCCCAGGTCACGGGACGGCACCGGCGACAGCAATGCGTTCGACTGGTCTTCGGGGATGATGAACCCGCCAATCGTCCAGACCACAAAGGCAGCTACGATCCCGCCAAGGAACCCGACGGCGAAGTTGGTCTTGCCGAACCGGTCAAAGACGAAATAGGCGGCGACAAAACCGGCAGCGGCCACGATCGGGATCAGGACCGACCCGCCCCAGATCAGCCAATAGGCCACAAAGGGGAAGGCCGCGGTAAAGAACAGCAGCTTGCGCGGCAAGTCAAAGAACAGCACCGGCGCAATCGCGATCAGCATAAAGACGAACGCGAGATTGGGACGCCAGTACTGGTCGTTCGGATAGGTGAACCCGTAGATCAGCTGCGGCCAGCGCTCGGTCAGGACCGAGAAACAGCCACCCGTCGCGCCCTGCAGCACTTCGCGGCACTCGGCAAGGCTCGAGGTGTTCCAGACACCGCCAAAGAGCCATGGCAAGATCCCCGACAGGACGACGTAGATCGCGTAGAGCGCGACCACCGTCAGCAGGCCGTTGGTCCAGGTGGCAAAGAGGTTGTCCTTGATCCACTTGGTCGGCCCGACCGCGCTCGGGGGCGGCGGCGACGGCGGGATTTCTGCAGTCCGCACGAAGGCGGCGGAATGTGCGTGCATGTCGCTCATCTCAGCGCTCCTTCAGCTTGATCGAGGCGTTGTAGACGTTCATCACCGCCGAGATGACCAGCGACGCGGTCAGGTAGAACAGCATCAAGAGCAGGATGCACTCGATCGCGCGGCCGGTCTGGTTGAGCGTGATCCCCCCGAGCGTCGCGGTGATGTCGGCATAGCCGACCGCAATCGCCAGCGACGAGTTCTTGGTGATGTTGAGGTACTGCGAGATCAGCGGCGGGATGATGACCCGCAGTGCCTGCGGCAGCACGACAAGGTTCATGATGCGCCCGGGCCGCAAGCCAAGCGCGGCCGCCGCCTCGGTCTGGCCCTTGCTCACCGCCTGGATGCCGGCGCGCACGTTCTCGGCGATAAAGGCACCCGTGTAGATCGAGAGCGCGAACCAGAGCGCGATCAGCGGTCCACCGACCTTGATCCCGCCGGCAAAGTTGAAACCGCGCAGCGCGGGAATGTCGAACGTCAGACCCAGCGCGAGAAAGACGACGATGAGAGGACCGAACCAGATCGCAAGGTTGGTCAGCAGCGTCTTGGGGCGCTCGCCGGTGGCCTCCTGGATGCGCGTTGCCCGTGCGTTGACTGCTCGGGTCGCAAAGAAGGAGCCGGCGAGGATCGCGATGACCAGGAGGAGGTCGGCAAATCCGCCGAAGCCCCGCGTGAAATAGGGCTGCGGGATGTAGATACCGCGGTTGGTGAAGGCCGCAATGCCGAGGAACATCGACGCCTCGGGCTCGTCACCCCGGAAAGCCCGCGGTCCCGGCAGCACGGCAATCATGATCGTAAAGATGATGACGATCCAGATCAGCACCGGAATGTTGCGAAAGATCTCGACGTAGAACGACATCAACTTGGAGATCAGCCAGTTGTTCGACAGCCGCAGGACACCGGCGATCACACCGAACACCGTCGCCGTCAGGCAGGCGAGAAAGGCCACGAGCAGCGTGTTGAGGATGCCCACCAGCGCCGCCCTGGCGTGGGTCGACTGGCTCGAATAGTCGACAAGCGTCTGGTTGATGTCATAGCCCGCCGGGTTGCCCAGGAACTCGAACGAGATGTTGAGCCCGGCAGCGCGGAGGTTCTGAATGAGGTTGTTGCCCAGGTACCAAATCGACAGGGCCAGCACGATGGCGGCAATCGCTTGGAACGTGAGGGACCGGTAGCGGGTGTCGTTGAACAGCATCGACAGCTGGAACGACTCCCTCGGCGGGTCAGTCATCGTCGTCATGGAGGATCCCCGATTGTCAGCCCCTTGAGCGTGCGCCTTTTTCAGAGCGGGGCCGAGCGTTTTGTTGGCGCTGGATATGAAAAGGGCGTGGATTTCTCCACGCCCCCTTCAAAGTGCTTACCGGAACGGCGGCGAGTAGAGCAGGCCACCTTCGGTCCACAGGGCGTTGAGGCCACGTGCGAGACCGATCGGGGTCGATTCGCCGATGTTGGCTTCAAAGATTTCGCCGTAGTTGCCGCCGACGCCGATCGCCTTGGCCGCCCAGTCCGCCGGCAGGCCGAGCATCTCGCCCAGGTTGCCTTCGGTGCCGAGCAGACGGTTGATCTCGGGGTTGTTGGTGCCCGACATCATGTCGCCCATGTTGGCCGAGGTCACGCCGAGCTCTTCGGCGGTGATCAGCGCGTTCAGCGTCCAGCGGACGATGTCGCCCCAGTCGTTGTCGCCGTGACGTACGAGCGGGCCGAGCGGCTCTTTCGACACGATTTCCGGCAGAACAACGTGGTCGCCCGGCGCTTCGAAGGTGGCGCGCGTTGCGGCCAGACCCGAGGCGTCCGTGGTGTAGACGTCACATGCGCCAGCCAGGTACTGCTGCTGCGCTTCGGCGTTGGTTTCGATCGGAACCGGCTCGTAGCTGATGTTGTTCGAGCGGAAGAAGTCCGCCAGGTTCAGCTCGGTGGTGGTGCCGGTCTGGATGCAGACGGTCGCGCCGTCCAGCTCTTTGGCCGACGAGACGCCGAGCTCTTTGGGCACCATGAAGCCTTGGCCGTCATAGTAGTTGATGCCGGTGAATTCGAACTTCAGGTCCACGTCGCGCGAGAACGTCCAGGTCGTGTTCCGTGCGAGCATGTCGATCTCGCCCGAGGCGAGCGCGGTGAAGCGGGTCTTGCCGGTGGTCGGCACGAATTCGACGGCGTTCGGATCGTCGAGAACGGCGGCTGCAACGGCGCGGCACACGGCCACGTCAAAGCCTTTCCACTCACCGTTTGCGTCGGGCGCGGCGAAGCCGACCAGACCGGTGGTGACGCCACAGTTCAGCGTGCCGCGCGCTTTGACATCGTCAAGCGTGCCGGCAGCCGCTGCGCCAGCTGCGAGTGCCGCAACCGTTGCAATGCCGAAAAATACGGATTTTGTCATGTTGACCTCTTTGTTGTCTCCCCGAGGATTCGGACCGCCCCCGTGAGGGCGGGGACACGGAAACTCCCACTCCCGTGTGCACGGCGCCGACCATCAAGCACAGCCGGAAAGGGGTCAAGGAGAAATCCGGCGCGAAAGAAGGCTGCGCGCAGGGCGATACGTCGCAAGTGCTGCCCTTTTCGACTATGCCGGATTCGCCCACGTGCACGCCGAAAGGCACGGACAAAGCACTTTGACCGCCCGCGTGCCGGCCCGGAAACGGCTCGGGGCGGCAAAATTGCAAACGAATGCACCCATCGCGCGCTGAAATGGCAGTGATCACGGAAACTATGTCAGCGAAGTTGACCCAGTCAGCGCTACCAGCCGCACCGAGGGCGCACCGACCACTGCACCTTTTTGACCCGGCAGATTACGAATTGTGCACGCTCAGCGACAAAAAGCGCTCCGCGTGCAGGAATGCCGCTTTTTTCAGCGCCGCCTGTGATTCGGCCTCTGCGTCGGCGCCCCACAACTCTTGCTGCCAGAGCTCGTCGAGGCGGGAGATCGGCCAGGCCGCCTCCGCCGTCGTGTGCCCGCGCGCGACCGCGAGCCCCAGCACCAGAGAGCCGGAGAGCGACACCAGATCGTGCACCGCCGTCAGCTCGAAATCCGTGAACGCCGCCAGCGCACCCCGCGCCCGCGCCAGGCTCGCCTGAGGTTGCGCGACCGGCATGATCCCCGCCGTCGGGACAAGCGCAACGCCCAGCGCCTCCGCCCCCCAGGCAAGGTAGGGGTCCCACGCCTCCGCCTGCCGGCGCACCAGCCCGTCCGGCCCTTCGGCGCGGTAGCACAGCATGTCGTTCTCGGCATAATCGGCGAGCAGCGCCTCGACCTCCGCACGCTGCACCGCGACCTTGTCGAGTGCCGCATTGGCCGACCGGGTCACAGGCATCGAGATCGGGTCGATCTTGTCCTCCTGCGCGTCCCATTCGGCGGCCAGCGCCTCTGCCATGGCGCGCGTCGGCACGATCAGAGGCGCCTTGAGCGGCGTGCGCACGCCCCGCCCGTCAAGGTGCACGGTCCATCCCGCCTCGGCCTCGACCACGCGGGTTTCTGTCCAGAACCGCTTTGCCGCCCACTCGCTCATGTCCGCCTCCAGCGTTCGATCCAGCCCGGCAGGTCCGCGACCTCCGCCACGATGTCCGTCGCCGCGCTCAGCCGCGCGCGCGGATGATAGCCCCAGGCAACGCCCAGCCCCGTCACGCCAGCCGCCGCCGCCATTTCCATGTCAAAGGACGTGTCGCCGATCATCACCGTCTGCGCGGGCGTCACGCCCGTTGCGGCCATCGCGGCAAGGATCATCGACGGATGCGGCTTCGACGGATGATCGTCGGCGCATTGCAGCGTCACAAAGTGCCGGCGGATCCCGTGCCCATCCACGAGCGCGTCGAGCCCACGCAGGGACTTGCCCGTCGCCGTGCCGAGCAGCAGCGTCTCCTCACCGGCCAACGCATCGAGCACACCCCGGATCCCGGGATAAAGCGGCGAGCCGCCCCCCGCCGGCTGCGCCTGGCGCAGTCGCATATACTCGGCCTTGTAGGCATCCACCATCCGCGTGACCGTCTCCGCCGTCGCACCGACAGCGAGCCTCGAGATCGCCTGCGGTAGCGACAGCCCGACGATCCCGAGGATGTCGGCCCGCGTCGGCGGGGTCAGGTCCACGCGCGCAAACGCCGCCTCCATCGAGGCGACGATGTCCGCCTGGCTGTCGACCAGCGTGCCGTCGACGTCGAAAAGCACAAGGCTCAGCCCGCTCATCGCACGCTCTCGAACGGGTCGTCGGCGGCCAGATCCTCGGTCCAGCCGAGCGTCTCCCAGCTATAAGCCATATGCTCCGGCAGCGGCGCCGTCACGGTGAGCGGCTTGCCCGTCGAGGGATGCTCGAACGTCAGGCTCCGCGCGTGCAGGTGAAGCTTGCGGCTGATGAGCCCGCCGATCTGCGCACCCCACCCGTCGCCCAGGTTCTCCTGCGCCGAGCCGCCGTATTTGCCATCACCTGCAATCGGATGGCCCATTCCCGCCATATGCGCTCGCAGCTGGTGGGTACGTCCCGTCAGAGGCTCCATCGCGACCCAGGACGCGCGCCCCGCCACCCGGTAAAGCGTTGCGTAAAGCGTATGCGCCCGTTTGGCGCCCGGCGTGTCGTCGATCTCGCGCGGGTGCACGGGGATCATCTTTTCACCCTCACCCTTGGCGCCATGTCCGGGCGCTTTAACCAGCCCCGTCTTGATCTCCCCGAGGTAGGGCGTCGGTACGCCCGCGACCAAAGCCCAGTAGATCTTGCGCG
This sequence comes from Pseudaestuariivita sp., assembly GCF_052825805.1. NCBI lineage: Bacteria > Pseudomonadati > Pseudomonadota > Alphaproteobacteria > Rhodobacterales > Paracoccaceae > Pseudaestuariivita > Pseudaestuariivita sp. The sequence continues at coordinate 26,023 of NZ_JBRBVB010000010.1, read as the reverse complement.
TGTTCCGATGCCGAAAGGCTGCCGTCAGCTTGGACGCCGCCTGCCGCGTGCGCGCGAGCACCAGCACGCCCGAGGTATCCTTGTCGAGCCGGTGCACCAGCCGCGGCTTGTCCTCGTAGCCGAACTTGAGCGCCTCGCTGAGGCCATCGACATGCCGCGCCTGCCCGCTGCCGCCTTGCGTGGGCAGGCCCGAGGGCTTGTTCAGCACGATCAGATCATCATCACGGTAGAGCACGCAGGCTTCGATCATCCGCGCATCCGCGTCCGAGACCTTCGGCTTTTCCGTCGGCGGCGGCGCGGCCTTGTCCGGCACTGGCGGGATGCGCACGCTCTGCCCGGCCTCCAGCCGTGTGGCCGGTTTCACCCGCCCCCCCTCGACGCGCAGCTCACCCTTGCGGCACATCTTCTCGATCCGGCCTTGGGTCAGCTGCGGGTAGAGCCGTTTCAGCCAGCGGTCGATCCGCTGATCGGCGTCATCCGCGCCTACCTCGACGGTTTGCACCCCCGGCATCAGACGATCCCCCTCACCAGCGCGAACCCGGCAAAGCAGGCCAGGAGCGACAGGACCACCGACGCGCTGACATACCCCGCGGCAAAGGCCACCTGCCCGGCCTGCACCAGCTTGAGCGTGTCCAGCGAGAAGGCCGAGAACGTCGTGAACCCGCCCAGAAGGCCGGTCACCAGAAACGCCGCGAGACGGGGCTGCTCCGGCCCGGCGAGCACGCCCGCATAGAGCGCGCCGATCACGCACGAGCCGAGCACGTTCACGCCGAGCGTGCCGAACGGGAACGCCACGAGCTGCGTTGCGCCATACCTCAGCGCCGCGCCAAGCGCGCCGCCCAATGCCACATAGATCACCATCATGGCCTCCACCTGTGCCGCCCGCGCGCCGGTGTCAACCGCCCTGCCGCTTGGCCCTCAGCTGCGCGAAATAGTCGAGCCGTTTGCGCAGGTCCCGCTCGAACCCGCGCGCAACGGGGTCGTAGAACGCAGGCCGCTCCATCCCGTCCGGGAAGTAGTTCTGCCCCGAAAACCCGTCCTCGGCATCGTGGTCATAGGCGTATCCGGCGGCGTACCCCTGATCCTTCATCATCTGCGTGGGCGCGTTCAGGATATGCTTGGGCGGTGCGTGCGAGCCTGTCTGCTTCGCCGCCCGGCGCGCGGCCTTGTAAGCGTTGTAAGTGGCGTTGGATTTCGGCGCGAGCGCGAGGTAGACGAGCGCTTGCGCCAGCGCCAGCTCACCTTCGGGAGAGCCCAGCCGCTCGTAGGTTTGCCAGCTTTGCAGGCACACGTCCTGCGCCTGTGGGTCGGCAAGGCCGATGTCCTCCACCGCCATGCGCGTGATGCGGCGGGCGAGATAACGCGGGTCCTCGCCCCCTTCGAGCATGCGCGAAAACCAGTAGAGCGCTGCATCCGGGTCCGAGCCGCGCACCGATTTGTGCAGGGCCGAGATGAGGTTGTAATGCGCGTCGCCCGATTTGTCGTAGAGCGCTGCCCGGCGTGACAGCCGCTGCGCGAGGGCCTTTGCGTCCAGCGGAGTGTCCACGGTCCAAGCTGCCACTTGCTCGATCAAGTTGAGGAGCGCCCGGCCGTCGCCGTCTGCCATCTCCTGCATCTGCTCCCGCGCCTCACCGTTGAGCGGCAGCTTCACACCCAGCTGCGTCTCGGCGCGTTGGGTGAGGTGTTCCAGCTCGGCGAGGCTCAGCCGTTCGAGCACCAGCACCTGCGCACGCGAGAGCAGCGCGGCGTTGAGCTCGAACGACGGGTTCTCCGTCGTCGCGCCCACGAGCACGATGGTGCCGTCCTCCATATGCGGCAGGAAACTGTCCTGCTGGGCTTTGTTGAACCGGTGGATCTCGTCCACGAAAAGCAGCGTCCCGCGCCCCATGCGGCGGGTCTGGCGCGCGGTCTCGAACACTTTCTTCAGCTCAGCCACACCGGAAAAAATCGCGCTGATCTGGACAAAAGCGAGGTCCGTCTCGTCCGCGAGCAGCCGCGCGATGGTTGTCTTACCCACACCGGGTGGTCCCCAGAACACCAGCGAGGTCAGCGCGCCCGCGTCGAGCATCACGCGCAGCGGCGCGTCGGCGCCAAGCACTTGGGCTTGGCCGATCACCTCCGCAAGGCTCGCAGGGCGCAGCCGGTCCGCGAGCGGACGCGTTGTGCTGCCCGCGTTCACCGCGCCCGGAGTATCAAACAGGTCCGCCATCTGCCACTTTCTGCGCCGATTCTAGTCTTCGGTATGCGGAGCGTTGCCGCCGATTGCAACGCGCCCGGCGGAACCCGGCCCCGGCCCGGGCCGTTTTCCCATCAAAGCAAAAGGAGATCATCATGGCTGACCGACACAGGTCCCAGGACGGCACCCGCGAAACCGAAGAGTATCTCGACGACGAAGCCACCCCCAGCCAGCAAGGCCGGGCGGACGGCAACCTCGAACGCAAGGTCGGCACGCGCGACACGCTCAAGCGCGCCAAGGACGACCGCGCCGGCGCGACGCGCGTGCAAAAATCGGACGAGGCCGGCGAAGGCAATCTCGGCGGGCATCACGGCACCGGCACGGAGAAGGACTGACATGGCACGGCTCAAGAACGACACGCTCATCGTGGTGGCGGACAGCGAAAAGGCGCTGTTCCTGCGCAACCTGACCGACCACGCCGACCCGAATTTCGACGTGACGGACACGCACGCGGAAGAGAACCCTTCGGATATCGAGCAATCGGCAAACCGGCCCGGGCGCATGCCAGACACGGGCGCGGGCCAGCGTTCCGCCCTCGACGACACCGATTGGCACGAGCTGCAGAAAGAGCGCTTTGCCAAGGACCTTGCCGACCGGCTCTACAAGGATGCGCATGCGGGCGGGTTCGACCGGCTTGTTCTCGTCGCATCACCACAGGTGCTGGGCGTTCTTCGGGACGAGATGCACAAGGAGGTCGCGGACCGTGTGGTGGCCGAAGTGCCGAAGACGCTGACCAACCACCCGGTCGACGAGATCGAGGACCTGGTCAAACGTGAGCTCGACGCTGCCTGACACCCAAAAATCCAACCCCAAGAACGAAAAAGGCCCCGCGCGTCTCCGCCGGGGCCTTTTTGTAAGCGTATCGCTGTGAGCCTCAGCTCTCGGCGGCTTCTTCCTCGGCGAGGCGCGCTTTGTCGGCGGCGCCCTTGGCATCGACGTCGCGGTCGACAAATTCGATGATCGCCATCGGTGCCATGTCGCCGTAGCGGAAGCCTGCCTTCATCACGCGGATGTAGCCGCCCGGACGGTCGGCCATGCGGGGGCCGAGCACGTCAAAGAGTTTGGCCACGTGCATGTCCTGCTTGAGCTGCGCGCGGGCCTGACGGCGGGCGTGCAGATCGCCGCGCTTGGCGAGCGTGATCAGCTTTTCGACGATCGGGCGCAGTTCCTTGGCCTTGGGCAGGGTCGTCTTGATCTGTTCGTGTTCGATCAGGCTGCCGGCCATGTTGGCAAAGAGGGCCTTGCGGTGTTCGTGGGTGCGGTTGAGGCGGCGGTATCCGCGAGCGTGACGCATGTTTCTTACTCCAATTGGGTGCCCTCTACGGGCGTTTTTGCTTTGTCCGGCAGCCGATGCGTGTCAGCTGCTCTCCTTGGGGCGGGGTGCCCGGGTGCCGCGGGATGGGTGAAATCACCCATCCTACGGGGTGATGCAAAGTAGGTGGGTGGTTCTACCCATCCTGGCGTTTAGAACGAATCCTCGAATTTCTTGGCGAGGTCTTCGATGTTGTCGGGCGGCCAGTCCTCGACGTCCATGCCGAGGTGCAGACCCATGCCCGACAGCACTTCCTTGATCTCGTTCAAGGACTTGCGGCCAAAGTTCGGCGTGCGCAGCATCTCTGCTTCGGTCTTCTGGATGAGATCGCCGATGTAGACGATGTTGTCGTTCTTGAGGCAGTTGGCCGACCGCACGCTGAGCTCCAGTTCGTCCACCTTCTTGAGCAGAAGCGGGTTGAACTCGAGGCCGTCGTCTTCCTGCGCGGCTTGCGCCGATTCCGGCTCGTCGAAGTTGACGAAGATCGACAGCTGGTCCTGCAGGATCCGCGCGGCGTAGGCCACGGCGTCATCCGGCGTGATCGAGCCGTCGGTCTCGATCTTCATCGTGAGCTTGTCATAGTCGAGCACCTGCCCCTCGCGGGTGGGTTGCACGTCGTAGCTGACTTTCTTGACAGGCGAGTAGATCGCGTCGATCGGGATCAAGCCGATGGGCGCGTCTTCGGGCTTGTTCTTGTCGGCAGCGACGTAGCCTTTGCCGATGTTGACCGTGAGCTCCATGTAGACATCCGCGCCCTCGTCGAGGTGGCAGATCACGTGCTCGCGGTTCAGAACGTCGATGCCCGCGCTGTCGGAGATGTCGCCGGCGGTGACGACACCCGGACCCTTGGCCTGAATCGACAGGCGCTTGGGCCCTTCGACTTCCATGCGCAGGGCGACGCCCTTGAGGTTGAGGATGATGTCGGTGACATCTTCGCGCACGCCCGAAACGGACGAAAACTCGTGCAGGACGTTGTCGATCTGCACCGAGGTGATGGCTGCGCCTTGCAGCGAGGACAGCAGAACGCGGCGCAGCGCGTTGCCGAGCGTCAGGCCAAAGCCGCGCTCGAGCGGTTCGGCCACGACGGTGGCCTGCCGCATCGGATCGTTGCCCGGCTTAACTTCCAACTGCGTTGGTTTGATAAGCTCGGCCCAGTTTTTATGGATCATCTAAAACCCTCCATGCCTGCAAAGTGCCCGGATCCTTGGCGCTTCGCTCCCGAGGTTGATCTGCTATAAGGCGCCCCGCAAAAGGAGCGCCCGGAACGCTTAGACGCGGCGGCGCTTTGGCGGGCGGCAGCCGTTGTGCGCGATCGGCGTCACGTCACGGATGGACGTGATGTTGAAGCCGACGGCGGCCAGCGCGCGCAGCGCCGATTCGCGGCCGGAGCCGGGGCCCTGCACTTCGACTTCGAGCGTCTTCACGCCGTGTTCCTGCGCCTTCTTGCCGGCGTCTTCGGCGGCCATTTGCGCGGCGTAGGGCGTCGACTTGCGCGAGCCCTTGAAGCCCATCGTGCCGGCGGACGACCACGAGATCGCGTTGCCTTGCACGTCGGAGATGAGAATTTTGGTGTTGTTGAAAGAGGAGTTCACATGCGCAACGCCAGCGGCGATGTTCTTGGAAACCTTCTTCTTCGTACGGCGGGTGTCACGAGCCATCTCAGCGCCCCCTTATTTCTTTTTGCCAGCGATGGGTTTCGCCGGGCCTTTGCGGGTGCGCGCGTTGGTGTGCGTGCGTTGGCCGCGGACCGGCAGGTTGCGGCGGTGGCGCAGGCCACGGTAGCAGCCAAGGTCCATCAGGCGCTTGATGTTCATCTGCACTTCGCGGCGCAGGTCACCTTCGACGGTGTAGTTCGCGTCGATGTGCTCACGCAGCTGCAGCACTTCGCTGTCGCTGAGCTCGTTCACGCGGCGGGTCGGCTCGATGCCGACGGCCTCGCAGATGGCTTTTGCGGAAGTGTGGCCGATGCCTGTCACGTATGTCAGCGCGATCGGGACGCGCTTGCCGGTGGGGATGTTGACCCCGGAAATACGAGCCAATTTCGTAGTCCTTATGATGCGAGCCCGTCATTCCAGGCCCTTTTTTCACAACCAAAGCCCGAGGCGTTTCAGCGCTTCGGGCTTCACGATCTTGAGGTGGTCTGAGATGCGCATCGCGATCGCCCATCTCGTCCTGCGCCCGTCGGGGAGTGGCGATTCCCCTCGGAGATACGGGCAGGTAAGGGTTGCGCGGAGTGCCGTCAACCCTGAAAGCCTATCGAACGGCAAAGCCCGCGCCGAGGGATCGGGCGCGGGCTTGCAACGTGCCTAAACGTTGGAGGTCCGGGCGGCTGCCTGGACGTTTGGGCAAAGGGGTCAGTGCCGGGCGAACCAGCTGTCCACCTCTTGCTCGGCCTCTTCTTTGGCCTTGCCGTATCTTTCCTGCACGAGGCCGACCAGCTTGGTGCGGTCGCCTTCTGCCTGATCGAGATCGTCATCGGTGAGCTTGCCCCACTGGGCCTGTGCGTCACCTTTGAGTTGCTTCCATTGGCCTTGGATTTGGTCCCAATTCATAGCTTGGCTCCTTTCCAGTTTGTTCAATCAACAAACGCAGAGCCAAGCGGGCCGTTCCCAGGTCTCCGGGTATTTTGCACAAGTGCCGGCGTCAGGCGGGCAGCGCGCCCGCGATGCGGTCTTTGACCTCGTCGATGGTCCCGAGGCCGTCGACCGATTTGAGATCGCCCTTGGCGTAGTAATAGCCGATCAGGGGCGAGGTCTTTTTGTAATACTCCATCAGCCGCGTCTTCATGCTTTCCGCGTTGTCGTCGGCACGGACGGGTTTGCCGGCGGCCGCCGCCTCGAGACCGCGGTTGACCACGCGCTCGACAAGCACATCGTCGTTGACGCGCATCTCGACCACTGCGTCGAGCTTTTGGCCGACCTCTTCGAGCAGCGCCGCGAGGGCGTCCGCCTGCGGCAGCGTCCGCGGGAAGCCGTCAAAGATGAAGCCGCCGCCAGCATCGCCTTGCAGCTTTTCGCGGATCAGACCGATGACGATCTCGTCGGTGACAAGCTCTCCTGCATCCATGATCGCGGCGACGCGCTTGCCCATTTCGGTGCCGGAGGTGCGCGCCTCGCGGAGCATGTCGCCGGTCGAAAGCTGGATCATGCCGCGTTCGTCGACGAGGATTTGCGCTTGCGTACCTTTCCCGGCGCCGGGAGGACCCAGCAGAATGATGTTCATGGATGTGTCCCCCCCGTGAGGTCTTTGTTGGCGACGCCCGCTTACCGACGTGTCGGCGCGCGCTTGCCCTTTTTGCGTGCTCCGCCGCGTCCGCGCAACTGCGACTTTTGAATGAGCCCTTCGTATTGGTGCGCGAGGAGGTGCGATTGGACCTGCTGGATCGTGTCCATCGCCACCGACACCACGATCAGCACCGATGTGCCGCCAAAGTAGAAGGGAATCGCCAGTTGACCGCGCAGGATCTCGGGCAAGAGACAAACCGCCGCCAGATACCCCGAGCCGAGCACGAGGATGCGGTTGACCACGTATTCGAGGTACTGCGCCGTCTTCTCGCCGGGGCGGATGCCGGGCACAAAGCCGTTCTGGTTCTTGAGGTTCTCGGCCACGTCATCGACCTTGAACGACACGTTGAACGTGTAGAAGTATGCGAAGAAGATGATCATCGCCGCGAAGAAGAGCAGGTAGAGCGGCTGGCCGGGGCCGAAATAGGCGAGGATCGTCGACATGATCGGCCCGGTCTGCTGGCCAGAGAAGGTCGAGATCGTCACGGGCAACAGCAGCAGCGACGAGGCAAAGATCGCGGGGATCACGCCCGACGGGTTGACCTTGACCGGCAGGTGCGACTGCTGCGCCTCGGTCATCTTCATCCCCACCTGGCGGCGCGGATACTGGATCGTGATCTTGCGCAAGGAGCGCTCCATGAACACGACGAACATGATCACCGCGATGACCATCACGATCACACCGACGATGACCGCCGGGCTCAGCGCGCCCGACCGGCCGCTGGCAAAGAATTGCGCGAGCGCAGAGGGGATCTCGGCGATGATGCCGACATAGATGATGAGCGAGATACCGTTGCCGACCCCGCGGGCGGTGATCTGCTCACCGAGCCACATCAGGAACATGGTGCCGCCCACCAGCGTGATCACGCAGGACGCGCGGAAGAACCAGCCAGGATCGGTCACAAGGTTGCCCGCCTCGAGGCTCACAGCCAGGCCGTATGCTTGGAAAATCGCAAGGATCACAGTGCCGTAGCGCGTGTACTGGTTGATCTTCTTGCGGCCCTGCTCGCCCTCTTTCTTGAGCTGCTCGAGCTTGGGAACCATCGAGGTCAGGAGCTGCACGATGATCGAGGCCGAGATGTAGGGCATGATCCCCAGAGCAAAGATGCCCATCCGCCCCAGCGCGCCGCCGGTGAACATCGTCAGGATGCCGCCGATGCCCTGGCTTGCCTGCTCCATGAACTCGCGCAGCGCGCCGCCGTCGATGCCAGGCACAGGGATGAATGTCCCGAGCCGGTAGACGATCAAAAGTCCAAGGGTAAAGAGGATGCGGTTGCGAAGGTCCGTGGCCTTGCCGAACGCCGACCAGGACGTGTTGGCGGCCATCTGCTCTGCTGCGGATACCATGCGGGTCTCTCTGTCAGGCAAACGCCGCCGTCACCGTGTGAAACGGCGCGGCGGCGTGTGTTTCAACAAACGTCTGAGACATGTAAGCGGAGCGCTGCCCGGTCACAAGTCACAAGGTGCTGGTGGTCGCTCACGCGACGGTCAGGCTGCCGCCGGCTTTCTCGACCGCATCGACGGCCGATTTCGACGCGCCGGTCACGGTGATCGTTGCCTTGGCGGTGATCTCGCCCTTGGCCAGCACGCGGATGCCGTCGAGTTTGCGGCGCACCAGACCAGACTCGATCAGCGTGTCCTCAGTGATGTTCGCGGCATCAAGCTTGCCCGCGTCGATGAACTTCTGGATCAGGCCCAGGTTCGTGACGGCGTATTCCTTGCGGTTCGGCTTGTTGAAGCCGCGCTTGGGAAGGCGTTGGTAGAGCGGCATCTGGCCGCCCTCGTAGCCGTTGATCGCCACGCCCGAGCGCGACTTCTGGCCCTTGATCCCGCGGCCTGCGGTCTTGCCCATGCCGGAGCCGGGACCACGGCCGACGCGTTTCTTGCGTTTCGTGGCGCCTGGGTTGTCGGCGATTTCATTGAGTTTCATCGTGCTTCTCCTCTGGCCGGAACACCTCCCCGGTGAAGCTGGTGGGAGGGACACGGCGTGCAAATTGTGAGCGCGCCCAAGAGCGCGCCAGCGGCGTATAGCGCCCGCCCTATTTTCGCGCAAGAGGCAAAGAAAAACGCCGCTTTCCCCCATTTGGGGTATGGCAAACCTCCATTTCCCGGGTACCTCAAACGTGTCACACGCGTGGCACTATTTTATTGAGGACATTTTGATGACGTTCGCCACGGGTTTTCCGGCGGACTGGGCCTATGCTGCCGGAATTTTGGCGGCGCTCATAGGTCTGGCCGCGTATGTTCCTTACTTTCGCGACACGCTTTTTGGATCGACACGGCCGCACCGCGCGACCTGGCTGATCTGGGCGCTGCTTTCGTCGATCTCCACCGCATCGCAAGCCTATGAAGGCGCCACGCATTCGCTTTGGTTCTCCATGGGGCAGAGCGGCGCGACGATCGTGGTGTTCCTGATGTCGATCCGGGGCGGCATGGGCAGCTATCTGGGGCGCTCGGACGCGCCGACGCTTGTGGCGGCCGCGCTCGGGATCGTGCTTTGGGTCACCACCGACAGCGCCGTTTACGCGCTTGCCATCGCCATCGCGGTTAGCGCGCTTGGAGGCGTTGCTACGGCGGTCAAAGCCTACCGCGCGCCGGAGACGGAAACGCTCAGTTGCTGGGTGCTGAACTTTGTCGCGGCGACGCTGGCGGTGCTCGTGGTGGGACAGCCGGATCCGGTGCTGCTCGCCTACCCGGTCTACCTCTTTGCGCTTTACGCCTGCATCATCCTGGCGATCACCGCCGGGCGGATGCGGCAGCGTGCGCAGGCGCCTATGCCGGGACGGTCGTTGCAGCAGTGAGACAGCGCGCGCCTTGTCCCGCGCGCGCGATGGATTTTTAGGGTGCGATGGCGTTATAGTTCCGGCGCGTGGGGGCGCGGAGACTTGTAGGCCAGATGATGACCACCCTTCTCAACGCGCTCGCCAAGCAGGTCGGGCACAGCTATCCCCTGAAATCCGGGTGCGGCACGCTCGCCAACACCTCCCTCATGCGCGCGCTCGACCGCCGGCACGGGCAGGACGACTGGGCGCGCGTCGTGGGCGGTCCGGCACTTGTGCCGTCCGGCGACTATGTCGCGCGTGCGATGAAATACGTGGGCGATCTCGACCCCAAGGTGTCCTGGGTGGTCGACCGCGTCCTGCGCCCGGGCGACCTGGCGATCGACATCGGCGCGAACCTCGGCCTTGTCACCCTGCGCATGTCCGAGCGGGTGGGCGCATCGGGCTCGGTACACGCGTTTGAGCCGCAAGCGCGGCTGCGCAGCTATGTCTCGCGCAGCCTCGTGGAGACGCACCGCGCGAACGTCACTCTGCATGGCATGGCTTTGGGTCCAGAGCCCGGCAAGCTGTTGCTGACCGTGCCGGACGACAATGCCGGCGCCGCGAGCCTTTTGCCGGGTGACGGCGCGTCCGAAGAGGTGCCTGTGGAAACGCTCGACCGGATGTCCACGACCTTTGGCCCACGCTCTGCCGCGATGATGAAGATCGACGTGGAAGGCTTCGAGACCGAAGTGCTCAAGGGCGGCACGCGCTATCTATCAGAACGCGCCCCGCATGTGCTGCTGCTCGAAGAGCACCGACCGACGGCACCAGCCCTGCCCGAGAGCCTGCAGCTGCTGATCGACCGCGGATTTACGCTTTACGGCTTGCCGAAACGCCTGATGCGGGTCGCGCTTGAGCCGCTGGCCCGGCAAGCAGAGAACACACCGCACGACTACGTCGCGCTGTCCGCGCGCTGCCCGGCCGAGATCAAGGCGCGCCTCGGCGCCGCGTGATCAGCGGTTGTTGAGGTACTCCGTCCAGCACGGGCACGGCCCTTGCGACCAGACGGTTTTCAATTGAGCGAAAATGCGGGTGACGAGCGGCATGGGAGACCTCGGTGTTTGGCGTTCAGGCTTGCAGCGCTACGCCCCATGCCGGCGCGCGACCACCCGTCAATCTTGCATGTCCGCTGCGCGCTGAACGCATAGCCGAGACGAGGGAGGCCAGCCGTCGGGCGTGATGCGCGCGTGAGGCCAAAAGGCCTCCGAAGACGACACGCCGAAAGACTTGCCAGATCGCCGAAATTGCGGCGATTGCCACGCGTGGGCGGGTCTGCTCGACCCGCCCTGCTGGCAACCTTTAGGCTGCGGCGCGGTTGACCTCTCCGGCGGCGATCTCCGTCATGCGGCGGTCGCCGTCGTAGGTGTCATCGAGGCACTTCTGCAATGTGTGCGCGTCCTCGTCGAGGCCCAGCCGCTTGGCGAAGGCTACGACACAACCCCAGCCTGCGATGCCGTAGTGGACCATGCGCTGGTACTGGGTGATGATCATGGCGTCGCGGGCGTCTCTGTCGCCAAAGTCTTCGTCGATGGCGTGCGCCTTGGCCTCTTTGACCAGCCCTTCCATGCCTTTGCAGAACTCGTCACTCGGCTCCTCGCCATGGGCTTTCACGATGGCTGCGGCAGCCTCCATCCCGTCTTTGATGCCTTCGGCACCTGCGGTCAGCGCTCCTTTGAGCGTCTCGTTGGTTGCTGCATCGGCAAGTTGCACGGTCATCTTGTGGCTCTGGTTGCAAGCCGAGTAGAGGTCCTTGACCTGGTCGATGTAGACGTCTTTGAGCGTGTTCATTGGCATGTCATGTCTCCTTTTCGAAGTTCACTTAACCAATCGTCGAGGCGGGCCTCGGGTTCCGAGTGTGCCCGCCGCGAAACGCAAAACGCCCCGCAGCGAGGCGGGGCGCTTGAGGAGAGGTGGGCGGTGCCCACCCTACAGGTTTCGCGTGGGTCAGCCGCGCTCTTCGACGATCTCGACGAGGTGCGGGATCTTGGCGACCATGCCGCGGACCGAGGGCGTGTCCTCGAGCTCGCGCGTCTTGTGCATCTTGTTCAGGCCCAGGCCGATCAGCGTCTGGCGCTGGATGGCGGGGCGGCGGATCGGCGAGCCGATCTGTTTCACAACGATGGTTTTTGCCATGTCTCTCAGGCCTCCTCAGTCGCGGCCGCAGGGGCTTCGTCCCGCTTGGGCAGGATGTCAGCGACCTTCTTGCCACGGCGCTGCGCGACGGAGCGGGGCGATTGCTCCTTCCCGAGCGCGTCGATGGTGGCGCGGATCATGTTGTAGGGGTTCTGCGAGCCGATGGATTTCGCCACGACGTCCTGGACACCCAGCATCTCGAAGACGGCCCGCATCGGACCACCTGCAATGATCCCGGTCCCGGTCGGCGCGGTGCGCATGATGACCTTGCCGGCGCCGTGACGGCCTTCGATGTCGTGGTGCAGCGTGCGGCCCTCCTTGAGGGGCACGCGGACCATCTTGCGCTTGGCTTGCTCGGTTGCCTTGCGGATCGCCTCGGGCACTTCCTTGGCTTTCCCTTTGCCAAAGCCGACGCGGCCTTTCTGGTCACCGACCACCACGAGGGCAGCAAAACCGAAGCGTTTACCGCCCTTGACGGTTTTCGACACGCGGTTGATGGCGACCAGACGGTCGGCGAATTCGGGGGCTTCGTCGCGGTCGCGGCGGTTGCCCCGGCGGTTTTCTCTTTCGGCCATGTGGCCTCCTTGTCATCTACCGCATGTGCGGTGGTTGTTCGATGCGCGTCGACACACATATCGCGGCATCATCGAGGCGTTCCCGCCTGCAGATGTAGGGTGGGCAATCTGCCCACCTTACGGGTCTTAGATTTTCAGACCGCCTTCACGCGCGGCGTCGGCCAGAGCCTTCACCTTGCCATGAAAGAGGAAGCCGCCACGGTCGAAGTACGCTTCTTCGACACCGGCTTTCTTGGCGCGTTCGGCAATCGCCGCGCCGACCTTGGCGGCCGCCTCGACGTTGTTCTTGCCGACGATGCCGAGGTCCTTTTCGAGCGACGAGGCCGAGGCCAGGGTGACCCCGTTCACGTCGTCGATCAGCTGGACGCTGATGTTCTTGCTGGAGCGGTGCACGCTGAGGCGCATCTTGCCCGCGTTCACCTTGCGAAGCTTGTTCCGGACGCGCAGGCGGCGCTTGAGAAACAGCTGTCGTTTCGTGTTTGCCATACCCTTGGTCCTTACTTCTTCTTGCCTTCTTTCTGGAAGATATACTCGCCTTTGTAGCGGATACCTTTGCCCTTGTAGGGCTCCGGGCGGCGCCAGTCGCGAATGTTCGCGGCAACCTGCCCGACCAGTTGAGCGTCGTGGCCCTCGACCGTGATCTCGGTCGGTTTCGGCACGGTCACCGTCACCTCGGAGGGCACTTCGAAGTTCACGTCGTGGCTGAGGCCGAGGTTCAGCTTGAGGGTGTTCCCCTGCAGCTGAGCGCGGTAACCGACGCCGTGGATTTCCAGCTCTTTCTTGAACGTGTTCGACACGCCATGGACCATGTTCGCCACCATCGTGCGGGACATGCCCCACTGCTGGCGCGCGCGCTTGGATTTGCCACGCGGGTCCACCGTCACGACGTCGCCGTCGATGGTGATCGTCACGTCGTCCGATGCGGTAAAGCTCTGGGTGCCCTTGGGACCCTTCACCTCGATGGTCTGGCCCGACAGGGACGCAGACACACCCGAGGGCAGCTCAACCGGCTTTTTGCCAATACGAGACATGCGCCCCTCCTTAGAACACGGTGCAAAGCACTTCGCCGCCGACATTGGCTGCGCGCGCGTTTGCATCCGACATCACGCCCTTGGGCGTGGACACGATCGAGACACCCAGGCCCTGGCGGACCGAGGGGATGTCGCTGACACCCATGTACACGCGGCGGCCGGGGGTCGAGACCCGCTTGAGCTCGCGGATGACTGGCTGGCCATCGAAGTACTTGAGGCTGATTTCCAGCGTCGGATGGCCTTTGGCATCCGTGCCGCTTTCGTAGCCGCGGATGTAGCCCTCGTCTGCCAGCACATCGAGCACCCAGCCGCGCAGCTTGGAGGCCGGGGTCGAGACCACCGACTTGCCGCGGAGCTGGCTGTTGCGGATGCGGGTCAGCATATCACCGATAGGATCGTTCATATCTCAGACCTCCCCTTACCAGCTCGACTTGACCATGCCCGGCAGCTGACCGTTCGAGGCCAGGTCGCGCAGGGCAATACGGCTGATTTTCAGCTTGCGGTAGTACGCGTGGGGACGACCGGTCAGCTGGCAGCGGTTGTGCAGGCGCGTGGGCGAGGAGTTGCGCGGCAGCTTCGCCAGCTTGAGGCGGGCTTTGAAGCGCTCTTCCATCGGTTTCGACTCGTCGTTCGCGATCTCTTTGAGCTCGGCGCGCTTGGCTGCGTAGCGGTCCACGAGCTTTTGACGCTTCTTCTCGCGTTCGATCATTGCTTTTTTGGCCATGTGATCTCTCCTGGCTCAGCTCGTAAAGGGCATGTTGAAGTGCTTGAGAAGCGATTTCGCTTCGGCATCGGTGTCCGCCGTGGTCGTCATGACGATGTCGAGACCCCAGGTCTCGTCCACCTTGTCAAAGTCGATCTCGGGGAACACGATGTGCTCCTTCATGCCCATGGCAAAGTTGCCGCGTCCGTCGAACGACGGCTTCACACCGCGGAAGTCGCGGATGCGCGGCATTGCGATGGTGATCAGGCGATCGAGGAAATCGTACATCCGGTCGCCCCGCAGGGTGACCTTGGCACCGAGCGGCATGCCTTCGCGAACGCGGAAGCCCGCGATCGAGTTCTTGGCAATGGTCGTCATCGCTTTTTGCCCGGCGATGGCCGTGAGATCCTCGACAGCCGATTTGGCTTTCTTGGAGTCCTTCACGGCCTCTGCCCCGCAGCCGATGTTGAGGACGATCTTGTCCAGGCGCGGGATTTGCATGTCGTTCTTGTAGCCGAACTCTTCTTTGAGGGCGGCACGGATGCTGTCTTTGTACTGGGCCTTGAGGCGGGGGGTGTAAGAGCTGGTGTCGAGCATCAGATCACGTCTCCCGTTGTCTTGGCGAAGCGGACCTTCTTGCCGTCTTCCATGCGGAAGCCGACGCGAGACGCTTTGCCGTTGGCATCGACGAACGCCAGGTTCGACAGCTGGATCGGCAGCGCCTTGGGCGTGCGGCCACCTTGGGTCGTTTGGGTCTGGCGCTGGTGGCGGATGGCGATGTTGATGCCATCGACGACGGCTTTGCCGGCCTTGGGGTCGACGGAACTGATGGTCCCGGTCTTGCCTTTGTCCTTGCCCGCCAGCACGACGACCTTGTCACCTGTTTTCAGCTTGGCAGCCATCAGAGCACCTCCGGCGCGAGCGAGATGATTTTCATGAAGCTCTTGCCACGCAGCTCGCGCACCACCGGCCCGAAGATACGCGTGCCAACCGGCTCGTTCGCGTTGTTCAGGATGACCGCGGCGTTGCGGTCAAAGCGGATTGCGGTGCCGTCTTCGCGGCGAACTTCCTTGGCGGTGCGCACGACGACGGCCTTGCGGACGTCGCCCTTTTTCACGCGGCCGCGCGGGATGGCTTCCTTGACCGAGACGACGATGATGTCGCCCACGGACGCGTACTTACGCTTGGAACCACCCAGGACCTTGATGCACTGAACTTTCCGGGCACCGGAATTGTCAGCAACATCCAGATTGGTCTGCATCTGGATCATTTGGTTTCTCCCGACCTTTGGGACCGCTTTGCAGTCATGGGCCCCAGGGTTTCGCTAAAAGCGCGAAAGGCGCGGAAGGCTTACGCCTCCAGCACCTCCCAACGTTTGGTTTTGGACCGCGGTGCGCATTCGATGATGCGGACCGTTTGCCCGACTTCGCATTTGTTCTGCTCGTCGTGGGCGCGGTACTTCTTCGACTTCCGGATCGTCTTTTTGAGAACCGGATGCGTGAAACGGCGCTCGACCGAGACCGTGACGGTCTGCTCGTTCGCGTTCGATGTGACGGTGCCTTGCAGGATACGTTTGGGCATCTATAAGGCCTCCGCTGCCGCGGACGCGGCCTTTTCGTTCAGAATCGTTTTCACCCGGGCCACATCACGGCGCACCTGACGGATGCGCGCGGGATTTTCGAGGCTGCCGGTGGCGGCCTGGAAGCGCAGGTTGAAGGCTTCTTTCTTGAGGTTCACCAGCTCTTCACGGAGCTGATCGGGAGACTTGTCCCGCAGTTCAGTGGCGTTCATCGCCTGATCCTTTTCAACATCACCAGCCGGCCCCCGAAGGGTCACCGCAAGCTCTGGTGGAGTGGAGTGTGCGCGGCTGATACTTGCCCTGCCCTGCCCGCGCAACCCCCTATTTTCCGCAGTGCCGAGAGGTGTTTCGCGCGGCCTGCCACATCCTTGCCGCAGTGCATCGACATAAGGTGCACAAGGTAGCCGGAGACACCAGATGGATGGGATCACCACGGTATATATGGTGCTGGGGGCGCAGGGCGTGACGCTTGGCCTGGGGTTGGCGCTGCACCGGGCGCGCCGTGCGCGGCGGGTGTTTCGCCGGCATGTGACGGAGCACGACCGGGCCCTGGCACGCAGCCTTGCCAAAGCGGTCAAGGTCAACGCCTACGGCGCAGTCACCAGCGACCGGCGGGACGCGGTGCTGGAAGAATTCTGCACCTCCGTCGGGTTCGACCACACCCGGCTCACGCCCCGCGCCATGCACCGGATCGTGGCGGACGTGCTCTCCAAACGCGCGGAGGCCGATGCCACGGACGGGTTCGACCCGAAAGCCTACCCAGCCGACGCCGCCGCGTTCGAGCATTGGGTGGCGCGCAGCCTGACCCTCTATGGATGGCAGGCCCGCGCCTCAGGCGAGACCGGCGATCAGGGCATCGACGTCGTGGCCCGGCAGGGCGGGCGCAGCCTCGGCGTGCAGTGCAAGCTCTACTCCGGCAGCGTCGGCAACAGCGCCGTGCAGGAAGCCTATGCCGGCGCCGAGTTCCACGGCCTCGACCGTGCGGCGGTCCTCAGCACCGGCCGCTTTACCCGCAGCGCCAAGGCCCTCGCCGAGGCCACGAACGTGCTCCTGCTCACACCGCGCGACATCCCGGATCTGCACCTGCGCGCCTTTGCGTGAATCAGGCTCGCCGGACGGGTCAAAACCGGCTACACCCCGCGCATGCCTAAGACCCGCACGCTCTTTGCCACGCCCCTCTACCACGCGCCGCTCTCCGAGCACGCGCCCGCCATCGACGCACGCGAGATGGAGATGTCCTGCCTCGCGATTGCCGAGGACGACGAGGCCGGGCAAGACTGGTGCGAGGCCAACGCCTTCCCCGGCTACACGTCTTATGCGTCTTTGACCGACCTGCCGTGGCGCTTCCCGATCTTTGCCGATCTGGTGAAGGTTCTGGACGCCCACGTCGCCGCCTTTTCCAAGGAGCTGCACTTCGACCTCGGCGAGCGGGCGCTCAAGCTCGAGGACCTCTGGATCAACATCCTGCCCGAGGGCGGTATCCACACCGCGCACATCCACCCGCATTCGGTGATTTCCGGCACAACCTACGTGGCGCTTCCCGAGGGCACGTCGTCGATCAAGTTCGAGGATCCGCGCCTTGCCATGATGATGGCCGCCCCGCCCCGCCTCGCGGACGCGCCAGAGGCGCTGAAACCCTTTGTCTATGTCGCGCCGAACGTCGGGGACGTGCTCCTCTGGGAAAGCTGGCTCCGCCACGAGGTCCCGATGAACATGGCCGAAGACGATCGCATCTCGGTGAGCTTCAACTACGCCTGGGGGTAAGACCCGCCCGCGATCTTGTGTTTTCATTGCCTTGGGTCCGAAGGTCGTACATCATCTGACATATCTTAATGAGGGAATTTGATGATGGTGTGCAAAGATTTGGTGCGGGCAACCGCATTGTGCGCTGCCGCGCTGGCGGGCGGTGCAGCGGCAGAGACCGCATCCGTGAGCGATGAGGTCATCGCCGCGCAGCGTGCCGCGCTTGCGGCCGAGACGTCGGGCAAAGGCTACGGTCCGCAGTCGCCGCGCGATCTCGACACACTTGAGGGGGAGAACCCGATCCGGTTTGGCCGCGCGCCCGCCTATACCGAGATGAATCTCTGCAACATCCACTTCCACGAAGGGGCGGAGCATCGCGGCGGCCAGTTCACCCGGTACGCCGGCAATGGCGACGGAACCGGCTACGGGTCGGGCTACCTCTACACGGGCGACTTGACCGAAGCCGAGCTTGCGCCGCTCGACGTCAAGGTCGGCGCGTCCGAGCATGGAGACCTTGTTCCGGGTGACACGATCGAAGTGCATTACGTCCACTCCACCGCGCAGATCACGCCGGGGCCGACGCTGGGCGCCTGCCTCAACGACGCGATCAACAACCCGCAGCTGCGGGTCGAGACACAGGTCTATGTTCTGGTGAACGACGCCGCGGCAGGCGACTTCATGGCGCTGACCGAGGTGGCGATGGTGGACGGGCTGCACCAGGCGACGGGCCTGCCGAACGACACCGGTCGCCCGATCGTCTACCCGGGCTCCACCACCGGCCCGGGGTACAACGAAAAGGGCTCGCCGTTTCAGGTGACCTGGTCCGTGCGTCCCCGCGTGAAGAAGGTGAACATCGCAACCGTCGGAACATGGCTCGGCAACAACGTCTTTGATGAGGATCACGCGCATGGCGTGCGCAACCTCGTGACCAACCCGGACCTGATCTCCGACATTAACTGATGCGGTGGCTGCAGGCGTAGGGTGGGCATCTGCCCACCTTACCTGTCACCGTCCGGCCTCATCACTTAACGGTGCGTGGCCGGGTAAACGTCATCTTTTGATGCGCCAGCTTCTCCGGGTCGCCCGTCCAAGCGTAGCACAAAAGCGACGGTGTATTCTGCGCCGTCGTGATCCGGTGCACCCGACCCGGCGGGTTGTAGATGAGCGAACCGGGCGCATAGACGCCCTGATCGTTCTCCGACACCGCGCCGCTCAGGCAGATGTAGCTCTCGGAAATGCCGTCATGCGCATGCGCGGGGTAGACGCAACCCGGCGCAAAGAGCACGAGGCCGAGGATCACCTGATCGGTCAGAACCGGCCCGTTCGGCCCGGCAAGCTCTGCATAGGCGTATTTCTGGCTAAGCCCGCGCGGCACCTTTTCGTAGCCGTATTCCCAGACCAGCTGTTCGGCGACCGCCTCCAGCGCGCGGATGAAATGCGCGTGCTGCGTTTCCTTGCCGAGGTCAAAGGCCCGGCGCAGATGGCGCACGGCCGGTTTCAGGACCGGCTCGGCGCGGTGCACGACCGCCTTGCTCGTCATCACCTTGCGGATGCGCTCGCGCACCTGACGCTGATGACCGCGGATCGCCGTACTGCCCCCCGCCGGCAGATGCCGGTAGAGCTCGTAAAAGTCGCTCAGCAGGTAATGCCAGTCCGGCGCCTCAGGCAGCGTCAGCGGCGTAAATTCAGCCTGCGGGGTGGGGTAAAGAACCGTGCTCATACCGCGCCGTCTACGCGTCTGCGGCGCACAGTCAAAACGTAAATCGTGCAAATCCGCCCGACGTTGCACCAAAGCGGCGCCGATCGGAAAACTCGTTCATTTTCCAAGCAAAAAGCCCCGCCGCGAGGTGCGGAGGGGCTTTCCTTGATTGGCTGGTGCGCATTTTGCGCCGCCCGCTTACCAGTCCTCGCGGACCACCACGCGGGTTTTGACCGGCAGTTTCATGGCGGCGAGGCGCAGGGCCTCGCGGGCGATGTCGTCGTTCACGCCGTCGATCTCGAACATCACGCGGCCCGGCTTGACCTTGCAGGCCCAGTAATCGACCGAGCCCTTACCTTTACCCATCCGGACTTCGACCGGCTTGGAGGTCACGGGCGTGTCGGGGAAGATGCGGATCCACACCTTGCCCTGCCGTTTCATGTGACGCGTCATCGCACGGCGCGCGGCCTCGATCTGGCGGGCGGTCACGCGCTCGGGCGTGGTTGCCTTGAGACCGTAGGTGCCAAAGGAGACGTCGGAGCCGCCCTTGGCCTCACCGTGGATGCGGCCCTTGTGCATCTTGCGGAATTTTGTGCGTTTTGGCTGAAGCATTGCTTACGTCCTCACCCTTAATTCCGGCGACCGCCGCCGGCGCCGCGCGGTGCGGGGCCGTCTTGCAGCTCCTGCGCCTTGCGATCCCGTGCGGACGGATCATGTTCCATGATCTCGCCTTTGAAGATCCAGACCTTGATGCCGATGATGCCGTAGGCGGTGGTCGCCTCGACGTTGGCATAGTCGATGTCGGCACGCAGCGTGTGCAGGGGCACACGGCCCTCGCGGTACCACTCGGTCCGGGCGATCTCGGCACCGCCAAGGCGGCCCGCGACGTTGACCCGGATGCCCAGGGCGCCCATGCGCATGGCGTTCTGCACGGCACGTTTCATCGCACGGCGGAAGGACACACGACGCTCGAGCTGCTGCGCGATGCTCTCACCCACAAGCTGGGCGTCGAGCTCGGGCTTGCGCACCTCGACGATGTTGAGGTGCAGCTCGCTGTCGGTCATGTTGGCGACCTTTTTGCGCAGCGTCTCGATATCCGCACCTTTCTTGCCGATGATCACACCCGGACGCGCCGTGTGGATCGTCACGCGGCACTTCTTGTGCGGACGCTCGATGATGACGCGGGCCACGCCGGCCTGCTTGCACTCTTCGTGGATGAAGTCGCGGATCTTGATGTCTTCGAGCAGAAGATCACCGTAATCCTTGGTGTCGGCGTACCAGCGGCTGTCCCAGGTGCGGTTGACCTGGACGCGCATGCCAATCGGATTGGTTTTGTTACCCATCAGGCTTGCTCCTCAATCTGGCGGACCTTGATGGTCAGTTCCGAGAACGGCTTGTTGATGCGGCCAAACCGGCCACGCGCCCGCGGACGGCCACGCTTCATCACCAGATTCTTGCCGACATACGCCTCGGCCACGATCAGCTCGTCTACGTCCAGGTTGTGGTTGTTTTCCGCGTTCGCAATCGCCGACTGGAGGCACTTGCGCACGTCGTCCGAGATGCGTTTTTGCGAGAAGGTGAGGTCCTGCAGGGCCTTTTCCACCTTCTTGCCGCGGATCAGCTGGGCCACGAGGTTGAGTTTCTGCGGGCTGGTGCGCAGCATCCGCAGCTTCGCCATGGCTTCGTTGTCAGCCACGCGGCGGGGGTTCTTTTCCTTGCCCATGACTTACTTCCGTTTCGCTTTTTTGTCCGCCGCGTGGCCGTAGTAGGTCCGCGTGGGGGAGTATTCGCCAAACTTCTGGCCGATCATGTCCTCGGTCACGTTGACCGGGACGTGCTTTTGTCCGTTGTACACACCGAAGGTGAGGCCAACGAACTGCGGCAGGATGGTGGAGCGACGCGACCAGATCTTGATCACTTCGTTCCGCCCCGAGTCGCGCGCCGCTTCGGCTTTTTTCAGCACGTAAGCGTCGACGAAGGGGCCTTTCCAAACAGAGCGAGACATATGTTAGCGCCCCTTTCTCTTGGCGTGCCGCGAGCGGATGATGAGCTTTTGGCTGGCCTTGTTCTTGTTCCGGGTGCGTTTGCCCTTGGTGTCGACACCCCATGGCGTGACCGGCGTACGGCCGCCCGAGGTGCGGCCTTCACCACCGCCGTGCGGGTGATCGACCGGGTTCATCACGACACCGCGGACGCTCGGACGCTTGCCCTTGTGGCGCATCCGGCCCGCTTTCCCGAAGTTCTGGTTCGAGTTATCGGGGTTCGAGACCGCGCCGACCGTCGCCAGGCACTCCTGGCGCACCATGCGCAATTCGCCCGAGCTGAGTCGGATCTGCGCGTAGCCGCCGTCACGACCGACGAACTGGGCGTAGGTGCCTGCCGCGCGTGCGATCTGGCCGCCCTTGCCGGGTTTCAGCTCGATGTTGTGCACGATCGTGCCGATCGGCATGCCGCTGAAGGGCATGGTATTGCCCGGCTTGATGTCCGCTTTCTGGCTCGAGACGACCTTGTCGCCGACCGCCAGACGCTGCGGTGCCAGGATGTAGGACTGCTCGCCATCGTTGTACTGGATGAGCGCGATGAAGGCAGTCCGGTTCGGGTCGTACTCGATCCGAACGACGACGCCGTCGATGTCTTTCTTGGTCCGTTTGAAATCAACGATCCGGTAGAGGCGTTTTGCCCCGCCACCACGACGCCGCGATGTAATCCGCCCGGTGTTGTTCCGGCCGCCCGATTTCGTCAAACCCTCGGTGAGGGCCTTGACGGGGCGTCCTTTGTACAGCTCCGAACGGTCGATCAGCACCAGCCCGCGCTGGCCCGGCGTCGTCGGCTTGAACGACTTGAGTGCCATGCTTTCTGTCTTCCGTTTAGCAAACGCCCCGGACGTGATCCGGGGCTATGTAAGGTGGGCTGTTGCCCGCCGATGGTATAGCGCCCCGAAGGTCGCCGGTGTTATGTGAGTTGCCCCACACGCACGAGGCCCCGAACGAATCCAAGGCATCGCTGTGAGAGGTCGTGTAGTGGGGCATCACCCAAGGGTCAACCGTTCATCCTGGGTAACCCCGATTGAGGACGACGCCTACTCTACGGCTTCAAATGCCCATCCGAGGTCTGCACTTCCTTCGGCCGTCAATTCCACCGCAATTGCACCGGTCTCCACGTTGATCCGCACGTCGCTGGAAAAGCCCAGATCGCCCCCTGAGTGGCCAAGGATCGCGCCATCGATGTCGATCCCCAAACCGTAGCTATCTTCGTTGGCATCTTCCGTCAGCGTGGCAAGAGCATCGGAGGAAAGCAGCGTCTGATCCACGAATAGCGCGGTATAGAACGCCACCACGTCGCGGGCCGAAGCCAGCACGCCGCCATCGCCCATGCCAGGCGCCGTGAAATAATCTGTGATATGCGTGCCGCTTTCGTGACCCTTTGGAAAGCCATCGGGAAGGGGGCGGCCGCCGAATACAACCGCGTCGCGCATGCCGGCGGGCGCAAAGACTTCCGCCTCGATGATGTCGCGATAGGTTTGGCCTGCCGCGCTTTCGAGGATCAGGCCGAGCAGCACGTAATTGGTGTTCGAATAGTTAAAACGCAGCCCCGGTTGGAACAGCAGCCCCTCGTTGCGCAGGACATCCAACGCCAATAGGGCGGAAACCTGATCTGGCCTGCGCAGGCTTTGCTCGACAAACCACGCGTCATAGTAATCCGGCAAGCCACTGGTCATGTTCAGAAGGTGTCGGAGCGTGATGCCCTCGACGTCCGGCAACAGCTCAAGCACCCTGTCCGGCAGGGTATCGACAATTGGTGTCTCGAGACCGAGCAGCCCGCGGTCGACATAGCGCAGCACTGCCACAGCCGTCATCGTCTTGCCAACCGACGCGATGGCAAACGGCGTGCTGTCCAGCGTGGCCTCGCTTTCTGTCCAGACCTCCGATGCGCCGTCCTCGAACAGAAGACGGATAGACTGTGGCGCGTCGGCCTGAACACTCTGGCCGACGGTCAAGAATGCAAACACCAAGGTCCAGCGCATATCCAATCCCTCGCAAAAAAGCCCCACCAACCGGCGGGGCTTTTCGTGAAACTGCGTAGGGTGGGCAGGTGCCCACCCTACCTCAAAGACCAAGCGTCAGAGGCCGGTCGAGACGTCGATCGTGTTGCCTTCTTCGAGCGTCACGTAGGCTTTCTTGACGTCCGCGCGTTTGCCGAGTTGGCCGCGGAAGCGCTTGACTTTGCCTTTGGTGATCGTCGTGTTGACCGCCTTCACCTTCACACCAAAGAGCGTTTCCACGGCCTCCTTGATCTGCGGCTTGTTCGCGGCCATCGCCACCTCGAAGACCACCGCGCCGTTCTCGGACGCCATCGTGGTTTTCTCGGTGATGATCGGCTTGCGGATCACGTCGTAATGTTCTGCCTTGGCGCTCATTTCAGGCGAGCCTCCAGTGCTTCGACACCCGCCTTGGTCAGGACCAGGGTATCACGTTTCAGGATGTCATAGACGTTGGCGCCCATCGACGGCAGGATGTCGAGCCCTGCGATGTTCGAGGCCGCCTTGGCAAAGTCCGCGTTGACCTCCGCCCCGTCGATCACAAGCGCGCGCTTCCAGCCGAGCTCCTTGACCTGCTTGGCCAGGGCGCCGGTCTTGCCTGCCGTCGCCGCGTCCTCGATGATGACCAGCTCGCCGGCTTTCATCTTGGCGCTGAGCGCGTGGCAGAGGCCGAGCTTGCGGACCTTCTTCGGAAGGTCGTGCGCGTGGCTGCGCGGGGTCGGGCCCTTATAGATACCACCCTTGCGGAAGATCGGCGCGTTGCGGTCACCGTGGCGTGCGCCGCCGGTGCCCTTTTGGCGGTAGATCTTCTTGGTCGAGTAGCTCGTTTCCGAGCGCGTCTTGACCTTGTGGGTGCCCTGCTGCGCTTTGTTGCGCTGCCAGCGGACCACACGTTGCAGGATGTCGCCGCGCGGCTCGAGGCCAAAGAGCGCCTCGTCCAGATCGACGGACCCGGCGCTGCCGCCGTCCAGTTTGATGACGTCGTGTTTCATTATGCGTCACCTTCCTTGTTTTCGTCCTGATCGGCTTCGATCGAGGCTTCGGCTTCTTTCAGCGCGGCTTCTTCGGCTGCTGCTGCTTCGGCGGCGGCGGCCTCTTCGGCGGCTTTGGCTTCGGCTTCGGCGGCGGCTGCAGCTTCCTCGGCGAGGCGCTGCGCTTCCTTCTTGGAAGACATCAGGGCCGCCGGCAGGATCACGTTCTCGGGCGTCGGCTTCTTGACCGCGTCCTTGATCGTCACCCAGCCACCTTTCGAGCCTGGCACCGCGCCTTTGATCATGATCAGGCCGCGGTCGCTGTCGGTCTTGACGACCTGCAGGTTCTGCGTCGTCACGCGGGCGGCGCCCATGTGGCCGGCCATCTTCTTCCCTTTGAAGACCTTGCCGGGGTCCTGACACTGACCGGTCGAACCGTGCGAGCGGTGGCTGATCGAGACACCGTGCGAGGCGCGCAGACCGCCAAAGTTGTGGCGTTTCATCGCGCCGGCAAAGCCCTTACCGATCGAGGTGCCGGTGACGTCCACGAACTGACCTTCAAAGTAGTGGTCGGCGATGATCTCCTCGCCCACTTCGATCAGGTTCTCGGGGGCCACGCGGAACTCGACCATCTTGCGTTTCGGCTCGACCTTGGCGGCGGCAAAGTGGCCGCGCATCGCCTGGCTCGTGCGTTTGGCCTTGGCCGTGCCGGCACCGAGCTGAACAGCCGTGTAGCCGTGGGCATCCGACGTACGCTGCGCCACCACCTCGAGCTTGTCGAGCTGCAGCACGGTCACGGGGACCTGTTTGCCGTCTTCCATGAAGAGCCGGGTCATGCCGACCTTCTTTGCAATCACTCCAGAGCGCATCTGATCTGCCCTCCTTAGACCTTGATCTCGACATCCACGCCGGCGGCGAGGTCGAGCTTCATCAGGGCGTCCACGGTTTGCGGGGTCGGGTCGACGATGTCGAGCATGCGCTTGTGCGTGCGCATCTCCCACTGGTCACGAGACTTCTTGTTGACGTGCGGGCCGCGCAGAACGGTGAACTTTTCGATCTTGTTCGGCAGCGGGATGGGCCCGCGGACGTCGGCACCGGTGCGCTTGGCGGTGTTCACGATTTCCTGCGTGCTGGCGTCCAGCACGCGGTAGTCGAACGCCTTGAGCCGGATGCGGATGGTCTGGCTTTGCATTGTTCTTCAGCCTTCGATTAGGCGTGTGAGCGGAGAGGAGGAGGCAGGACCACCCGGCCCCCTCATCGCGCCGTCTTTGGTTTTGGGATGGGTGAGATCACCCATCCTACGTTTGTGTTGCGCGGTAGGATGGGTGCTTGCACCCATCCCCGGCTGAGCATTTACTCGATTATCCTCGACGCACCTTGTTTGGCGCGTCTCGGGATCACCGATTACTCGATGATCTTCGACACACCTTGTTTGGCGCGTCTCGGGATCACCGATTACTCGATGATCT
This sequence comes from Pseudaestuariivita sp., assembly GCF_052825805.1. NCBI lineage: Bacteria > Pseudomonadati > Pseudomonadota > Alphaproteobacteria > Rhodobacterales > Paracoccaceae > Pseudaestuariivita > Pseudaestuariivita sp. The sequence goes on along the minus strand of NZ_JBRBVB010000010.1, from coordinate 427 downwards.
TCGACACGACACCCGAACCGACGGTCCGGCCACCTTCGCGGATGGCGAAGCGCAGCGACTCTTCCATCGCGATCGGCGCGATCAGCTCGACCGCGAACTTCAGGTTGTCGCCCGGCATCACCATCTCCGTGCCCTCGGGCAGCTGAACCGTGCCCGTCACGTCCGTCGTGCGGAAGTAGAACTGCGGGCGGTAGTTCGCGAAGAACGGCGTGTGGCGGCCACCTTCGTCCTTGGTCAGGATGTAGGCCTCGGCCTCGAACTTCGTGTGCGGCGTCACCGAGCCGGGCTTGCAGAGCACCTGGCCCCGCTCGACACCTTCACGGTCGATGCCGCGCAGCAGCGCGCCGATGTTGTCGCCCGCCTCGCCGCGATCCAGCAGCTTGCGGAACATCTCAACACCCGTGCAGGTGGTTTTCTTCGTGTCGCG